>NZ_JAGSOY010000006.1 GCF_018837975.1 Zooshikella harenae | reverse complement strand
TTTATAGTAAATTTGAATAAAAAACTGTAAAGCCAGCCACTAGCTGAACTTCCCAGCCTTACATACTAATAAACAGTTTGCATGAATAATTTACTGAAAACTCAGTATTTCCAACAAATCAATTAGAGCTCTAATGGTTAATCACCTTTGAGTGATATAAAAACTTAGAGACAATCATAAATCTAAGCTAAAAATAGCGCCTACGCATTCAGTCACCACAACCGAATGCAACGATAAATTCATAGTGGTGCTATGGCATTAACTCTCCTTTTTTAAGCTACGCTTTAAAACTATGGAGATTTCACCTGAGCTACATCATGCAACATGATGCGCGGTAAGTTTGATTAACACCTTGAGGTTAATGGAATAGCTTAATTCTCATGTCTGCACACTTACTCACACTCACCCATATCAACAAATCATTTGCAGAGCATCATCAGCAACATCCTTTACTCAAAGATTTATCCATCAGTGTGAATCAAGGTGAAGTCATTGCGCTGATAGGGGCAAGTGGTTCTGGCAAGAGCACCTTACTCAATATCATTGCGGGTATTGAGTTGCCTGATACAGGACGAGTTACTGTAGAGCAAACTGTTTTAAATCAACTGTCTGAGGCTGATAGGACTCGTTTTCGTCGGCAACAAGTTGGCTTTATCTTTCAGTTTTTCAACCTGCTACCCACTCTCTCTGTCAGAGAGAATATCCTGCTTCCATTACAGCTAAATCAGTTAACAACCGATCAGGCTTTTTTTGAGTTATTAGTTAACAGCACACAGATTGAGCAACTCTTGGACCGATATCCAGATGATTTATCAGGCGGTGAACAACAGCGTGTAGCACTTTGTCGCGCCTTGATTCACCAGCCACGCTTAGTGTTAGCCGATGAGCCAACGGGAAGTTTAGACAATGAAACAGCCGATCAGGTCTTTACCCTGTTACTTAATATCGCTCATCAGGAGCAGCAAACGCTCATTATCGCAACTCATAACCTACAACTAGCAAGCCAGACTGATCGCGTATGCCGTCTGGCTTCAGGCAAAATTACTGAGCAAACTTTGTCGTGAGTCGTCACTATTTACTGTTAAAAGCTATTAGTCTGGGTCACTTTTACCAACACCCATGGCAACTCATATTAATGTGGGCAGGGCTAACAGCCAGCGTCACTGTGGTAGTAGCTATTTATCTTGCAAGTTACAGTGCACACCAAAACTTCATCAGTGCCAGCAACCTGTTTATAGGCAAAGCAACACATCAAATCCGTGGACAACCATTGGTTGATGAACAACTTTATGTTGAGCTTAAACAACGCTTCAATGTACCCGCAACACCCCAACTTCAAGCAACTGTGTGGGATAGTTCCAAGCATCAAAGCTATCAGCTCCTTGCCACAGACTTACTCATTGATGATGTAATATCATCAACGCTAGGGCTATCTTTAACGACACTCAACATACCTTTGACGCAATTCATTTTTTCTGACATGCCTCCCAATGCATTGCTTCTTTCATCTGAATCAATTCCATCAATTAGTCAGCAAGTATCATCACAACAATTTAGTTATCAAAACACATCATTTCACTTAAATGTCACTCACTTACGTCCAAATCAGCCTCAACACAATCAAGGCACTTTAGGCGTTGACCTTCTGTTAATGGATATTGGTATTGGGCAACAAGTACTAAACATGCAAGGCCAGCTCACAGCCATCAACCTGGTGCTCACTCATGATAAACAAATAGATTTGCTAAAAGACTGGCTTCCCAAACCCTATGCTTTAGTTCCTGTCAATGACGAACGACAGGCTCTGGACAACCTGGCTAATGCTTTTCATTTAAACCTACATGCACTCAGCCTTCTTGCATTCATCATAGGTCTATTTTTAATGTTTAATGCACTACGCTTTAGCTTACAGCAGAGAGAGCGGCTCATATCTCAGTTGAGGAGCTTAGGTATCCCCAGCAAAGCAATTCAAATTTATTTACTTTGTGAAGTTTTCTTGATTGCAAGTGTTGCTAGTGCAACAGGCCTTTTACTCGGATGGCTATTGGCAAACCCTCTGTTGATCATGATTACCCAATCCATTAACCAATTTTACTACGCCCTTGCTCACACTAAACTTCAGTACTCAATTATTCAATTTTTATTAAGCTGGGCTTCTACGGTATTAATTGCTGTTGGCTGTAGCTGGTGGTCAATCACCCATATTGCCAAACGCCCCCCCCTTCAGTTAGTTCGCACCAGCCACCAGCTCGCTCATATTCATCAGCACTTATTTCCTTACTGGCAGCGCCTTGCTGCTACATGCTTAGTTGTTACTGTGAGTATGATTATGCTACCAACAGGCATTATGGGTGGTTTTATTGCCACAGCGACAGGGTTGCTTGGGTTTGCATTGTGCCTTCCACAATTAGTTACAGTGATAAGTAAATTTAATCGCCCCTCCAAAGCTTCCAACCAGCCTATTTTTATCAAAATGCTACTACGTGATAGCCAACGGCAGTTACACCATACCGCTTATGCATTGATGGCGCTTTTAATTGCAATTTCTGCGAGTGGCGGTATTAATCTAATGGTTTCAAGCTTTCATAGCGCTTTTCAACATTGGCTGCAGCAACGAGTGAGCGCCGATTTATATATTCGCTTAGCTGAGCACAGCCTGCCATCAACAAGACTCCAAGTACTTTACGAACAATTAGCTACAAATAAACAAATAGCTAGCCTGAGCACCTATATGAGTCAGCAAATACTTTGGCGAAACGAGCAGGTTAAAATCCAAAGTGGTCAGTGGAGTCAAAAGACTCAGGACAGCATGCTATTTCTGAGGAGACCTTCTCAGCTCATCTGGCATGACGTCATAACGAAAAACCATATTTTGATTAATGAGCCGCTTGCCAGACGGCATCAGCTAAAATGGGGGGATGAAATCAAGCTGGACTGGGCTGGACATACAGCAACATTCACAATTGCAGGTGTTTTTTATGACTATGGCAGCCCACAAGGCCAACTGTGGATGCAGCCTTTTGACTACCAGCGTTTTTTTCCTGAAATCAAAACAAAAGGAATTGCGCTATATCTAACGGCAGATACCAATGTTGACACATTTATACAAACCATAAATAAACAATGGCCACAACATACCTTTGTCATTACCCAACAACAGCAGATCATTGAGCGCGCTACACATATTTTCAAACAAACATTTGTAATCACTGATGTGCTTAACGGTATCGCTTTAGGTATTGCCCTATGTGCCATTACGGCTGCGTTAATGGCAACTCAATTAGCCCGATTGCCTGAAATGCGCTTACTGCATGCTCTAGGCTGCAATGGCTGGCTTAGAGCTGGTTTATTAATTGGCCAACCTATTTTCCTTGGTATAGTGACGGGTTTGTTTGCAATTCCTGCTACGTTGCTTCAAGGATGGCTACTCACCGAAGTGGTTAATGTTAGATCGTTTGGCTGGAGCATTCCTCTCACCCCCAACCTTGTATTAGTTGGCCAAATTTTAGGTTTGTCCCTCGCAGCCGCTGTACTTGGAAGTCTCTATCCTACTTGGAAAACACTCCATACACCCGCAAGACAGGCTGGCTGGGAGTAGAAGGTGAGGCAGCTAATCGCTAATATCAAACAGCTTTTTGTCCCCAATAGTTTGGCTTCAACTGTATTACTAACGACAGTGTGCTTGCTACTTTCTGGCTGCCAGCAGGAGTCTACTCAAAGTCATCCTGCCCCCACATTTAGCGTGCAGGATTTACTGCAAACAAGCTCAAATACTTTGAGTGTTTTTTATCCAAAAGTTACCTCACCCATTCCCCTTAAGTGGCCAGCTGACCACTATACTCACCCTGAGTACCGTTCTGAATGGTGGTATTTCACAGGACACATGACACCAGATTCAAACAGTACAGCTGAAATATCATCTACACCATTATCGCTTGGCTTTCAGTTCACCCTCTTTCGTCAGCGTGCTTTACCACCTATTAATAGCTCAGCAGTAAACAACGCATGGCAAAGACCCCAGATCTATATGGGACATCTCGCTATCTCTCATCATCAAGCAAGTATTCACCGAGCGGCACAGCGCTTTAGTCGTGAGGGTCCAGGTCTTGCCGGGTTAAACGATAATTCTAGCTTCTTACATGTACTAGACTGGAAAATTCAGCCGACTCCCAATAGTTGGTGGCCCGTTCGCATTAGTGCTCGTGATCAAAAGCAACAGATAGGCATAAACCTGCATCTATTCCCCCTCAAACCTATTACTTTGCAAGGTTCTTTAGGGTATAGCCAAAAAAGCAATAACCCAGACAATGCATCCATGTATTACTCCTATACAAGATTAAAAGCATGGGGATCGCTGTATTGGCAAAACCAAAACCTCCCTGTTAACGGGCAAGCGTGGTTTGATCATGAGTGGAGTAGCAGCTCACTGGATACAGGCCAAGTTGGCTGGAACTGGTTTGCTTTACAGTTAGATAATAACCATGAACTCATGCTTTATCAGATAAGAAATAAACAAGGAGGGATTCGCTGGGCTGATATTGCACTGATTAATGAAAATGGTACACGTCTTCCCATACAAACATCTGATGTAACGATTAACACACAACAACACTGGACAAGCAGCAAGACAGGTCGTCGATACCCTAGTCTGTGGCGAATTAAGATTTCTCGCTATGCAATAGACCTGGAAGTTAAGCCTACGATTAATGATCAGGAAATGAGACTGGCCCTATATTACTGGGAAGGGTCCGTTATGCTATCGGGATCACACAAAGGTAAAGGTTATGTAGAGCTTACAGGTTATTAAAGAATACCTCTCAACAGAAACACTATGTTTTACATTGCTTGTATATGAATCATTAACCCTTTAGCTTCTAAGTGATGCATAAGCTGCTGAAGGTCATCGTGATTCAAGAAAGCGCCCAATCTGACTTGCTGATCATGACAGCATAGCCAAACTTGACCTGTACTTCCTGGCTTTGAAGGTTGTATTGCAGTAACAAGTGCCCATGCTCGAGATACTTGTACTGAATGCTCTAATCGATATCGCCCAGACTCGACGCCTATAGTATCTCGATTAAAGTGAATATGCTGCCAACGACTCGCCTGCAATGAGGTAATATAAAGACCTATTCCTAGCGCAGCTAACTCAAATCCCACAAAAGGAACAACTAACCAGGCTCCCGACAAAACTAACACGACTGTCATCATTAAACTAAACAGCGCCACACAACCAAATAGCATGATATTTTGCTGCCAACTCATCGATTGGTTCGCTGTTAATGTCAGGGAGGCCTCTTGGCCTCCTGATCTGGGATGCACTGCAACCATAGCGATTCTTCTGAAAAAGTACTACTTAACTTTTATTCTCACTTATTCAAGCTTAGGCAAACCTCTGCAGTTTTTACAAATGCCATATTTCGTCAGAATTAATCTTAACAATTCCTTTTTCTTTACCTGGGTATGTCGCTTTGTAAGTTTTTAATAATACACATTATTCGTTTTCAAGCTTATTCAAGGATTACAGTGATGAAACAACAACTGCTTGCTTCAGCATTTTGTCTATTAATTAACTTACCGGTTTCTGCGCTTCATGCAGACGAACCTATCGCAGAAGTTGAAGATAAACTGTTAATGAGCAGTTCAGGAATGGTTATAGGTGGATTAGCTGCAGGTCCTTTTGGTGTGGTTTTAGGCGCAGCGGCTGGTGACTTTATCAGTGAACGTCTGGCATTAGCAGACCAAGCAGAACAAAATGCTCAAGCACTTTCAAAGGCAGAGCAAGAACTTCAATCATTGCGTACCCTGCTCAACCCAAATGAAACAATTACAGTGCCAGAAGACGCAGAATACCTCCAACTACCCGCCACAGATAAACTAGCAGTTGATATTCATTTTTTTACGGGAAAAAATGATATACCACAGCAGGAAATTGATAAAATTGGCTACCTGATTAATACATTAAATGCTAACCCTCAACTTGATATCCAACTAGAAGGTTTTGCAGATATACGCGGAAAGAATGATAGCAATTATCAACTATCACTGTCCCGAGTAAATGCCATTCACCAAATGCTTCTTGAATCAGGCATTGATGATCAACGCATAAATAGTATCGCCCATGGCAATAAACTGGCTCAGAATAGTTCAATCAGTGACCAGCAGGCACTTGATAGAAAAGTAAGAGTAACTTTTTTTGTCAGTGATGAGTGGTTAAATCAATAAGAGGGAAAATTATTTTCCCTCTTATTTTACAGCCAGAAATCCAGGGAAAGTGATATAAACAGCTGATTATGGAAGTAATGCTTTTGCTAAAATAATATTTACAATAACTACAACAAAATACAAAGTCCCTTTTCGATCATAAGGCAATGCAGCAAGAATGACAGATAAACCTGCTGCAAAGCCTAACATTAAGCTCATTGATAGCATATAAGATGATGATAAACTATGCAAAATGGCCACATACCCTTGCTCAGTTGTCACTGAAACATTAATGAGTAACAACATCATTTGTGTTATCAGAGAGCAAATCAAAGTTTGAACAAGTTTTTTTTGATAAGTCCAATCAAAGTGATCAACACCATGATGTGAAGAACTAAAAGAATTCATAGCTAACACCTCCTATTTTTCCCTCCCTTAACGTATAAACATAGTTCAATTGCAATAAATTTTATGTCCCTCGTCCTCAGAAGAGATCGCAATACTATTACGCTTACAAATAAAACGTTAAAAAAGTGATTAAAAAGGCTCATTTGTTAAGTATAAACAATACCTTTCAGAACTTTTTTTATTGTCTTTCTGCTCACGCAAGCACTTGCGATACCCTCTATACTGAAGGCATATATAATTAACTCATCTTATAGAAAAACGTTAAGAACGGAATTAACTGATAAGGAACAGGTAATACTGTTAGCCTGTAGTTTACCTTAATTAAGTATTACAAACCATCCGACACCACTTTCCAACACAACGGTAACTATTTGATATAATTATGAATTCCAGCTAAAAATATCTTATATGATGAAAAATCATATTATTATTTTAATTTAAACGTTTAGTTTAAAAGTACCATCGGTTGTCCCACTTGGCTTGCTTTCTTTTCACCCATTAGAATTTCAACCAATCTCAAAGCAAATGCCATTGCCGTTCCAGGCCCTTGACTAGTGATCAAAAAGTGATCCTCATCCACCACTACAGGCATGTCTGTAACCACTTGCTTAGCTTTAAGTTGTTGAAAAAATGCAGGATGACATGTGGCTTTCGCATCAGTGATCAAATCATGCGCCGAAAGCACAACAGCAGGAGCAGCACAAATTGCAGCAATCCAGCGCTCTGCCTTTTGCTGGCAAGTCAGCATTGATGTTAAGGTTGGACAGTCCCGCAAGTGTTCAGCACCAGGCATCCCACCAGGTAATACAATCAAATCAAATGAGTAATCAACACACTCATCAATATGGCTATCTGCAACTAACTTCACCCCACGAGAAGCCTTAATCTGAAGCTCCCGGGTCAACTGACAACTTGCAACAGATACATCAACTGCAGCACGACGTAATACATCAATCACAGTGACAGCCTCGATTTCTTCCGTACCATCAGCGATAGCAACTAAAGCCCGTTTGCTCATTCAGTGTTCCCCTTAGCCTTATCTATCTACAAAGTAAATTAACCCTTAGCGTTACTTCCACTTAATTATAAACAACAAGTGACCATTTGCTCACACGAAAGGCTATTCACATTAACTGTAATTTGACCTTAAAATCAGTGACACGGACCCGTAAGCCATATCCTACTTTAAAAAGGCCTTTATTGTTGTATGACTAAAAATCAACGTTTAGCGACGGGCTTAGCCCTAATAGCTGTTACACTGTGGGCTACCGTAGCCACTGCATTTAAATTATCACTTACATACTTTTCTCCACTTCAACTTGTATTTTTGTCATGCCTTAGCTGCATTGTTTGTCTTTCCACTATACTCCTCATCCAACGAAAATGCTTACTTGTTGTTCAGTTACTTAAACGACGTCCGCTGTATTACCTTATGCTTGGTTCATTAAACCCATTTGCTTATTATTTATTGCTTTTTGCTGGGTACAGTTTACTCCCTGCCCAGCAGGCTCAGCCGATAAATTATACCTGGGCTATCACATTAACCTTACTAGCAGTTCCTTTTTTAAAACAACGTCTCTATGTTGCTGATGCCGTTGCCATGGTTGTTTGTTATTTGGGCGTTATTGTTATTTGTACTCAAGGTAGCTTGATTGACTTCAATAACACTAACCCTCTTGGATTATGCTATATCTTAATCAGCACGCTTATCTGGTCACTTTACTGGATTATAAATACAAAACAGACTGCCGACCCAATTGCTAACTTACTTGCCTGTTTTATAGGGAGTTTACCTTTAACAATCATCACCACATTCTCTTTTGATGCCAAATTTAATCTGGCATGGCAAGGGATTGCAGGTACACTGTATATTGGCTTTTTTGAAATGGGCATTACCTATGTATTGTGGTTATTTGCACTTCGCTATGCCAAGCAAACAGCTAAAATCAGCAATTTAATTTTTCTTTCCCCATTTATGTCCCTATATTTTATTGCCACTATTCTGAATGAACCCATCCATAATTCAGTTTACAGTGGGCTGGCCCTCATTATTAGTGGAATTTTGATCCAACAACGTTTTTCCAGAACAACCCAACAACCTAATACCCTAAAACAAAAAAAGGCAGCGTAAGCTGCCTTTTAAAGTGTGTGTATTATTTATACTCTTTAAGTGCTGTATGCTATCCAACATTTTCCAAAACCACAGGGGCTGGGTCCTCCTGACCAATTTGGTACAAATAATCTACAATGGGTCCAGGCTGATAACCTAACACTAGCTTTTCCAACTGATCCCTGAATGCGGGTATGTCCCCCTCAACTAACTGCTTATTCAATGTTTTAAGGTAATGCGTTAACTCAAGCCAGCCGTACTTATGCTCATTCGCTTTCATTATCATTGAATGATCAGTAGGCCAGTTTTCATCACCAATTAGTAACTCTTCGTAAAGCTTTTCACCGGGACGTAGCCCTGTATAAACAATTTCGATATCACCTTCGGTATTACTCTCAGACTTAACTGTTAGCCCAGAAAGGTTAACCATTTTAATCGCTAAATCATTAATTTTAACTGGCTCCCCCATATCCAGTACAAAGACTTCTCCACCAGACCCCATAGCTCCAGCCTGGATAACTAATTGAGATGCTTCAGGGATCGTCATAAAGTAACGAGTAATCTCTGGATGTGTTACAGTAATTGGTCCTCCACCCGCCAACTGTTCTCTAAACCGGGGAATAACAGAGCCTGAGGAGCCAAGCACATTACCAAAACGAACCATCGTAAAACACGTCAAATTCTTATAAGGTGTTTTATACTGGCTATTGTCAATTATATCACTAATTACTACCTGCTTTTCATCAGCAAGCGCTTGCAGCACGAGTTCTGCCGCTCTTTTAGTGGCCCCCATGATATTGGTTGGACGTACTGCTTTATCAGTAGAAATCAATACAAAGTGATTAACTTGTCCTGCAATAGCTGCAAGTGCCGTATATGTTGTACCCAACACATTATTCCGAAAGCCCTCAATTGGATTATGTTCGACAATAGGCACATGTTTATAAGCAGCCGCATGATAAACTGTATCAATCTGATAACCAGAAAAAATACTCATCAAGCGGCATATATCCAGCACAGAGCCAAGCAAAGGCACAATAGACACTTGATCGCTTACAACCATTTCATGACGTTTTAACTCATCATGGATCGTATACAAGTTAAACTCAGAGTGCTCATAAAGAATAAGAAGTTCAGGCTTTTGGCTGATAATTTGCCGGCATAACTCAGCACCAATTGAACCTCCCGCCCCAGTAACAAGAACTACCTTCCCACGAATACATCGTGCTAATAATGTTTTATCAGGCTTAACAACATCTCGCCCCAACACATCAGCAACTTCAACTTCACGAATATCCTGAACTTTTACTTTGCCTTGTGCTAATTCAGTAACACTTGGAACTGTACGGACGTGCAAAGGATAGCCTTGTAAATTTTCCAAAATTTGCCTTTTTTCTGCACGCTTCAAAGTAGGCATTGCTAGTAAAATTTCTTGGACGCCCGCTTCATTAATCATCTGAATGATATGTTTAGGCGTATAAACCTTAAGTCCACCAATCATTCTATTAGCTATAGATCGATCATCATCCACAAAAGCGACTGGCTGCAACTGCCGACCACGCTCCAAAGCACCTAGTAACTCAAAGCCTGCCTGACCAGCTCCATAGATAGCAACTGGTGTCTTTTGCAACTTATACTTAGCATCTTCAACCACAGTACTGTGCAAATATGACCCTAACCATGAACGAATAAGCCAACGAAACCCACCAATAAACAGCAAGCTCAATGCCCAGTAGTTCAAGATAACAGAGCGAGGAACAAACACTTCATCCTTAGCCCAAAATACAGCCAGTGCAAGAATCAAAGAAGAAAGCGTTACTGCTTTAAAAATCGACAGGAATGCATCACGCCCCATATAGCGCAAGACGGCACGGTATAAGCCCATACGGATAAATACAGGTATTGCAATAAAAGGTGCTGAAACAAAGAGTATGTAATGATCTTGCTCAAATGGGTTGATTATTTGATCAGTTCCCAACCGTATAAAAAAAGCTAACCATAAGGATAACCATGTCATTAAAACATCAGCAATAAGACCAATTATACGTTTAAGTCGTCGAGGTAAGCTTAGTAATAGCTTTTTAATATTCATAAAATAGAAACTTTAACATAACTGTAAGCATAAAATAATTCATACAGTTTAATGGCCCCTCACTCGGTCTCCTGACCCTTTACCCAAAACAGTCAAAGCGATATAACTAAAGTAGTTTCTAAGATTCATCGTCTTTAGCATTTTCGCATCAGTTCTTGCCAATAGCTGAGGAGTAGACATATCAATCCCTTCAATTTGTGCTAGCCCTGTTATACCAGGTCTAGCATTATAAACCCCTTGTCTTTCACGCTCTTGAATCAATTCTTCCTGATTAAAAAGCGAGGGACGAGGACCAACTAAACTCATTTCACCTTTTAATACATTCCATAATTGAGGTAACTCATCCAGCTTTGTACGACGAAGGAAATGACCTAGTGGTGTAATGGCTGAGGCATCAGCCAAATGTGAGGCTACAGATTGAGTTTCTATTCGCATGGTGCGAAACTTGACTAAAATAAAAGATCTTTGATGACGACCTACACGCTCTTGCTTAAATAGAGGTGAACGTGTATCAACCCAACCTAAAACCATAACAACAATCAGCACAGGTGAAAGTGTAATCAAACCTATTAAAGAAAAGATAACATCAAGCAATCGCTTTATCATAGATTCAAGTACCATTCTGCTGTTTTCCGCAAGCCTTCATCAACAGTGACAGATGGAGACCACCCCAGTAGTTGTTTGGTTTTGGAAATATCAACTTGCAAATTTCCAAATAGTCTCTGAGCAACTTCTTTTTTTCCTACAAGCTGAGCAGTTAAACGAAGAAACTGGACAGGAATAGGGACTAGCCGTGCGGGTCGATTTAAAGCTAAACTCAACTTTTGAAGTAACTCAGTTGTAGAGAGATCTTCATCATCACTAACAAGAAAAGTCTGGTTTACTGCAGAAGGGTGATCTATGCAAGTTCTAACTAGATCAATAAGGTTATAAATACTCACCAGGCTGCGTTTATTTTGAACTGAGCCAAAAGGGAGTGGTAAGCCTCTATCTATAAAATGCATTAAGGATAAAAAATTTCCTTTTACACCTGGACCATAAACTAAAGGCGGGCGAATACAAACGACCTGCATACCTGTGTTCTGTGCTATTTCAAAAAGACCTTGTTCAGCGTTCCATTTCGAGTTGGCATAAGAGTCTTCTGGAGCAGGGCAATTATCAGGTCTAAAACTACATCCTCGTAATGTTTGCTGACCATTAACCTTAATTGTGCTGAGAAATATAAAGCGGCGCACTCCAATATCAGCAGCATGACAAGCCAGGTCCAACGTGGTTTTGATATTGGAAGTTTTGAAGGCTAAATGCTGACTCTTTTCCGTCTTGATAAAGTGGGAGCAGCCAGCTAAGTGAACAACAGTATCACAGCTAGTCAAGGCATTTTTCCAAGAAAACTCATCATTAACAATACGTTCATTTGGTATATGACAAGGCCTTCGTACTGTTGGCACTACATTATAACCCAGAAAAGATAAGTATGGGCACAAAGAACGTCCTATGAAGCCATTAGCTCCAGAAACTAAAATATTCACTAATAGATTATTTCCAAAAACTTCAAGGGATATTTAGAGAGTATTTTTAAAATATTGGTACTTAGGCCGTTATCACGGCAAGCACGAAGGACTTCCTGATTGAGTTGGATCTTGGAGCGCAATCCCTTAGTACTTACTCCACCGGTTTGCATATTAACAAGTACTTCAGGTATATGTAAGTATTGCAAGGCATACCCATGGAATATACGAACAATAAATTCAAAGTCCCCTGCTATATGGTAATCTGTCTTAAATCGGCCAACTCTTTGAATAATTCGTTTACTCAGGAACAAGGCAGGATGAGCAGGCATCCAGCCCCAACTTAGTTTTTCAGGAGTAAAGCGATCTGAACGATATCGCCGTACTACTTGAGTTGGATTTTTATGATGAAAAAAAACAACATCTCCCATTAAGACATCAAGTCCACCTTTTTGAAAATAAGAGCTTACCAAGCTAAGCACATTTAGTTTTGCGTATAAATCATCGGCATTCAAAAAACAAATAATATCACCACTGGCAAAGTCCAGCCCTTTATTCATGGCATCATAGATCCCTTTATCTGGCTCACTGATAACCTTCGAGATCCTTTCTCTATATTCAAAAATAATTTCCATTGTATTATCTGTAGAAGCACCATCGACGATAATATACTCGATATCACAGTAGTTTTGCTTAAGAACAGATTCAATTGTTCGTCGAATAGTAGCACTACTATTAAAACACACAGTGATAATTGATATCTTAAGACACATTTATAGCCTCACAGTAAGTACATTCTTGACATACCATTCATACGTACGTCGAATGCCATCTTCCAAGCAAATCTGCGAAGACCAGCCCAAAGAATTAACCAGAGAAGTATCCAACAATTTACGCGGTGTTCCATCAGGCTTTGTTGAGTCAAATATCAACTTTCCATGAAAACCTGTAACTTTGGCTACCGTTTCGGCTAGCTCCTGAATAGTGCAGTCAATACCAGAGCCTATATTAATATGGCTTTGCATTAAACTAGTATTTACCTGATATGTATCCAGAGGTAATTCCATAATATGAACACAAGCTGAAGCCATATCACTTACATATAAAAACTCTCGTTTTGGCTTTCCACTACCCCAAATAACTACCTCAGCATCATTGCGTTGAGTTGCTTCGTGAAAACGCCTAATTAAAGCAGGTATCACGTGACTATTTTCAGAATGAAAATTGTCATTTGGACCATAAAGATTTGTAGGCATAACACTACGATAATCTCGACCATACTGCCGATTATAGCTTTCACACAACTTGATTCCAGCAATCTTGGCTATTGCATACGGTTCGTTTGTAGACTCCAGTAAGCCAGTCAACAGCGCTTTCTCTTGTATGGGTTGGTCAGCGTGCTTGGGATAGATACAACTGGACCCTAAAAATAGCAGCTTTTGAACATCCGATTTGTGTGCCGAGTGAATAATATTAGCTTCAATTATTAAGTTTTCATATATAAATTCTGCAGGATAAGTGTTGTTGGCATGAATCCCGCCAACCTTAGCAGCAGCTAGGTACACTTGGTCAATCTTATTATGCTGGAAAAATGAAAATACAGCCTCCTGACTTAAAAGGTCTAACTCACCACGATCAGCAGTAATGATATTGTTACAACCTAAAGTTTGCAAATTGCGAACAATTGCTGATCCCACCATGCCCCGATGTCCAGCTACAAATATATTTTTGCTATAACCCATTAACAGTTATCCTCACTTCTCAACTGAGACGGGTACATCATGCCCGTTAGCTTTCAGGAATGCATGACGCTGTGCTACTTTTAGATCCTCAGCTATCATTTCTGCACACATTTGCTGTACCGAAATCTCAGGTATCCAACCTAATTCCTGCTTCGCTTTTTCTGGATCACCCAAGAGTGTTTCTACCTCTGCAGGTCGGAAGTAGCGAGGATCAACCCGGATAATTACATCACCTACCTTTATTCCTGGTGCTTTTTCACCACAAACATTCGTAACTATTCCACGTTCGTTTAAACCCTGACCTTCAAAGAGCAAACTAATCCCAAGCTCATTTGCCGACCATTCGATAAACTGACGAACAGAATGTTGTTCACCAGTTGCAATAACAAAATCTTCTGGCTGGTCTTGTTGCAGCATCATCCACTGCATTCTCACATAATCTTTAGCATGCCCCCAGTCCCGTAAAGCATTCATGTTTCCCATGTATAAGCATTTTTCTAACCCTTGAGCGATGTTCGCGAGGCCACGAGTAATCTTTCGGGTAACAAACGTTTCTCCTCGGCGGGGACTTTCATGATTAAATAGAATTCCATTACAAGCATATATTCCATAAGCTTCACGATAATTCACAGTGATCCAATATGAGTAAAGTTTGGCTACAGCATAAGGACTACGCGGATAAAAAGGTGTTGTTTCTTTTTGTGGAATCTCTTGCACAAGGCCAAATAGTTCTGATGTAGATGCTTGATAAAAACGAGTTTTCTTTTCGAGACCCAAGATACGTATTGCTTCTAAAATTCGTAATGAGCCAATAGCATCCACATCAGCTGTGTATTCCGGACTTTCAAAACTAACAGCTACATGACTTTGTGCTCCTAGATTATAAATTTCATCTGGCTGTACTTCTTGGATGATGCGAGTGAGACTTGAAGAATCAGTTAGGTCTCCGTAATGTAAAACGAAACGACGATCGATAAGGTGAGGGTCTTCATAAATGTGATCTATGCGTTGTGTATTAAAAAGTGAAGCTCGGCGCTTAATGCCATGTACTTCGTAATCTTTTCCTAACAAAAATTCAGCGAGGTATGAACCATCTTGGCCAGTAACCCCTGTTATCAAAGCTTTTTTCATTCAGTTAACTCAATTTTTTTAAAAAGTAATCATTCATTAAAGCAAATTTCCAGCATTTTTCTTGCTACTGTTGCCCAATCTTTAGGGATAGTATTAAGACGATTTTCCCATTGTGGCCACCACCCCTCAGCCAGTCGTGACTGTAACAGAAGCAGTGCTTTGTAAAGTGTATCTGGAGAGTCTGGATCAAAGTAAATCGCCATATCCCCACAAAGAGTACGAGCATAAGGTAAATCTGGACAAACAATTGGTAATCCTACAAACATTGCTTCCACTAGTGGAAACCCATAGCTCTCATCCTTTGACAAGAAGAGTAAAGCATCAGTTTGCCCATATGCTTCAAGCATTTTTTCCTCTGAAAGGAATCCAAGACATTTGATCCAAGGTAAATTAGGTGCCGGATTAAGTGCTTCCTCTAACGTAAGATCTAACTGCTCAACCGGCCAATCAACTCGTGGATCTAATAAAGAAAGTAAAGTATGATTTTTGTGCGGGTAGCTAGCCGCAGGATAAATCAATCTAAGACGATTACTATCTCGACTCATATGCCCTATACGCTTTAAGTTACTATCTAATAACCAAGTTGGTACTGGTTGTGCAACCACATACACTTTACCTGCTATTTCTGGATAACTTTGCTCTAATGCATTCAGCATTACGTCAGTCTGAACAATGAATGCATGGACTCGATTCATATTAAACCGGAAAAGAATTCTTGAAACCCAGTATTTGAGATCCTCCCATTTGAGCTGAATATTTGATGGTTTTATCAGGTTTGGAGTTTGTACGAACACCACTTGTTTTGCTTTACAGCAAAGTGGTAGATCACCCAAAACCAATAATGGAGAACTACCATTAAAATGTGTCGCTAAAATCAAACATTCAAGTATGCGGGATAAAGAGTTGGGCAGCCATCGATGGTAAACATCGATTAAAGCTGAAGTATGAGGACTGCAATACGCAGAAAGTTCTCCTTTATCTGGTAAATAAACTTGCTCTACAACAGTAGATCTACTGCTTTCTATTTCTGGAAGTAGAGATTGCAAAAGCCTTGTTGCACCCACACCTGTAACATTAGTTAAGTGGATTCGAATCATCTTTTTAGAAAGCATCGGACTAGTTTTGCTCACATACATCTTATTGGTTAATCCAATTAAGAGCTAATTCAGATAGTAATGACACGTTAGTGCATATTTACATTTGTAATTAGCCTAGATATTTTCATCTGTACTCTATAAAAAAGAAAGGCAGCCTTTAGGATTGATGGAGCATATGAGACACTTAATAATTTCAGAATGCTTTCACTATAACCAAAACTATCTATCAACTCTCGCCGTATATCGTTCCACTTTAGTTGGGACGCAGTGTGCATCCTAAGGTATCCGATATTTTTGTATGGGTGATGCCTGCGAAAAGCTCCTGTGAAAACCTCAATTAGTTCTAAGTCAGATTTAAAAAAATCATTAATAATCATCTTAAATCCGACTATGTCAATAAGGTACCTTTCAGTGATTTTTCCTTTCCCCCCAAAACTATCATTCCCTGAACGCCACATGACGAGCGGTTTAGATATGTAGTATAAAGAAGCACCTTCAAAGACAATGCTATATAGAATAAACATATGAGAGTATAAGGTTCCAGTATATTTATCATCGTATGCTATAGCATCCCACCTCTTTTTAGATACTATGATTGACGATAAATAACCAAAAAGAGCACTATGTGATTGAGCAATGCTAAAATACTCTATTAATTCACACCGATTGGATAAATTGAATACTCTATCAGAGACTCCTTCTCCTAAAAGGTAGTGAACACTGTACGGTTTCATTACTAAATCACATAGATACTCTGAACACAATAAAATATCTGTACTATATGTATCAAGTAGTTCTAAGACTTTACAAATTGCTCCATTACATATCCAGTCATCACTGCCCAAAAACCAAATGTACTCACCATCTGCTAGCTCAGCAGCTTTCAGATAATTTTTATCCGCCCCCATATTTTCTGTCCATTTAAAATATTTGATTGACACTCCCTTATCTAAATAACTAGCAACTATATCTTCTGTATAATCAGTGGAGGCATTATCAGAAATAACAACCTGTATTAAAGGATCGTTTTGATTGAGAATTTTTTCCAACGTATCACCGATGTATTGACCTCGATTATATGTTGGTATGCAAATCGATAATTTTGGATTCATTCTAGTTTATGACCAAATAAAGTAAAGATCGATGTTTACGAAACATTAATTATCAAATGCAGAGTTTTCCAACCAATACATTAATAATAGTGTCACAAAAAAAATCTGTTTTGAATAACTTAGAACTATCTGAATTAAAAAATTCTAAGACACTTTCCAAGTAACTTTGATACTCTAAGTAATTCATATTAGATAAAAAAGAATGAAGGCTAGGAAAATCTGAAAAATTTCTATAATCAATATAACACGAACTAGGAATTAGTTTCTCGATGTTTGGAGCCCCTAAGTAAACAGGGACAGTACAAGAAAAAAAAGCATCAAATAACTTTTCAGACACATAGCCTGTCTGACCAGATGAATTCTCAAGACAGATTTGAAACTTATATTCGCTAGCTGTTTTTATTTTATTATCAGTTTCCCCTTTATAACACTTATTAAACTTTGAAAAAATTGGATGAATCATTTCAAGCTTATTATATATTTTGTGCCATAAATTATCAGGTGGCACTATCTTCCCCCATCCTATACCATAAAGATCGAAATTATCTGGAAAGTTTTCCGCATACCAGTTGATTATACTACGACGAAGAGAATAATTTTCACCTGGCCGATTTAAGTAATTATTACCTGCAACCATGCATACTAATTTTCGTGCAAACAAATCTCCTGAAGGGCAATTGAACTGACTAAAGTCAAAACTATATGCCACCTTGAAATACTTAGTTGAGTCAACTAATGAGTCATCGTAAGTAAAGATTGCACTAAAAATTTTATGCATATCCCGATTATGGTTATTTTTATTTATTAAATCACTTTCCCAAACTAAGAGAAAAATAGGCTTCCCAGACTTTATTGCCGCTTGTAATAATGGGTCAAAGTAGTCAGGACAATCAACAAAGATAAATGCATCAATGCCATGTAGATCACTTATTTCAGATGAAATAAGCTCTATACCTCTTGTTGATGCTGAAATCTTGAGCTGATACATCTGTTTTAAAAAGTCTTTAACAGATACGTGCCCTACCCCCCTGAGCATATTTGAATTTTTGTTTAACACTGGATAGTTACTATGCACCAAAATCTTTTTCATTAATTTTACTCAAAATTCTTAATACTACCAGACTAATTTTGATTTTTATTAATCACCTTCAACGTCTCCTTTTACTAATTAATTTTCAATATACTATCTGTAATTTACTTGGGATAGCCTTACAGAGTTCAATTTAAAAGAAAGATAGACTAATTGAAGACCATAAAATAACAGAATATAACTGATTGGAAAATTAACCAACCCTTGACTTGCATACAAAATAGCGATTGATAAAAAAGCAACCAGTGGATTTAATATTTTTTTTGATAATTTGATTAACGCATAAAATATTGAAAAAAATACTGCTATTGTATAAAAAAAGCCATAGAGAGCTAAAAGACCAGTAAATGAATCAGATGATGTAGGAGTATATGCTCCTAGTAGAACCGCAGTCTCTTGAAAACTTTCTTTATAATTTGATAGTCCTACTCCAAAAATTGGAGATGAAAGAAAAATACTTAAGTTAGCCATAATCCCAACTGACCTATCGACAAAAGAAATATTTTCTTCCGAAAACTTAGATATAAAAATAGACTCTGCAACATCTAGCAAAGGCAAAGAGATCAATACTATAACCACAACCCCAACTATTTTTCTTGAAAGTTTAATTTTTCTAGCAAATAAAATCATCAACGAACATGATAAAATACCTGTTGTTGACCCAGTTGTAATAATTGCCAGAACAATAACTATAACTTTATATTTATTGAATTCATTAGCCAAAGAGAATAAAAGCGCGAAACAAAGAAATACTGCATATGCCCCAGCCTCCCAAAATAACCCTGAATTTCTGTAGTTCCAGTAGTCAACACCTTGGTAAAAATAGAGAAATAAATGCCTATAACCTGTTCCCGCATCATTATGTGAGACTGGAAGTAGGTATATGAAATGCTCATATATTAAGCCATAAATATAAAATATTAATGAGATAAACGCATATATGTAAAAAAATTGAGCATAAGCGGTTACGAACCTACTAAACGGAATGATAGAACAAAACAATAGCGCAATAGATAGTCGAACTATTATTCCAAATGTCTCGCCTAAAGATTCAAAATCTAACTGCAAAAGAGGGAATAACAACAAGAATGAAACTAATATCAAATAACTAAAAGCACCAATCAATGTTATTTTAGATTTTTTTTGATACGCTATAAGCAGTAAAGTAAACAAAAAACAAAGAAGCCAAAGACCATATCCATCAGAAAAAATAAAAGGGATCAGACTTCCACTAAGAATTATAGAAGCAGCAACAAAAAGTTTAGTTATCATTTTTTTTTTCTATTGTTTTTTTAGAAATTTTGTAGAGGTTAATTAAAGATGCCCCCACTTTTTTATAACTAAAACAATGCAAAGCAGTATCACGCGACGCCTGTGACATGATATTCTGATTATTAAATACTGCAGTTATGCCACGCTTCAAGTCTTCAATATTACCAAACTCTGCAAGATATCCTGTTTGATTATGGCGTATGATCGATGCAGTCCCAGTATGATTAAATCCAATAGTTGGAGTACCACAAGCCATGGCCTCAATATGGGTTAATCCAAACGGTTCCTCTAAAGCAGGTGAAACCAGAACATCAACAGAATTATATAAAATTGCCAATGAGTGAGAGTCCCGAAATCGACCAACAACCTCCACATTCTGATAACCATGAAAACTTTTTGGTAGTACTTCTGATCCATATCCTAAAAATAAATAGTCATTTTTGATACAGTCTGGGTCACATATAAGTTGTCTCACGTAATCCATTCCTTTACGTGGATCACCGGATATTAAAAACAAAATAATTTTTTTATTGCTATCTAATCTCAATACTTCTCGACAAAATTTTTTATTTAATGGTTTAAATATATCAATATTTACACAGTTCGGGATTTGAGTATTTTGAACGTTACAGAGAATATAACTTTCTTTTGCTAGTTTAAACATCTGTTCAGAGATAGCAGCAAAAAAATACAGTTTATCTTTCGTAAAAATATATTTTTTTAAGCTTGCCATTAATCTGACCAGCACCTTTACTCTTGATCTAGGGCAACTTTTACAGCCAGTTTTAAATCCAACACAGCTACCTATCATATGACACCCCCCAGTGAAATACCAGTTATCATGTTGGGTAATAACGATAGGTTTTTTTAACTTTGATAATTTATATAGATCTATTAAATTTAAATAACCACGATTAACCCAATGAAGATGAATTATATCAGCATTTCGAACTTCATTATTTAAATCAAATGATGAAAAGAGAGGAATACTAAAGTAGGTAGATCTATCTTTAGATACTAAGCGTGAAATTAACATGTCAACACCTAAAAGCCCCCAAGAGATTACGTTTCTCATCAAACTTTTAGCATTCTTTATTATAAAAGGTTTTCCGCTAATTTTACGTTTTACAATAATTTTTGAGTCAATATTATTTTCAATCAAAGCTTCACATATTCGTGTCGCCGCTATAGCTGCACCTTCTCCATCATCTACATACGATATGTGAATGACTTTCATCCGCCAAATAACGCCTTAGTAATTTTTATGAATATGTAGTTAAGGATTTCAACATATAGAGTAAAGCGCGCTCTAGTTGAAAAGGATATTCCAAATAATTGAATAAACTTAGCAGGAGTTAAAAAGCACTTATAACCAATATTTCTACACCAATAAATTTGAGCGATTACTGAATAGAGTTTTTGCTCATTATAATAGTTGGTCGCAAAATTTATTTTACACTGTATGTAGCAATCCGATAACTTATTTCCTGACTCAGATATTGAAAGAGAATGAGTGTGTTCCCGAAAAATGTTAAGTGGCTCATTAATAAAAAAAACATTCTCATAGTCTGCAGCAGTCAATAGCATAGATAATAAATCTGGTCCAGCTCCATGTTCCTCGAATTTTCTATCAATTGGTGATTTAATATCAACTATGTAGTTTTTAAGTATGTCTTTTTTTCGAAACAGGCATGAGCCAGGTGATAATGGTATGGAGTTAGAAAGCAGAGCCTTCTCAATATAATCGACAGAACTTAACTTTCCATTCTCAAAATTATATTTGACTGAGTTATCATTAGTTTGATCTCTAATCGTTTTTATATTCGATATAACAATTCCAGTGTCTGAGTTGTTAGCTAATACATAAACCATTTTCTCAAGACAATTTCTAGCCATTAAATCATCTGAAAATAGTATTTTAACATACTCACCTCTACACTTTGCTATTCCAAAGACTAGATTTCTCAACGGACCTATATTTGTACTATTTTTATGTATTTTTATCCTATCATCATATTTTGATAATTCAGTAAGTATATCCCAAGTACCATCATTACTAGCGTTGTCAATTACAATTACTTCAAAGTCTGAATATGTTTGATAAAGTGCCGATTGAATACAGTCTTTGATAAAGTTTGCACGATTGTATACCGGAATTAAAATACTCACTTTTGGTGAGCGACTATTTTGAAACATTTTGCTGTATTTTAGTTAAAGAGTTAATTTGTTGTGTTACTTGAAGAGGAAGGGCTATAGATGCAAAAACAAGGCTACAAATGGTACCTAAAACAATCCCACTTATACCTAGACTGGTATTTATTCCAAAAAATATCGAGAGCGGAATATTAACCACCATCGCTGCTACAGCAGTATACAACTGTAGGGTGATTTTTCCAATCCCGTTGACTAACATTGCAAAAATGTTATTCCAGGATGAAATCAAAACAAATGCTCCCATTAAAACTATTAGAGAGAAAGATACATCTAGTTCACCCTCTATCCAAATTGCTAGGATCGATTTAGTCGAAAGACAAAGTATAATAACTGCGCAAAAAATACCCATAAATATAATGAGCTGTTTATTTAACATTTGCCTAATCCATTTAAAGTCTGAGCGATGATAGGCATCAGTATATGCAGACCAGAGTGGAGTAGATATCAATCCATGAGCAAGTGTAATGACGCTAAAAAGCTTGAATACAACCTCATATTCGGTGACAAAGCTTGGACCAAAGAGTTGTGTTATTAAAATCTTGTCCGTTGAGAATATAATAAGAACTGCAAATTGGATAATAAAAAACTGTAGGCCAATTGCTAACAACGGACTTATATGCTGCTTATCAATACAAAGAGTAGAAAGTAATTCAGGATTTGTCCGAAAAAACCAAATGCTTAACAATAGATTAGCACTAGTGATTGATAGGCCATAGGCAAATGCTAAGTTAATTATTGAGGCACTCGTGAACTTTGATAAAACAAACACAAAGGTTAAAACGAGAAGGTTTGTTATTAGTTGTCCAAGAGCTATTAGTGAAGTTTTTTGGAGAGCACTGAGAAGTGAACTAATTAGCCCAAGCCAGAAGTTTAAAACTACAAAAAATGTCACGATCCGAAAGGTATTACCTAAAGTATCTTCAGATATCTTTATGGTATTAAATACTCCTTGCCAAGGAACAAAATATGATATTGTCGTGATAACAACCCAAAGAAAGAGTCCAATCAAACCAATGAGCGCATAACCAGAAGAAATGTAGTTAACAGCTTTTGCTTTTTCATCCTTTGCAAGATATTCTGCAACCTTGTTCCGCATACCATTACCAATACCTAGTTCGAAAAAGATCACCCAGGACATTACAGATAAGAGAGTTGACCAAATTCCAAACTGCTCTTGTCCTAGGTAATTAATCATTAAAGGAATTGCTATGAATGAAGCTGTTATAGCAACTGCTCTGTAAATAACAGCTCCCTTAAGTTGCTGAAGATAGTTACGGCTACGCTCTGTTGAGTTTTCCTTAATCATCAAGCTTTGCTTACCCAATCAATCATACGCTCAATCCCGTTTGGAGCCGAAACAACTGGCTGCCAATTTAGCAAACGCTTAGCTTTTCCAATATCGGCAACAAAAACACGCTGATCACTTTCACGTACAGGAAGATGGTTATAACAAAGTTTGATACTGAGCTGTTCTTCAAGTAGAGAAAAAAGCTCTAATAAAGATAGGCTGTTCTCAATTCCTCCACCAATATTAAACGCTTGGCCTTGTGCCTTATCTATATTAGTTACCGCTGCAGAGTAAAGCCGATTCATATCAGCAGCATGGAGTACATCCCGGACCTGTTTACCAGTACCTGATATGGTGAACGGCTCTTGAATTTGGCCACGACTGGCCTCTATAGCCTTTTGGCAAAACCACCCAACCCACCCCTGATCATAAGTTGCAAACTGTCTACCTCCATACATTGAGGAATGGCGGAAAACAACTGTCTTAAGACCAAAAATGCGGGCATAATCGAGCATGTATTGATCGGCAGCACCTTTGGAGCAACCATAAGGTGAATGAAATTCAAGAGAAATATCCTCATTGAAACCTTCAGGGTGCTGTATGCAGTGGTAGCGTGTTTCAGTTTCCTCATAGGTGTACTGTTCAAGATCACCATAAACCTTATTAGTTGATGAGTAAACAATTATAGATTTAGGAGCATGTTGCCGAACAGCTTCCAGTAAATTGTGTGTGCCTAGTACATTTACCTCAAAATCCATCCGCGGATTGACTATTGATGTAGTCATCGCTACCTGCCCAGCTAGATGAAAAATTGTATCAGGCCTAAAGGATTCGATGATACGAGAAATATCATTCTGGTTGCGTATATCTCCGTGAACAAAGGTTAACTGCCCTTGAGTTTGTAACCAGGCTAGGTTTTTACGGGATCCACTTCTATATAGATTGTCGAATACGACGAGTTGGTGACCATTAGCAAGAGCTTCGGCGGCAAGGTTGCTGCCAAGAAAACCACACCCACCAGTGATAATCAATTTCATTTTATAAACTCTAATTCTATAGTTTTTCTTAAACCAGTCTTTAGATCGAATCTTGGTTTCCAACCAAGAGCCTTTAATTGTGTAGTATCTGCCTGACAGTGCATTGCTTCATTTTTACGATAAGGAAGTGCTCCAAAAAATAATTTGGTACGGGATTCAGTTAGCTGGTGCGTAGTTTCAACAAACTCTCGAATGGTAGGAGCAACACCTGAACCTACCTCAATGTCAAAAACCAACTCAAACCTATGTCTTTGATTAACTATTATTGAATATGCACTCACGACATCATCAATATAAATGAAATCACGCTTTTGTTCTCCAGCTGTGAGCTCAAGAACAGGTTCATTACGGTAGCAGGTATTTAGCACATAAGTGGTGAATTTTGATGGAGCATCACCAGGTCCATACATATGTTGAAGCAGCACGTTTACGAAACGTAAATTTTTCTGAGGTTGAGTTGCGAATAATTTTCCCCATTCGACAAATTGATGCTTAGCAAGCGCATAAGGACTGACTTTTGACTCAAGTACAGTACCTGTATTAATAAATGTGATTTGCTGGTCTAATTTTGTTAAAGCTTCTAGTAAAACAAGCCCTAGACGTAAATTGGTGTCACAGATTTGCAGCAGTGTTTCACCTTGACGACCATAAGAACAAGCAGAATGAATAACAATATCAGGCTCAACATGGCGAACAAAAGCGTCGATTTCATCATTAGACAAACAGTGGCCTAGAATAAATTCTGAGTCCCTTCCTTGTAAGCGATTTAAAACTGAATTAGGTCGTAAGAGAAGGGAGACTTGATGTCCAGCATCCAGAAAGTGAAGGGCTAACGCACTTCCAAGAAACCCACTAGCACCAGTTAAAAGAATTTTCAAAAGAATGCACCATTGATTTAAAAACTAATACCCAAAAACTCTTCTAAGCGATCTGCGATAAAGTCTAAATGCTCACTTTGGAGTCCTGGATAAACACCAAGCCAAAACGTTTGATTCATTACAATATCTGTGTTTACCAGCTCACCACTGACACGGTAACTTCGTCCAATCATGTAAGGTTGACGGGTGAGATTTCCAGCAAATAATAGACGTGTGCCAATCTTATTCTGATCAAGGTAATTTAAGAGATCAACACGTCTGACATGGGCGTTTTCCTTAAGAATTATAGGGAAACCAAACCAAGATGGATCGGAGTTGTGAGTAGCTTCAGGTAAATGCAAGTAATCTGCACATGATTGAAGACGATTTTTCAGGTAAACAAAATTATTTTTACGAGCAGCAATAAATTCTTCTAACCGATCCATCTGAGCTAAAGCACAAGCTGCTTGCATGTCGGTTATTTTAAGGTTGTATCCAAGATGACTGTAAGTGTACTTATGGTCATAACCTTCAGGCAAGTTACCTAGCTTCCAGCAAAATCGTTTAGCACAGGTGTTATCTTTTCCCGGGGGACAATAGCAGTCACGCCCCCAGTCACGAAAAGACTCAGCAATTTGCATGAGCGTTGCATTATTGGTGAATACTGCTCCACCTTCTCCCATGGTGATATGATGGGCAGGGTAAAAGCTTAGTGTCGCAATATCTCCAAAGGTGCCAACCATCTGTCCATTGTAGGTAGCCCCCAAAGCATCACAGCAGTCTTCTACCAGCCAAAGATTATATTTTTTACATAAAGCTGTTACTACTTCTAGATTAAAAGGATTTCCTAGTGAATGAGCTAGCATAATGGCTTTGGTTTTTGGGCCAATAGCCTCTTCAATCTTGCTGGCATCTATATTGTGGGTAGTGAGATCTATGTCTACAAAGACAGGTACAGCTCCAAATTGGATTATGGGATTTACTGTCGTTGGAAAACCTGCAGCAACACCAATCACTTCATCCCCAGGTTTTATAGCTCGCTCACCTAACTTAGAGGAAGTCAAAGCTGAGAAGGCGACTAGGTTAGCTGAAGAGCCAGAGTTGACAGTCATAAGGTGTTTAACCCCAAGGTATTTTGCCAACCGCCCCTCAAACATTTCGTTAAATCGTCCAGTAGTCAGCCAACCATCCAGACTAGCTTCAACCATATTTCTTAGCTCCGAAGCACCAATAACCTTACCTGAAACGGGAACAGGAGTCTTTCCAGGAATAAAAGGCTTTTGGGTGTAAGCGATATCTGCATATTGCTGTACAAGGTTGGCAATTTCTTGACGGATAGCATCCAAAGTTTTGGGTGTTTCATTATTTTCAGAAGTAATCACGATAAGTTCCGTTCAGTCTGTTAAATAGCTGTTCTTTGGTATTCAGCAATTTGTTGCAGGCACTTTGCTTGCACATCAGCCTTAGCCAACCATGTGTTGTGCCAATCAATGATTTTTTCTATGGCTGTCGCTAGACTCCAACGAGGACTCCAGCCTAGTTTAAAACGGGCTTTTGATATATCAAGCTTGAGATGGTTTGCTTCATGTGGGTGTTTTCCACTATCCAATTGCCAATTTGCCCCTTTGCCCCACTCTTTCGCCATATGCTCAACAATCCACTGAACAGATCGTGAATCCTCTTCAGAAGGACCAAAATTCCACCCTTCCGCAAAACATTGCCCATCGTTATATAGATGTTCTGCCAACAAGAGATATCCAGACAAAGGCTCTAGTACATGCTGCCAAGGTCGAGTTGCATGAGCGTTGCGAATGGTAACAGATTTCTTGCTCTCAAAAGCTTTAAGGATATCAGGTACTAGACGGTCGGTAGCCCAATCTCCACCACCAATCACGTTACCAGCTCGAGCGGATGCCAAAGCAACTCGACTTTGTTGAAAAAATGAACGTCGATAGGCACTCGTTACTAGCTCTGAGCAGCCTTTACTATTGCTATATGGGTCATAGCCCCCCATAGGTTCATCTTCTCTGTAACCCCAAACCCACTCTCTATTTTCATAACACTTATCAGTTGTAACGTTGACAATAGCCTTCGCTGTTCCAACATTACGGGCAGCCTCAAAAACATGAATCGTGCCCATTACATTGGTAGCATAGGTCTCAATTGGCGCTTGGTAGGAAGGTCGTACTAATGGTTGCGCGGCCATATGTATAATAATTTCAGGTTTACAATCATCCACTGCAGCCAAGACAATATCATAATCCCTTATATCACCAATTGTACTGGTCATTCCCAATTCAATATTAGCTTCACTAAATAGAGCAGGTTTAGTAGGTGGAGGAAGTGCTAAACCATATAGTTCAACTCCCATTGATTTTAACCAAATACTCAACCAACTACCTTTAAAACCTGTGTGGCCAGTTAGAAAAACTCTCTTGCCTCTCCAAAAATCAGGACTAATTGGTTGCATTATCAATCCCATTTTTTCCAGGGAGCTCTTCCACTTTCCCATAGTTCTTCTAAATGATGTTTATCACGAAGAGTATCCATAGGCTGCCAAAATCCTTGATGCTCGAAAGCCATAAGTTCGCCATTTTTTGCTAATTTCATCAATGGTTCTTGCTCCCAAACTGTGTTATCGCCTCTTATATGGGTAAGAACCTTAGGTGATAGAACAAAAAATCCGCCATTAATCATAGCCCCATCACCTTTAGGTTTTTCTTTAAAGCTCATCACCTGTCGATTTTGAATATCCAGTGCACCAAACCGGCCTGGAGGGTAGGTGGCTGTCAGCGTCGCCCACTTGCCATGCTGGTAATGAAAGTCTATCGTGGCAGATATATCGATGTCACCAACACCATCACCATATGTAAAGCAAAAGGCATCTTCCTCTTTCAGATAATCAGCTATGCGGCCAAGTCGCCCCCCTGTCATAGAGTTTTCTCCTGTATCAACAAGGGTAACTTTCCAAGGCTCAGCGCGCTTTTCATGCACATGCATAGTGTTAGCTTGCATATCAAATGTTACATCTGACATGTGTAAGAAGTAGTTTGCAAAATACTCCTTGATTACATAACCCTTATAGCCACAACAAATAATGAAATCCTGAATTCCATGATGAGAATACATCTTCATTATGTGCCATAAAATTGGCTGCCCCCCAATTTCAACCATAGGCTTGGGTCTTGTTGATGTTTCTTCGCTCAGACGAGTCCCAAGACCGCCTGCCAAAATAACCGCTTTCATTTACGATGATCTCTGTTTAATTAATTTTTGCCTGAACAAACAAATGCATCTGAATAGAAGTGTTTAGGTGATAACCCCGCTTGAGTGAGGCATTCTTTAGCATCATGTATCATTTGGACTGATCCACATGCATATACATTAGCTTTACTCAAGTTGGGCTTTATACTGAGCAAAACATCTTGAATATAACCTTGAGAACCTGACCAGCAATTAGTTGGGCGTGACAAGACAGGCACATAAGTGAACTTATTAGAAGTAATGCAAATAATATCAAGATATAGGTCTTGAAGTGTTCTCCCCCCCCACAAAATAGTAACTGAATTAGGTTGTAGTTTACTTGGTAAAGCTGTTATCGATTCAAGCATGGCTTTAATAGGAGCAATACCTGTACCTGTTGCTAGGAAGATTAAATCAATGCCTGCTGTATTTCGTAAAAAGAATGTTCCTAAAGGACCATTAATACGCAATAAATCATTAACCTTGGCTTGATTAAACCAATATTGACTCATCGCCCCACCTTCAAAAGCTCGAATATGCAACTCCAAAACTTTACCTTTAAAGTCAGCATTTGCAAGGGAGTAACTACGACAGACTCCAGTTGGACCAACCACATCTATGTATTGGCCAGGGATAAAATAAAAGTCAGCTGCTGGAGGAAGGCGAAGGTTAACTTTAATAACGTTAGGTGCTAAATGCTGAATTTGGCTAATTCGACAAGGTAGCATTTTAGCATGAGGCAAAGAAATTCCATCAAGGTTTTCTGCCTCAAGAAGCACATCCGTTTCTGCCGAGCGAATGCAGCTAAGTATCCAGCCTTCAGCTTTTTCATATTTGCTTAGTCCAATTTCTGGCTGAAGAGCTAGAGTCTTTCCACTTATCAATTTACACCTGCAAGCGCTACAGCGCCCATTTTTGCAACTGTAAGGCAATAATACTTGAGCTTGAGAAGCTGCTTCGAGAATTGATATATCCCGCTGACTCTTAAAGTGAATGCCAGAAGTCAACTTAATTATTGGCATTGTTACTTGCACCTATACGAAGTATTCAATTTTGGATGTGCTTATAAGTTTGATTCTTGATTAATCTTGTTAACCCTACGGCTCTTTCTGATAACTTTGACGTTTCTTTTATCTAAAAAAATTGATCTTTACCCAATTTAACGGACATCTGTTATTAGGAGTTTACACGCATAGCTGCTCAAACCTAGCCGGTGTTTTATAACCAATAGATGAGTGCGACCTTTGCTGATTATAATAAACTTCAATGTACTCAAAAATTATCTTTTTTGCCTGAGCTCGATCACTAAAAGTATAATCATAGATACACTCCACTTTAAGGCTATGGAAAAAGCTTTCAGCAAGAGCGTTATCGTAACTACAGCCTTTGCCACTCATACTACAGATAAGTTTATTGTCCTTAAGTAGTTGTTGGTATTTTTTAGAGCAATATTGGCTACCTCTGTCGCTGTGAACAATGACACCTGTTGTAAAATTACGGCGCCATAACGCCATTAATAATGCATCATAGACTAATTCTTTATTGATACGCCTAGACATCAACCAACCGATGACTTGTCGGCTAAAGACATCAATGAAAATAGCGAGATATAGCCAGCCTTGCAGTGTCCAAACATACGTGATATCACCCACCCACTTTTCATTCGGTTTTTTCGCACTAAAATCCTGTTGCAAAAAATTTTCAGCTACCGGTAAACCATGCTCGCTATTCGTTGTGGCCTTGAACTTTTTGGCTTGTTTAGCTTGAAGCCCTAGCGCTACCATCCGTTTAGCAACCCGTTTGTGATTAACACATTGCTTGTTGTCTTTTAATGCTTTGGTGATACGAGGAGAACCGTAACGGCCTTTATGGTGTTCAAATAGCTCGATAATATCGTTATCCAATTGCTGATTACGCGTGATTCTCTGTGTTTCATCTGACTGGCATCATTGATAGTAGGATAGTAGCCTGACCGAGAAGCATTAAAAACATGACATTGAAAAGCCACAGCCCAGTCCTGCATGTTTTGCTTGATAAAGGCATACTTCACAGCTGGTCTTTCGCGAAGTATGCTGCCACCTTTTTTAACAGGGAGTTTTCAGATTTTAGTTTCCTGATCTCTGCTTCAAGCTCCTTGATCCTCTGGGTCTCCATTTGCTTTGGGGTTACGCTCATCGGGTGCTCAACTGTCTGTTGGTTAATCCACGCGTAAAGCAAACTCACTCCAATACCTAGCTCTTTTGCAATCGCCGTCCCCCTTCACCCAACAAGGTCAGCGCTCTCAACGTGGTGATTTCGGAGCTCAATACTGAGCCTATACATGCTTCTGTCAACGCTTAACCATTGTCCTTACGGACAACCGCCCATGACTCGAAGTCTCAGCGGGTCGCTAGCCCTTACTGAGTAGAGGAATTTCACCTCCAACCTTTTGCCGGCTTAGCCCGGCGCACTGGGTGTCCGTTAAATGGGGTGAAGATCACTGGTAACAGAACCCACTAAACACTACAGCATAAACTTAATTGTCTTGCTATTTTTCAAACGTCATTTTAATCAAAATCTTAAGAAAAGCTATAATTAGTCCAACTAAAATAGACAACAAAATAACAAGCAAATTTCTTGGTTCAATTTTTTCTTCTTGTTTAAAAGCTTTTTTCACCCAATTTACTATTAATATTTTCTTGTTTTCCGGATCAATTTTATTTAAAAGAAATAATTTTTTCTTTAACTCGACAAGTTCAGCAATAAAAAGCTCATCTTTTTCCCTCTCCAACAATACTTTTTTCTCAGCCTCCAAAGCATCATACCCTCTATAATACAAAGGATTTTGTTGATTGTTAATTTGTGCTTTTAATACAGTGTTACTTTTATCATTTTCTTGCTCATAAGGTTTTTTTAACCCTATAGCCTTCGCAGTTATAATTGCCTCATCAAACATTTCAATTTTTGCTTGCTTTTCTATTTCATATGCCAATTTACTTGCATTCATGTATTTCTCAACCAAACTAATCTTAGATTTTACTATTTCCTTTAATTCATTTAGATATATTTTTTTTTCTTCTTCTATAATAAATTCGATATATTTATTTAAAAGATTATGTCCTTCAATTATTTCTGGATATTCAATTGCAAAGGAAAAAAAACCTATTTCTTTCTTTTCAATTTTCAAACTATTCACTTTCCATGCACTCGTCACATTCATTAAATTCACTTCAATATTTCTTTCATCAATTAAATAATTAGTGAATAGCTTCCTATTGTTTCTATAAAACTCTAATAAATATTTACCATTACGAAAACTATCTACAACCGAGACAACTGTCGTGGCCGGCGACACTTTATATATATTGTCAACATTCAACTCAAGCAACTGTGATTCATATGGTTTTCCTAAAACCACTTCTGCTTTATAAATTGGTGTTTTAATAAAAATATAACTTAGAGAAAAAAGTAGGCTTGCAGTTAAAAACAAAAAAATTATTTTTTTTTCTCTAGATAACTCTTTAAGTAAAACTTTTACCTCAATTTCGTTTTGATACGAATAATTTCGAGCATTCATTTCTTTCTACTTTTATGTGTTTTATATAAAAAATGCAAGCTACCGCCCTAAGATTTACAGTTTCTATCTTAAAAACTCTACGCTTGAAACCTAAGTCGTATGATAATAACTCTATTATTAGTTAAACAGATTTAATGCTTTTCTGAGCCACATTTACTTTCTGGGATCTACTCAGAAAACTTAACAAAATAATACAGCGCTCATCACCTGACTTACTCAGATAAATTCCCTGTAGATATTTAAAAGGTCCTTCTTTAAATTCTACTAACTGGTTTATTTTAAACTTTTCTTTTGGTTCTGCGCACAATAAATCTTCTTGCCGCTTTATTCGCTCTATTAACTCATCACTTGCTTGTGCGTGATTAATACCAAAACGAACAAAATTTGCCACACCTCTGGTTGAACGTACTTTGGTATAATTTATACCTTCGACATTTTCATTATTTAAAAAAACATAACCTGGAAATAAAGGCTCTTTTTTTATTTTTCCAGCCTTATCAAGCTTATCAATCCAAGGGCAATACACAGTAAAGTTCTGATTTTCTAAATGAGTTACAGCACGCACCTCTTCACGTGGTTTTGTTTTCAGTAAATACCACATACTCAACAATCCTTGTCTTAGAAAGAGGAAAGATCTCGTACAATATCCTGAATAACAACAGATGGTGATTTTGCCTGTGTTACAGGCCTACCTATCACTAAATAATCCGCATTATTCTTTGCAGCCTCAGCAGGTGTCATAATTCGACGTTGATCGTCTGAATGATTCTCTTTTAAGCGGATTCCAGGGGTTACTGTTAGAAAATCTTTGCAAGTATGGTTCTTAATATCTGTTGCTTCAAAGGCCGAACAAACGACACCATCAACACCACATTTGTAGGATAATCTGGCAAGGGCTAATGCATACTCTTCAGGGGAAATTGTGTGGCCAAGCGTTTTAAAGTCAGAACTATCCATACTGGTTAAAACAGTTACCGCTATCAGTAATGGTTTATGCCGACATTTCTCTATAGCATCTCTACAAGCCGCTAGCATTCTCTGCCCACCTGAAGCATGAATATTCACCATCCATACCCCTAACTGAGCTGCAGCATTGACTGCTTTTGCAGTCGTTGTTGGAATATCATGAAATTTTAAATCTAAAAAAACGTCAAAGCCTTCCTTTTGAAGCGCTTCAACAATAGCAGGACCACAGGCAGTAAAAAGTTCTTTACCTACTTTTACACGACAGATTTGGGGATCAAGCTGCTTAGCCATATGTAAAGCAGCTTGTTTTGTTGGATAATCCAACGCAACAATGATTGGAGACATACTCAAACCCATTTGCCTGCAGTTTTAAGTCAACGATAGAAATTTAGCTGCGCGATAATATCAGATTTCACTTTGCAAGTCTTCTCTGACTAAAGTGCTAAACAGATAAAATACAAACTCGCTAATTTACCGAGTAGCGCACAATTCTATATGGGTTAGTGCTTTGGGTTAAATTAAAAAGTATAAAGACTTTATTTAAAGCTAATTAAGAATAGCTATACCTTGTTTGATAATACATCTCATTAATACAAAACCTATTGTCCTTCAATACCTCTAATAGGTTTAACTTTCCCCCATTGGTGACAACTTGGGCACAACCAATGAAGCTCCTTCCCTGCAAAACCACAGTGATGACAGCGGTAAATAGGCTTATTGTCAACTAACCGACCAGTCAGCTCACGCAATAACCCCAAATTCTTTTTAGCTTTACCTTCTGTATTCGCAATATGTAAGTCAATCAGTGCATTTAGCCCACGCAGCGAGGGCCGTTGCACTAGCTGCTCTGCAATAAACTTTCCTGCTGCTTTATCACCTTCTTTTTCTCGAATACTTTGTGCCAACGCTAAAACCACTGATATTGAAGGATATTCTTTGAGACATTTTGATAAATATCCATTAATACCAAAGAGCGTTTTTGCTTTACGATCACATTCTATTAATAAAGGTACAGACTCAGAAACAAAGTCAGGGTCTTGATGAAAAATTTGTTGCAATATTTTAATTGCTTCTTTGTAGTTTTCCTGCTCAAACTCTAAACGACCTAAGATTAAATAAGCACGTGCACAACATTTATCGTATTTCATTGCACGTTTTATAGCTTGCCTAGCCGCACTATAGTCTTGCTTACTAATACAATGCTCAGCTTGCTCACAGCAAAAATGGGCTAAAAGGGGAATATAGCGGGGGCTATCATAGGATACTAATTGATCAGCAATATTAATTGCTTCTTCCCATTCTTTTTCCTGTTGGTAAATTTCAACCAGCGCCTGTAATGCTGTGAACTTTAAATCATGACCCGACTTTGTAACCTCTAAAAATAAAGACTCAGCTCGATCAAGTACTCCTGCGGACAAATAGTCCCGTGCTAACTCAAGTTGTACCTGTAATGACTGCCTACGATTTAAACTTGGTCGAGCTAACAAACTTTGATGAATCTGAATAGCTCGCTGAACCTCTCCGCGTCGGCAAAACAATCGACCTAGGGCAATACATGTTTCAAAAGCTTCGTGACTATCAGGGTTGATCTCTAATGCTTTAATAAAAATATCAATCGCTTCATCTGTTTGCTCATTAAGCAAATAATTTAACCCAATAAAATATTCCTTTGATAGCCGGTCCTTGACACGTTGTTGTCTCTTCTTTCGGTCCCAGCGGCCCAATACATAACCAACAGCAATAGCTGTTAATACCATTCCAAATAACAGCGATTCAGACATTCACTTGCACCTTACAGTGTGCTTGTCCTAATTTTTTGTAATTCTTCATCTCGACTTTTGAGCTTCTTCTCTAGCCGGCGAATTTTATGCTTAGCTAATATAATAATCATCAACGCAGATAAAAGGCCTAAAATGCCTCCTACTACAAACGATACAATAATAAGCCAAGGTAAAGAGAGCCCTGGAAATGAAAAACCCACAAGGTTTAAATCAACAAGCAATGTATTACTACTAATAAAATCTGCCATCACTAACGCTAACAGCAATGCGACAAGACCTGCTCCAATCCACTTAAACCAAGATACGAACCGTTTCAACATGAATAAAACTCACTGGTTAGTTACACTATGCAAGGCATTATAGGGTTAAATAACAGATAAAAAAAACGGTACTATCAAAAGATCATACCGTTTCATAATGAATTTTTAATGGATGCTTAATAACTGGCCGTTAACCCTTTATTTACCCGATCTCTTAGTTCTTTGCCTGGTTTAAAGTGAGGTACATATTTTCCTTCCAACATAACAGCCTCACCTGTTTTTGGATTTCGGCCTAAACGAGGCTCACGAAAATGTAGTGAAAAGCTACCAAAGCCCCGTATTTCAATACGGTCACCATTTGCTAACGCATATGACATTTGCTCTAACATCGTTTTAACCGCCAATTCAACGTCCTTGAGAGACAATTGCGGCTGTTGCTCAGCAATGCGTTCGATTAGTTCTGACTTGGTCATGCAGGCATCCTCACCTTGGTCATATGGCACCATCACTAACATAGCCAAGAAATCAACTTAATTCAAGTAACTATTTGATTATAAAGGATATATCATATCTAAAATACAACACAATAGATGTACAACGCTTGTATTTAACACTTATTCTCTCATAACAAAAAAGGGTGACCAAATGGCCACCCTTTTTATACTCTCTTAAATAAACTGTAAGAGAATTTATTCCTTGCTATCCATTTGTGCTTTGATTAAGTCACCAATGGTAGTAGGTCCTGCAGCTTCCATTTCTTGCTTACGCAACTCTTTCAATGCTGCTTTCTCATCAGCCTCGTCTTTTGCTTTAATAGAAAGACTGATTACACGGTTTTTGCGATCAATGCTGATAATTTTAGCATCAATAGCATCACCTTCTTTCAACGCGTTGGAAGCATCTTCAACACGATCACGGCTGATTTCAGAAGCTTTCAATGTACCTTCAACGTCATCAGCAAGCTGAATAGTTGCTGCTTTAGCAGTCACTTCTTTAATCATACCATTAACAATCGCGCCTTTTTCATGCTTAGAAGCATATGCTGCAAATGGATCGTCTTGAAGCTGCTTAATGCCTAGCGAGATACGCTCACGCTCAGGATCGATTGACAAGATAACAGTTTCAAGCTCTTCACCTTTCTTATACTTACGAACAGCTTGCTCGCCTGCTTCACTCCAAGAAATGTCAGACAAGTGAACCAAACCGTCGATAGCACCATCAAGACCGATAAAGATACCAAAGTCAGTAATAGACTTAATGGTTCCTGAAACTTTGTCACCTTTATTGTATTTAGTAGAGAACTCTTCCCAAGGATTCACTTTACATTGCTTGATTCCTAAGGAGATACGACGGCGCTCTTCATCAATATCCAGTACTTGAACTTCAACTTCATCACCCAAAGAAACCACTTTAGAAGGATGAATGTTCTTATTAGTCCAATCCATTTCTGAAACGTGAACCAGACCTTCAACACCTTCTTCCAGCTCTACGAAGCAGCCGTAGTCAGTCAGGTTAGTTACACGACCAGAAGTACGTGTACCTTCAGGGAAACGTGCTTTCACTGCAACCCATGGATCTTCACCCAATTGTTTCAGGCCAAGAGACACACGGTTACGATCACGGTCGAACTTCAATACTTTAACGTTGATTTCATCACCGACATTCACAATTTCACTTGGATGCTTAATACGCTTCCAAGCCATATCAGTGATATGTAGTAGACCATCAACACCACCCAAGTCAACGAACGCACCGTAATCAGTCAGGTTCTTAACGATACCTTTAACTTCTTGACCTTCTTGCAGTGTTGCCAACAATGCTTCACGCTCAGCACTGTTTTCAGCTTCAAGTACGCTACGACGAGAAACAACAACGTTGTTACGTTTTTGATCCAGCTTGATCACTTTAAAGTCAAGCTCTTTGCCTTCAAGGTGAGTTGTATCACGGACTGGTCTAACGTCAACTAGTGAACCAGGTAGGAATGCACGAATAGAGTTAATATCAACTGTAAAGCCGCCTTTAACTTTACCATTGATAATACCTTTAACCACTTCATCTGCTTCAAACGCAGCTTCAAGCTCTTTCCAAGCTTCTGCACGTTTAGCTTTTTCACGAGACAGGCGAGTTTCACCAAAACCGTCTTCTACAGTATCCAGAGCAACCTGAACTTCATCACCCACTTGAATAGTAAGCTCACCACTTTCGCTCAGGAACTGCTCACGAGGAATCACACCTTCAGACTTCAAGCCAGCATGGACAGTAACCCAGTCCTGATCAATATCAACCACCACTCCACTGATAATAGAGCCTGGTTGCATGTCTAATTCTTTTAAACTTTCTTCAAATAATTCAGCAAAGCTTTCGCTCATTACACATACCTACTAGTTGACTGAGTAGCATAGAGCACCCTTAATCTGTTGAGCGGATGATACACTACAGTGGCCGCAGGACCAGCATCTGCGGGTTGCCCAATAATCAAACAGCACACCGCGCCGCTGGCTCAACAGTGTGCTGCTTACCTTTTTACATAAATAAACTTGTTATAGCAGACCTTTGTGCTTCAGGTGCATTTTTATTTCAACGATAACCTCTTCAATACTCAAAGGTGTTGTATCAATAATGATTGCATCTGTCGCCGGCAACAAAGGTGAGATAGCGCGCTCACTGTCTCGCTTATCTCGAGCCACGATATCCTCAAAAATGCGCTGGATATTAGCATCAATACCCTGTGCTTGCAATTGTTTAAGCCTTCGCTGGGCGCGCGCTTCAGCAGAAGCGGTGATATAAAACTTCATGGTTGCATGTGGAAATACCACCGTCCCCATATCACGACCATCCGCAACTAACCCAGGCATCTGTGCAAAAGCCTGTTGCCTGGCAAATAAACTATCACGTACCTCAGTTATTGCAGCTACTTTTGATGCAGACAGGCTCACTTCTTCTGTTCTGATTTGGAGACTAACATCTTCTTCACCAAGAAAAATCTGCCTTTGTGATGAACCATCACAAGTGCGAAAAGACACATCTAAGTCTTTGGCTAGTGCAGATAATGCAGCAATATCATCAAGATCAGCCTGAGCCTTTAGTGCAGCAAGTGCTGTTAAACGGTAAAGTGCACCACTATCCAGTAAGTGCCAACCAAGCTGTTGAGCCAAAAGACTGCTAACGGTACCTTTTCCTGAACCACTAGGCCCATCAATGGTAATAACAGGTACTTCATTCATCACTCAGCTGACTCCACGACTAGATTAAATCCTGTTACTTTCGCAAGTTCTATGAAGTTTGGAAATGAGGTCGCCACGTTAGCACAATTTGCTATTTCTATAGGACCACTTGCTCGTAAGCCTGCAACAGCAAACGCCATTGCTATACGATGATCACCTAAACTATCAACCTTACCACCCTGCAATGTCTGACCACCTTTAATGATAATGCCATCCAAGGTTGTTTCGACACGAGCCCCCAGCGCATCCAGACCATCAGCCATGGCTTGAATACGATCACTTTCTTTGACCCGCAACTCACTTGCACCTCGCACCGTGGTAGTACCCTGCGCATTGGCTGCAGCAATACAAAGTACAGGAAATTCGTCAATAGCTAGCGGTACCTGATCTTCAGGAACCTCAATGCCCTGGAGCTGAGCAGAACGTACACGAACATCAGCAACAGGTTCACCACCCACTTCACGCTCATTTTCCAGGGTGATATTTCCACCCATTAAGCGCAAGATATTAATCACTCCTACACGTGTTGGATTAATCCCTACATGCTTAATCAGCAATTCAGACCCAGGCACAATGGAAGCAGCAACCATAAAAAATGCAGCAGAAGAAACATCTGCTGGTACTTCAATTTTGCACGCAGAAAGTTGACCACCACCCTGGATCGTCGCTGAATTGCCATTAACCGCTACGGGATAACCAAACCCTGTTAGCATACGTTCTGTGTGATCACGAGTGGGCGCAGGTTCAGTCACTGTCGTCGAGCCCTGAGCATACATACCCGCAAGCAACAAACAGGATTTAACTTGGGCACTGGCCATCGGTAGTATGTAATCTATGCCAGTTAATTGATGCCCACCCTCAATTTTTAGCGGGGGTCGACCTTCAGCCTCCGTGTTAATGACTGCACCCATTTGTTGTAAAGGCACAGCAACTCGACTCATTGGCCTTCCAGATAACGAGGCATCTCCTGTCAAGGTGACATCAAATTTCTGTGCAGCCAACAACCCAGCAAACAACCGCATCGCGGTACCTGAATTACCAAGATAGAGAGGCCCTGGTGGCTGCTTAAGTCCATGCAAGCCTACTCCATAGATAGTGACTTTACCTTGATGAGGGCCTTCAATCACTACCCCCATATCCCGAAATGCTTGCAATGTGGCCAGACTATCTTCACCTTCCAAAAAGCCTTCTATTTCCGTCACGCCGTCTGCTAACGATCCCAGCATAATAGAACGATGAGAAATAGACTTATCTCCAGGAACTCGAATCTCTCCAGATAACGGACCTGCCTGACGACTGATATAACGTATTTCTTGCTGTTTCATAGGCTCCACATAGGCACGACGGGCCAACATTTTACTAAAGTGTTCACGAGCCACTTTGGCTCGCGTAAAAACGCCCAGCATATACTGGCTATCTTCTGTTTCCACAGCCTTCTGCAGTTTGACTAAATCGGCTGTAAAATCATTAAGTGCTCGCAGCACAGCGCCTTTATTGGCCACAAAAATATCGTGCCACATAGTCGGATCACTAGCGGCAATTCGAGTAAAATCACGAAAGCCACCCGCTGCATAGCGAAAAATATCTTGATTATCACGCTCTGTTGCTAGCGTATCAACCAGAGAAAAAGCAAGGAGATGGGGTAAATGACTTGTTACCGCAAGCACTTCATCATGTCGTTGAATATCCATTTGCAAAACATCAGCACCAATCCCCTGCCACAACTGACGTACACAGCATAGCGCCTGATGATTTGCCATCGCATGCGGTGTCAGAATCACTTTATGGTTAACAAACAGGTCTGGATTTGCTGCAGTCACCCCACTTTTTTCTGAACCAGCAATGGGGTGTCCAGGAATAAAATTTTGAGGCCACTCACCAAATACCGCCTCAGTAGCATCAATTAAACACCCTTTAGCACTACCCACATCAGTGATGACTTTATCTTGCCAACCTTCAACGTCAGCCACTGACTGCAACATTTGTTGCATTCGCAACATCGGTATCGCTAAAACAATGATATCAGCTGCTTTTACTGCATCAGCTAATGGCAAATAATCATCAATTACCTGTATCGCTTTGGCTATTTTCAATGCCTGTTGATCAAGATCGACGCCTAATACACGGTGACAAAGCGACCGCTGCTTTACAGCCGTCGCCACAGATCCACCAATCAAGCCTAACCCAACAACAACCAGCGTTTGCTTTGATAACGGTTTCATAACAAAGCCATTTGGCTCAGTACTGCTCATAATGTTCTACTGCTCATGATCTACAAATTTCGCTTAACTCATTTCAACTAGCAATATAGGTAATATGAATGTCGCTTGAAAGTTAAAGAATCTGTTCAAGCACCTTAATCAATCGTTCATTTTCTTTGGGTAAGCCTATAGATATACGCAGATGACGAGCCATACCATAGTTTGCAACAGGACGAACAATTACCCCCTGCTGAAGCAACTGTTGATTAATACCCGCCGCATTCTCACCAAAATCAGCTGTCACGAAATTACCCTTTGAAGGAATAAAACTCACTTCAAAAGCATTGAGTGCAGATGTAATTTGCTCCATACCTTCATGGTTTATCTGACAGGCTTTTGTTAAATATGGCTGATCATGCAAAGCAGCCTCAGCTGCAGCCAGCGCTAGGCTACTTACATTGAAAGGCTGTCGCACTCTGTTCAACATATCTGTTATTTCAGGTGATGCAACCGCATAACCCACTCGCAAACCTGCAAGCCCATAGGCTTTAGAAAAAGTACGACACACAACTAAATTAGGGAGGTCCTGCTGGAGTCGTAACCCGTTAGGGTAGTCTTCACTATCAACATATTCAAAGTAGGCTTCATCAAGCACTACAATGACATGCTCAGGAACCTGCCCAAGGAACTTAACTAACTCACTTCGAGAAAAGCAGGTACCCGTGGGATTATTTGGATTCGCTAAAAACACCATTACAGTTTTTTCAGTAACTGCCTTCGCCATCGCCTCAAGATCATGCCCCCACTCTACCGCAGGGACCACAACAGCTTTACCCCCAACAGCCTGCGTGACAATGGGATACACAATAAAAGCATATTGCGAAAAAATAACTTCTGCACCTGGAGCTACAAATGCACGCGCTAAAAGATCAAGCACATCATTAGAGCCATTACCCAACGTGATTTGGTCAAATGCTACGTTAAGGTGAGCACAGAGTGTATTTTTTAAGCTATAGCCATTGCTATCAGGATAACGCGTTAACTCACTTTGAGCCTTGGTAATAGCCTCTAAAACCTTGGACGAAGGTCCTAAAGGATTCTCATTACTTGCCAGTTTTACAATATTTTCTGGCGCTAACCCCAGTTCTCTAGCAACTTCGTCAACAGGTTTGCCTGGTATATAAGGCTGTAACTGTCTAACCCCCTGTACAGCCAACTGCGTATAATCCACCGACATAGCCACTCCCTAATTATTATTAATGTGTTTTACTAAAGAACCCCTTTCGGATAAGACCCTAAAATTTTCAAGTCAGAAGCTTTAGCTGCAACATTTTTCATTACTTCAGCAATTTTAGGGTCATGAACATGTCCTAAGAAGTCGATAAAGAACACATAATTCCAGGTACCAGTGTTTGAAGGACGCGTTTCTACTCGCGTTAAATCAATATTTCCCTTATGGAATGGCTCCAATAACTCATGCAAAGCACCTGGCTGGTTACGCATTGAAACCATGATTGATGTTTTATCCTGCCCACTTGGTAACGCTTCTTGGGTTCCAATTATTAAAAACCGTGTTGAGTTGTCAGGACGGTCTTCAATTTTCTCTGCTACTTTTTCTAGCTCATAAAGTTCAGCAGCCATATCTCCCGCAATGGCTGCTGAATGCCATTCACTTTTAATGCGCTTCGCTGCTTCAGCATTACTATTCACCGCTACTCGCTCAGCACTAGGATAGTAGGAGTCCAGCCATTTGCGACATTGTGCTAATGACTGAGCATGCGAGTAAATACGAGAAATTTTATCGCGGCGAGTATGCTCTGAAACCAATAAATGATGATGAATACGGAGCTCAACTTCACCACAAATCTTTAAGGGTGACTCCATAAATGAGTCAAGCGTGTGGTTGATAACCCCTTCCGTAGAGTTCTCAACAGGCACAATACCGTAATTAACTGCACCTGCGAGTACTTCCCTAAATACTTCATCAATAGTTGCCATTGGCACACACACAGCGGAATGCCCAAAATGTTTTATTGAGGCGGCTTGCGTAAATGTGCCTTCTGGTCCCAGGTAGGCCACTTGAATTGGCTGCTCCAAAGCTAAACAAGCAGACATAATTTCACGAAACAGACGGGCCACTTCCTCATCATCTAGTGGACCTTGATTATTCTGCATGATGCTTCGCAACACCTGTGCTTCTCGCTCAGGCCGGTAATAAAAGCTATCGCCTTCAAGTTGCTTTACTTGGGCAACACTTTTCGCACAGTCAGCGCGTTCACTCATCAGCGTCAGTAATTTACTATCGATAGTATCAATGCGATTACGTAGCTCTTTTAATTTTTGCTCAGATTCCGACATACTTTTCTTAACCACGGCGTTTCTCAAAATCTTTCATTAAATCAATCAATACATCTACCGCTTGCTCTGGAACTGCATTATAGATAGAAGCACGCATCCCCCCTACAGAGCGATGACCTTTTAAGTTCATCAGCTTATTTGCTTCAGCCTCTTGCAGAAAACAAGCATTTAAGGCGTCATCTTTTAAAGTGAACGGCACATTCATCCAAGAGCGGCAATCAGGATCAATTGGATTATGATAAAAGTCACTCTCATCAATAAAGCGATATAACTTAGTGGCTTTTCGTTTATTAATTTCTGCCATTGCTGACAGTCCCCCTTGACGCTTTAACCATTTAAATACCAAACCAGATAAGTACCAGGCAAATGTTGGAGGCGTATTTAACATCGAACCATGATCAGCAATACGCTGGTAATTAAACACTGAAGGTGTTGATGGCATAACACGATCAAGTAAGTCTTTACGCACAATCACCAGAGTAATCCCAGCTGGCCCAATATTTTTTTGTGCCCCTGCATAAATCAACGCAAATTTGCTTACATCAATCGGGCGAGAAAGCAGCGTAGAAGACATATCAACGACCAGTGGTATTGATTCCACCTCGGGGACAAAATGGAATTCAAGCCCACCAATCGTTTCATTTGGGGTGTAGTGCAAATATGAAGCCTGTTTGGGAATATCCCACTCAACCAACGGAGGGATTGTTGTATTCTGAAAGGTTTGGGCATCCGCCACGATGTGCGTTTTTGCATACCGAGCAGCTTCAGCAGTGGCTTTTTGCGACCAAATACCGGTATTAACACAAGCAACCAGAGGGTCAGCCTCTTTACCTAAAAGGTTCATAGGAATAAGTGAGAATTGAGCTGTCGCCCCCCCTTGCATAAACAATACGGCATAGTCATCAGGCACTTGCAGCAGATCTCGTAAATCTTGCTCTGCCTCTGCTGCCATAGATTCAAAAGCTGCATGACGGTGACTTATTTCCATCACAGAAATGCCCATTTGCTGCCAATCAAGTAGTTCAGCCTGAGCCTGTAGCAACACTTCATCAGGCAAAGCAGCAGGTCCTGCACAAAAATTAAAGGCTCGTGTCATAAGCAATACCGTACCAACTAACACCATAGACAATAAAACGGCCAATATCCTTGTAAGGATATTGGCCGTTTTGTTAACAACTTAGCGGCTCCTGATCAGCTTGACCACCAGCTAACTGTTCATTCTTTCGTTGCCGTCCGTCAGTCCTCACCAGGTTCTTCTCCATCCTGAGCACCAGGGTCATCAGTATCAACTTCTGGCTCATCTGTTTCAGTGGTCATGTCATGTGAAACGTCAACATTTTCCTCTAGAGCATCATCAAGGGCTTCTATATCGCCTTCGATATCATCAGTCTCTTCAGGCTCTGCAACTTGCTCAATACTGACTAGACGTTCACCATTACCCAGTTTAATTAGGCGTACACCCTGAGTATTTCTGCCAAGTACTGAAATTTCATCAATACGTGTTCTAACCAATGTACCCTGGTCAGAAATCAGCATCATTTCATCATTATCCCAGACTTGAATAGCTCCAATAATAGCGCCATTACGCTCACTACTTTGCATACCAATCACACCCTGACCACCACGCCCATAAATAGGAAACTCAGCAACCTGGGTACGCTTACCATAACCATTTTCACTTGCAGTAAGAATAAAGCCATCATTATCAGGAATAATCAGTGAAATTACCTTTTGCTGCTGTTGCAGGCGAATACCTCTCACCCCTTTAGCTGTCCGCCCCATCGCACGCACATCTGACTCTTTAAAGCGAATAGCTTTACCAGAACTGCTTATCAGCATGACATCCTGCTCACCGTCTGTAATAGCAACACCAACAAGACGGTCTGCTTCATCAAGCTCTAATGCGCGGAGGCCTGCATTACGTGGACGTGAAAACTGCTCCAGCGGTGTTTTCTTCACAGTGCCATTAGCTGTAGCCATGAAGACAAAATGTCCTTCAGTAAACTCGGTTACTGGCAATATAGCGGTAATATATTCATCTGCTTGCAGTGATAATAGGTTATTAATCGGACGTCCTCGAGATGTTCGACCTGCAGCGGGAATTTCATAAACCTTTAACGAGTACACCTTACCAACAGACGAAAAACATAGAATTTGAGTATGGGTATTGGCAACTAACAAGTGTTCGATATAGTCTTCGTCTTTCAAAGAGCTTGCCGACTTACCACGACCACCACGACGCTGAGCCTGATAGGTATCCAGAGGCGTTGTCTTGGCATAACCGCTACGTGAAATCGTAACTACCATATCTTCTTCAGTGATCAAGTCTTCAACGGTTAAATCAACTCGCGAGCTGACAATCTCAGAACAACGCTCATCACCATACTCTTCACGAACTTGCTCTAACTCTTCACGAATAACCGCTTTGAGCCGGTTTGTATCTGACAAAATAAGCATCAACTCAGCAATTCGCTTGAGTAGTTCCTGATACTCATTCAATAACTTTTCATGCTCTAAACCAGTCAGCCGATGCAAACGTAGCTCAAGGATAGCTTGCGCCTGCTCAGGTGATAAATAATACTTCCCATCGCGCAACCCAAATTCTTCTGCTAAACCATCAGGGCGACAAGAAACAGCTCCAGCACGGTCAATCATGTTTAACACATGGCCGGGCTGCCAGGGAGTATTAATTAACTTATCTTTAGCTTCTGCGGGTGAGGGAGATTCTTTAATAAGCTGAATAACAGGGTCAATATTGGACAGAGCAACTGCCTGACCTTCCAAAATATGGCCACGCTCTCTAGCTTTGCGAAGTTCGTAAACTGTACGACGAGTAACGACTTCACGGCGATGACGGATAAAGGCTTCAATTAATTCTTTAAGGTTTAGCAGCTTAGGTTGACCATCAACCAGCGCAACCATATTAATACCAAAAACACTTTCCAACTGAGTCTGAGAGTAAAGATTATTGAGTACAACATCTCCCGACTCACCTCGGCGCAGCTCAATAACAACACGCATCCCATCTTTATCAGACTCATCGCGAAGCTCAGTAATGCCTTCAATTTTTCGATCTTTTACCAGCTCAGCAATTTTTTCAATCAACTTCGCTTTATTAAGTTGATAGGGAATTTCAGAAACGATAATCGTTTGCTTACCCGTCTTAGGATCCTCTTCAATATCAGCTTTTGCTCTGAGATAGATCCGGCCACGACCAGTACGGTAAGCTTGGAGAATCCCTGCTCGGCCATTAATGATTGCACCTGTAGGGAAGTCAGGCCCTGGGATATATTCCATCAACTGATCAATAGATAAAGAAGCATCATCAAGCAATGCTAAACAACCATTAACCACCTCTCTCAAGTTGTGGGGAGGAATATTGGTTGCCATTCCCACCGCAATACCAGATGAACCATTAACCAATAAGTTTGGTATACGCGTAGGCAAAACAACGGGGATTTGCTCTGTGCCATCATAGTTAGGTGTAAAATCGACGGTTTCTTTTTCTAAATCTGCCAATATGGAATGGGCAATTTTTGCCATGCGTACTTCGGTATAACGCATAGCCGCTGCCGAGTCACCATCAACAGAACCAAAGTTACCTTGGCCATCAACCAACACATAACGCATCGCAAAAGGCTGCGCCATGCGGACAATTGTATCGTATACAGCAGAGTCACCATGCGGGTGATACTTACCGATTACGTCACCAACAACACGTGCCGACTTTTTGTAAGCTTTGTTCCAATCATTATTAAGCTCACTCATCGCAAACAGTACACGACGATGTACTGGCTTCAAACCATCGCGGACATCAGGCAATGCACGCCCAACAATCACGCTCATAGCATAATCAAGATACGACTGTTTCAGCTCATCTTCGATATTAATCGGAAGTATTTCTTTAGCTAAATCACCCATTACGGATATGTTTCCTTATGCTGTGGGTTCTGACTGATGCCAGCATCAATGAGTCAAAAACCGATAACACCTATGCATTAAGTAACTGCACCAAGTGAAGCTATCTACATGAAAAAACGTATTGAGCACTTGTCTTCTAAAATCGAGTCAACTCGAATCACTCTGACAACTCATAGCGCTTTTATTAAGATGCCCGTACTACTTACAGCTTTAAGTAACACTATTTATCGACATCACCTAACATGCACTACAGCCCCACCTCCTTTACCAGAAACGCTCAAAAAACCAATAGGAACGCATCCTCAACACGGATTACGTCAATGATTAATGTAAAGGGGTATGGGTTTTACCATGCTCAATGCACAATTAATCTATTCACCACTGGTAACGCTTAGCCAGCTTTAATACAACCAGTTACTGTTAGTTGGGCTGGGCAATATTCCGTGAAGTTCCGGTCACCCAGCAAAAAGATGAGTAATTATAACCAATTACCGCAAAGGTGTATATTTAATCAATGCATCTAACTTAAGCTATTCCAACAATACATTTAAGTCGTCACATTACGACTATCAGCCTCATTTTCAGCAAAACAGTTGTTGCATTTTTGCCTGCGTTGGATTTTCTATCACACCACGCTCTGTGACAATCATATTGATTAAACTAGCAGGCGTCACATCAAACACAGGGTTGCTCACAGAGGTGTTTTCAGGTGCTAGCATTTTATCACCTAGCATGATTAACTCATTACGCCCTCGGCACTCAATTTCAATTTCTTCTCCTGATGCCAAACTCATATCAACTGTCGACGAAGGGGCTACAACCATAAATTTACACCCATGATGATGGGCCAACAGTGCCAAACCATAGGTTCCAATTTTATTAGCTGTATCACCATTTGCGGTAATACGGTCAGCACCTACGATGACCCAGTCTATTTTATTCGTCGTCATATGATAGGCTGCAGCGCCATCTACACCTACAACAAATGGAATGTTTTCCTGGGTCAGCTCCCATGCCGTTAACCGAGCACCTTGTAACCATGGACGCGTTTCATTAACCCAAACCTTATCTAACTCATTAGTTTCAGCCAATGCCCTAATAACTCCCAGAGCAGTTCCATAGCCGCCTGTTGCGAGTGCTCCAGCATTACAGTGGGTCATCACACTGAGCTTATGGCCAGCAGATGATGATGCTAAGATAGCCTTCTTACCATACTGCCCCATGATTTGATTAGCAGAGACATCCTCCTGATGAATAGCCACGGCTTCAGCCATAAGCTTATTTTTCAGTGATGCAGTAACCTGCTCTTCAGCTGAAGATGATACATGTTCATTGGTTAGCTTACGCATTCGCTCTATTGCCCAACGAAGATTAACGGCTGTTGGTCTTGCTGCAGACAACATATCAAGCATAGCCATTAGTGAGCTTATTGATTGCCCCTCTGTTGCTGCAAGAACAGCACCATAAGCTGCGCTAATACCAATAGCAGGCGCGCCACGAACAACCATTTGTTGTATTGCCTTAGCTACATCCTCTGCTGTTGAGCACAGTACATAATGTATTTGACTGGGTAATACTTGTTGATCCAGCAGCTTTAACTGCGTCCCTGTCCAACTAATCGCTTCGACCTTTGAAAAAGAAGACTGCATCTTTTTTGTATCCTTTTACATCAACTTAATAAACTCACTCAGCATGGTTACTTGTCAGTTTACAGCGCAAAAATCTGTATATTTATAAAACCTTTTACCCTTGAATCAGACCACTATCTAAACATTCAATTATTTTAATAACACCATAAATAATTTAGTTGTCGTATATTAATTTATTTACCTATTTATATGAGCAGGAGACCCGCTACACGACATACGATGAATATCAAACTCGAAATAGACAACACAAAACTATATACTGCCGACTGATCTCTGGATACAGCCGGTTAGTGCAGGATGCATGAACACGTGCTGATCACTTATTACTAGAATAAGTCTACTAACTAATGCTGTTGTATTTTTAATCAGTCTGTGGAAGCCGCTATGAGTGAAAAAAAAGTTGTCGATACTATTATTGAGGCTGGCTGGGTCATCCCTGTCAATGGTGATAAAGAAGTACTCCAAAATCATGCACTTGTTATAAATGGTGGAACAATCATTGCCATCATACCTAATGAACAAGTACTAAATCAGTACCAGCCAACAAACCATCAACAACTACCGAACCATGCACTCATTCCCGGCTTTATTAATACTCACTGTCATGCAGCAATGTCATTTTTCCGTGGAAAAGCGGATGACCTTCCTTTAATGACTTGGCTAAATGAACATATTTGGCCTGCAGAATCTCAATGGGTAAGCGCTGAATTTGTTCACGATGGCACCCAACTTGCGATTGCTGAAATGCTTCGCTGTGGTACTACAACCTTCAGTGATATGTATTTTTTCCCAGAAGTAGCCGCCAGAGTCGCTTTAGATGCTAAAATTCGTAGCCAGATCAGCTTTCCTATTATGGACTTCCCCACCCCCTGGGCCAAAGATCCAGACGAATATATTCACAAAGGGCTTGAGGTTTTTGATCAGTTCCGTCATCAGTCTATGACGCGCATTATGTTTGGCCCTCATGCCCCTTACACCGTGTCAGATGAACCACTAAAACGTATTGCTACTCTATCTGAGCAATTAGATGCCGCAGTCCAAATGCATATTCATGAAACCCCCACTGAAGTTGATGAGGGACTGGCTAAAACAGGAAAACGTCCTTTACAGCGACTGCATGATTTAGGCTTACTCAGCCCACGCCTACAGTGTGTGCATATGACCCAAATCACTGAAGCAGATATTCAGCTACTCCTGCAAACAGGAGCACATGTTGTTCATTGCCCAGAATCCAACTTAAAACTAGCCAGCGGTTTTAGCCCTGTTGATCAGCTTCTAAAAGCAGGTGTTAATGTTTCCTTAGGTACTGATGGTGCAGCCAGCAATAATGACCTGGATATGCTGGGCGAAATGCGTACGGCGGCCTTACTAGCTAAAGCGGTTGCTGAAGATGCTGCCGCTTTGTCTGCCCATGAAGCACTCGCCATGGCGACAATAAATGGTGCAAAAACATTAGGCATTGATGACATCACGGGTAGTTTAGAAGTTAATAAAGCTGCAGATGTTACGGCCATCAATCTAGATGAGCTGGAAAATCTGCCCATGTACCATCCTGTTTCACAAATTGTGTACACCGCAAGTTCACGACAAGTGACGCATGTTTGGGTTGACGGTAATTTAGTGTTAAACAATCGGGAACTCACTACATTAGATATTGATTATCTCAAAGCCAACACTTTACGTTGGAAAGAACATATCATTACTGGCAAATAAACCAGTACCAGCAAGGTACTTTAAAACGGGAAATGCTCGCAATGGAACAATCCCCTAACAGCAACGTTAATACCCCAAACAATGTTAATACAGATAAAAACGTTGATGCCGATGAAATCGCTAAGTTTGAGGCATTAGCTAGCCGCTGGTGGGATCGTAACAGTGAGTTTAAGCCGCTCCATGATATCAATCCGCTGAGGCTTAATTTCATTGATGAACGAGCATCTCTGCCAGGCAAAAAAGTACTCGATGTCGGCTGTGGTGGTGGCATTCTTGCTGAGTCCATGGCCTTACGTGGTGCTCAAGTGCAAGGCATCGATATGGGTGAAGCGCCATTAACCGTTGCTAAACTCCACTGTCTGGAATCCGGCGCAAGTGTTGAATACGCTCAAACCACAGCAGAAACCTTAGCGCAAGAAAAGCCAGGGTATTTTGATGTTGTCACTTGTCTTGAAATGTTAGAACACGTCCCTGATCCATCATCAGTCATAAAAGCATGCAGCCAATTGGTTAAACCTGGCGGCCATGTCTTCTTCTCAACTATTAACCGTAACCCCAAATCTTATTTATTTGCCATCGTCGGTGCTGAATACGTTTTAAAGCTACTTCCTAAAGGTACTCATGAGTGGAACAAGTTCTTACGTCCAGCAGAACTTGCTCGCTGGGTACGTGCTGCAGGCTTACAGTCACAAACTATGACAGGGATGAGCTATAACCCCATCACCAAACACTATAAACTGGATGAACACGATGTCAGCGTCAACTATTTGCTGCACACTGTAAAACCAGAATGAATACTGTAGTTGGCATAGCTCAGGTTTAGTTATCTGAGCTAAACCAAACATAATGAGTAACACCTGTTCAGTTGAGAAGCAGAAACCTTCATGCAAACGTCTCCAATCCATGCCATTTTGTTTGACTTAGATGGCACTTTACTCGACACCGCTCCAGACTTAGTTGCTGCAGTAAATCGTCTGCGCCACGCTCATGGTGAAAGTAACCTTGACTACGATTTGGTACGCAACTGCGTTTCTAATGGCGCAAAAGCCTTAGTCAAACTAGCTTTTTCGATAACAGAAGAGGATGAGCGCTTTACTGCATTACACCAGCAACTGTTAGCCTTTTATGAAGAGCAGCTTGTCAACGAAACAACCTTATTTCCAGGCATGGATCATTTACTGCAAGCTATTGAGTCTCGCCAGCTCCCCTGGGGCGTAGTTACCAACAAACCCAGTCAATATACTTTGCCAATAATGGACTCACTTGCACTCACTAAACGCAGTGCAGTAACGCTATGTCCAGATCATGTTCAGCAGCGCAAACCTCACCCAGAAGCGCTACTCACTGCCTGCAATCAGCTTAACTGCATACCTCAGCAGTGTATTTACATTGGTGATCATGAACGGGACATTGAAGCAGGCCAACGTGCAGGTATGGTGACGGTTGCGGCATGCTATGGCTATATTGACAATGACAGCAATCCAGAATCCTGGCCTGCTGATTTTCATGCAGATTCTGCCATGGATATTCTTGATTGGCTTGACGATAACAACTGGACTTTACGAGCTTAACTTTACTAATTGGGCGAACATCATGTTTGAATATCAAGCACACGATAATCTGTTAGCTGATCGTGTTATTTTGGTTACAGGTGCTGGTGATGGCATTGGCAAGGCAGCTGCCCTAAGTTTTGCCCATTACGGCGCCACTGTAATTTTGCTAGGCCGTACCACCAAAAAGCTAGAAGCTGTTTATGATGAAATTGAGCAAAAAGGCTATCCACAACCTGCTATTTACCCAATGAATTTAGATGGTGCTAGCCCTAAAGATTATGATGATTTAGCACAACGTATTGACCAGGAATTTGGTCAGTTAGATGGCCTGCTTCATAATGCAGGAAGCTTAGGAACACTGACCCCCATTAGCCAGTACAATATTGATACATGGCATCAGGTCATGCAGGTTAATGTCAATGCAGCCTTTATGATGACGCAAGCGCTTCTACCACTACTTCGCAAATCAAGTGATGCCTCTGTCATTTTTACGTCATCCTCTGTTGGGCGTAAGGGCAGAGCGCATTGGGGCGCATATGCTGTATCCAAATTTGCAACTGAAGGACTGATGCAGGTACTTGCCGATGAAGAGGAAGAAATTAGCCACATCCGCTTTAACTCGGTGAACCCAGGAGCAACCAGAACAGCCATGCGAGCACAAGCTTATCCGGCAGAGGATCAAGCTAAATTGGCTAGCCCAGAAGACATCATGAATGTTTACCTCTATTTAATGGGACCTGAGAGTCAACCCGTCAATGGCCAAGCCTTTAATGCTCAATAAACGCCCGTTATTAATAATTTCCTTCCAGTAAAGTAAAACCTGAAATCATCCCATAAAATGCTCAAAGAGGATTACATGCTCCTCTTTGAGCATTGAAAAGCTATTACTGAGCCTATTATTAGTTCTCCTGCTAATTGTTAAAAGCAAAAAAGCACCTATAACAAACTGCTTTTTTTCGTCACTTATTTGACGCTCCCCCCACTCTATCCGTTATTATTAGTTGTTAAATCAAATAATAGCCATTCAGGCGGAACCAGTTTGCCGCCTTAGCTCGTTACGGGACTGTAAAGCCGCAGAAATATTTAAATAATAAAAAATTAATTAAGTGGCATAAAATTCGCAATGGTTTAGCGAACAAGACGGAACTATTTACAGAAGGCTTTGGTCGTTATGAATCAACCTGTGCAGCAATCTCACATGAGCAAGTTAAGAAAGCTCACCGCAGTCAATGGACAAGCCTCATCCAACGCAAAGGTTAATAGACAACCGCTACACACAATTCAAACGGATAACCTTTCAATAACACAGCGTTTGCAGTTTATCCAACGACTGCAAACCTCACTGGAAATAGAGACACTCATTCAACAAATCTTTAGTAGTATCGATGGGCTGGTTGAGCTAGATGGCCTTACCTATCTTCATAAAGATTATGGCCTGAGTATTCACTGTGGAAAAACCAAGCACCACAGCTGTAGTTATAGAATGATCACAGAAACGGATCAGCTCGGAGAAATAATCGGCTACCGCCAACGCCGTTTTACTGAAGATGAATTGGCCTGTATGGAAGAGTTACTGCAGTATGTCGTTTGCCCGCTACGCAATGCATTGCAGTATCGGTCAGCTATTCAGGCTGCTCTTTACGATCCACTAACAGGTGCAGGCAACCGCATTGCACTTGATAATGCGCTTCATAGAGAGTTACAGGTTTGTAAGCGGGAAAAACAACCTCTGTCCTTGCTGGTCTTAGATTTAGATCATTTTAAACAAATCAATGATAATTACGGCCATAGTGCTGGAGACTATGTACTTAAGCAAACTGTAGCCTGTTTACATAACAGCTTAAGAAATGTAGATATGGTTTTTCGGTATGGTGGCGAGGAATTTATTGTCCTGCTCTCTAAAACCAGTAAAAAAGCCGCAACAGTTGTGGCAGAGCGTTTGCGTAAGAGTATTGAAGATATGCAATGCCAATTTAATAACGCTGCAATTCCACTCACTGTTAGCTTGGGCACATCAACGCTTCAGGCAAAAGATACGATACAAGACTTATTTAATAGAGCAGACCAAGCCTTGTACCGTGCTAAAGCATCAGGTCGAAATGTGGTCGTTAATAGTTAGTCACACTAATTAACGCTGAGGGCGAACTGGCTTCTTTTTTCTAGGCTTACTGGTGGGATGCTTTCGCTGCTGGCGCTGTAAATCCGTCTTACCTTGTTTACTATGCACTGGCACAGGTTTAACACTTAAGCCTACCAGCTTAGCTAATTCATCCACTTCTCGCTGGGGAAGCTCTTCCCAAGCGCCAACCTTGACACGACTAGACAAAATAACATTTCCGTAACGCACGCGTTTTAGACGGCTTACTTTTACCCCTTGAGACTCCCAAAGACGACGAACTTCTCTGTTTCGGCCTTCCATGATAACAACATGAAACCAGCGATTAATGCCATCACCACCAGAATCAACAATATCCGTAAAGCGTGCAGGGCCATCCTCCAGCGTTACCCCCTTAAATAAGCGTTCAGTTATTTCAGGTGTTACCTCACCCATGACTCGAACAGCATATTCTCGCTCAACCTGATATGAAGGATGCATCAGGCGATTTGCCAACTCACCATCACTGGTAAATAACAATAACCCTGATGTGTTTATATCCAGACGCCCGATATTTATCCAGCGTTCTCCTTTAAGCTTTGGTAGTCGATCAAAGACTGTAGGACGGCCCTCATTGTCTTTTCTTGAACAAACTTCTCCTTCAGGCTTGTTATAAACCAATACACGTCGATGTTCAGCACCACAACTAATGGTTACTAATCGGTCATCTACTTTTACCTGATCAACACTAGAAACTCTTGCACCTAAAGCCGCTGTTTGCCCATTTACCTGAACACGACCTTCGGCAATCCATCGCTCAATTTCACGCCTGGAAGCCAGGCCTGTTTGAGCCAAGGCTTTTTGTAACTTAACCGTTTCCACTTCGTTTTTACTCACAACCGTTTTCAATAATTAAAGCTTACTACCAATCTCAGGTATTGAGCTTCCAGTTTTTCAAATTAAAGAAATCTTTATTAAGAAGCAGAGCCATCCTGTTGAGAGGAAGACTCATCTAAAGTTCTTTCATCAGATATTACTTCAGATTCACTTGAATCAGTTTCTTCAGTGCCATGTTGTACGTGTTCTTCTTGAAGCTGCTTATCCAAGAATGCTGCTACACGCTCTTGAGCTCTTGCAGTTTCTTCTGCCAATGTCACTTTTTCTGTTTCTTCAACTTCAATCACGGACAAAGACGCTTCATGTAATGACTTATCCTGATCAATGCTTTCAGTCGTGTCTTCACTTGCAGCTTCCTCTTCGTCAGCTTCTGGCTCAAACTTGCCAGATAACAACTGATCAAAATGTTCAGGTAAATGCTGCTCCATATCATCAAGCTCAGCAAACAGTTCATCTGCTGACATTGGTTTATCCTGTGACTCCTCACTTGAGCCTACTTGCTGTTCTCCAGACTCATCCAGAGCCAGTTCTTCATTCGCAGCCATTTCTTTAATTTCAGCAAGCGGCGGCAGCTGATCTAAGCTTTGCAGATTGAAGTAATCTAAAAATTGACGTGTTGTTGCATACATTGCAGGCCTGCCAGGCACATCACGATGCCCTACCACCCTTACCCACTCTCGCTCTTGCAAGGTTTTAATGATGGAAGAACTTACACTGACACCACGAATATCTTCAATTTCACCACGTGTAATTGGCTGCCGATAAGCAATGAGTGCAAGTGTTTCCAGCAGAGCCCGAGTATAACGAGGTGGTCGCTCTTCCCACAGCTTACCAACCCACTCACTCAACTGACTGCGTACTTGAAAGCGATAGCCTGAAGCGACCTCTTTAAGTTCAAACCCACGCCCTTCACACTGCTCACTGATTACTGTTAAAGCTTGCTTAATGGCTTCAGAGTCTGGACGACTATTTTCTGAAAACAGAAGTTGCATATGTTCTATGGTTAAGGGCTTTGGTGACGCAAGTAACGCACCTTCTAATATCATGCTTAAAGTAACGTCAAAATCTGTCATGAGGCTCGTGCTTTTACATGAATAGCCCCAAATGGCTCTGTTTGAACTAGCTCAATAAGGGACTCTTTTATTAATTCCAAAACAGCTAAGAATGTCACAACAACCCCTAACCGTCCTTCTTCAAGTGAGAAAAGTGCTACAAAAGGCGTAAAATGGTCAGCTGATAGAGCCCCCAACACTTGAGACATGCGTTCCCTGGTCGAAAGTGCTTCTTGTTCCACTTGATGACTTTCAAACATTTCTGCACGCTTTAGTACACCCGCAAATGCAACCAATACCTCTTTCAAGTCCACATCCGGCTGAGGTTTATCATGCACAATGTGTGGTGGTAATGCTCTTGCTAAATGAATATCACGCCCTTGCCTTGGCATTTCATCAATAGATTCAGCCGCTTTTTTAAACCTTTCATACTCCAATAAACGTCTTATTAGCTCTGCTCGAGGATCGTCCTCTTCCTCTTCAGTTTCTTCACTCATTCTTGGTAAAAGCATACGAGATTTAATTTCTGCCAACATTGCAGCCATCACCAAGTACTCTGCCGCCAGCTCAAAATGGACAGCCTTCATTAGTTCAACATACTCCATGTACTGCTGTGTAATATCTGCAACACATATTTCCAAAACATCCACATTCTGTCGTCGAATTAGATACAGGAGTAAATCCAAAGGCCCTTCAAAAGCCTCAAGAAAGACTTCCAGCGCTTCTGGAGGAATGTACAGATCCTGCGGTATTTCTGTGACAGGTTCACCTTGCACTATCGCAAAGGGTAGCTCAGCCTGCTCAGGTGTTTGCCGAAAACGACGCTGATAGATCTGGCTTTCAGATAGCAAGTCAGTTCGGTGATCCACCGCATCTTTGACGGTAGTATTTTCCGGTTGAGGCACTGGTTCTGACATTCATGCATTCCTAACGATAGAGCAAGCACATAGTTAAACGGGCTTTTTCAGGTGGTTGGGCTTACTCAAATCCTGCAAAAGGCTGACTCGACTAGCGTAAACCTCAATCAACATCACAGGTACTTTTTAATGTATTGATAACAACTATTTTGACAAAGAGGAAATCAACCTCCATAGCAATACCATTTCAGTTGTCTAAACAGTCTATTTTCGCAAAACAACACCTATCCTGCACCCATTTTTGTGCGGCTATATCTGAATAAATCTTGATAAAAGTTCCAGACTGAGCATTTATCTGGCTTCTAGGAAAAGCTGACCATACATATGTTTCATACGGTAATATTAAGGAGCAATAAATAACCACACTATAATCAGCTTAGAAGAAAATAGTTCACCCAAATGTCCAAATGCTAAAGAGAGAATTTTATGCCTGTAAAAAAGGTGCAGAATCTCCTTTGCCTTCTCGAATGACACTGGGCACCTCATCAACCATATTGATCACAGTTGTAGGCTCCATTCCGCAAAACCCGCCATCAATGATAAGGTCAACCTGATGCTCTAATAAATCACGCATATCATAAGGATCGATGAGTGGATATTCGTCCCCAGGCATAATCAGAGTCGTGCTCATGAGAGGCTCTCCCAAATCAGCTAACAGGGCCTGGGTGATTGCAAAATCTGGTACACGCAAACCTATCGTTCGCCGTTTTGGATGCATTAAACGACGAGGGACTTCGCGGGTAGCCTGCAAAATAAACGTATAAGGCCCTGGTGTATATGCTTTTAGTAAACGATAGGCTGTATTCTCAACACGTGCATAAATTGCAAGTTCAGATAAGTCACGACACATCAATGTAAAATTATGGCGTTCATCTAAGTTTCGAATACGACGAATACGATCAACCGCTTTTTTATCTCCAATATGGCAACCTAACGCATAGGCAGAATCTGTTGGATAAACGACCACCCCCCCTTGGTGAATAATATCTGCAGCTTGTCGTATTAAACGCTGCTGGGGATTTTCACAATGAATTTGAAAAAATTGACTCACAGTATTTACCTACTGTTTTATATTCAAAGCGACCAGGCAGACCAGACTGGTCGACACTGTTTGGGTAATGGAGGTACTTTGCCCACATCAGCCCAGCGGGTCGCAGGCCCATGAAAGTCGCTACCACAGGATGCCAGTAACTCATAATCACAACTTAACTTGGCTAAATACGCTAAGCGATCGGGGGTAGTACCTGCAGTAGCCACTTCCATCCCGTGGCCACCATATGCTTTAAACTGCTGTAGCAGGCTACGTAGCTTAGTATTAGTCAATTTATATCGAGCAGGATGCGCCAATACGGCTTGACCGTCTGCTTCACTAATCCAAGTGATAACTTGCTGCAAATCTGGCCACTGGCTTTTTACATCGCCCATTTTGCCAGCCCCCAGCCACCGCTTAAATGCCTGATCACGAGTTTCCACAAAGCCTGAACGAACCATATGTTCCGCAAAATGGGGCCGTCCTAGTTGTAACTCTTGATCAGCAAAAATACCTTCTGTTTGTTTTCGAACAACCTCTAATGCACCCTCCAATGGGTCATGAACACCTATTTTGGCTAAACGTTCTGCAATTTTGATAGCACGAGCTTCCCTTGCCTGATGCTGAAAAACGAGTGCTTGCTGCAAACCTGGCGCTTGCAGATGAATATTTAAGCCCAATACATGTAATGTGATCCCTCGCCAAACGCAGGAAAACTCAATACCAGGAATAACAACCAAAGGTTGTGATTGTAATTCTGATCCACAAGAATGATTCAACCAGTTAATACCAGCCACACTGTCATGATCAGTTATGGCAAGCACATCAACTTGTTGCGCTTTTGCGCGGTCAATCAGAGCTAAAGGGGATAATAGGCCATCAGAGGCTGTTGTATGAGTGTGCAAATCGTATAGCACGTTAACTCTCTATTTTTACTTACATCAGCTCATAGTAACAGTTTTTATTGATGTGTGTTAATGTCATCAAGCCTCCCTAGCTCGCTCAATTGAACTAAACTAATCACTAAGGACTCAAATAACAGCAGAAATACCTCTTTAGTACCAACTTAACAATACCCTCAGCCTGACCCCTGCCATTATGGTAGGAAGACTTTTTATTTAGATTGCCAACAAAATAAAGTACTATAAACGCTTACTTACTACCCAGGGTGACAGAAACGCAATGAAATTCTTTGTTGATCTACTCCCAATCATCATTTTTTTCACGGTATACAAACTTACAGGTGATTTTTTACTGGCAACCATCAGCATTCTGGCTGCAACTGGTCTGCAAATGGCTTATAGCTGGTTTCGTCACCGCAAAATTGAACGTATTCATCTTATTTCAGCAGGGTTGCTTGCAGTACTTGGTGGTATGACACTGCTTTTTGATAACTCCGCCTTTTTACAATGGAAGCCTACTATCCTCTACTGGGTAATGGGTGTGGCCGTCCTTGTTTCTCAGTTTTGGGGAAAGAAAAACCTTACCCAGCGAAGTCTTGAAGGGTTGCTAAAAAGCTCAAATGTTCAACTCCAAGCAGTACCAACCACTACCTGGAATAGGCTAAATTTAAGCGTTTTTGGGTTTCTAGCGGCAATTGGCGTCGCCAACCTTTATGTTGCTTACCAGTTCAGTGAGTCAGCTTGGGTCAACTTTAAATTATTTGGCTTAACAGGCATCACGCTAGTTTTTATGATTGCGTTGATTATGCCACTATCTCGCTATATGGATTCTGAGCAAAAAACTGAGCCTGCAATAATCAACGAAGACCAAGAATAACAGAACCTTATGCTATATATCATAATTGCTGAAGATGTCCCAAATAGTCTGCCCCTTCGTCAGCAGGTACGTCCACAACACCTTGCTCGACTAGAACAACTTAAAGAGGAAGGCAGGCTGGTGATAGCAGGCCCTACACCAGCTATCGATAGTAGTGACCCTGGAGAAGCTGGTTTTACTGGAAGCGTCATAATTGCTGAATTTGGCTCATTAGAGGATGCTAAAAGTTGGGCAAATGATGACCCCTACATAAAAGCAGGTGTGTACGCTCAAACAACGGTAAAACCTTTCAAGAAAGTTTTCCCGTAATAGTTTTCTCGCTTTGCCTGCCCCACTCAGATTGGCGGACTAAGACGCCAATAATTCTAAGTAAAAGGTCAGGCTTACTGCCCCAGCGATGTAATATCGTTTTTATCCGTTCAAGTTCATAAAAAATTTGTGTTATTCTCTTAATCTTTCCTTTGTTTGTTCAATGAAAAAATAGCGTTGACTATATTTTGCTAACACATTTAAAGCTGAATAACTTTTTCTGAACAACACAAAAAACTACGTATTTTTGCTGAGACAGGGAGTTGGGCCGAATGCGAAGCATTGTGACCTTTTTTATTGCAGTCTTTTTTTTACTTTCCTCATCTGCTCAAGCTGCCCGTATTGGATACGTCGGTGATGAAATCTATGTCCCCCTCCGTGCAGGTCCAGCCAGTAGCTACCGTATTGTCCATTCAGGTCTTAAAACAGGTACTCAACTTGAGATTCTCGCCTATGACCTCGAAAAAGGTTACAGCTTAGTTAAAACACCTTCAGGTTTAGAAGGATATATTGAAAACCAATACCTGGTTGAAGAACCTGTTGCCAAAATTCAGCTTGAGGAGTTACAAAGTGACATGTCTTCCCTAACTGCGGAAAAAACCAGGTTAGAAAAGCTTATTACTGATTATAAAAATGAGCACCAAGATATCTTATCCTTGAATGACCAACTAAAAAAAGAGAAACAAACCATTCAGAAGCGCCTTCAAACACTTGAAACAATGACAAAAAATACACAGCAAATTGTGGCTCGAAATAAAACGCTCAGCAATACTCACACTCAGCTCACTGAACAAATCAATATCTTACAAGCGGAAAATAGTGAGCTATCCCAAATGGCCTACTTAAAGTGGTTCTTGTATGGGGCAGGTACTATGATTCTTGGCATCACTTTAGGCTTAGTTTTGCCTCGAATTAGACTACGTCGTAAACAAAGTGAATGGCTTTAACTATCGATATGGCCTAAGTCTCTATCTGGCTGAAAATAATTGCGTAAGCGTTGTTTGAGTATTTTTGCCTCAGGAAAGCCTCCATCACGCTTACGCTCCCAGAGCAAAACATCATCTGCATAGATATAAAACCGGCCGCCGTGCGTAGGCTTAAGGGTAACGCCTGCAAGATCCTCAGCAAATGTGTTTAAAAGCTCCTGAGCCAACCAAGCCGCTCTAAACAACCACTGACACTGACAACAGTACTCAATCGTTACTAATGGCTTCTTCATCATAATAACCTCAAACTAATCCAAACGTAATCATCGATTACACTGCATTATTATTAATAGTTATTCTGGCCAAAAAGCCAGCTATACACTCTTTAGCATTCAATCGTTTTATTCCTGCTGAAGCAAATAGCTATTCAAGAATGGACACGTTAAACTAGCCGGCCATCATTACTTCTTTTTACACGATCATTATTATGCTGGACTATCTTGTTAACCCTGATATAGAAGATTATTGCCACCAACACACCACAAAAGAGTCAGACTTGCTCCTCTCCCTTATTGACGAAACCAACCAAAATATGGGCTATCCCGTCAAGTTATCGGGTAGACAGGTAGGGCGCCTATTAAAACTGATTGTCAGCATTAGTCAAACCAAGACGATTCTTGAAATTGGTATGTTCACTGGCTACTCAGCATTATCAATGGCAGAAGCATTACCTGAAGAAGGTAAAATCATTTGTTGTGAAACAAACCCTCGAGCAATTGAGTTCGCTAAGCAGTTTTTTGAGCAATCGCCTCATGGCCATAAAATTGATATTCGCTTTGGTAAAGCTTTGGATACCATATCATCCCTGGTTGAGATGACTTTTGACTTAGTGTTTATTGATGCTGACAAAAAAAACTACACCCATTACTTGCATTCAACACTACCGCTTGTTAGGTCAGGAGGACTCATTATTGTTGACAATGCACTGTGGCAGGGAAATGTACTGACACCTAATGATGAGAGAGACCAGGCTGTTGCTGAGTTAAACCGTTATGTTGCTGAAAGCGAAACACTTGAAAATGTCTTACTTAGCATTCGCGATGGCGTCAATATCATACGAAAGTGTTAAGCGATTTTTTGAGAAATATGCATTCCCACCAGCCTGGCAACAGAAACCGCTAAATAAAACTGCCCAACAACAGCTTCCAGTGCAGTCAATGACTGCGCTGCTCGGGTAATGGGTACCATATCACCAAGCCCTAACGTGGTTAAAGAAACATAACTAAAATAGATAAAACCCCACACATCATAACCATCCACAGCATTAATGCCATGGAATGAATCTGGATGAACCAACTCAATGAAGCTGTAGCATAACGCCCACCAAATACCAAACAACAGGTAAACACACATAGCACCATAAAGCGTATCACGCGTAATAACCGTGTTAGCAAATACCAGTTTAATAATACGAATAATAATGTACGCAAAAAAAATGATGTACAAAAAAGTGTCCAGCATTGCAAAGGTTGGTGTTCCCCTGCTTACAGATATCCAGCCAGTAAGAGCTGTAGGAATCGCTAAAATCAGTGTTGAAATTAATGTCCGTCGATCATGACTAAAAACATAAATAGAGCAGACCAGTAACAAAGTTAAACTGGCTTTCAACATAACGCTACGGGTAATAAGCTCAGGAATTAAAGGAAAGATAATACCCACTAAAATAAGTGCAACTAAAAGCGAGGCAAAACTATAGCGTGGGACTTTTACTTTCATTCAAAGCACCCTTATTCCATAGGCTTACCACACTCCTACCACTTGGCATAATGCTCTTCAACAAATCCTAAAATATTATCTACTTGAATTGTTTGCTGTCCAGTCTCTATCGTCCCTGAAAAATAGCCATAGAGTTGATGAAAATTGGTCGCCATTAACCATAAATTTAAACATTCACGGTGCGCACCAAGAGGCGTAAACGTTAAATTAAGAGACTTATCATAAGATGTGATGTGCCAAGGCAAATAGATATCATCCACATGATAGTCAAAGTGAATATGATCTATTTTTCCTAACTGGCCATCCAACCAATAACAGTTTTCAGTAAAGCTCGTTTCATTCACACCTGCAGATAAATTCAATCCCAGCCATTCGCCAGAATGCAACCTTCCACCTAAGCATGCCCAGTTCCAAAAAGTTTCTCGGCGCATATACCCAGCTGAAAAGTCATGGTGGGCAGATGCCTTTACTTTGGATAAATCAAAGTGACCCCATTCACAATGGATTTCACCTTGAACAGCCAACCCAGCCACTTTTTGCGCATAAACCCAGCCAGTTGGACCACAACGTGTACAAATACGTAATGGCTGCATAGGTTGAATTGCTTCATCAAATACACAGTTTACATTCAGGTTGGGCAACTCAATACGAAGTGATTTCGTTCGTGTTAACCGATCATATTTCATGACAATAACCCGGTTACCACGCTTAAAATAGCTGCCACCTTCATCCGGGCTTAAACTCAAGTGACAGTTCTGGCTCAGTAAATCATGAAATGTTAATGCCCACCTTTGCTTAGAAGGTGGGTGATATAAATAACAAAATGCCAACCCCACCAGTTTGGTATCGACCAATGCACAACCTAAAACAATTTCAGGTGAAATAATTCCGTAATATTGAAAAGCATTAAAACCAAACCAACGTTGCCAACGCGATGCAACCTTCCCCATTGGCGTCAACAAACGGCAATCACGATAATTTATTTCAGAAATTGGGTAATCTATAATCCCAAATCGAGGCTGACCATTTTGTTGGATTAGCTTTGCATCAGGGAACTGCTCTACAGATTCATGTTGATCAATCAGCATGCTTTCGCTCAAACCTGACTCCCTTCTAGTTTACGAATAGCCTCAGTAACATGATCAGGCAATGCAGTTTTGGTGTGCTTTGACACATCAAAACACACCACAGTCCCAATTCCTTCTGCTGCAATTCGCTGTGCCTTTTGACTAAAAACAACATACTGCATTTTTATTCGATCAGTGAGTATTTCCGTTACTTTCGCGCCTATCGCCAATTTATCTGGATAAACCAGAGGCATTTTAAAACGACAAGAGGTCTCAGCCAAAACAGGCACAAGGTGTTGTGAATCCAGTAAATTACCCTGCATCAAGCGCTCAAAATAGGCTATGCGTACATTTTCAAAATAATGAAAATAAGTTGTGTTATTCACATGCCCTAATGCATCCATCTGCCCCCATTCTACAGTTGCATCTATGACCACAGGCATTGAAGCAATTTCAAAAGATGATGCCATAAACCAACTCCTTGGACTTCACACTCATCCGACATAAGCCTATTAATAAATAATTCAGCTTCTGAATTGTATCCAAGCTAAAACAGGAAACCTGCTATGAAATGTGACTTTCTGGTTTTTATTCATGAGGTTTTAAGCAAACTTAGGCGTTGCTTAATCCTTTAAACAACACCTGTTAATAACTTAACTGGTAACTATTTATTCTTTTTTGCTTGTGTGGAGCCAATGGGATGAGGTTGTTGACGCTGCTTAGCTAAGTCAATCTGCTTTTGTCTTGCCATGACTCGCTGTCGAGTTCGCTCAGATTGAATATCGAAACAATTAGGACAATACACACCAGGCATATATTGAGGCGAACGCTTATCTTCCTCACTTATTGGCTCTCGACAACCAAAGCACATGTCGTACCGTCCTTCAGAAAGATCATGCTTTACTGCAACTCGCCCATCAAAAACAAAGCACTCCCCCTGCCACAAGCTTTCATCTTGAGGCACGTCTTCCAAATACTTCAAAATACCACCTTCTAAGTGATATACCTCTTCAAAGCCCATATCCAACATAAAAGCTGATGCTTTTTCACAACGAATCCCACCCGTACAGAACATCGCCACTTTTTTATGCTTTTTGGGGTCTAGCTGTTTCGCATAATCGGGAAACTCTCGGAATGTTTTTGTCTCAGGGTTAACGGCTCCCTGAAATGAGCCAATTTTGACTTCATAATCATTTCGAGTATCTATTAACACTACTTCAGGATCAGAGATGAGTGCATTCCAGTCCTGAGGCTTAACATATGAGCCCACTTTTTTGGTTGGATCAATCCCTGGCTGTCCTAATGTAACAATCTCTTTTTTGAGTTTTACCTTAGTTCGGTAAAATGGCATTTTTTCACTATATGATTCTTTATGGGCTAGGTCTGCCAAACGATTGTCAGACCTTAAATATGACAAAAACTGGTCCAGATTAAATCTAGTGCCCACTATCGTGCCATTAATACCCTCTTTTGCTAGCAACAAGGTACCTTTGATATCATATTTCAGCATTTCCGCCTTATAACTAGCCTGCAGCATCTGATAATCCGATAGCTCAACAAACTTATATAATGCTGCCACCACAAACGACATAATTGGTTCTCACTAATAAAGGCTAAATGGTAATTACTCACCCAGGTTATTTTCTTGGTGTTTTAGAATACGAGGCCAGCGCGTACTTTTATGTTGAGACTGAGGATCTGTTATAGTGACAACATAGATACGGGTAATACCTGCATCCTCAGTCAATAACCCTTGAATAAACTCATCTTCACCTAAAGTATACCAGTGACTATTTCCCTGCTGATCCTTTTCCATAAATCCATCAATCATAATTTTGACGGGCCTAGGATTATAATTATTCCACTTCCCAGAATGGATTGATTCTAAGCGCGCCCACCCACCTAAGGGAGTAAAACCAGGCTGTTTTTCTCTTCTGCCCCAGGGAACAAGTACTATCTGCCCACGCTTACTGCGAACAGGCAGGCAACTCTTAGGATTGGGAAAAAAAGTGCGAATCGTCTCTTGTTCTTGTTGGAAGGTCACTCCACCACACATTTAATGACCCCCACCCTGACAATTGGGTGATTGTGGCGCTGAGGCTGATCGTGTTTGCCACTCTTCAGGTGTATAAGTATGAAGTGCTAATGCATGTACTAGGCCCGCCAGCTCATTGGCTAACAGATGATAAACCAGCTGATGACGGGCCACACTGCGTTTATCAGCAAAGGCTTTGGAAACAATAACAACCTTAAAGTGTGTACTTGAGTCAGGTGGGACATTGTGCATATAACTTTCATTCTGCACATCTAAATACGTTGGCTGCAAACCCTCATTCAGCTTGCTAATAATGGCATCTTGCACAGTCACGCACTAACCCTCAAAATCCAGAAATTCTTAGTACAAGCCTAACAGAATTAGCTCACACCATACACACATAGAGATTAGGGTTAAATACTGAAAAACAAGCAGCTAGCTGCTTTTAGACTGGAAATTATAGATAAGAAAAAGACAGATAAAGCAGTTAAAAGGACCTGACCTCTTTTATCTGTCTCATCTGCCTTTTAAGCACATATCAGCATGATATGTTTTAGCGGGCGATACCCCACTTATAGTTTTGTTATTATATGCAGCCAGAAGCTGAGCAATAATTATTGATAACTCTTAACCTACCCTGCGTTCGCTCTTGTTTCGCCAGCTCTCCTTTTGTTTGTTAATGTGCATTCAACTATTTAATGTTAAAAAAGTGATATAACACTTACCACCCTGAATCATCTTAAGTAATTTAGATCTGTTGTTAAAATACACTTTATGTTGTTTTTCAATTTAAGATCATTGTGTCTTATACTTTTTACTATCGTGTTTTATAAACCAAGCAAAACCACCTAAAAACACAATCACCATTGTTACAACAAATAGGCCAGCTACAACTGTCCCAGCAACAAACATGGTCGAACCTCACATTAACTGTCTTGAATTGCTTGGATGGTTTGTATTACTGCATTGACTGTTTGTAAGGCTAGCACTGATCTCTCAGAAGGATATTTGACTTTAGTCAATACGGATAAATAACTAATCAGCATCAATTCTTCTATTGATTTACCGCAATTTTTTCTAATACCAGAGAGCTGGTCATCAAACTCCCAAACAAATAAGTCACACTTAAAGTTTTTAACAATCCTCAGTTAATAATAGACATCAATACTGATATTTTATACAGTGTGCGCTTTACTCTAGGGATACCAACTCAACCCTTATCCTGCGTAAATTCAATCGAGGTGACCCATGCCGGTAATACCCATGTGGAAATGTGATAGGGATGGCAGTATGTTTGATGATAAAAAAGCTGCTGAAGAGCACGATAAAATGCTGGAGCTGGCGGCTAACATCACTCACATGTTAGAACGTCATTATTCAACAATTGATGAAAAACTTGCGGAAGACATTGGCTTGCTTTTTGCCCAAAACAAGGAAACAATCGCTAAAGCAATAAAAGGAAAGCCTGAGCTCATTTTAGAAATTGAGCCTCAAGCTGACCTGAAAACAGCTGCATCCTCCAGTAAAAAAGCTGAGAAAAAAGACACATAGTGTTGCATTGCTGGCTTACACTTTGATAAACCGTGTAAGTCAGCCTGACAATTATTATTTGTCTCACCTCCCTATTGTCATTCTGTCAGGATCAGCTACCATAGCGGCTTTTTTTCAGAGGTAGTAGGCGTAAAGCATGACAACATTTGCTCCAGGACAACGTTGGATTAGTGATACCGAAACAGAGCTGGGTCTGGGTACTATTCTGACGCTGGATAACCGCCTGGTCACGCTATTATTTCCTTCCACTGGCGACACACGGATTTACTCTATCCATAACGCTCCTTTGACCCGGGTGGTTTTTAATATTGGTGATACGATTGAAAATCATGAAGGCGAGCAGGTTAAAGTCACAGATGTTGCTACTAAAAATGACCTAATCACATACACTGGTAGCAATTCTATAGGGGAAACTGTTGAGGTACCCGAATCATGTTTGGGTAACTTTATTACATTTAATAAACCACAAGAGCGTTTATTAGCTGGACAGCTAGATCAAAACCAGCACTTTTCCCTAAGGTATAAAACATTACAACATAATCACCAATTACTTAGCTCTAATCTACTCGGTTTAGTGGGCTCACGCACAGCGTTAATTCCCCATCAGCTGCATATTGCTTACGAGGTAGGACAACGAACAGCACCTCGTGTATTACTTGCAGATGAGGTAGGCCTTGGGAAAACCATTGAGGCAGGGCTGATCATTTATCAACAACTTTTATCAATGCGTGCCCAGCGTGTTTTAGTTATTGTCCCAGAAACACTTCAACATCAATGGCTAGTAGAGCTGCTTCGTCGTTTCAACCTGCACTTTAGCTTGTTTGATTTAGAACGCTGTCAGCAATACCCAGACGAAAACCCTTTTGACAGTGCACAACTTGTACTGACAAGCCTGGAATTTCTCTCTCAGCATCCTATCTACCACGAGCAATGCTGCAAAGCGGGCTGGGACTTAATGATTGTTGATGAGGCTCACCACTTAACCTGGTCTATTGACCAACCCAGTAAACAGTATTTATGTATTGAAAAGTTGGCACACGCAACACCAGGCGTGCTACTACTAACCGCTACACCTGAACAGCTGGGTAAAGAGAGTCACTTTGCTCGGCTGAGGTTGTTAGACCCCATACGTTTTCATAGTTTAGAAGCGTTTATTGAAGAAGAAACCGCTTACACGCCAGTCGCAAAAGCTGTTCAAAACTTAATTGAACTTGACTCGATTAGTGAAGATACCGCTAAACTCCTTCTGACGTTTACCTCTACAGAGCAACACAGAGCACAAGACTTAATAAACGTTATCCAAACATCTAAAGATAACGACGAGCGAGAGCAAGCAAAATCTTCTCTCATCAATATACTGCTTGATAGGCACGGCACCAGTCGTGTTCTATTTCGTAATACTCGTGCTGGCGTGCATGGTTTTCCTGGGCGACTTGTACAGCCTTATCCACAACAAATACCCGAACTTTACAAACTTGCCTGGGAAGATAGCGAAAAGCTAGAAGAGTTTCTCTTTCCTGAAATAGCATACCAGCAGAGAATTACTGTTGACGATAAAGATCCTTGGTGGCGATTCGACCCAAGAGTTGATTGGCTCCTTACTCTACTCAAAGCATTAAAAGGCGAAAAAATATTACTTATTTGCGCTAATGCCACAACAGCGCTTGACCTTGATGAAGCGATCCGAGTTCGCTCTGGCATACCAAGTGCCGTGTTTGAAGAAGGCATGTCGATTATTGAACGTGATCGTGCTGCTGCTTATTTTGCCGACCAAGAGTATGGATCACAAATTTTAATTTGCTCTGAAATTGGCAGCGAGGGACGCAATTTTCAGTTTGCTCACCACTTGGTTTTATTTGACTTACCACTCAACCCTGACCTGCTGGAGCAACGCATTGGTCGACTTGACCGGATCGGACAAACAGAAGCCATTAGAATTCATGTACCTTACTTTGAAAGCTCATCTCAAGCCCTGGTCTATAGCTGGTACCATGATGGCTTAAATGCTTTTCTAGATACCTGTCCAGCTGGCACACAGCTATATTCACTCTTTCAAAAAGAAATAATTACTTTATGCCAACAAACAAATCCATTTAACGATGATAAGTGGCCAACCCTACTAAAAAATACCCAACAGCAGCTTAAACAAATTGCACATAACCTTCATGAAGGGCGAGATCGCCTTCTTGAGCTCAACTCTCAGGGTAATATTAAAAGCTTTGACCTGATAAATGCACTTCAAAACGAAGGGAATAGCAAAAAGCTTCGTAAATACACTGAAAAGTTATTTAGCTGTTTTGGTATTGACCATGAAGATCACTCAAAGGATTGCATTGTCGTCAGACCCAGTGAGCAAATGCTGGTACCCTCATTTCCAGGCTTGCAAGAAGAAGGTATGACCATGACCTTTAGCCGAGATATTGCTCTCAGTCGTGAAGATATACACTTTCTCACCTGGGAACACCCTCTATTGCGTAATGGCATGGAGATGTTACTCGATAGTGAGTTTGGTAATACCACAGTTGCCCTACTGAAAAATAAAGCGCTTAAGCCTGGCACAATGCTAGTAGAAGCAATTTATGTAGTAGTACCACCAGTTGAGCACCGTCAATTACATCGCTTTTTACCTCCTACCAGTATTCGTACTTTAATTGATCCTAAAGGAAATGACCTCAATAACAGTGTGAACTTTGATACACTTGATGCTCAGTTACATCCTTTAAAGAAAAAGACTGCACGAAAACTGGTCAAAGCACAACATGAACCCATCATGCAAACATTAAAGCTGGCAGAAAACGCAGCGGCCCAACAAATGCCGGATATTGTCAAATCAGCTACTCAAACGTTTAAGACAACACTTGGTGCTGAGCTTGAACGTCTACAAGCACTTAAGGAAGTAAACCCTAATATCCGGGAAGAAGAAATTACACATCTTCAACAAACTATCGCATCTGGGCTTAGTGGGTTATCTCAAGCTCAACTCCGGCTTGATGCTGTACGTGTTATGTTTGCTGGGTAAAACTGAGAGGGAATATAACGTAAGTAGGTGCTACTAACGCCCTACTTACGCTTTACAGTTTAATTTATTAAAAATATCTCTTAATCAGTTTTTAGAGAGATCTTTAGGCTCAACCCACCTTAAACTGTGCAACTAATATAACTTATTCTCTCCCTCTGGACGCGTTTTAAAACGGCGATGTAACCACATATACTGATCTGGTTGTTTTCGGATTTCTTGCTCAATACACTGGTTAACTCTGATTGCATCAGCAGCTTCATCTTTTGATGGAAAATCTGTCAGCGGTGGGTGTATAGTAACCAAATAGCCTTTATTTCCAGGTAACCGCTGCTGTGAAAATACAACAACTTTTGCCTTACCCATCCGCGCAAACTTTGACGTTGCAGTAACAGTAGCCGCTTGAACACCAAAAAAAGGCACAAAAACACTTTGTTTTGGGCCATAGTCCTGGTCAGGCGCATACCACACTATCCGACCATCACGTAGTGCCTTTAACATTGTTCGAATATCTTTTCTGGGAATCGTGCGTGAAGAAGGATGATAATTCTCCCTGCCTTGTCTTTGTACATAATCAAATACTGGGTTTTTGTGTTTGCGGTACATACCATCAATTGGAAAATGGAGACCAAGCAATGCAGCGCCAATCTCCAAAGTTGTGAAATGCATCGCAACTAATAACACCCCTTGCTCTTTTAATGCTTCAAGATGCTCCTTACCCTCAAATACAACGTATTTTGCTAGTCGTGACTTTGACCACCACCATGCCATTCCTGTTTCCAGCATGCTAATGCCCAAAGACTGAAAACTCTGCTTCACCAGCGCTGCTTGTTCGCCAGATGATAGCTCAGGAAAACACAGCTTAATATTTGTTTCCGCAATATGACGGCGCTGTTTTCCTATATAATATGCAACTTTTCCTAAACCTTTTCCTATAAACTGGATCCATGCATAAGGCAGTTGACAAAGCAACCACATTACACCTAATCCCAGCCAGGTTAGCCAAAACCGAGGATGTAAAAATTGCTTGGAAAATTTCAAAGGCTCCATAAAAACACTCAAATACTAATGACGAACAGTGCTCAATGATTAGCCTCATTGACACATACGCGTTTAATAAAATAGCAATTGATGCTAAAAACAACTACAGTTAGTCATGCAGCCATTACAAGTAATGTCTGCTGATACCAAGGTCAACGCCTTATAAACTCATGTCGTATAATTTAACAGCCAATAAACCAGGTAAATTCAGCAATAAACTCTAACTGATGCGCAAACAATGACTGCGAATGCCTCTCATCCTAATAACTCAACTGGTTTCCAATTAAAAAGAAGCCGGTTAACGCTGACCACGCTTGAGCTACTTAGTCTCGAGCTAGAAATAATTCGGCTTCAATTAACAGAACAGGCCAAGCTTGCACCTAATTTACTCCATGACATGCCTGTGATATTAAGCCTTGAAAAAGTGGCTCTACCAGAGAAAACGTGCAATATTAACGCGATCATCCATGAATGTGAACGAATGGGACTAAGAATAATAGCAATTCGAGCACAAGCCCACTGGCGCCATTGCTTAAAAACAACTGAAATTGCCTATTTACCCACACTTTCAACACAGTCAGACGAACCAATTAGCAAACCTCAGCATCAAACCATTGAGCAAACAGCAAATTCAGAACCAAAGCCCATACATCCAAAGCATGTTGTCGTAAATAAACCTGTGCGCTCAGGCCAACAAGTTATTGCTCCTGAAGGAGATCTTATCGTACTTGCTCCAGTCAGTGCTGGTGCTGAGTTACTAGCAAAAGGTAATATTCATGTTTACGGACCTCTTCGGGGGCGAGCGCTTGCCGGTATAGAAGGCAACACCAATACAGGTATTTTTTGCTTACAGTTTGCAGCTGAGCTTGTAGCAATCGCAGGACACTATATGACAGAAATGACGCCCTTCCAGTCTTTCTGGCAAAAAGGTGCTCATATTTTTCGTGAAGGAGAAAACTTGCAGATCCTTCCACTTTAAACAATAATTTTTTGATAAATTACGCTAGAAACTAATTTTTTTATAGGGTGCTACGTTGGCCAAAATAATTGTTGTCACTTCAGGCAAAGGTGGCGTTGGCAAAACCACGACCAGTGCAGCTATTGCCACAGGTTTAGCAATGCGTGGTTATAAAACAGTTGTCATCGACTTTGACGTGGGGTTACGTAATCTTGACTTAGTGATGGGCTGTGAACGCCGAGTGGTGTATGACTTTGTTAATGTGATTAACGAAGAGTCAAACATAAAACAAGCACTTATTAAAGATAAGCGAATTGCTAATTTATTTGTTTTACCTGCTTCACAAACACGTGATAAAGAAGCCTTAACGAAAGAAGGCGTAGGACGCGTTTTAGAAGAGCTTCGCAAGTCTTATGATTATATCGTTTGTGACTCTCCTGCAGGTATTGAAAAAGGTGCTCTAATGGCACTTTATTATGCAGATGAAGCCATTATTGTCACTAACCCTGAAATTTCTTCCGTTCGTGACTCTGATAGAATCCTGGGTATTTTACAAAGTAAATCCGTCCGGGCTGAGCAAGACCTAGAGCCCGTTAAAGAGTATTTACTGCTTAGTCGCTATGATCCTGAGCGCGTAAATCGCGGTGAAATGCTGAGCGTAAGTGATGTAGAAGATATTCTTGCCATTCCTTTATTGGGGGTTATTCCTGAGTCAAAAGCCGTCCTTAAGGCATCCAACCAAGGGATTCCTGTTATCCATGATGCTGAAAGTGATGCAGGACAAGCCTATGCTGATTCTGTGGATCGATTTCTTGGTAAAGATCTGCCCCACCGCTTTCTTGAAGTGCAAAAGAAAGGCCTGCTAAAGCGGATGTTTGGAGGCTAACCCATCATGAGTTTTTTTGAAATTTTTAAAAACACCAAAAAAGATGCCAGTGCTTCAATGGCTAAAGAGCGCCTGCAAATCATTGTGGCACATGAACGTGCCACGCGTGATGGGCCAGATTATTTACCCGCTTTACAGCGAGATATATTAGAAGTCGTGCGTCGTTATATTTCAATCAATCCAGAGGATGTTGCCGTTAATTTTGATACCCTCGATGACTATGCCATTTTGGAGCTTAATGTAACCCTACCCGAGAACCTTCCCGCTCAAGAGTAGTGGGTGGATTTTCTAGGACTAAAGTAGTTCCTGCCGTATCACTGGTTAAACCTCATGCCCCAGCAAGCAGCACTCGATATTATCTTTCAAGATAATCATATTTTAGTGGTCAATAAGCCCAATAGCTTGCTGGCGGTTCCAGGCCGCTTACCTGAGCATAAGGATAGTATTGCATCTCGAGCACAACAGTTGTTTCCTAATGCCTCAGTTATACATCGCCTTGACTGGGAAACATCTGGTTTAATGGTACTTGCCTTAGATAAAACATCACACCGAAACTTATCAAAACAGTTTCATGATCGCTTAGTTGATAAATGCTATGAAGCTATAGTACATGGAGCAATAAAAGAAGATCATGGAAAAGCTACTTGGCCTCTTTGTGCTGACTGGCCAAACCGCCCAAAACAAAAAGTAGACTCTCAACAAGGCAAGCCCGCTTTAACTCACTGGCATGTTATACACAAAACAAAACAGCATTCCCGTGTTAAGCTTAAACCTGTGACAGGTCGTTCTCATCAATTACGTGTACACATGATGATGCTAGGACACCCGATCCTTGGTGATTCACTGTATGCACCAGATGAAGTACAACGCTTGAGTGAACGAATGCTACTTCATGCAAAATACTTAAAGTTTAATCACCCAATTCATGCTAACCCAATGTCTTTTTCTTCTCCTGCCCCCTTTTAAAAACACTTATAAAGCAGCCCTATAACTCGTACTTAGTTAATGAAGTGCAAACTTGAGTGAATAAGGAAGCATAAGCTTCTTTTAATGATGACCAATACCACTCTTGCATTTCAGGCGCTTGAGGTAATTTATTTTCCTGCTTTGCAACTACAAGTTGATATAGTCGATTCGCAAGAGTATCTACCTCACCTTCAACGTCATCAATATTAGATTGATAACAGAACGCTTTAGAAAATAAATAAGGGTAAGCAAGCCGATCAGGTACAACAGGAATACAGCCTAACGCCACAGCTTCTTGAATTGATATTCCTTGAAAGTCATGTAATGCAGTAGAAACAACAACATCACTGTTGGCCAGCAACTGATGATAATCTTCACGACTATCAACAAATCCCCACTGTCCGACTATATCGGCATATTTCTGATAAAACTCAGCAAAGTACGGTGGCTTCTTTCGAAATTGTTGTCCAACCACATGAACACATATATTTCTCGTTTTGGTAGCTAACTGAGCAATTGCTGAAAAAAAACGTTCTGGCGCTTTATCATACTCCCAGCGATGATTCCAAACGATCTGTAATTTCTGCTCTGATACTGTAGGTTTAATTTTAAAAAAGAGATCTGCTTGTAGTGGTACAGGTATCACCCTGCTCTTTCTTGTTATTTCAGATATCACGTTTTTTGGCACCCCATCAGGAAACTGACCTAATAATTTTTTTGCTCCAGAAATAAAAGTCTCCTGATTATACAGTGTATTAAATACCACACAGTCAGCCGCTAATGCTGAGTAAAGCGTTACGACTTGTGCACCCACAGAATCAACAGCATTTTCCTGAGCTGGATACACAAACTGATTTTCATGACAATAAAGAATTGTTGGTATCTGAGTTAACGCGGGTACCAGTCCACGAAGGGATGACAGGTCCGTCATTGAAGTAGCGATAACTAAATCATACGGCTGAAGAAGTGTATCTTGATAGCCCAATCCTAGCGTCAAACTATTTCCACGAATTCGCCAAGAAAAATAGCGTGGTGACAACGTCAGTACCGTCCACTCTATTGCAGGAAAAGCTTTCACTAATCCCTTATGCCAATATCGATGACTCACTGCATCATAGGGTGAAAGCAGCAAAATACGTTTAGGAAAAATAACTGGTGTATTGTTTTCTGGCATAGCTTTGGCACTATATGAATAAAACAAAGCTTTCATTATGGATTTAGAGTAACTTATGAGTACATTGTCAGACTTCAATCAGCAGCTTCTACAGTTTTTGAATGCATCTCCTACACCATTTCACGCTGTTTCTTCTATGACAGAATTGCTGATTAACGCTGGATTTATACCTTTAAAAGAAAATGAAGACTGGTCACTCAAAGACTTTCAGGGATATTTTATCACACGAAATGACTCTTCAATTATTGTTTTTACAACTGGTAACCAGCAATACACCAAACATGGCTGGCGTTTTGTGGGTGCCCATACAGATAGCCCCTGCCTTAAAGTCAAACCAAATGCTGACCTATACCAACAAAACTATTGGCAATTGGGTGTAGAAGTTTATGGTGGTGCTTTGCTAAACCCTTGGTATGACCGTGATTTATCTTTGGCTGGCCGCGTTACTTTTTTAAATAACCAAAAACAAATGTGCAGTACCTTAATTAATTTTGAGGAGCCTATAGCTATTATTCCAAGCTTAGCTATACACCTGGATAGAAATGCTAATAAAGAACGTTCTATTAACCCTCAAACGGATATCCCGCCTATTTTAGGCCTAATTGCAGAGGACAGCACAGAAAAACCTACTCTCAATAAACTGTTAATTGATCAATTGAACAGTACTGGTCATCAAGATATTAAAGAAATTTTAGATTACGAACTTTGCTTCTATGACAAACAGCCTCCAGCACTAGTTGGCTTAAAAAAAGAGTTTATTGCCAGTGCTCGACTGGATAATTTGTTAAGTTGCTTTATTGGACTTCATGCCCTAGTCAACAGTGACTATCAAAGTAATGAAGTGCCATGCTTACTGGTTTGTAATGATCACGAAGAAGTCGGCAGTCAATCACACTGTGGTGCTCAGGGACCTTTTCTACAACAAACATTAACTCGTATCATCGGCTGCCCTATCACCACAGCTAAAGTAATGTCAGATTCACTTATGATTTCTGTAGATAATGCCCATGGTATTCACCCAAACTATGCAGACCGGCATGATGCTAACCATGGCCCAATACTTAATCATGGCCCAGTCATTAAACAAAATTGTAATCAACGATATGCTACAAACAGTGAAACAGCAGCTATTTACAAATGGTTAAGTCAGCAGCAAAATGCGCCCTTTCAATCATTTATTGTCCGCACAGATATGGCATGTGGCTCAACCATTGGTCCAATTACTGCAGGAGAATTAGGGGTAAAAACGTTAGATATTGGTGTTCCTACTTTTGCTATGCACTCACCTAGAGAATTAACTGGTAACCAAGATGGCTATACCTTAAATAAGGTATTACAAACCTTTTTTAAAACACCTCAACTTCCTTCATAAATCAATAGCAAAATAGTACGAAAGCCCTCATTTTCCGCAATAAAAAAACTGCGACTTTATGAAGATATAGTCGCAGTACCATCCACATTTACGTATTCATACGGAGTCAGTTCACACCAAATTGGTGCTAAAATAACCATCACGGATTGAGAAAAGCCAAAGGCTCAGTCTGAAGCAGCCAGAACTTGCATGACCAACGCTTGGAGCTCAACATGCCTACCAGAACCAAAAGAGCAAGCTTTGCTGACCACATCGCCTGCCATCGTTTTGGAAAACGATCTGAAAAAAATACTCAAAACTCAACAGCTACTCTTCTTAAGTCTAAGTTCACTACCAAAATTGATATTGAAAATGACTCAAACGCAAATTTTGTGCGAGGCTATAATTAAATAACAAATAGCTTAAAAGCACTATTTAACTATAGTCTTCGTTTATTAGATAGAACTTAGCTAACTACCAAGATTTCTTTAAGCCACTTAATTTTATATTTTAAGTGGCTTTATATTATCTAGCAATGTTAACTTCCTTATATATAACAATATATACAACCTTTCCTGCACAACTTGATCATCTTCATTCAATATTCTTTATTAGCCGAAAGCAGTTACTCTCACATCATTAGCCTTCCAGCTCACATATTGACAGGTTCGAGATTCCCTCCCATAGGTTTTATGCAGTTGTTCAAGGCTGATACAACCATAAATAGGCTAAACTTAACACGTAAAACAGGTTATGATTGCAAGTATCCCCTCTCCTGGAAGTAGGAAACTGGGAACTAATAATGCATACAGGCTCTCCAAATAGGGCATAAAAAGACTATAAGCATCGGAAAGGTATCGAGCATTAACCAATGGCATTAAATCTCTGTAAAAACAAGCTAATACATGCGCTATTATTTACTACCCTGGCTGGCATATCACTTGCGACAGTGGCAAAGGTTATTCCTGCAGAACAGCTAAATTTGCAAGAATTAACGCCTACTGAAGATCAACGTCTGGCAACTGTAAACATGGTGCAATTATTGCGTCGTCATTATGAAAAGATTCCTCTTAACGATCAAAGCTCAGTTAAAATTTTTGACCGATACCTTGAAAATCTTGACCCTGACCGACGCTACTTCCTAGTTCAAGATATTAATGCGTTTGAAAAGTACCGTCATAAGCTAGATAACGATTTAAAAACAGGCAATCTGCGCCATGCATTTGAAATATTCAATCGTTATCAAGCTCGCGTTAAACAACACTTGCTATTCAACCTTAAGCTATTGAAACGTGGTGTTAATCGCTTTAACTTTGCTATCAAAGAGACCCTTGAAACTGATCGAAAAAATGCTCACTGGTCAGTGACTCATACAGAACAACAAAGTTTATGGCGAAAAATATTAAAAGACCGCATATTGCGATTGAAGCTCGCAGGTAAAGAAGATAAAGAAATAGCCAAACTGCTTACTAAGCGCTTTAATAACCAGCTCAACCGACTACATCAAAACAATAATGAGGATGCTTACCAAATTTTTGTAAATGCCTTCACACAAATCTACGACCCTCACACACAATACTTTTCACCTCGCAGAGCCGAAAACTTTGATATCAATATGAGCCTTAAGCTTGAAGGTATTGGTGCGGTTTTACAATCTGAAGATGAATATACAAAAGTTGTCCGCCTAGTAAATAAAGGGCCAGCCGATAAAGCCGGACAACTAAAACCAGCAGATAAGATTGTTGGTGTGGGTCAAGGAACAGATGGTGATATAGTTGACGTAATCGGGTGGCGGCTAGATGAAGTTGTTGAGTTAATACGTGGCAAAAAAGACACAATTGTAAGACTAGAGGTTCTTCCTTCTGGCAGCAACAGTACAGGACCAGGAAAAGTTTATTCTATCAAGCGTGATACGGTTAAGCTTGAAGAACAGTCAGCGCAGAAAAAGCTGTTCAGCATTAAGGAAAAAGGAAAATCATTTAAAGTTGGCATTATCCAAATTCCAACCTTCTATATCGACTTCAAATCTGCTCAAGCTGGCGACCCTAACTACAGAAGCACAACACGCGATGTTAAACGTCTTCTTAAAGAGCTGGAAAAAGAAAAAATTGATGGGTTAGTCATTGATCTTCGTAACAATGGTGGTGGCTCTCTACAAGAAGCGAATGAACTTACTGGATTATTTATCAAACAAGGTCCAACGGTTGTTGTAAAAGACAGCTTTGGACGAGTAGATACTCAGGAAGATCCTGATAGCTCAATTTATTATGATGGACCCATGGTCGTTCTTGTTAATCGCTTAAGCGCTTCTGCATCTGAGATTTTCGCTGGTGCCATGCAGGACTATCGCCGTGCACTCGTCGTTGGCAGCCAAACTTTTGGTAAAGGCACAGTGCAAAGTATTCAGCCATTAAATCATGGGCAACTTAAATACACCTTGGCGAAGTTTTATCGCATATCTGGGCAAAGCACACAGCACCAAGGCATTATGCCGGACATACATTTTCCCGCTGTCTACAATACTGAAGAAATTGGTGAAAGCTCATTACCTGATGCTCTACCCTGGGATACCATCAAGCCTGTTCGACATACGCCATATCAAGCCAGTATTCCTGAAATGATGTTATTGCAAAAGAAACATAATCAACGGATTCAATCTAGCCCTGATTTTATTTACATTCAGGATCAGTTGAATTATCAAAGAGAACTTGAGAAGCAAACAGCGATCTCATTAAATGAAAAACAACGGCAAGACGAACTTAAACAGCGTCAGGAGCAGCGACTCTCAATAGAAAACATCTTCCGCAAAGCAAAAGGAAAGAACGTTTATAAAGACTATTCTGACTTTGAAAAAATAGCCGCAGAAGAAAGTCAGAAGGAGCAAGATGACCTTCCTGTTGAGGATGATGCCTACCTATTTGAAGCAGGCAATGTATTGGTTGATTACATTCAGCTTAAGCACCGCATCGCTGCTAATGATAATGTTTTCTAAACGTTGTTAAACATATTTGGTATCATGCTATTAGCCAGAAATGGCTAATAGCTTTAGCATTTTTTCCCACCATCCTGGCAGCCCCTCACCACCCAAACAAAGCCCTCATTACTAGCCCAACGAGGAAAGCAAAGCTAACTCGTATCCCAGCATTATATTCAATGGACAAGAAAAACATTAAGCACAAAAGCAGAACAAGATAAAGAATTAAAAGTAACAGAGCATGTTTAAATAGATGAGGATAAGTATAAGAAAAACACTATGTGTGTTTATTTGAAGTGATGGCGGAGCGGACGGGACTCGAACCCGCGACCCCCGGCGTGACAGGCCGGTATTCTAACCAACTGAACTACCGCTCCGAATCCTGTAAGAAATGGTGGGCAGAGAGGGGATCGAACCCCCGACCCTCGCCTTGTAAGGGCGATGCTCTCCCAGCTGAGCTATCTGCCCATCGCTTCAGGACGGGGCGCATTATACGCACTATAGATGACTGATTGCAACTATCTTTTAACACTTTTCACTGATAGCTAAGCTCTAGCACTTTAACACACGCCATACAGCCTGCTTAAGTAGAGGTTAATCTAAGAAAAAAACAAATACTAGAAAGCACAAAAGCTTAGCTTTATAAAGACACTACTAAATTTTTAGTAAGTTTTATAATGAAGGAAAAAAGAGATTTTGATGAGATGAATATGGCGGAGCGGACGGGACTCGAACCCGCGACCCCCGGCGTGACAGGCCGGTATTCTAACCAACTGAACTACCGCTCCGAATCCTATAAGAAATGGTGGGCAGAGAGGGGATCGAACCCCCGACCCTCGCCTTGTAAGGGCGATGCTCTCCCAGCTGAGCTATCTGCCCATCGCTTTAGGACGGAGCGAATTATATAAGCGCTTTTGCTCGCATTGCAACCCTTCTGTAAAGTTTTTTCTTATTTAGCTTTCTATTTCAACCAGCTAACTTATAAACATTCTTCAACCTATCCCAAAAAACTGCCATACAACTCCACATAAACTTCTTTCAACTTGGGTATTAACACCGCATGATATTCTTCATCAATATGTTAAATGAGATGCAGCCAAAGCAAAAAACTTTGAGGTGCCAAGTAAGCTTTTGCTAACATGCGGCCTCTTAACAAAGTGAGGCAAGTATGTGGTTTAAAAACTTAATCGCTTACCGTTTAACTAAGCCCATTGATTTTGATAGCGAACAACTTGATCAACAACTACAAGATCATTTATTTACCCCCTGCACTAAACAGCAAGCTTCCACCTATGGCTGGGTTCCCCCTCTGGGATCACACAGTGATTTATTTGTTCATCAAGCTAATGGCCTACTTCTCCTATGTGCCAAACGAGAAGACAAAATACTCCCAGCGTCTGTTATTAAAGATTTTGTTCAAGACAAAGTTACCGAAATAGAAGAAAGTCAGTTCCGCAAAGTCACTCGCAAAGAGCGCGAACAAATAAAAGAAGATACTATTCAAGCACTTCTACCCAAAGCATTTAGCCGCTCTCAAAAAACCTTTGCTTGCTTGGCACCACAACAAGGTTGGTTATTAGTGGATGCAGCAAGCCATAAGAAAGCGGAAGAGCTAACAAGTTTTCTAAGGCAATCCATAGGCTCACTACCTGTTGTACCACTAATGCCTAATGACTCACCAAACTCCATTATGACTAGCTGGCTTAATGGTAATGAGTTACCAACACCTTTTATTATTGGTGATGAATGTGAGCTGAGAGAACCAACAGAGGATGGCAGTATTATTCGTTGTAAACGTCAAGACTTGCTTAATGATGAAATCTGCACACTTATTACCAATGGCAAGCAAGTCAGTAAGCTGTCCTTACAACTCGAAGCAGAGCTATCCTTTGTCCTTGCTGATGACTTCACTCTTAAACGCTTAAAGTTTGCGGATGAATTGATAGAACAAGCTTCTATTGATGACCCAGATAATAAAGCTGCACAATTTGATGCAGACTTTACCCTCATGACCACAACACTGTTAGCACTTCTTAATAAGTTGGGAGAACAATTTGGAGGATTTTCCAACGATGAATAAAGCCCTCTCAGAGGGCTTTTAAGACTAATGCATCAGACTAAACAACTTGCGACGAAATAACTTAACCCGATCATCTGCAGACCCCAGCAAATCAAAAACCTGCAACATTAATAATCTGGCACCGTCTTCTTTAAAGGTTCGATCTTTTTGCACAATAGTGAAAAGTAGAGATAATGCAGACTCAAACTCGTCGTCTACCACTCGCCTGACGGCCAACTGGTAAGAAACCTCTAGGTCCTCAGGCTGTTTGCTTAATTGTGCTTCAAGCTCACTTGTAGAAGGCAACTCTGCGGCCATCTCATAAAAGGCAATTTTGGCTTTAGGTTGCTCTATACCTGGTGCATCATCAGGAATGCTAGCCATTACCTGCTTAGCATCTTCTATTTTTCCTGTTTGTAACAGTAATTTAGCTAACTGAACTTTCAGCGCCTGGTTATCAGGCTCATTTTGTAGCATTTGCTGAACAAACAATAATGCTTGATCAAACTGCCCTGCCTCAACCAAAGCGTCAACTTGCAATTGAATCCGATCTGCAGGGCTCATGGTCAATTCATCCAATACAGCTTTTAAATCCGCTTCGCTGGTTAAACCCGTAAATTCTTGAGCAATTTGTCCCTGAAAAATAATTTTTAGTGTTGGTAAAGAACGTACAGCCAAATGCTGTGCCAACATGGGTTGTTCATCGGCATTAATTTTAGCGACAATAAATTTACCACCATATGCTGTTGCCAGCTTTTCCAGAATAGGAAGCTGGCTTTTACAGGGCTGACACCAATCTGCCCAAAAATCTAGCAATACAGGTACTGACTGCGACTTTTCAACAACCACCTGTTGAAAGTTATCAACAGTGACATCAACAATATAAGGGCTGTCTGACATGCTCTCTTCCAAACAATGTTTTTAAATAGACGTATTATCTGGCACTTTAAATATTGTGACTCAAATAAAAATGCTGAAGGCTACTTTCAAAGTGCACAATAAACAACTCAACTGTTTCAAACCTATAGTATGAACATGGTGTTCTTAGTTGCACATTTCAAGCATGGTGATTTAAAGCCAGAATGAGGGTTACTCACAGTTTCTGTGGATAAGTTTGTGGATCACCCTTATTAAAAGGGACTAAATCCTATAAATATAGACCTATTTTTCAAATTGAACAGCAAATGTACACTTCATTTTAGTGACTAACTAGTAATAAACCTGAGAGAAAATTATAAGAAGCCAAATGTATAATCCGTCCAAAAGCGTCACCACTCATTAGCGAGCGTGCTAACCAGCAGTGACACTTCGCTAGAAAAAATGCTTAGTAATTAAAGGTAATTCCAAGTCTCTGCCCTACTTCTTCATAAGCTTCTACCACACTACCTAATCCTTGGCGAAACCTGTCTTTATCAAGCTTAGCTCTAGTTTCAGCATCCCATAAACGACAACCATCAGGCGTAAACTCATCACCTAGTACTAGCTCACCTTCATAAAGGCCAAATTCAAGTTTATAGTCTACCAACAAGAGTCCTGCAGACAGAAAGAGTGGCTTAAGCACATCATTTACTGCAAGGGTAAGCTTTTTCATTCGCTCTACATGCACCGACTCAGCCCACCCAAATGCCGCAATATGATAGTCATTGATCATTGGGTCGCCCAGCTCATCATTTTTTAAGAAAAATTCAAAGACAGGTTGCTCAAGCGTTATCCCTTCTTGCACACCTAAACGACGACAGATACTTCCTGCTGCAATATTTCTCACCACACATTCTACAGGAATCATCTTTAAGCATTTAACCAGAGACTCTTGTGTTGATAACATTTTATCAAAATGAGTTGCTATACCAGCAGCTTCAAGTTTTTCCATAATAAAAGCATTAAACTGGTTATTAACGGCACCTTTACGATTTAATGCTTCTTTCTTCTTACCATCAAACGCAGAGGTATCATCACGAAAGTGCAATACCAATCGATTTGGATCATCCGTCGTATAAACCGACTTTGCTTTCCCCGAATACAACTCATTACGCTTTTCCATTGATTTTCTCCACGAACAAATCACTATTGCGGCACACAGAATAATTCAGACAAAAAAAACCAGGCACTTGGCCTGGTCTTTCAACATCACTATCGCAAGTTATCCTTTATTAACCTTAGCAAATCCTGACTAAAGTCTTTTGGAGCAATGGTGTTAATGTCTTTCTCAACAGAAACATATACTTTATTACCAAAGGGCGTTACCCTGATTTGATACTGTGTTGGCTTAGCTGTCCCTTCTTCTTCATCCTCATCACCGCCAAACAGACGGGAAAAAAACCCAGGATTTTCCTCTTCAGCCTTAACGGGTTCCTGGTTCTCTCCTACAGCTATATAGTACAAACCTGCAGACCTGTTCTTATCTGCCACTTTAATATTCGCCTCAGCCAGTGCTTGACCTGTAGCAGCCCAGCTTCGTTCAAAAGGCGCCTTGATCAACAATGCAGGATTACCATTACCATCTTCCTCAAGTAATGCTGTTGCACTAAGGTCTAGTGAAGTATCTACTACCTGTTGACCACTCCCTCCTCGAGAGAAGTACAGTAAGAGTTCGTTCAACATTCCTGCCGCATAAGCATCAGTCGATTGCTTATTTTTTTCCCAATCTATTTGCTCATCATCATCACGTTGCGACTTTGTTTGTCGACCATGCATAACAAAAACCTGAGTTTCTCCTGTTTCTGCACGTTTTGTTACAAATACACGAAACTTGTCATTAAACAGGTCCTCATCATCATCACCAATAAGATCCAAAATAAAGTGACCAATAAAGTCAGCATTACTGTACTCTCGAGGTGTTAACCAACCCGTCTCCATCACACCTGCAGATGTATCTTGTTTTTCAAGCGAAATTTTATTTTGCTTCCAAAAAGACAGCAGTTCCTGCCAAACATAGTCAGGTGTTTTATCAGTAATCATCCAACGTAGAGGTCCACGTTTAATAATTTGGTAATGGACATTATCTGACTTCACTACCACACGCTCAGGACGCGGTAACCGAAACTCATCAGCTAATGTTGTATCCTGATCAATTTCAGGGATTGCCATCGCATCATCAATAGCATTCTCTTTTAAGCGTTCTGGCAATTGTAAGCGAGGAGTAGTTTCCGCTTTTAAATAATCATTGGAACGGTCTCTAATATACCCCCCGTCACCAAAAAAACTACACCCAGATAATAGTGCACTGGCTGTTACAGAAAATGCCACAAGCAGGCACTTCAGACGACCTGGGTTAAGGTCAAATTGAACATAGTTAGGCGCCATTATAGCAATCCTTGTTCCCGTAAAATATCAACTAATGGTGCTCGGAATTGTTCACTTAAGGGGGTTAATGGTAAACGTATTCCTTTGTCAATTAACGTCATTTCTACCAAAGCCCACTTAACAGGGATGGGGTTTGACTCCCAAAATAACGCTTTATGTAGTGGCATAAGACTATTATTCAACGCTCTAGCTTCTTCAGTTTTACCTGCGACAGCTAAAGTGCATAGTTCAGCTATTTTAGCTGGCGCCACATTTGCCGTTACAGAGATATTCCCCTTACCTCCTGCTAGCATAAGCTCCACTGCTGTTGCATCATCTCCCGACAATACCAAAAACTCTCTCTCACACTGCTCAATAATATCCACAGCACGAGAGACATCACCTGTTGCTTCTTTGATACCAATAATATTAGGGAGTTCAGACAAACGTTTTACAGTCTCAGGAAGCAGGTCAACGGCTGTACGGCCAGGCACATTATACAAAATTTGAGGTATATCAATTTGCTCGGCAATTGTTTTAAAGTGCTGAAATAATCCTTCCTGAGTCGGCTTGTTATAGTAAGGAGTTACCAGTAAACAGGCATCAGCGCCTGCATCTTTAGCCTCTTGGGTAAGAATTATTGCTTCAGCTGTTGAGTTTGCCCCCGTACCTGCTATAACGGGAATCCTTCCTTTCACCTGTTGTACAACATGTTTAATCACTTTCAAGTGTTCAGGAACAGTCAGGGTTGCAGACTCTCCAGTGGTTCCCACAGCAACTATAGCATGAGTACCTTGTTCCAAATGAAAGTCAACCAGTCTCGTCAAGCATTCCCAATCTATACCACCCCCACTATGCATAGGGGTTACTAGGGCTACAATGCTGCCTGAAATCATTGCCTTGCTCCATTCACACTTTAATTGGCGGTTATGTTACTGAGGCTGGCTGAATTGCTCAAGTAATCCCGTAATATTCATGCCTAAAAAAAATACTTTGCGGCTTGAGTATGTTTTAAGTCACATAACATTGACTAAGTGAACAATTTGCAGCTAGTCAGTAGCAGCCCTCTCCTGTAAATAGCTTTATCTCTTTACCTAATCTTAATAAAATCATACTCTAATAATTCCACCGCAATCCGTTAAATTATTACACATTACCGGCTTCATACCTGTATAAGTAGTACACAGGTAGTCGTTAGTGATCATCATAACCCCACTCTGGGTTTCTCATATCTAACTAACTGTTACTGTAATTCAGCAACAACTGTACAAAGAGTAAGGACGGCATAATGAGTGTAACCGTGGGTGAACCAGTAAGTGACTTTCAAGCACAAGCAACCAACAATAAAGATGTCTTGTTGTCAGCCCTGAAAGGATATAACGTCGTACTTTATTTTTATCCTAAAGACAGCACGCCAGGCTGTACAACGGAAGGACAAGACTTCAGAGACCACTATAACGAGTTTAAAGCATGCAAAACAGTTGTGTTTGGCGTATCCCGCGACGCACTAAAATCGCATGAAGCCTTTAAGCAGAAACAAAACTTTCCCTTTGCACTTATTTCTGATCAAGACGAAGAACTGTGCAAGCTATTTGATGTCATCAAAATGAAAAATATGTACGGCAAACAGGTTATGGGTATTGAGCGCAGTACATTTTTAATTGATAAAGAAGGCGTACTTAGACAAGAGTGGCGTAAAGTATCCATTCCAGGCCATGTTAAAGAAGTACTTGCTGCGGCAGAGGCCTTGTCTTAAACAACTTGATTGTTATTGGTCAAACCCGCTAACTTTGCGGGTTTACTCCCTCTGCTTTTGTAGAAACTCTTGGCCAGGCTGACAATAGCGCCTTGAGCAAAGTTGCCAACGGTATAGCAAAAAATACGCCCCAAAAGCCCCAAAGTCCCCCAAACACAAGCACTGCGACAATAATGGCTACGGGATGCAAATTAACTGCTTCTGAGAAAAGTAAGGGTACTAATACATTCCCATCAAGTGCCTGAATAATACCGTATACAACCATTAGAATAATAAAATCATTACCCCAGCCCCACTGAAAGAAACCAATTAACGCAACGGGTATTGTGACAACGGCAGCGCCAATATAAGGAACAATAACAGACAGCCCTACGAGCAAACCTAATAAAGCAGCATAATTAACATTCAAAAAGGCAAAAGCAATATAAGTAACCGTCCCCACAATAAGAATTTCAATGACCTTGCCACGAACATAATTTGCAATTTGCTCGTTCATTTCCTCTGATACGCGATCAATCAAGGGACGTTCACTTGGTAAAAAAGCAGTTACCCAATTGAGTAAAACGTTTCGATCCTTCAAAAAGAAAAAAACAAGAATAGGTACAAGGATTAAATAAACAATGATTCCTACAAAATTAGGAAGTTGAGAAAGTGAAAAGGACAACACCGTTTGTCCTAGATCGGCTAACTGTTTACTTGCTGAGCTAATCCATAAATTAACTTGAGACTCAGAAATAAACTCAGGATATTTCTCTGGCAGCAACAATAGAATCTGACGTCCATCTTTAATCATGGCAGGCAGTTCATTAACTAACCCTGTTATCTGATCCCAAATTAAGGGTAACAATACAAAACATATCAGGGTTAAAGCAGCAACAAATAGAATAAACACAATGGTTACTGCAAGCGCATGAGGTATTTTATACTTCTCTAATAAAGCAACCAGACCTTGAAGCAAAAATGCTAATACCAATGCAGCCAGTGCTGGAGCCAACATAACGCCCATGGTAAGAATCACAACAAGTCCCACCACCAATAGCACAGTTAACACAACTGCTTCCTGGTCAGAAAAATAGCGATGAAACCAGCTTTTAAAAACGTCTAACATGCGGTGTACCTTTCATACCATGTACATTTTGAATTGGCATCTTGCCCTAAAGCCACTAAGATGTTTTTTTAATCCTGTGGTAGTAAACCCCATCAACCAAATTACTTGAAAGTAACGTGTGTCCACTCAGCTGACAATATGCAGCAAAGTCTCTAACTGAGCCAGGGTCTGTGGCCGCAACTTTGAGTACTTGTCCCAGCTGCATTGATACAAGCGCTTGCTTAGCCTTCAACAATGGCATTGGACAACGCTGCCCAATCATATCCAGTTCGATATCAGTAGTTGTCATGGTGGCTCAATAATTTGTTGTTATCCTGACCTTAAAGCTCTGCCAAGGAACAAAAGTGTGCTCAATGCACTCGAATCAAGTAACTAATTGCAGTATAAGGAATAATGCTAACTCATTATTACGGCTAGCATCCATAAACGCAATGCACTAAAACGCAATGCACTAAAATGCACTGACAGTAAAAAGTACAGAGGCTTCTAGGAGACAGTTTAAATTCCATCATGTTAATGTGTTTCAACTTAACAAGGTGACAACTGGCTGTCACTAACGACACAATAGGATCAAGGTTTCATTTATAAACGCTCTTTCGGATAGCCGTCAGAAGAATTGTTTGAATCTTTTTTATCCGCTGGCGAAAAAATCTCATCATGTTTAAAAAATTTTGCACAACAATATGTACCTGTTCATTGGCTCTTTCATTGACTGCATCAGGGAATGAGCTTTTACTTCCGGACCTAGGGGATAGTAGTTCAGCCATTGTTTCTCCATCCCATGAGCACAAGCTTGGCCGTGCATTTCTCGCCTCCCTTCGCGGCCAGGTCCCCATGCTGCAGGATGCAGAAGTACAGGACTATGTTGAAGAACTGATTTTTAAGCTCATCAATACCAGCGAAGTTAAAGACCGTCGTTTAGAGATCATAGTCATTGATAGTCCTAAGCTTAATGCCTTTGCTGCACCAGGTGGCATTATTGGAATTAACGCAGGTCTTTTTCTCTATGCTAAAAATGAACATCAATTTGCCTCCGTTATTGCCCATGAATTAGCACACTTAAGTCAACGACACTATGCTCGTGGTGTTGAAAATGCTGAACGAAACAAATTGCCTTACATTGCCGCAACTCTTGCCAGCATAGCCGTTCTTGCCGCAGGTGGAGGAGATGCAGGATTTGCGGCACTGGCTACCACACAAGCAGGTATGCGCAGCCAGATGCTCAGTTTTAGCCGACAAAATGAACGGGAAGCTGACAATGTTGGTATTCAAAACCTCTATCGTGCTGGAATGAACCCTCAAGCTATGCCAGCCATGTTTGAGCAAATGAATCGTGCAACACGCTTTCTTGGGCAAAAACCACCTGAATTTTTGTTAACTCACCCTGTCACTCAAAACCGTATCGCGGATTCAAAAAGCCGAGCAACACAATTTCCTAAACAAAATTACACCTATAACTCTCGTTATGGGCTAATCAAAGCAAAAATTAAACTTCATTATGCTAGTACTCCACAAACTGCAGCCAAACAGTTCAAAGCTAATGCCAAGCAAACTGTGGCGCGTTATGGTCTTTCACTGGCACAAACAGCAAGTAGCCAACTAAAACAAGCCCAAAGCACACTCAAACCGCTTTATGAAAAATCACCTGATAATATCCAGTTTGCACTAGCACAAGCGCGACTGGAAAAAGCGATGGGCAATATAAGCCAAGCTAACAAAACAGTGACAACTTTATTGGATATTTATCCAAAAAATCATGCATTAATGTTACAGCTGGCTGAAAACCAGATGGCAGGAAAACAATACGCAAAAGCAGAGCAAACCTTACGCCGTCTTTCACGCAATCGTGCAACCGACCCCTATGTATGGTACTTACTCGCAGAGGCAAGAGGGTTAAATAAAAATATTTTGGGTGTACATGAAGCTCGAGCAGAATACTACCGGCTCAATGGTAATGTTGATAAAGCAATTGAACACCTTGAATACGCACTGAAACTTGCAAAAGGTAAGTTTGCAATTACTGCAAAACTAAACAAACAAATAGAAGACCTAAGAGCCTATAAAAAAGAATTAAAAGACCTTGGCTTTGGTTAAATAAGTTTATTAACCCATACTTCAAGCTTGCAGGCCTGACCATAAAAAAAGCCAACAGGATGTTTATCACTTCTTGTTGGCTCTTTTAATAGCTCTATCACTGATAAGCATAAAGGTACAAAGGCTAAGCATTACCTTTAATTTTAAGCTGATATTCAGCTGCAAACTCAAGCATTCGATTGAGAGGAATCATTGCTCGCTTTGCCAGCTCAGGTTCTACAAATACTTCATTATTACCTTGTTCAAGTGTACTAATAGCATTACCCAAACCATTCATAGCCATCCAGGGACAATGAGCGCAACTCTTACAAGTCGCTCCTGTTCCAGCTGTAGGCGCTTCCAAGAAGGTCTTGCCTGGCGCGGCTTGTCGCATTTTATAAAAAATGCCACGGTCAGTAGCCACAATGAATTGAGGGTTAGGTAAAGACTGCGCCGCTTTTATTAATTGAGATGTTGAACCTACTGCATCAGCTAATTCAACAACAGAAGCAGGGGACTCTGGGTGAACCAACACTGCAGCCTCAGGGTATACCTGTTTCAGGTCTAGGATCCCCTTCGCTTTAAACTCATCATGCACAATACATTCAGAGTGCCACAATATCATGTCAGCATCTGTTTCACGCTGAATATAACTACCTAAATGGCGATCTGGCGCCCAGATAATAGGTTTATCCTGTTCCACCAAATGCTCAACAATAGGAAGCGCAATACTTGATGTCACAACCCAGTCAGCCCTAGCTTTGACCGCCGCAGAAGTGTTTGCATACACAACAACAGACCGATCAGGGTTTGCATCACAAAAAACAGAAAACTCGTCAATGGGACAACCTAAGTCCAATGAGCAAGTTGCTTCCAACGTCGGCATTAACACGCGCTTCTCTGGACTTAAAATTTTTGCGGTTTCCCCCATAAAGCGAACCCCTGCAACCAACAATGTCGAAGCAGAATGTTGGCTACCAAAGCGCGCCATTTCCAGTGAGTCAGAGACACAACCACCTGTTTCTTCAGCAAGCTCTTGGATAATGTCATCGGTATAGTAATGTGCGACCAGTACAGCATCTTCAGCGTTCAACAGCTGTTTTATCTTCTGCTTTAGTTGACGTACTTGCTTACTACTGTACTTATCATTTTGCAAGTGCTCTGTTGCCAGGTAGTCTTTGACAATTTGTCTATTAATATCTGCAGTCATACTTCATCAAGTATCAGGCTAACGAGAAAATTTTGGTGTGGAATAGATGCTACCATATTTGCCACAAAAAATGCCTTGTTAGCGAATAGGTTCTAATAACTCTTTTGAAAAAGAAATTAGAAAAGGTGATAAGGAAAATCCAAAAAGAAGGGAACTTATTTCCAGCAACAGCACGTCAGTGCCCTGGCTCATCATTCCATAAGTATTTGTGGAGCTGCAACTGCATGCGAACAGGTAATCGGTCAGCGAGTATCCACTCTGCAAGCTGTCGTGGCTCTAGCTCATCATGGTGAACCGGTGAAAAAAGAACCTCTGAAACCCGACGCGTTAAATCATATTCATCTATTTTAAACACCGCCCACTGGTAATCTTCTCGACTACCAATAACAAACTTTACCTGATCCTGCTGTTTTAAATGCTCAATATTACTGTATAAGTTACGTTGTAACTCTCCTGAGCTGGGTGTTTTAAGATCCATAACAACAACAATGCGCGGATCAACACGCTCTATTGGTAAAGCGCCACTGGTTTCAAGTGAAACTTCATAGCCTACATCCGCAAGTGCTGTAAGTAATGGCAGACAGTTTGGTTGTGCTAAAGGCTCACCACCTGTGACTGTCACGTAATGTGGCTGATACTGCAGCACTTCAGCCATAATCGCATTCAATGACCAAATTTGACCACCAGAGAAGGCATAGGCAGTATCACAGTAACCACACCTTAGTGGACACCCCGTCAACCGAATAAACACTGTAGGCAAGCCTGCGGTTCTTGTTTCACCCTGCAGTGAATAAAATATCTCTGTTAAGCGAAGCTGCTTTTCACTCATTTTTTTCTACTGCCATAAAACTGGATTATCTTTTATTGCCTGCAATATTTCACTCACAGCATGCTTATAAGAATACATCACAATGGACTTAAGAACTGTAAGCATGAAGAAGAGATGTCAAAATAATAACCGAAGGAAGTCCTGATTATTAAATTTGTTAAACAAGACGATTCATTAGGCGGCGAGAGTATAGCGGAAATCAAATCAAGGAGAAACCAGCAAGTATTACTTGCTGGCAAAAACTAAAACAGTAGGTTTTAGTTAACCTGCTTAAGGAAGGCTGCTGCAAGGTTAGCTGCAGCTGCGTCAGGAAATTCTTTGGTTACTTTTTCTAGATAATGCTTCGCTTGTTTATTATCCCCCAGCTGGAAATAAACCCGACCTAGCTTGTAAGTTGCGTCAGGTAATTTACGGCTTTGAGGAAACTTATTAATCACTTGAGTAAATGCTTCTTTAGCTGGCTCAAGCTGATTTTGTGCCAAGTAAACTTCACCTTGCCAATAATATGCATTATCTGTGTAAGGACCTGATGGGTAAGACTCTACAAATGCCTTTAATGCTGTCAATGCATCATCAAAGCGTTTTTGACGAATCAACTGAAAAGCTGATTTATATGCCTTCTTCTCTTTATCAGATGTGGCAGAAACATCCGTAGCTTGTTGTGCTCCACCACTTTGGGTGCTATTAGCAGAGGCACCAGCTCCACCCGCTGCAAGATCGGAAATTCGCCGATCAAGATCCATATAGCGATCTTTTTGCTCCTGCTGCATACGTTTGATCAGGTATGCTTGCTGCTCTACTAAGCCACGTAAAGACAGCACTTCCTGCTGTAATTCTTCTAACTGCACGAACAACGCGGTACTACTCCCCCCTTGATATCCACGAGAGGGTGCTGCTTGCCCACTGGATCGACCATAAGGCGTAGGCTCAACAACCGGAACCTCAGCATAGGAAGGTAAAATCATAAGTAGACTTGTTGCTGCCAAGCTTAAGCTTGCCAACACATGTTTCACTGTTCGAGCTGTTGAATGAGTCATGACTTAATCGAACCCTAAACACTTTATTGCTGTACCCAAAGATGGATGAATGACACCCATCTATGGCATTGCAAACAATTTAAAAATGTTTGCGGGCACTTGGCAACACATAAACATAATTTGTTGTATTTGCTACCAAGTTACCAATCAGTTCAAACTAAAGTTATTTTAGTAAGCACCATTGGAAACAATAACAGCTCGACGGTTTTGCTGCCAAGATTGGTCATCATGGCCAAGTGCAACAGGTTGCTCTTCACCATAGCTGATTGTTTCAACTTGCTCAGGTGCAACACCTTTTAAAACCAAATAACGCTTAACTGCTTTTGCACGACGTTCGCCAAGAGCTAAGTTATATTCACGGGTTCCACGCTCATCAGTGTGGCCTTGAATAATAATAGTTTCACTAGAGTTAGATGCTAGCTTAGCTGCATGGGCATCAAGTGCAGGATAGTCTTCTGGTAAAATTTTAGAGTCATCAAAGCCAAACAAAAACACCTTTTTATCTAACAGTGCTTGTGTTTGCGCATCAACACTTCCATCAATACCATCAGTTGCAACACCCGTGGTGGCTGATACATCTGCATCTCCTACAGAGCTAGCGCTATCACCACCAGTTGTATTACAACCTGCCAGCCAGGCAACGGAAGATGCAAGCAGTACAACTTTACCGAATTTCAAAAAATCCATAGATAACTCCCGGTTTGCTAAAAAATTGCTTTAGAGAAAACAAACACTACATGGTGACATTAATAAGTGAAGTTTGACCATGCAGGTTCGCGTACATCCCCTTGCTTCGAAGGCAAGTTAAGTTTCACAGCCCCATCTGCAGAAACGGCAGACAACACACCACGCTGGCCTTGCATAGAGCCATACAGTAGCATGGTACCATTTGGCGCAACACTAGGTGATTCATCCAATGAAGTAGACGTCAGTAGACGCATTCTTCCCGTTTCAAGCTCTAAAACAGCAATATTAAATTGTGCAACTCCCTGCCCTTTATGAACCATGGCAATTTGTTTGCCATCTGGGAAAACCCTGGCTCTAGCATTGTATTTACCCTCATGTGTCAGTCGCTCAGCTTTGCCAGTTGCCAGTGTCGACTTATATATTTGTGGTGAACCACCACGGTTTGAAGTAAACACGATAGCTGAGCCATCTGGCATCCAACTTGGTTCAGTATCAATCCCAAAGTGTTTAGTGATTTGCCGTAAGGCACCTGAATTGACATCAACCAAGTAAATATCAGGGTTTCCACCTTTAGACAGCACAACCGCTAGCTGCCGACCATCTGGCGACCAAGCGGGAGAGCTATTTAAACCTTTATAATTTGTTATACGACGCTGTTTGCCTGTTGCCAGATCCTGAATATAAATACCAGGTCTGCCTCCTTTAAAGGAGACAAAAGCAACCTTTTTATTGTCGGGTGACCAAGTAGGAGAAAGAATGGGTTCACTCGAGGTATAAATGGCTCGCGCATTATAGCCATCAGCATCAGCGTAGTTCAATTGGTAACGTGAACGCTGTCCACCCAATCGTTCGGCGGTAACATACATGATTTTCGTATCAAACGCACCACGTATTCCAGTTATTTTTTCATAGACCTGATCACTGATACGGTGTGCTAATTTACGAACATTAGTGCTCGCAATTTTGCCTGCTGCTAAGCTTTGTTGGCGAACAACATCAAGGATTGAGAAACTGGCCTCATAGCGACCACCAGCATTGTTAATATTGCCAACTACGAGATACTCGACATCTGACTTACGCCAGTCAGCAAAAACCACATCACCTTCTGTATGTGGCATGCTAAGCATATTATTTGGATCAAAAGGGTCAAATTGCCCTGTACGTTTTAAGTCACTGTTTACAATATTGGCTATATCCTCAGGGCTACTACCTCCAAAAGGCACAACCGCTACAGAAACAGCACTATCAACACCCTGAGTAATTTCAATGGTGAGCTCTGCTAACGCCTGCTGTCCATAGAATGATACCAGCAGCAGCGTCAGCATTGTGGAAATAATTTTTTTCACTGCGCTTAGTCCTCCGGGTTACTAAAATTCATAGCAAATCGACGAAAATTACTTTCAAACACTCGCGGTTTGAGCTGCCTTAACTCAGGAATTCGTGCTACACGCTCCACAGCTTGTACTGCCGAACGGTCAAATAATGGGTTACCACTGGACTGAATAACAGTTACATTCACAACTTCCCCAGTAGGAACTAATTGAATTTGTAACCCCACTTGCAACCCTTTGGTCAAAAAACTGGGTTTTCGCCAATTCTGTTCAACAAGTTGCTTAATTAAGGCTGTCATTGAAGCAACTTGTTTTTGACTCGCAGCCGCTTCCTGTCGAGCACGCTCATCAGCTTCTTCTGCAGCCAACATTTTCTCCAACTCAGACTCTTGCTGACGACGCAAGGCCTCTTCTTTTGCTTTACGCTCACGTTCTTGGCGTGCTTTAGCTTCACGTTGCTTACGCAATTTTTCCTGCTGAGCACGCTTAGCAGCCTCAGCTGCCTTTCTTTTAGCTTCAGCTGCTGCTTTTTGTTTCGCTTCTGCAGCCGCTTTACGTTTTGCCTCTGCTGCAGCTTTACGCTTAACTTCTTCCGCTTTTTTCCTAGCCGCTTCTTGTTGCGCTTTTTCTTGTGCTTTACGTTTAACCGCTTCAGCCGCTGTGCGTTTAGCATCCTCTGCCGCTTTACGCTTGGCTGCTTCAGCTGCTTTTTTCTTAGCCTCCTCAGCCGCTTTGCGCTTAGCTTCTTCCGCTTTTTGTTTTGCTTGCTGATTAACTTTATTTTTTTGAGGTGTTGCCGCTTTTTGCTGCTGTTTTGTTGTTGATTTTAAGCCTACTAATCTTGCTTGAATCAACTTAGGCTGTTTAACCGTATGTCGCTCTGTAGGTGATGGCCAAGCTATAGATACAGCTATAATCATGATCAAATGCAACCCCACTGCTAATACAGCAGGTAATGTATAACCGTTTGGAAACCTCACAAACTAACCACTTCTATTGAGTCAAATCTTGCGGGTCTGTAATTAAGCCAACATTTGGCACACCTGCTTGCTGCAAAGCAGCCATCGCGGTCACAACAATGCCATAGTCAACCTTTTCGTCCCCTTTGATTAAAACCATACGATTAGGCTTAACACGTAGTATTTTACTCACCTGCTCTGTAATTGCGTCCAAAGGTACGGGTTGATCTTGCTGCTTACCAATATTGATGTAATAAGTGCCATCTTCTTTTACTGAAACAATGATAGCTTCTTCGTCTTCTTTTACATCCAACGGCTTAGCATTAGTCTTGGGTAAATCAACATTAACCCCCTGAGTGAGCATAGGTGCAGTGACCATAAATACGATCAGCAGAACTAACATAACATCAATGTAAGGCACTACATTAATATCTGATATCTGCTTGCGTGTTGCACGCCTTGCCATAACTTACCCCTGCTTCCGCGGCCGGCTATGCACATTACGGTGTAGTATGCTAGAAAACTCTTCAGAGAAAGTGTCATAGCTATTAAGCACCGTATCAACACGTGCAGAAAAACGGTTATAAGCGACAACAGCAGGAATTGCAGCTAACAAACCCATTGCTGTTGCCACTAACGCTTCCGCAATACCTGGTGCAACTGTTGCCAAAGTCGCCTGTGTCTGGTTAGCAAGTCCTCTAAAAGAGTCCATGATACCTATTACCGTGCCAAATAAACCAATATAGGGGCTAATTGAGCCTACGGTTGCTAAAAAAGGCAGGTTCGTTTCCAAACGCTCCTGTTCACGAGACATTGCCACACGCATTGCACGCTGAGTGCCTTCCATTACGGCATCTGCATCAGCACCAGAATCTTGCTTCAGTCGTGTAAATTCTTTAAAGCCTGAGCGAAAAATATGCTCCATTCCACTATCAGGATCAGGGTCATTGGTCACTTGTCTAAATAGTTTTGATAAATCTATACCAGACCAAAACCGGTCTTCAAATGCAGACGCTGCACGACGTGCATTTATTATCAAAAATGCACGCTGAATGATCATAACCCATGAAACAATCGACGCGCCTACTAAAATAAGCATCACTAACTGTACAACCCAGCTAGCTTGTAGAATCAAAGACCAAATGGACAAAGACTCAGTCACTACATCCCCCTAACGGAGTACCCGTAAATGCAATAGTATTAAAACGTTAGCCGGCAACTAAATTACATTTTTTAGCACTGGTATACTGATTAGATAGATCAATGACCACTTTGGTTTCCATCATTTCATCCTACCTATCAGCAGACATCTGCAATCAAAGACGACACCTGCTAAATACTTGCCTAATAAAAAGCAGGGCGAATCATAACACTGCACATTGTTACTTGTCGTTGTTTTACGAAGACTTATGCAATTTTACAAATAAGATCACGAGGAATAGCCTGAGGCTTTAACGAATCAAATGTGACGCAAGCAACTTTAACCTTCGCTTCACACAGAAGTTCTCTTGTTTCACTTAATGTAACCTGCTGATGAAACACTAAATATGTACGCTTAACTTCGGATAATGACACGCTAACATCTATTTTATCATCAAGCTTGGCAGGCTTTTTATAATCCACCGTAGCGCTATGGACAACAAACATCACATTTTGTTCATGAAGCTTTGCCTGCTCATACCCATACTGTCTTAAATATTCAGTGCGGGCTCTCTCCATAAACTTAAGGTAGTTAACATAATAAACAATACCTCCCGCATCTGTATCCTCATAATAAATACGAAAATTTAAGGCAAAAATGGACACAGCAACTCCATAAATAATGACAGTGAAAAGGTAATTTGTTGCCTGCTAAAGGATAGCCAGCCTACCGCTGTTAAATCAGGCTGTCATAGCTAAGCAGGTTTAGGTAAGCCTAAGTGGTGATAAACGGCATCTGTAACAACCCGACCACGAGGTGTACGCAAGATATAACCCTGCTGCATTAAATAAGGTTCAAGCACATCTTCTATTGTGCCTCTCTCCTCACTAATCGCTGCAGCCAAGCTATCAACCCCTACAGGACCACCATTAAACTTCTCAATAATTGTTAACAGCAGCCTTCTATCCTGTTGATCAAAGCCAATATGGTCAATGGCCAACATAGACAGCGCCTGATCTGCCATGGGTTGCGTAATGATGCCCTCACCCCTGACTTCTGCATAATCTCTTACTCGGCGCAATAGCCGGTTTGCAATTCGAGGAGTACCGCGAGAACGCTTTGCTACTTCAGTAGCCCCTTCAGACTCAATAGCTACTCCTAAAATATTGGCAGAACGAGTTACGATATGAGTTAAATCAGGTACATTATAAAACTCAAGTCGCTGCACTATACCAAACCGGTCTCGTAATGGTGAAGTTAGCAGCCCTGCCCTGGTAGTTGCCCCCACCAATGTAAATGGTGGCAGGTCAAGCTTAATAGAACGTGCCGCAGGCCCCTCACCAATCATAATATCCAGTTGATAGTCTTCCATTGCTGGATAAAGCACTTCTTCAACCATTGGGCTTAAGCGATGAATTTCATCAATAAATAACACATCACCTGGCTCCAAATTAGTGAGTAAGGCAGCAATATCACCCGCTTTTTCAAGAACAGGTCCCGAGGTTGTTTTCAACTGCACATTCATTTCTGTTGCCAGAATGTTTGCCAGTGTTGTTTTTCCCAACCCAGGAGGCCCAAAAATCAATGTATGGTCTAAAGCCTCATTTCGCTGTCGTGCTGCATTAATAAAGATTTCCATTTGTTCGCGAACTTGAGGTTGTCCAACATAGTCTTGCAGACGTTTAGGGCGAATAGCTCGATCCTGTGAATCTTCCCTCCCAGAGGCTGCAGGTGCTACAAGTCGATCAGCTTCAATCACACAGCACCCCCCTTACTTCACCATGCCTTTCAAAGCGAGCCGTATTAGCTCTTCTCGTGTTGCACCTGTCTGGTAGTGAGCCTTGATAGCTTTCTCTGCATCAGAGGCCTTATAACCTAGCGCTTGCAATGCACTAACTGCATCCTGCAATACATCATGCTCACCGGACTGATCTGATGGCATAGAGAATAATGACCCACTGTCAGTTTCCCAGCCTTTTAATCGGTCACGCATTTCAATCAACAAGCGTTCTGCCGTCTTTTTACCAACCCCTGGCAACTTAACTAATGTTGCAGTGTCTTGGCGCTGTATACTATGTACAAAGTCTTGAGTTTCCATACCCGAAAGAATGGTTAGCGCCAATTTAGGCCCAACCCCATTCACCTTAATTAACGCACGGAATAACATTCGCTCTTGCTGAGTGACAAACCCATAAAGTTGATGGGCATCATCTCTTATTGCTAAGTGTGTAAAGAGCGTAACCTCACCACCGACTTCAGGTAACTGATAAAAGCTACTCATTGGAGCCTCTAACTCATAACCCACCCCCTGCACATCAATCATCAGCTCAGGAGGCTGTTTTATGATCAAAACCCCTTTTAAACGTCCAATCATAAAATTAAGTTCGCATGTTCAAACATCAACTAATAATGCTTCAGCGTATCCGACGTCGCCGTGTACTTGAAGCCCCTGCAATTTTGATTAAGCTTTGTTGTGTATGGGCATGACACAAAGCTACAGCCAACGCATCAGCGGCATCAGCAGGGGGGCAACGCGATAACTTCAATAAATGTTGCACCATATGCTGAACTTGAGACTTATCTGCACCACCTTTGCCCACCACCGACTGCTTTACCTGCCTGGCAGAATACTCTGACACTGGCAGCCCTTGAGCTACAGCAGCCACAATTGCCGCGCCTCGAGCCTGTCCCAGTTTTAATGCAGAATCTGCATTCCTCGCCATAAATACCTGTTCAATCCCAACGGATTGGGGCATATAACGTTCAATAACAGCAGTTATACCCTGAAATATCTCTTGCAACCGATCAGGTAGATCAGTTGTTGTCATTCGGATACAACCACTTGCAACATAGTCAGTTTTTGCCCCTAGCTGGCTAATCAAACCATAACCAGTGACTCTAGAGCCTGGGTCAATACCTAAAATAATTGCCATGGTTAAATAATGTACTACCCTAAATCAAATTACTGTATAATTATACATCTATTGTAGTGATATCAAGTAGCTAAATAATGCTAATGTGCATTTATAATCAACTAACCAGCCTTTTCCTCAAATACCAGGACTCTCATTTTCATAAATAACTCATCTAAGCATCACTTTGATGAATCAGAAACCTCCTGTTACAAACAAGTTCCTTTTGTTACCAAAACACAGTATTTCTTCTCCTGACAAGGGACTATTCTGTTTGGACGAGTAGCTCGCGAAACATTAGCTAGCAGCAAATAATAAAACTATTACAACCGATGATTATGTCTGAGTCCCAAAAGTCTATCCTTACGATTTCAGCAATTGTCTCCTGCCTGTTCATTATATTGTTAACAGCCAATTTGCTATGACGTAATCTAGTTAGCTCAATTACAAGAGCACTCCCCTTTCCTGCCATCACTAATACATCTGACTATTGGCCTTGCATATCAACAGTGCTTGCTGTGTTTTTACGCACTTAAAAGCCCTACCTTAACTAATGACAGCTCTACGAGTTTCCCCCCCCCGCTTAAGTAATCAATTAACCAGTCAGCATCATTAAACTGCTCGCACCCTGTAACTTCTTTGCAACAAAATATAGGTAATATAACAACAATTCTATAGTGTGCAGTTAATCCTCAGTATTAACCGTAACACTGTAGTTACTTTCCATAACCTTAGATTAAAAGCATGATAATTATCAAAAGAATCAAACTTTCTGATAATTCACCATTGCTAAACTTAAAAAATTGTAGTAATTTTACAACATAAGTTATTCAGACATTCATTTTTAAACGAAACCTACATTCCATGAAGGAGGTGAGGTAGCACTATCTCAGGATTGATTTCGTTTTGGTCAGAACATCTTGATCAAAACCAACACGTTTTAAGCCATCTTTATATCAGCTTGTGTCAAGATCGTTATCTCCTCTTACTGCTTAACGTTCCAAAACCCTCTCACTGCATGACACAAGCTGTTTTTTTTCCCTCCTCTTAACCCTTACTAAAAAGCAATTTAATCCTCGCTTGCTTGCCTAAACCTTATTATTTACACTTCAAAGTATTTCTCACTGCTACTTATACGGCAAACAAGGAGGTAGAACTACCCAGTTATGCCATACTTCAACGAATATAATGAACCTAACACTATTCAAGCACATGGTATTGTGGTGCTTGAAAAAAAACACCACGCCATTAAAACACTAAAAAGAAAGCACAAGCCGTCAGTGCATGGCCATAAGCTCTGGCATTCAAGCTTTTTATTAATGGATTATCTAAATTTTCACCCTTTGCCTAATAAAACCTCCTTATTAGAAGTTGGTTGTGGCTGGGGAACGACAAGTATATTTTGTGCTAAACGCTTTAACGCAAAAGCTACAGGTGTAGACCTAGACTCAAGTGTCTTTCCTTATCTTCAAACGTTGGCTGATTTCAACCAGGTAACCATTGATACTGAGCAAGCTCCTCTTGAAAAACTCAGTAAAGCAAAGCTGGCACAGCATCACACCGTATTAGGGACTGATATCTGTTTCTGGGATGAGTTAGTCAGCAAGGTATACAACCTAATTCGACGCTCTCTGCAGGCAGGAGTTAAGCAGGTTGTTCTCGCAGATCCAGGTCGCTCTACCTTTCACCAACTGGCTGAACGCTGTAGCAAAAAGTACCCAACGGAGTGTCACCCTTGGTATACCCAGGATCCAGAGTTCATCTCTGGTTACATTCTTTGTGTTAATGCATCCTAATATTTACTGACACTCCTGCCTTGCCAAGCCTTGACTATACTGTTAGCAGTACAGCGACCTCTCAACTAATATGGCGGTTTTCGTGAGATATAGTCTATGGCTTGTGCTCGGCCTGGTATACGTAAAGAGTTTTGCCCTCGAACTTAATATTCGTGTTGTAACCGAGGAGTTCCCCCCTTATAACTATACCCAGGACAACAAACTGGTTGGTCTCAGCACCAACATTGTCCAGGCAGTATTCAAAGAGCTAAAGATAAACCCAGAAATTAGGGTTTATCCCTGGGTAAGAGCCTACCAAACAGCACTAAATGAACCAAATACACTCATCTTTTCTATTGGCAGAAACCATAAACGCGAAAATCTATTCAATTGGATAGGGGTCATTGCACCAGCCAAATCTTTCTTGTTTAGACTACCAAGCCGAAATGACATCGTTATAAGCACACTTCAAGATGCCAAGCCCTATTTAATGGGAACCTTTCCTGAAAGCGTTCGAGAACAGTATTTAATCGGAAATGGATTTGAGAAAGGCGTTCATTTAGTCAGCACCTATAGCTATGAAAAAAGCTTCAACTTGTTGGTCAATAAACGTATTGACCTTTGGGCAATGAATGAACTGGTAGCATACTATATAGCCCGCAAAGCGGGCTATGACCCTCACAAAACGCTAAAAAAAACCTTTTTTTTAAAGGAGCTTTCTCCTGAAGGTTATTACATGGCATTCAATAAAGAGACTGATGACACTATCGTGCAAGCCTTTAAAAATGGACTTGAAGCCATCAAACAAAAAGGACTCTTCCAACAAATTCAACAACAGCACTTTGGAAAATAAAATTCAGCCACTAGGACGAAAGCAGCTTTTCATCAACCTGCATGCACTCTTTAAACAATGGTTCTTGCCATATACGCTCTAAGTACGCAGCCAAGATTGGCCAACGTAATGGATCAATTTCATAATTAGCGTAACGAGCATTTAAAAACTGACTACCTAATGAAATCTCAACAATGCCGAATGTATCAAATACATAGTCAGAAACGGGTACATGAGATTCTAAATAATCAAGTACAGGTGGAATATCTTGATTAATTGTCTTTTCAACCTTTTGTTCATCAGCTGGCTGCTTTTTAAATCTTTGTTTAACGACACGTTCCAGAAATAGAGGCGGACCTAAAACTTCCATAACTCGACTGTCAGCATATTCCTCAAACCACAAAGCTTGTGCTTTGAGTTTTGGATCAGCAGGATACAATTCATATTGCTGGCCATATTGGTCATTTAAATACAAACAGATAATCGTTGAGTCAGGAATTGTTAAATCACCATCAACTAATACAGGTATTTTCCGGAGAGGATTAAGTCGATCAAAATCCTTTGGTAGTTCAAAAGGTATGACAGGCTTAAGTTCGTAATTTATCTTCAATAGCTTCAATGACACTATAACTTTACGAACAAAAGGTGATAAAGGAACTCCATAGAGAAGCATGAGCATACTCCCTTAGCTGCATTTTAAAAGTAATACGCTAAAAGCACATCATGACCAAACCATGAAACAACAGATAAACTCATCAAATCCTAGCACAATTTTTCTCAGCATACGCTGGAAGCTGTATATTCTTGTCGTTATTGCAACCTGCTTAGTCGCCTTAATGATGCTGGGATTAATACAATGGAATTTTGATCGAGGCTTTTTAAAATATATTAATCAACAAGATAAAAACCAACTTGAACAGATCATTCCAGAGCTTACTAGGTATTATCAACAAAGTAACAGTTGGCAACCTTTAGTTGATCAACCACAACACTGGGCTGAGTTACTGATAAAAGCGCTCAACCCAACAAGAAGAGAGTCTCGCCCTCCCATACCTATACATCGACCTCGATTTAGAGCCTTTCTACGTCGCTATGTCTTACTTAATGAAGAACAACAATTATTAATTGGCCATGTCCCTAAACAAGCTGTCCCTCTAACACTCCCAATTGAGATAAATAACCAACTTGTAGGCCATGTTGGGGTTATTCCAAGAAAGGAACTCACGGACTTTAATGATATTGCTTTTGCTGAATCTCAGCGCCAACTACTGCTTATTTTTACCGGGATCGTCATCGCATTAAGCGCCCTCTTGAGCATTCCCCTTGCAGGCTCAATAGTTAAACCCATTCAAAAACTTCGAACCGCGATGAATACCTTGGCAAGTCAAAAGCAAGCCGCAACATTGGAAATTAAGCAGCATGATGAAATTGGTTTACTCGCTGCAGACTTCAATCAATTAAGTAACATTCTGGAACACCAGGAACATTTAAGACGACAATGGTTAGCGGATATAGCTCATGAACTTCGTACTCCAATCAGTGTTTTACAAGCTGAGCTTGAAGCAATTGAAGATGGCATCCGACCACTGACCCTTAACAGTATTCAATCACTACAAGATGACCTAGGGCGATTAACACGCTTAGTTAACGACTTACATCACTTAGCCCAAGAAGATACAGGTGCAATTGACTATCATTTGTCATCTCAACCCTTGCAACCTATTTTAGAAAAGTTAGTTAAACGCCATACACCACTTCTTGAAAAACACCAGTTATCCATATCCATAAATGACCAATGCATCAAGCCAATTGCCTTGAAAATTGATGCTGATCGCATACAACAATTGTTCATTAATTTACTGTTCAATTCTTTACACTACACAGATAGCCCCGGACAAATACATGTTTCACTTAAAACGCTTGATCATAATTTAACTGTGACCTGGGAGGATTCGGCGCCAGAGGTCCCAAAGAATTCACTTCCTTACTTGTTCGACCGACTTTACCGTGTTGATACATCCAGGCAGCGCGTAAAAGGTGGAGCAGGTTTAGGCTTAGCGATAGTGAAAGCAATTTGTGAAGCGCACCAAGCTCAGGTCACAGCCCAACAATCTTCTCTGGGAGGTTTAAAATTAATCATCAATTTTCCATTATCATCCAACACTAAAACCTAAGCTATCAGTGGCAAACTTTCATTAATAATGTATCACTATGGAAAAACAAATACTGATTGTTGAAGATGAAGCAAAGCTTGCTCAGCTTATGGCTGACTACATAAAACACGCAGGCTTTAGTCCATATATTCTTAATGAGGGCACATATGCAGTTTCGTGGGTAAAAACACACCAACCACAACTTATTTTGCTGGATTTGATGCTCCCGGGCATGGATGGCATTGAAATATGTAAACAAATACGTACATTTACCAATACGCCACTCATCATGGTCACGGCACGCATTGATGAAATAGATCGTTTATTAGGGTTGGAGCTAGGAGCAGATGACTATATTTGTAAGCCATTTAGCCCACGAGAAGTTGTTGCAAGAGTTAAAGCTGTGCTCCGTCGAACAAATGAGCCTACCTTTACTGAAAATGAGTTGCTTCATTTAGATAAACACCAACTCCGCGCTACATATATTGGAGAATATGTACCACTGACAACAATTGAATTCCAACTATTAGCGATTCTTGTTGATAACCCTCACCATATATTTAGTCGTAGCCAACTCATGGATAAGATCTATCAAGACCACCGGATTGTAAGTGAACGCACCATTGACAGCCATATCAAAAAAATTCGAAAAAAACTAGCGATGATAAATGATAATCAGGAAATAATTCATTCAGTGTATGGTGCTGGTTACAAGTATGAAGTTAACATATCCTCATAACACATAATTTTCCAAAAGCACGTATATAAAAGACATATCAACTTCCTTTTTTCATCCACATTTCTTCCTTAATTAGTTTGTATCTTACATCTCATACACCAAACAACAGATTATGAGGTGATCGACATGAAGAAAAATCTGAAGCTAAAAGTTATCGCTCTGGTACTACCTCTAGCGTTAGGTGGACTTGCTTGGGGTGAGCAGAATGAAGGGCGACCCGACCCAGGAGAGCGTGCAGCTCAAGAGCTTGGGTTAACCGCTGAGCAGAAGCAATCATTTCAAAGCATCATGAAAGCTCAGCACCAACAGCGCAAAGCAGTACATGAAAAATACCGTGATCAAATTCAAACAGAAATGGACCAGGTTTATCAAGGCACCTTAAATCAGCTTGAAAGTGTGCTAACACCTGAACAGATCGAAAAGTTTAAAGCTCATCATGAACAGCGCCAACAAGCAATGATGGAAAAAGGCCATCGTGGTAAAAAGCGTGGTAGAAACTGTGGTCAGGGTTGGCAACAAAAAAATACAGAAGCAGGAATATAGGACAAGGTAACGAAAAAAGCAGAGGTCAAAGCCTCTGCTTTACTACTCACTTATAAAATAGTCAGCTTACATTTAAAGGTACTAAGGTGCATTAAATGTAAGTAACTAAAACAGATTTAAGAGAAACAGCCTTTTACAAGGACTCAAGCAGTGAGTCTGGAAAATCTGCATTAGAATAAACATTTTGCACATCATCCAAATCTTCTAAGCGATCAATCAGCTTAAGAACCTTGTCACCATCTTCATCTGTTAAGGCAACAGTCGTTGATGGAATCATTGTAACTTCAGCATTAACAGGTTCTAATCCTGCTTCAACCAGTGCTGCTTTTACTTCAGAAAAATCAGCAGGCTCGGTAACAACATCAACAGATCCATCATCATTACTAATAATATCTTCGGCTCCAGCCTCAAGGGCAGCCTCCATGACAGAATCTTCATCAATATCTGGCGAAAAACAAATTTGTCCTTTTTTGGCAAACAGGTAGGCAACAGAGCCATCAGTACCTAAATTGCCGCCATGTTTTGAAAAAGCATGACGGACTTCTGCCACCGTTCTATTACGGTTATCAGTCATAACCTCAACATAAACTGCAACACCTGCAGGTCCATAACCTTCGTACGTTAATTCCTCAACATTATCATTGTCATTAGTACCTGCACCTCGAGCAATTGCACGATCAATCGTGTCACGTGTCATATTATTGCTTAAGGCTTTATCAACGGCGGCACGTAATCTTGGGTTATCTTCGGGTATAGAACCACCCTGTTTAGCCGAAACAACTAACTCACGAATTAATTTCGTGAAAATTTTACCTCGTTTCGCATCTTGTGCTGCTTTACGGTGTTTAATATTGGCCCATTTACTATGACCAGCCATAACTCTTTCTCCTAAATCGTTTACAGCAAGACTGTCATCTTTTGGAATTCATCACTTGGATTTAGCTCAATAACAAGCAAGCCTGAAAGAAAAAAGAGGACACTCCTGAAATACTTTTTGCTTTAAAAACTGTGACTCAGCAATTGCTGAGTCACAGTTTTTACGCAGATTCTAATGGGTTACTAAATATGTTTGCGAATACGGATATTCAGTTCATGCAACTGCTGTGTATCCACCTCACTTGGTGCCTGTGTCATTACACATGATGCTGTTTGAGTTTTTGGAAACGCAATCACTTCTCTAATTGAAGAAGTCTCTGTCATTAACATGACCAAACGATCCAAGCCAAACGCTAATCCACCATGAGGAGGACAGCCATATTTCAAGGCATCCAATAGGAAGCCAAACTTATCTTTTAGCTCTTCTTCGCCCAATCCAAGTACTTCAAAGACCGCTTCCTGCATCTGCTGATCATGAATACGAATTGAACCACCACCCAGTTCAGTACCATTCAATACCATGTCATAGGCTCTAGAAAGTGCAGCTTCTGGATTAGTTTTTAGCTCATCAGGAGAACATGCGGGAGAAGTAAACGGGTGATGCAGTGCGGTCCAGCCACCTTTACCATTATCTTCAAACATGGGGAAATCTACTACCCATAATGGCGCCCAAGGCCGCTCGATAAGATTTAAATCTTCACCCAGTTTGACTCGAAGTGCACCAATAGACTCATTAACCACTTTAGTCTTATCTGCACCAAAGAAAATGATATCTCCATCTTTTGCATCCAGGCGTTTCATCAACACCTGAACAGTTTCTTCAGGAATGTGTTTTACAATAGGAGACTGTAAACCACTAACCCCTTCATTAACAGCATTTACCTTAATCCAGGCTAAGCCCTTTGCACCATAGATACTGACATACTTACCATAATCATCTATTTGCTTACGAGACAGTGAAGCACCACCAGGTACTTTCAACGCGACTACACGCCCTTTTGGATCATTGGCAGGACCATTAAACACCTTAAACTCAACACTTTGCATTAAATCATCAATGCTGGTCAGCTCTAATGGAATACGTAAATCGGGACGGTCAGAACCAAAACGCTCCATAGCTTCAGCGTAAGTCATTCGAGGGAAGTCACCCAAATCAATTTCCAGCAGATTGCTAAACAACTGACGAACCATTTTTTCAGTCATTGACATAATGCCTTCTTCATCCATAAAAGAAGTCTCAATGTCAATTTGAGTAAACTCTGGCTGACGATCTGCACGCAAGTCTTCATCACGAAAACACTTAGCAATTTGGAAATAACGGTCAAATCCAGACACCATTAACAGCTGTTTAAACAGCTGGGGAGACTGAGGAAGCGCATAGAAACTCCCAGGATGAACCCGACTTGGCACCAAATAATCTCGCGCACCTTCAGGTGTAGCTCGGGTTAAAATTGGTGTTTCAATATCCAAAAATCCATTTTCATCCAAAAAGCTTCGAATAATCGAAGTTACTTTGGAGCGGAAACGCAGCTTATTTTGCATTTCTGGTCGACGTAAATCGAGAAAGCGGTATTTAAGACGAACGTCTTCACCTACTGCAGAGTACTCATCTAAAGGAAAAGGAGGCGTTTCTGCCTGATTGAGGATTTCAATTTGTTTACCAAGTACCTCTATTTCGCCAGTAGCCATCTCAGGGTTATTTGAACCTTCTGGGCGCGCTCTTACCTTACCCACAATTGAGATCACATATTCACTACGTACTTTGTCAGCTAACTGGAAAGCAGCTTGCTCATCTGGATCAAACACGACCTGAGCGATACCCTCACGATCACGCACATCTAGAAAGATCACACCACCATGATCTCGTCTCCGATGAACCCAACCGCACAGTTTTACTTCCTCTCCAATGTGAGATGCTCTTAAGTCGCCGCAATAATGGCTGCGCATAATAGTTGTACCCTGTTTTACTAAATTGACATTCGATAATCAGACGATTAGCTACTGGTTGTGGATGCTTTTGCAGGTGCTTTCGCTGAGCCAGAAGAGGCATTCTTATTGCTGGCGTTTGATTCATTACTCTTACTGGCAGATGCTTTACTATCGCTCTCAGCCAGATTCTTTTTCTTACCTGTTTTGAAATCAGTCTCGTACCAGCCCCCACCTTTTAATCGAAAAGCAGGCGCACTTAATCTCTTACGAAGGGCATCAGTATTACACTGAGGGCAAGTAACCAATGGTTCATCACTTACCTTCTGGATAACTTCCAAAGCATGTTGGCATTGGCCACACTCATATTCATAGATTGGCATTGACTTTTCACCTCGACTACAACAGTCAACTAACCGTGTTCTATCTAGTTCAGACAAAGCCGAGCATTATAGCGCACCTTGCTAAAAAAGGTCAGCCTTTTCAGCACAGCCTTAATGCTTATTGATACTTAGCAAGCACTCGCACTCTGCAGAAACACCCTTGCTAGAATTTGCACGTAAAAGTAAAGCTAAACATCAAGCAACACTTTTTCTCTAACCTGTTCAATCAAAATATTTAATAAAACTAATATACATGATAAGTGCCTGATACTTGTCAAGAAAAAAACCAATGTAAAAAATAGAAATGATAGTCACACTCTTTTACATTAACGATTCAAACTGGACTTAACATCAAAACAACAAAAAATAGCAAATATATAAAAAGTGGTGGTTTAAAGGTTATACAACAACAGCTTACTGCTTAGGGCTATGGTAAAAGCTTTAAATTTAGTAAAATTAATGACAGAATTTCGTAATAAATAACCATTACATTCTTGTAAAAACGTTATGTTCTAGACATAATAGGCCAAACCTGATACCAAATAAATGTAATTTAAAAAATACTAATTTAACTGTACTTAATACACACACTAGCAATCTTAAGAGCAGTAATAGAAGTCAATAAAAACGTAACTAAGTAAAATAGAGAAGTAGAACTTAGCTTATGCAGTGTAAGTTGCTAGCCCAATCATCTAACTCCTTATGTTTTTCTCCTAAAGCACATTGCTTACCGGCTTTTTCTGCTTCTGCCCCCTGCTTATATTCTCCTGAGCATAATTTAACCATAACGATTAGGTAAACAGATGGAGAATAAAACAGATTACAGCTTTTAGAAACAGCACATGAAAATGTCGTTGCATTCATTGTTGTTTTTTATTAAAAACACAACAATGCGTCAGTTCTAACTTTGAGCTGATTAGGTAAGATCTGTCATATGTTGACAGTGCAGTGAGTCAAATAGGTATGCCGAATCGACTCATAACACACAACACCTTAGGAGTAGGTCACACAATGAAGATGTTTAAACTTTCTGCATTGAGCGCAGCTGTTTTTGCTGCCGCCTCTGCAACCGCAGTAACAGCGCAAGCTGAAGGATTTATTGACGATAGCTCTGCTACATTGAGCATTCGTAACCAGTACCGTAACGAAAGCGGTGTTAATGGTCATGAGTTTGACCGTAAAGAGTGGGTACAAGGCTTCCAGCTTGACTATCAGTCTGGCTACTTTATGGACATTATCGGCTTTGACTACTCAGCGGGTGCCGCTTTTAAATTGGACCAACCTGCAAATGAAACTGGCTGGGACGCAACCAACCTACCACAGGATGGAAACAGATCTGATGTAAATGATATTGCAGGTACTAACCAAGCTTATTTAAAAGCCAAGTTTGGTGATGAAAACCTTAATGCCAATATGAAATTTGGTCTGCAAAGAACCTGTACAGAGCTATTCTGCCCTTCAGGTTCTCGTATACTTCCAGCTTCTGCTTATGGTACTTACCTGGAAGGTAATGTACAAAACCTGAAAGTATACGGTGCTCGTTGGACTCAAATGCACTCTCGTAGCCAAAGCTACTTCGCCAAAGACTTTAAAGATGGTGACAACACTATTGACTCTGTAAAACTTGTTGGTGCTGCTTACAAGTTTGATAATGGTTTAGGCTTATATGCAGAGTATGGTGAAGCTGATGAGTACCTGAAAAAGTACTTTACTAAAGCTGACTACACTATTGATCTAGGCAATGAAACTTCTCTGTTATTGGATGCTCGCTATGCTCATGCTAAAGACCATGGCGATAACTACAATGGTGAAGACAACGACTATGAGAGCAAGTACTACAATTTAACTGCCACCCTATCTATCCAAGACTTGGATGTTTGGGTTGGCTATAACGTCACTAAAGATGGTGATTGGGCTGGCCAGTGGGATGGTGAAGTTGACCAAGCTGGTGCCTTTAACTCCTCTCTTGACTTATGGCAAGGTTATAATCGCAAAGACGAGCGCGCCTGGGTTGTAGGTGTGAATTACAAATTTGATAACATTGGTTTACCTGGTCTTGAAGCAGGTACTCGCTATGCCCATAGCTCAAATATTGATAAAAATTCATTAGCTGCAAGCAAGCAGAATCCCCTAACCAATGATGACCAAGCACATGAGTGGACTCAATGGGCTAAGTACACTGTTCAAACAGGTCCTATGAAAGACTTCTCTGTCTACGTTGAGCACGCTCGTGGTGACAACCCAACAGGTGGTGATGAAGACGATACGCTGGTACACCTTCAGTACGACTTAGCTATTTTCTAATCTCCCGAAAAGTTCATACTTTTCTTGCTAAAAAAACGCCGCATCTGCGGCGTTTTTTTATTCTTGTAATAAATCCCGTCTATATTTGTTAGCAAAATCTCATGGAAGATCCATACTAGGAAAGGTAATGGAACAAAAAAAACACACATGGACTTGTGTATGAAAAAAACTTTTCCACGGCTTTATCGGGGCCTCTTCTGCGTTTCAGTGACATTACACCAAGTAATACGTGTAAGGAGTTCACATGGCTATTCTTAGTCTGTGGCACTAAGGCAGCTTTGGCTTTGGTTTCCGTAATACCCCCTACACTTAACCAGTGATTCAGGACTTAACGCTAAATCACACACAATAAACACAATATGACTAGGAGTAGGTCACAAATGAGAACATTTAAACTAACCTCACTAAGTGCAGCAATTCTTGCCGCAAGTGCTCTTGTTCCAACAACTTCTCAAGCCACTGGTTTTATAGACGACAGTAGCGCTACTTTGGGTATAAGGAATTACTACTTCAATGAAAATGGCGTAAACGGTAATGCCTTTGACCGTAAAGAATGGGTGCATGGCTTACAGTTTAGCTATTCATCAGGCTACTTATGGGACATGATAGGCTTTGATTATGGCGCGGGTACTGCAGTTAAACTCGATAACCCTGCAAATCGTACTGGCTATAGTGTCACAAACTTACCTCAAGATGGTAGCAGCACAGCAGATGCTAACGACATTGCTGGCACCAATATCGCTAATTTAAAAGCTAAATTTGGCGATGATAAAATGAATGCCAATATAAGATTTGGCCTACAGCGTACCTGTACTGAGTTATATTGCCCATCTGGCTCACGTATTTTAGAAGCCACTTCCTATGGTACCTACATTGAAGGCAATATTGAGAGCCTGAAAGTATATGGTGCTCGCTGGACTCAAATACACTCACGTAATAACAGCTTTTTTGCTGAAGGTTTTCAAGATGCCATGGGTGATGAAATCGACCACCTCTATATCTTTGGTGCTGCCTATAAGTTTGATAATGGACTTGGCCTTTATGCTGAGTGGGGTAACTCTGAAGATTACCTTGAGAAACAGTTCCTCAAATTTGATTATACCTTTGATTTGGGTAGCGGAATCACCCTGCTAGTAGATGGCCGCTGGGCTGATGCAGAAGAAGATGGTAATGGTTATGCGACCCAAGGGTTTGAAAGCACCTACTGGAACCTGTCTGGCACAGTTACTGTTAATGATTTCTATGTGAGACTGGGTTATAACAAAACCTCAGACGGTAACTGGGATGGAGAGTGGCATGCTAACTACCAACAGGATGGTGTTTACAATTCAACGCTTGACCAATGGCAAGGCTACAACCGTGAAGATGAGCGTGCCTGGATTGTAGATATTGGTTACGACTTTGCCAACATTGGTTATCCCGGCCTAGTTGCAAATACATATTATGTTTATGGTACCGATATAGATGATGCTTCGCTTGCCGCTGGAGCTAATGCGACATCAAGTGATGATAATGCTCATGAATGGGGACATTATATTACTTACACAGTACAAAGTGGTCCCATGAAAGACTTATCTGTTGAGTGGCAACACTTCCGTGTGGATAACCCTGTAGGTGGAGACGAGGACACTAACCGTATCAAAATCAGATATGATATAGCCCTATTTTAATACCACTTAATAAATAGTATATCCCCTTAAAACGCTGCATCTGCAGCGTTTTTTTTAAACCGAGAGAGACCTTTATAATAAACCAAACTACTAAATATACCTTTTATTTAGTAAAAAAGCCTAAGAAAGAGGGACTCATAGAAAAATAATTCAAATATTAAAAGAATCATTAAAGCTAAATTGTGCCAATCACCTTACGTATGCACCCTATCCTTTTTATGAGTTTACAACAAGTAACGTATATTTATGTATTGTAAATAATTTTTTAATTTATATTTCATAGAGATCTGCAAACAATAACCTTGCTCCTCATTATATTCATAGCGAAGGATGTTATTGAGTTTATAAAAGGGAAAATACATTGATAAACATAAGGAGCTGTTTATGCAGCTATCACAAGCCTCATTAAAAAATGCTTCATCAACGCTGATACTTTACACTTCGATTTTTACCACGTTAAGCATTTTCAGTAACACAACCCTTGCAAACAACGCTGCACCTAAATTTGATTTAACACTCAGAAATTACTATTTCAACCGGGATTATCGTCATGAAAATGGCGATGCAAGAGCAGGCAATAGAGATGGTAAGCGCAAAGCCTGGACCCAATCATTTCTTTTTGACTATCAGTCTCCATACTGGCATAAACTGATTGGCGGTGATCTTTCTATTTGGAATACCCTTAAATTAGATGGTGGCAAAGGGACAGGAAAAAATAATTTAACAATTACACAAGAGGATGGAGATCAAGTAAGCTACTCATCATTAGGCGTAGCACTCATCAAATTTAATCTGGAGAATTTCTGGAATACAACAGTTAAAGCGGGTCGCCAAACATTTGAAACCCCACTGGCGATGAACTCAGATAGTCGTACACAACCGTCTGCTTTCTCTGCAGTTCATATTCATAGCCAGCCAGTTGACCGCTTTAACATAAATTTACTGGGTATATACGAAGCAAAAGATAAAGACGATAGTGGTTTTGATGATATCCATTATGAATACGGATTTGCCATTAGCCGAGATAAAATTGAACACGCATACACTTTGAGTATGGATTATACCTACGAAAGTGGTCTTTATTTAGCGGCTCAGGCACTAACCGCTAAGGATGCTTATAATGCCTATCATTTGGAAGCAAGCTATAGCTTCCCATTGAATGATTGGCTAAAAATAGATTTGGCAGGCCTATGGGAAAGACAAAAAGACACTGGGAATTTTAATGATGATAATCCTGGTTCAGTAGGCATTGATAATGATTTATTTAGCTTTAGTTTAGCCTTTAGACTAGGTGATTACTCAAAGTTTACAGTCATATCTCAAAACCTGACAGGCGATAGTGGTTTTGATTATTTTGCTGAAGGTGATCCCTGGTGGTTCAACAGTATCCAATACTCTGACTTTAACTTTGAAGATGAAACCTCTTGGCAAACTCGTTTTGATTATGACTTTTCAGGAATTGGCTTTCCCGGTCTAACAGGACTCATTCGTTATGGCTATGCCAATGATGCAAAGACCTTTGATAGCAGTACAAATGAAGAGTATACCGAATGGGAACGAGATCTTGAGCTAAGGTATAAAGTGCCCAGTGGACAGCTAAAAGGCATGGACATTCGAGTTCGGCATGCCACCTATCGCTCGCACCGAGGAATGGGTAATGGTGGTGCGCTTGATGAATTTCGTATTATTGTTAATTACACCTTACCATTAATATGATGACTACTTTTTTAATGCTTAAAATGAAATTATGCTAAGTCCTTTATTAGACAGAAAAAATGCACCAGCTAACTGATGCATCTCAGTACCCACTATCAATAAGGTGCCGGTCAGCACCTTAAATACAGGTTAGCTTTCAGCCATATCTTTCAGTTTTTTCAATGCTCGTACTTTTACTTGCATTGAAGCAGGCTTAGCTTTAAACATCATTTCTTCACCTGTAAAAGGATTCACCCCTTTACGTGCTTTAACAGCAGGCTTTTTCTTAGTAGTAATTTTAAGGAGTCCAGGCAGTGTAAACTCACCGCAAGCACGCTTTTTGACATGTCGCTCAATTACGTTTGCAAGCTCATCCAACACATTCTGTACATCTTTTTTGGCTAAACCAGTAGTCTCAGCCAACTCATTCAGTAACTGAGTTTTATTGTATTTTTCTTTAATAGCAGCAGGTGCTTTGCGTTTTGCTTGTGCCATTGCTATTTAACTCCAACACTAAAACATATTTTAACTAAACGAACCATGCTCCCAGGCTTAACACTCTCTTAATGAGTTTCATCCCAAATAAAGAGTATGGCAATGGAAACACTTAAGATTTCAGTCAGTTATCCTTGATAAGAAATCAACTATTGTTTGAAACAAAATAATCTATAAAGTTCGCTTTGTCTTAACAATGGGTATAGATAACGACTGTCGTTAAGTACGACTGAAAGTGCAGTGTACTTGGGAAGTAAGCAAAACCAAACGATTGAGCTAATTTGTTACCCAATACAATTTGGTAAAAAACCTGTATACGCAAAAGTACTTAGCGCACACAAAATCTCTTAGATTGTAGCCTAAAAAGCTTACCATCTTAGCAGGAAACTATAATACAAGTCTTTCCAGGACGCACGCATTTTATGCTGAAAAACAGCATTTTCTTTTGTTTTTTACATAAACAACAGATTTAGCCTGAATGGTTTTATAGGTAAGCTGAGAATCTTCCTACAAATTCAATGTCTTAGACTACACTTAGGAAGTAAAGCATAGTGCTTTCACTTATGGCAGCAGTGTAAATATAACGCTTGCTTTATGTACTGTTGATGGCTTTCAATCGCTTTTCTGGTTAATCCACTTTACTCAATGAATAAGCCATTACTTAACTTTTTTTAATCATCACTAAAACTAAATTTAAACAATATGAAATTAGCCAAATTACTCCGTATCGTACATTGTTATCTTGGGCTATTAGCCTTTTTATTAACGCTAGTGAGTGTGCCTATTTTTTTCCCTGAGGCACATATGTCCCTTCCCTCAACAGAAGCCTTGAATATGCTAAGTCTTTCACTCATTAACCTGCTGGTTGGTAGCTTATTCAGCTTACCACTATCACAACGCCTATGGTGGCTTCAACTGCTTGGCTCAGTTCTGCTACTTATCAGCCTGTTAGGCAGTATAATTGCCACACTTACAGCGTCCTCTATTTTTCAAACTCTTCATATAATCTGGCTGATGTTATTTGGGGTCGTATTTTCAGCCTGTGCTCACTGGTATAACTTTCGACTGCATGCCAACATTGTTTGGGATACTGCAGCACGAGAAACAGGTACTGTTAAATGGTTTAATGTTAGTAAAGGATTTGGATTTATTTCTCGTGCTCGCGGTGATGATGTGTTTGTTCACTTTAAGGCAATACGAGGCCAAGGACACCGTACATTAGCAGAAGGCCAACAGGTTGAGTTTCTTGTCACTGCTCGTGATAAAGGTCTGCAGGCAGAGGATGTTGTGAGTATTCCACCTGATATGTTTCACCTAGAATATGACGAAGATACATCACCGCCATCTCAAAATAACAACGACCAATAAGGTGAGTAATCAGTGATACACCCCAGATAAACCCGAAAAATAAATTAGATAAACAATAAAAAAGATGAACTGAATAACGTTAGTGTTTCTACTTTGTTAATGGTGAGATCGCTATCTGCACAGCTTAAGGAGCTGTTATGCAGATAGCGTTTTACTTTCCTACTTAACTCATAACACCTTTTGGAATTAACAACCCAACTAATGTTGTAGTCACAGCAAAGGGTATGGATTAATAGTGTGGAGGCTTCTCAGCCTGCTGTGATGCTTGAATTAACTCAGGCAATGTTTGTAACTGATCCTTAAGGTAATCCACTTCTCGTTGTAATACATCAATTGACTTCTGCTGTTCTGCAACCACTTTATTTAAAGCCTGCAACAAATCTTCTTGAAAAGCCATTTGTGTCTGTAAATCAACAAGCATCTGATCCATCGAACTTCCTTTAACGCTCTGCAGCGTAAGTTAAATACGTAGTAAACACCGTATGTAAACGCTCCTTGAGCGCTTCCACGGCCTCAGGCGCATAAGCGATAGGAGGCAGTTTACCCCACACAGGCTCAGGCCAGGCATCATCCGACTGCTGCCGAGCAATAATGTGAATATGTAGCTGGCGCACCTTGTTACCCAGCATAGCAATGTTCATTTTGTCTGCTGCAAAAATATCCTTAAGTTTTTCACTAATATAGCTAACTTCCCACCACAACTTTTGCTGCTCATCGGCTGAAAGCTGGTAAACCTCTTCGATACCAGGAACACGAGGTACTAAAATAAACCACGGGTATCGTTTATCATTCATTAATAACAGCGATGATAATGAAAAATCCCCCAGTTTTACTGTGTCTCGTTGTAACTGTTTAGCAAGAGTAAAACCTTTCATTGCTTCCATCTTACGCTATCCTCTGACCAATCCCGTAAAAATATACTATTCACTGATATTGATAATACGTGATCATAGCAATCCGCAGCAATGCACCGTAAAATACCCGGTTTTTGGAACACAACTGGTAGCCAACTATGCGCACAACTGAATTCTTTATTCCCACCTTAAAGGAAACGCCTACTGATGCCGTAGTTATCAGCCATCAACTGATGCTGCGTGCAGGAATGATACGAAAACTGGCTTCAGGGTTGTATACATGGTTACCGTTAGGATTACGCACCTTACGTAAAATAGAACGTATTGTTCGCGAAGAAATGGATAATGCGGGTGGCATCGAGCTGTTAATGCCCGCTATTCAACCTGCAGAACTATGGCAAGAGTCAGAACGCTGGGAGCAATATGGGCCTGAACTACTGCGTATTAAAGACCGCCATCAACGTGACTTCTGTGTAGGGCCTACCCATGAAGAAGTCATTACAGATATCGCCCGTAACGAGCTAAGTAGTTACAAGCAATTACCTTTAAATTTTTACCAGATTCAAACGAAATTCCGTGACGAAATTCGCCCTCGTTTTGGGATTATGCGCGCTCGTGAGTTTGTCATGAAAGATGCGTATTCATTTCATTTGGATGAAGACAGCATGCAGCAAACCTATGAGCGTATGCATACTGCTTACTGCAATATTTTTGACCGTTTAGGTCTCAATTATCGACCTGTTGTTGCTGATAGTGGCAGCATTGGAGGTAGTACATCACATGAGTTTCATGTTTTGGCTGAGTCTGGAGAAGATGCAATCGCTTTTAGTAATAGCAGCCAGTACGCCGCTAATGTTGAGAAAGCTGTGGCCTTGCCAGATACTACAGAATGTCCAGCTCCCAGTGCTGAACTCTCTAAAGTAGCAACACCTAACCAGCATACAATCGCAGATATTGCCTCCTTTTTCAGCGTTGAGCCTAAACAAACACTTAAAACACTTGTTGTACATGGTCAACCTGATGAGCAAGGTAATACCACACTTGTGGCACTTATCATCCGAGGCGACCACCAGCTTAATGAGATCAAAGCAGAAAGTATTCATTCTGTAGCTACACCCCTGACCTTTGCCTCAGATGCAGAAATACAAGCACAACTCAACTGTCAGCCAGGTTCTATAGGGCCTGTTGGCTTATCTACGCCTATTGTTGTGGATCATTCTGCAGCGCATTTAGCAGATTTTATCTGTGGTGCCAACGAAGATGGCTACCATTACACAGGCGCCAACTGGCAGCGGGATTGCCAATATACTACGGTTGCAGATATTCGTAATGTGGTCGAAGGCGATCCAAGCCCATGTGGTCAGGGAGAGCTGGTAATCAAACGCGGTATCGAGGTTGGGCATATTTTCCAGCTGGGCTCTAAATACAGTAAAGCGCTGAATGCAACCGTTCTAGATGAAAAAGGCAAGTCTGTCACTATGCTGATGGGTTGCTATGGCATTGGTGTATCACGCATCGCGGCCGCAGCTATTGAACAAAAAAATGATGAACATGGCATTATCTGGCCTGATGCCATTGCTCCTTTTCAAATTGGTATCGTTCCACTAAAAATGGATAAATCAGAGCAAGTTAAAACAATAACAGAGCAAGTCTATCAACAACTTACTGAAGCAGGCTTTGATGTTTTACTTGATGATCGTGACCGTAAAACCAGTCCAGGTGTTAAGTTTGCAGAAATGGAATTGATTGGCATTCCACACCGTTTGGTGATTGGTGAACGAGGATTAGCTGAAGACGTTATTGAATATAAACACCGCTCAGCTGAAAACTCCACAACAGTTCCAGTCTCTGAAATAGTAGATTTTTTCAAAGAAAAAATTACTCTTTAATCAAATAGTTTATCTGTCGCATTCACTATGAAGTGCCCTGTGTGGCACTTCACTTAAGCACTTCATCACTTACTCGTGCTACTTAACGAGATTTTGCTTTTCTAAAAGTCAATGCAACAGGTAAGGTACATATATTAAACCTGGCAGGATGGCCCATTAGTAATAATCTGATTCTTATGCAGCAACCACACGTTAAATCAGATCAAGTTAAAGATTATGCAATGTTTCAATTAGACTTAAAAAACGTCTTGCGTCTAGCTATTTGCTTTTTTTGCTTGTTTATTCAATCAAGTTTTGCTGGGCGACAGCAGCCTGCGGACCCAGAGATTCGCTCATTACTCAAAGAAACAGTCAGTAACGCTTCCAGCTTTTATGATAAATATGATGCCGAAGTATGGCTTGTGGATATGAATTCCAGACTTTCTCGCTTTGTCAAAGCCCCAGATAAGCGACTGGCCATGTTAAAGATGGTCCACCAAGAAGCAACCCGGGCTGGCTTAAAACCAGAACTCGTTCTCTCTGTTATTCATGTAGAAAGCTTATTTAATCGCTTTGCTGTTTCGTCCGTAGGCGCTCAAGGTATAATGCAAGTTATGCCTTTTTGGAAAAATGAAATAGGTCGCCCTCAAGATAACCTAATTGATTTAGCCACCAATTTACGCTACGGCTGTACCATTTTAAGTCACTATATTAAAAAAGAAAAAGGCGATCTAGTTCGTGCTTTAGCCCGATATAATGGCAGCCTTGGAAAAACCTGGTACCCCCGCAAAGTCATGCTGGCCATGTATAAGTATTGGTATCCTCAATAATCACTCTATTATTTTCTCTAATTCGATCAGCGCTTAACGCACGTCAAATTCTTGATAATTATCCCAAGGTATTTCTTTTACCTCGACATGCTGTACATCCGCCATAGGTGGTCCCTTGGATAACCATTCTTCAAGCTTTTGCAGCACATGGCTATCACCACACATTACTACCTCTACTCGTCCATCAGGCAAGTTATACGCATACCCTGTAATACCTAATTGAACAGCCTTGAGCTGAGTTGATCCTCTAAACCACACTCCCTGAACTCGCCCTGTCACCCACGCTTTTTTACAAATTTGTGACATAAAAACTCCATTATATTCGAAGCGATTAAATCCTTATATTAAAGAAGAACTCTTTGGCAAACACTTAGCAAGCAGTGCGCATATCTCTTCAACTACTCTTTTGAGCCACGGCTATTGCCTGTGTTATTGACTCCAAAGTTTGTGGGCCAACTAATTTTTTCACCACTTTTCCTTTTGGGTTAATCAACAGTGTTGTAGGCAACACTTCAGGTCTTGTCCAACTCAGCTGTGCGGTTGGATCTTGCTTAAACACAGGAAACTTAATATTTAATTGAGCAACTTGCTGCTGCAACTCGGTAAGGTTTCCTACATTGTCAAAGTTAATGCCAAGTACACTCACATTTGCTTGAGCGTCTATCTTATTAAGCTCAGGAATTTCTTTAATGCAGGGTGTACACCATATAGCCCAATAGTTAATCAGTAACCACTGACCCTGATACTCTGCGATATCAAGTGGTTTCCCTTGACTGTCATAAAAATCAGGGCGATTACAACCAATTAGACTTAGACAAAATAGCAGAAGCAGAACTACTCTGAAATGTAGAATCGTCATAAGGCTGTCACTAGTTATTGAATGGAGAATTATAAGTGCATTGATTAATTACTTACTGAATCGAAGTGGATAATAACGCGTATATCCTTTGCATGCGATAGCAGTAAGGAGAGCTTATGCCAATGAGCAGCCTAGAATTGTATATACCAAGACAGCAAATTACCCGCAGCGCAATAATCAATTGCTCCCCTAAGGCCATTAAACAAGAGTTAAAAGAGCTGCCTCTGGCCAACATGCCTGCAGCCTTGCGGCAAACCTGTGCATTACTCTCTTTAATAAACCGAACAAAGTTTAGTGACTCTGCTCGCTTAGGTATTATGCAGTGTTTTGATAACACATTTCGCAATATTAATGACTATTACCATTCCAAAAGCCAACAATATATACAACAAATTACGCCTACTGAGCAGCACAAGTTGTCTGAATTAAAGGAAGAGATGGCTTTTGGCTACAAAATAATTTTGCAAGAAGCATTAACCAGAGATGACATGAACCATAAGCCTATGCCTGATATCGTTTATATGGCGATGTTCTATCTCTGCCAATGTCTGATGCAGCATTATGATACATTCACTCAGCCTGGACTTTATCTTTGGAAAGAAGTTAATCACTTATTTAAATTTGCAGAGGATCATAAATTTCACAGAATTGTAGTCAAACGACAGTTTCAACCCATAGCAGGTGAAAATGTTGAAGAACTGTACAAGCAAATTATGCTGGTTGAAATGGCTAACCCCTATCATTTAGCCCCTGGTGAAGCCTGGTTCCTATACTCTTATTTGGGCAAACATGCAAACTATGCCAGGCTAACAGATAGTCCTGAACAATCTGATCCCTCACAATACTTTTCGATAAACCTTAATAGTGAACAACGACCCCATAATGCCTTTAGTCATTCTCAACGTAGTGAAGACCCAATTCGCTATTTATTTCCTGAAAAGCTCGTTGCCCTACTCGATCAACATGTAAGTACCTTAGCAGGAGGCCATCGCCCCGCTGAAATAGGTATTCCTACCGCAACCAAAACACAGCAGGTCATCGAATTATTGTGCAATATAAAGGAGGTCTGGCGTCAAAGCCGTCACCGCCTGGGCTTGCGCATTCCCTGTAACTCATTTACAGCGATTGTTTGGGGTGTAGATACTATTCATCAGTTGTTATCACCAGAAAAGCAAAAAGAAGTTTTACAGGATAGTCAGTTACACCGCACAACAGGCCGGATGGTCAACGAAAGCGAGAATGGTTTTTGCCTTAAGTTAACCCATGTTAATTATTCTGACTTCCATAATGGTCAAGTTATCGCCATGCGCAGCGACAAACAATCTCACCCCCGCTGGATCTTGGGTATAATTCGCTGGCAACAACAAGACTCTGAAGCCCAAGAAAGCCTTGTGGGTGTGGAGTATATTCGTGGCTTAGTCCGGCCCATTACGCTCAAAACACTCAGTGAAAGTAAAGCACATCGTACAACAGATGGCTTACTTGTCACCAATAAAGTCAATGGTCGTCAGCAGCATAGTGTGCTGGTGAGTGCTGGCGTATATATTCCAGGTAAAGGACTACAGCTTGAGGTACCTCAGCAAGGCAAGGAATACGATATTCAAGCTGATGATCTATTGCAGCATACATCATGTGTTGACCGTTTTTCCTTTAAAGCTTATGTTGCTTGAGGGGTATAAATCAGCATTATGGCAAGTATCCTCGATTCCTAGCTGATCCCCTTGCTGGTAATCAAACAGCTGAGTCAATGATATTGGCAATTGCTGTTCTGCATAGTGGTGAATGTGGGCAATACGAGCCACTAAATACACCAACCACTCAGGCCATGACTGTTGCTGAATGCGGTTAAGTGTTTCCTTATCAGGTAACTGCCAGGGAATAGACCGACAAAATGTCCAGCAATTGACTAACGCTAAGTCATGCCCAAGGATAAGTTCGCCACTACCATCTTTTGTTATAATACCTTGCTCCTGTAACCACTTAGTACATAGCTCCCACTGTTCTTGGCTTACTGGCCAGTTTGCTTGGTGCATATGTTGATAGCTTGTGGTTAATCCCTGCTGAAAGCGTTCACGAAACACTTCAGCAACAACAATGACCGCAAGGGATGTTGGTAAAGGTTCACGCGTTTGCAAATCATGCCAAAAATTTAATGCTCGTACTAACTCAGCACCCAATAAAATAATATTCCAGGAAAGGTAAATCCATAATAAAAACAAAGGTACTGCAGCAAACGCCCCATAAACTAACTCATAGCTAGGAGATAAAGAAACAAATAATGCAAAGCCTTTTTTGGCTAACTCAAATAAGGTGGCCGCTAAAAGTCCACCTAATAAAGCATGCTTAAAACGGACGGGGCGATTAGGTACAGCAATATAAATCAAACAAAACGCTGCTGCAGTAAGTAAGGGTGGGACTAATTGTAAAAGCCACTGACGACCAATAATTAAATCCGTCGCATCCATAATAAGCTCAACAGATGTAATGTAAGAAGTCAGCGCAAATCCACAACCAAGTAATAATGGCCCCAAGCTCAAAATAGCCCAGTATAATAAAAAGCTTGCAAGCCCTTTTCGCCCTTGCTCAACTCGCCAAATTTTATTTAAGACTTCTTCTATAGTTTTTAACATCAACAATGCCGTAACAATCAGGAAAGCCACCCCAACAAATGTTAACTTTCTTGCTTGAGAGGAAAAATCAGCTAAATATGACTGAACTGTCGCACCAGCTGATGGCACAAAGTTACTAAATATAAAGCTTTGAATTTGATCACCTACCCCCTGAAATGTTGGAATTGCAGCAAGCATGCTGTAAGTTACCGTCATTAATGGCACAACGGCAAAAAGTGTTGTATACGTCAATGCCGCAGCACTTTGTAAACAGCCATCTTGGACAAAACGTTGACCAATATAACGTGCAAATACGGCAAGCTTGCGCAATACCATCATCAATTCCATGCAATAGCTCCAGCAATTTCATATACCCGTAAGTGATGGGGATATTACAGTGTAATATATTTACTTCTCACGATGCATATTTCTTAATAATACCACTTACCTTTCCCCTTTCTTATGGTCAAGGTAAACTCTATCCAAGCCAAAAAAAGAACCTTTATTTCCTTAATAGGGCATCACATGAGTGAACTTGTAATTTATCACAACCCCCGCTGCTCCAAGTCACGCGCAACCTTGGCACTTATTGAAGAGCAGGGTTATACACCCAAAATAGTAGAATACTTAAAAACACCACCATCGCTGGTAGAATTACATGACATCCTTAAAAAACTAGGTATTCAGCCTAGAGAAATCTTACGAACAAAAGAAGAAGAATATAAACAGTTAAATCTGGCAGACCCAAGCCTTAGCGATGAAGCTATCCTAACGGCCATCAATGAACATCCCAGATTATTAGAACGCCCCATTGTTGTGGCTAAAGACCAAGCTGCTATTGGACGCCCTCCTGAAAATGTTTTGCCCTTACTGGCTTCGTTAACATGAATAGTTCATGCTCTACAACAGTAAAACACCACAGCATGAGCCTAATTACTAAGGTGTTATATATCGCATTACTGATCTATTTAATTTTAGATACTTGGTTTTTACGTCCACCTGATGGTGTATCACTCAGTGTTATCACCTTGGTTAAAGTATTACCCTTATGCCTTTTAATTCCTGGCATTTATAAAGGCAAACCACGTTCCCACGCCTGGCTTTGCTTTATTCTTACGGTTTACTTTACTGCTGGCGTACTCGCCACATGGCAAACACCTGAGCTATGGGAAAACTGGTTTCTAACTTTAACCAGTGCCACAGCATTTATTACCAGTATGTTATACATTCGCTGGTTTTACAGGGCCAACTAAAGGCCCTGCTTACCCATAAGCGCTCAATGTAACAATCCACATCCCATCAATTAAATGAATTCTTCACCCAGAACCGCTAATGTTTACAGCTAAGTGATCACAGACATAAATAATCATCATTGTCAGATGAAAAGTTATACTATAACATTTTAAGTGCTGGGTAGATTTTCCTTCCTCAGGTAATATATTGATAATGTAATGAAACATTTTCTCGAGCGAATAAAAGTGCTCGTCGTGGCTGGATTGGCAATATGTTATGTCATTGCCACGTGGCAGGGCCATATACATCTCAACTCTGACCATGAAGAGAGTGGTCCGTGCTTTTTATGCCAGTTTCATAGTTCCGCTGGTGTTCCAGTTCAATCTATCAAGCATCAACCTCCTCTCATACATCAAACCAACACACAATCTCTTGCTCCTCAAATAATTCATCCCACACTATATGCCTTTGCCATTCGCGCCCCTCCAATGATCACGTGTTAGTCGTTTAGTACTGTCTTACACACTTATTAAATCAAGCCTTCTCATGGCACTGATGTAAAAACGACAAGAGCAGCCTCTTGGCTCTCTTTTATTGTGCACACGTGCTTTATATCCAAGACAGCCCATCATTCATAAAAAGCAGGGCAGTCACTGGTTAAGTCGAAAAATTTGGAGCGCATTAATATGCAAACATCCTTCAAGGCAATCACCTCAGCATCACTCTTGTTTTTTCTGACACTCCCAGCAACAGCAGAAGTTCGTCAACATGGAGCCCATGAGCATGGTAGTGCCACTTTAAATATTGCTTATGTAGATAATACGTTAGAGGTTGAACTACTATCCCCAGCTATGAACCTGATCGGGTTTGAGCATATGCCTGAAAATGACGAGCAATTTAAACAACTTAATAGTGCGCTAAGTAAGCTTAAACACGCTCACCAACTCTTTAGCTTACCCAGCACCTGTAAGCTAAAGCATATTAATTTTGAAGGTGAATTAGTTGAGTCGTTAGCACAGTCATCAAAGAGTGACCATCCTGGGCATGATTCCCACAAATCAAAAGATGACCATGACGAGGAAGAGCATCATCACAGTGATATTCACGCTCACTATCAGTTCGGTCCGTGTAAAGATATCAACCAATTAAACATTAGTTTGATAAAGCAATTTCCAGGTTTAGATCATGTAACAACACAAGTCATTACCAGCAACAGTCAAACCCAATTGCAGCTAAATAGCCAACAACAGAGTGTTCCTCTTAACCAGTGAACAGGTAAACAGCACTATTTAATTTAAATGATTATGCTTAGGTGTGCTGATGTTACGCCTAAGCAAACGGAAACAAACCATGATGAGTGATGCGATTATTCAGCTGCAAGCTCTACAATTTGCTTGGAAACCAAACCAACCTGTATTGCATATTGATGAGTTAACCATCAACAAACGTCATAAGATGTTTATAAAAGGACCCAGTGGCTGTGGTAAAACCACTCTGCTGGCACTACTTGGTGGTATTTTAAAACCTCAACAGGGACAAATAACCCTACTTGGACAAGACCTTACTCAATTAACGGATAGTCAGCGAGATCACTTTCGAAGTGAACATATTGGCTTTATTTTCCAAATGTTTAATCTGCTGCCCTACTTATCTGTTTTGGATAATATTACGCTCCCTTGCCGCTTCTCCCAAAAACGACAACAACGTATTAAAGATAAACAGTCAACCCCTCAGGCTGAAGCAAAGCAACTGGTAGCGACGTTAGGCTTACCAGAAAACGTGCTGTCTAAACCCGTAACAGAACTCAGTATCGGCCAGCAACAACGTGTAGCCGCAGCACGCGCACTGATTGGTGGACCAGAAATAATCATAGCCGATGAGCCTACATCCGCATTGGATTACGATGCCCGAAAAAGCTTTCTATCATTACTTTTCGAGGTATGTGATGCCCACCAGGCCACTCTGCTCTTTGTCAGCCATGATCCAACCTTAGAGACTTTATTTGACAATACCCTCTCTTTAATGGACATCAACAAAGCGGCTTCTCATCACCTTAGTGGACAAGACAATATCCATCTACTTAAGGAGGTGGGCTAATGATGCCAACTCTTAAACTAGCCTGGCAAAGTCTACTCAACCGTAGAATAACTGCATTATTAACTGTTTTAGCCATAGCCATCAGCGTAACACTGCTATTAGGTGTTGAAAAAATTCGCACAGAAACCAAACGCAGTTTTCTCAGCACCCTGTCTGGAACAGATTTAGTCATAGGAGCCAGAACTGGCCCAGTACAACTGATGTTGTATAGTGTATTTCGCATGGGTAATGCGACAAACAACATCGACTGGAAAAGTTATCAGCACCTCCAACAACATCCGCTCGTCAAGTGGACGATTCCTCTCTCCCTAGGCGACTCACATCAAGGGTTTCGCGTCTTAGGAACAGATCAAAGTTATTTTACCCACTATCAATATGGTGATCATCAACCACTAAAGATTAAACAGGGTAAAGTGTTTACTGATATTTTTGATGCCGTCATTGGTGCTGATGTCGCAAAAAAGCTGGGTTATTCCTTAGATGAGTCCATTGTTCTCGCCCATGGTGCAGGTAAAACCAGCTTTATGAAACACTCTGATAAGCCTTTTACGGTGGTAGGTATATTGGCACCAACGGGTACTCCCGTAGACCAAACCATTCATGTGTCACTGGCTGGAATTGAAGCTATTCACCTAGGTTGGGAAAATGGTGTACCTGCGATGGGGAAACCGCGAGTTTCTACAAATCAGGCTCGGCAGCAAACCCTAGAACCAAAAACCATTACTGCAGCTCTGGTTGGCTTAAAAAGTAAAGTTGCAACGTTTCGCTTACAACGGGAAATCAACGAATATAAAGATGAACCATTAACTGCAGTCTTACCAGGCGTTGCCTTAGCCGAGCTATGGAGTCTTTTATCCGTAGCTGAGCATGCACTTCTGATTATATCTGCCTTTGTTGTTGCAACAGGTCTTATTGGCATGTTGACATCAATTTTGATGTCGTTAAATGAACGAAGACGGGAGATGGCTATTCTGCGTTCAGTAGGGGCTCGTCCAGTGCATATATTTTCACTGATGATGACAGAAGCTGGCCTACTGGCCACTATTGGCTGTTTACTAGGTGTTAGCTTGCTCTATCTACTTATGCTGATCACTCAACCTATCATCAGCAATTATTATGGTGTTGCCTTAGCCATTACCCCTCTTACTCACTACGAATGGCTTCTTATCCTGGTAATTATTAGCAGTGCTTTAATTATGGGGTTAATCCCTGCTTGGCGCGCTTATAAAAATTCACTGGCGGATGGAATGACGATAAGGGTTTAACTCATGTTAAAAAAGCGATTAAAACGTTTAAGTATAAACTTACTACTCTTACTACCTCTAACGGCAACAGCAGAAATTAAAACGTTAGATTGGATGGATCTTATTCCTGAAGAGTTACGCCAAGCGTATATTGAACAACAAGATGTCGCTACCATTGATAAGCTGTCATCAACATTACTCGAAAAGGAGCAAAAACAAACGGAAGTTAAACTGTCTGCACCTGTCGTAATGGGTTTAAATCAAAAAGATATCCGAATACCTGGCTATATAGTACCTTTGGATATGAGTAAAGAAGGTACCGTTAAAGAGTTCCTACTCGTACCCTTTTTAGGTGCATGTATCCATGTTCCACCACCACCGCCCAACCAAATCATCCATGTCACTTCAAAAAAAGCAGTCATCCAGGCTGATGCACTGTATGAGCCTTACTGGATAACAGGCAAGTTATCGATATCTCAAGTCAGTACCGATATTGCCGAAGCCAGTTATGCGCTAACAGCTTCACAAATAACGTTATACACAGAAGAAGATGCTGAGCAAGCAGAGAAGGCAAATGCGACATCGGCAAAAAATCAGGAAAGCCAAAACACAGGAGATAGCAAAGGGCAGAACAAAAGTAAGTGATGTACTTTAAACAAATACTTTTTCACATCATAAATAGGGTTTAAAAAATCGTTACTTTTCACCCACTGTAAAAGTTAACTTGATTACCAATCCATCACTTGTTTAACAAAGGGAATGGTTAATTTGCGCTTGGCACGCAAGGATGCTTTGTCTAACTGGTCAAGCGCACTAAACAATGCCTGTGTACTCCGTGGAGCACGATATAAAATATAACGTGCCACTTCATCGCTAATATCTAAACCACGCATATGAGCACGAAGCTGAAGTGCTGTCACCTTTTCCTCATCCGTTAAAGGCAAAACTTGGAAGACAACTCCCCATGATAGACGAGAAAGTAAATCTGGTAGGTTGATACCCGTATCTTTAGGTGGAGATGAAGCTGCAATCAATAAACGTCGATTTGCGTCCTTAACACGATTAAATAAATGGAATAATGCTACTTCCCATGGACGATTACCTGCTACTGCCTGTAACTCATCAATACAAATTACATCAAGTGTTTCCAGGCTATCCAACACTCCAGGTCCATAAGGCAAAAGCTCCGCAAGTGGTAAATAAACACTCTTCAATTGATGTAAGTCTGCCTCATGACAAGCAGCCTGCAACAAATGGCTACAACCAACACCTGGCGAGCCATAAATAAAGACATAAGGTTCCGCTTGCCCAAGCTCTGCAGCATCAAGGGACAATGCCATTACTACTGGCTGATTCCGGCCACTGTAATAATTAGCAAATGTCGCATCATCTCTAAGCTGTATTCCAAGAGGCAGCTGAATTGGCGAACTCATAAACACTCATTCATCAGGGGTTATGGGTTGCTGATTAGCGTGATACAGTGCGCTTAACGTATAAATTTCTTTTAAATGTCGTAGCAACACCATAATAACTGCAGCAATCGGCAGTGCCAGCAGCACCCCCACAAAGCCAAATAACTGACCACCAGCAAGAATGGCAAAAATGACCGCTACGGGATGTAGACCAATCCTGTCACCCACCAATAGAGGCGTTAGTACCATTCCTTCCAAAGCCTGTCCCACCATAAATACCATAATAACCCCAACAAAAGGCAACAAGGTATCAAACTGGAACACGGCAGCCACTAGTGCTATGCCAATACCAACAATAAAGCCCATATAGGGCACAATACTAGCCAGCCCTGCGGTTAATCCAATAATAATGGCAAATTGTAAACCAACAAGCCATAGGCCTGCAGCATAAATTATTCCCAAACAAAGCATAACCACTAATTGCCCCTTTAAAAAGGCACCCAAAACTTCATCACACTCTCGGGCCAGTTTAGCGACTACGGGTTCTAAGTTACGCGGTAATAGCGTACCAACCTTAGCAGTCATTACATCCCAATCGCGCAGTAAATAAAAAGTCACGACAGGAATCAAAAACAAATTAGTTAATGCAGTAATGATCGCTACACCGGATTCCGTGGCTGACTTTAAAATAGGGGTAAGCAGACTACCCGCTGTTTGCCATTTAGACACAATGTGTCGGGTAACATTATTCACTTTTAAGCTTTCTGGGTCGACGCCTAAATGTTGATAAACCCAGGGAAAAGCATTCTCTTCCAACCAAGTTGCCCACACAGGCAACTGATGTATGAGTGTTTTAATCTGACTGGCTAACAGGGGTATAAGAATAAGTAAGAGAATTGTAAACACTAGAGAAAGCACAATGAAAACAGTTATTACTGCTAATGTACGAGACATCCCCTTTACTTCAAGTCGATCAGCAATAGGGTCACCCAAGTAGGCAAGTATCATTCCTACCAAAAAAGGTGACAAAATAGGTTTCAGCAAATAGATCAGTATGCAAATAAGCACCAACATACTGAGCAAAAACCAACGTTGCGTGTAAGTCATCATGATTTATGCTTTGTTTCCTGCCTGTATTTTTGGGTCCAAACCCACACATAATCAAACCCACTCATGACTGTCACAACAGCCACTGAAAATATTAATGCAGTGAAAACATAGGCGGGTATTGTCAATAATGTTAGATGCAATATTGTCAGCAGGGCCAGCATAATTTGTAAAAATGTGCTTAGCTTACCAATCCGTGAAGGCTTGAATTCATATTGCCCCACTAAAAAGTGATAACTCACAGCGCCTGAAACAATCACCAAATCGCGAATAATAACGGTAGCCGTTAACCACAATGGAAAATGCCCTAGGATCGTGAGCATGATATAAGCCGCCATTAGCATTAGCTTATCTGCCAGCGGATCAATCATCGCACCAAAACGGCTATGCCAACCAAACCTTCGCGCTAAAAAACCATCAAGCCCATCAGATGCTGCAGCAACCATAAACAAGAGTAACGCTAATTGATAGCGTTCACTAAGCAGGCTGTAGCTGATAGGAAAAATCAGCAGCAACCTGATAATGGTTAATAAATTAGGAAGATAACGTAATGCCAAGACTGTATCCGTCAACCTTATTACTTTACAGCTCACAGTAAACGTATAAAACAAGCTGCCATGTTTATCACTAGCAGCCCATATCACTTAAGTTCTTGCTTTCCCTTTATACTTTTTGCTTGATTTATCGTACCACTTGATTTTAAAACGTAATCAACCGTCGTGGTAAGCCTATATAAGGCAGTTTATACTTTTTTCAAGTTTATAATGATTGTATGACGCTTAAGCTTGTTACACTTAATCATCATACTACTGATATAAACGACTCCCTGACACCTCAGCTACTGCCCTACCCACTGATACTGAACAAAACGGTCAGCACCTGCTTGTGGGGGTAACATATTCAACCTGGCTTCCCGGTTTAATCGGGCCACAAGTTTTTCTTTTGAGCGGTTATCCTTTAAATCAATATCAAATACCACCATAGCTCCAGAAACTTTAACCAAATGAACTGCTTTTACTTCCGTTAAGTTTTTCAGTAATTGATTAATATTGGCAAATGCATCTATCCCTTCAACCCCATCAACTGCCAACCTCACATCATGACTCGTCGCGGTAGGTACAGGCAAAGTAGAGCCTGTTGAAGATCCATCATTTTCTGTAGTTAGAGCCGCATCATTATTAGACTCAGTTGAAGATGGTAGTTGTCCTATTGTTGTTGTATTTGCACCTGTAGACTGTTCAGCATTTTCTAAGGGCTTATTTTCGTCAGGAGTGTCCTGTAAATCTGCTGTATAGTAGTTTGCAGCAAGTTTAACGCCCATTGCAGCAAGATCTTCAGCTGACAGCTTACTAAATGACTTACTTTTTTGTGTATTATCCCCCAGTAACAACCACCGGCCACTGTATGTCTGCTCATCTTCAGCATATACACGTGCAGCCAATATAGCACCTGGATTGTAACGCTGAGATGCTGAACGAATCGTATCAGCGTATAAGCCCCACATATCTACTTCATCCAAAGCAGCTGCATCCTCTAAGTCTAATAAAGGCCATAACAATGGCATGGCCTTTTGCTTAGATTCTTTAGTCAATGCCTGTAATAAAGGGTGTTGATTATCACTCTCTCCAAGTTGCGTCCTCACCCCTGATGCTGACTGAATCAGCCAAACCAACGTATTTGGCCGCTCAGTGGGCTGCCACACTGAAACATTATGATCTTTAAGTAAGCGCTCTATAGCTTTTTTATCAAACTGCATGACCATCTGCTTTGCAGGCACTTCAAGACCATCGCTTGACAGAGTCGTTTCACCTGTTGACTCAAAGCCAAACTGAACAATATACATGTCGGGTGTGTTAACTGCCTCGGCAATACCTGGCTTATTGGCAATATCTTCCTGGCCAGACACTTTTTGCAAAACTTTGATAAACCCTTCTCGCATACCTTCATCTTGCTCGGCCGTTGAACGTACCAAGACTTTTGCTTGATAAAGGTCAGATGCCGCTGAAGCGGTCGTTGCTACCAGTGAAATAAGTAGCAAAAATGAAGTCAAAATAAACGTTAGCTGTCGTGAGAACATAGTCTTACTTTCCTTCCTGATCAGCAGGCACTTAATACTTTACATTGGCATGCCAATAGCCTTGTAACAGAAAACAACATTAGTCATACCTTTATTTGATAACAAAATCTGTACGGGTACAAACTAACGTGTCTAATACCCCCTGATTACAACTCGGCATAACGACCACCTGATATAAGCACTGTTTAATAACCTTGCACAAGCTATTGCTTAATAATCTGCATAAGCTATCGCTTAATAAATAGTTACATAGCCTGGCAAGCAAACACTTGCTAAAATACCCGCAATGTGCCGCGCAAGTTACTTAAAAGTGGTCTAATTAACAAGACAGATTGACACAACTTTAAGACAATTCATCTTTACGCTTAATTCCAATCACTCATTACCTGGGCCTTAAGCCATGACTGAACGCAGCAAACCATCGTCTTCAATGCCATCTGTTAGTTACAAGGATGCAGGCGTTGATATTGATGCAGGCAACCGCTTAGTTGAACGCATTAAACATATTGCCAGAAGAACTCATCGTCCGGAAGCCCTGGGTGGGCTTGGTGGCTTTGGTGCTTTATTTGAACTACCTAAAGGCTACCAAGAACCTGTTTTAGTGTCTGGTACTGATGGCGTGGGAACAAAGCTACGCCTGGCGATGGAACTCAACCAGCATGACACTATAGGTATTGATCTTGTAGCGATGTGTGTCAATGATCTCATTGTATGCGGTGCAGAACCCCTCTACTTTTTAGATTACTATGCAACAGGTCAGCTCAATGTGGATGTCGCCACCGATGTAATTGCAGGCATTGGCCGGGGTTGTGAAATTGCAGGTATTTCTCTAATTGGTGGTGAAACCGCTGAAATGCCGGGCATGTATCAGGGAGATGACTATGATCTTGCAGGCTTTTGTGTAGGTATTGTCGAAAAGTCCAAGCTTATTGATGGCAGCAAAGTACAACCTGGTAATCAACTCTTAGCACTAGCCTCGTCAGGCCCTCACTCAAATGGCTACTCACTGATTCGTAAACTGCTTAAAGATAGTAATGCTGACCTCAGTATGCCGCTTGGCGATTCAACACTTGGTGCCAGCTTACTTGCTCCCACACAAATTTATGTACGCTCACTGGAAATGCTTTGGCGTACTCACCCTGTATTAGCAATGGCACATATCACAGGTGGAGGCTTACTTGAAAATATTCCCCGCGTTTTACCAGACAACTGCAAGGCTGTTATTGATGGCGGTAGCTGGGATTTACCTCCTGTATTTAAGTGGCTCCAAGAAGCAGGCAATATTACTAGCCAAGAAATGTTAAGGACATTTAACTGTGGTATAGGTATGGTGATATGTGTTCCTATCGAGAAAGTTGAAGCCACAATTCGCTATTTAGATGCTGCTGGTGAAACAGTATGGCGTGTTGGTGAAATCCAAACGAAAGAGAAACAAGATGAAGCGGTAGAAGTACAAAACCTGTCGTTTTAGCCTTTCAGCAGGGCTAGTGACTAACCAACACTAGCCTATCTATGCCATATCCACCTATAAGTGGCCCAACAACCAACATATCGCTGATGGACTTTTTCTATGGATATTGTTGTATTAATTTCTGGCAATGGTAGTAATTTACAAGCCTTAATCGATCAGCAACCTCACCATCACTACCGTATTGCGGCTGTTATAAGCAATAAAGCTGATGCCTATGGTCTGCAGCGAGCCCAACAAGCCAATATTCCTACCAAAGTTATTGATCATCGCCAATACACTGATCGTGATGCCTTTGATCGAGCACTGCAGGCTCATATTGATAATTTCCAGCCAGAGCTTGTAGTCCTTGCAGGATTTATGCGTATTTTGACAGATGGTTTTGTACGACACTACACAGGAAGAATGATTAATATTCATCCATCATTACTTCCTAAGTATCGTGGTCTGCATACTCATCAACGGGTAATTGATGCAGGTGATAAGGAACACGGTACAACTGTACACTTTGTAACCGAAGAACTAGATGGCGGACCTATTATCATTCAAGCCGTTATTCAAGTCACAAAAGAAGATACTGCAACTACACTTGCACAAAAAGTACAGCAACAAGAGCACACTATTTATCCTAAAGCAGTTGCCTGGTTCTCGGAACAAAAATTAAAAATGGAACACAATAAATGTCTTCTTGATGGCGAACTTTTACCGCCACAAGGTGTTCAAATCAGACATTAGATGACAACAAAGGTTTTTTGCCTATGAAAACAAAAGGCTTACTTGCATTAGCCGCTGGGCTGGCTTGCTTTACTCATACCGCCTATCTCAATGCTGATACGTTACAACCTTATAAAGCAACCTATGGCGCTGAAGTATCAAGTATCCCTGTCAAAGGTTCTGCAAATCGGGAGTTAACGGTAGCCAAAGATGGCTCTTACCACCTTAGCTTTAGTGCAGACATTGTGATTGTTGATATTGCTGAACAGTCCAGATTCAGCATTCAAGACAACCATGTCGTTCCTGCCTCTTACCACTACAAACGAGGTGGATTTGCAAAAACGAAAGAGGACAGCCTGTCATTTGATTGGAAAAATATGCAAGTGCAAAATCAGGCTGACGAAGACGTTAAACCTTTTGCAATTACTAAACAAACCCTTGACCCTTTGAGCTATCAGTTTCAATTAAGGCTCGACCTGGCTAATAATAAAAAAGATCTCACCTACAAAGTGGCTGATGAAGATGAAGTGAAAACATACTCTTTCAAACGCCTTGGCGAGGAAGTTATTGACAGTCCGCTTGGCAAATTGAAAACTGTAAAAGTGAAACGTGTTCGCGAAAATAAAAAGCGTGAAACAACTCTCTGGTTTGCAAAAGAATGGGATTATATTTTAGTTCGCTTGCAACAACTTGAAGAAAGCAAGGTTTACGATATTTACCTGCAGAAAGCATCCATTAATGGCAAACCAGTTGGTAAATAAAACCAGCCAATGAGGATGATAAATGCGTTTACTGCATACCATGCTACGTGTAGCTGATTTAGATAAATCAATTGATTTTTATACACGTATAATGGGCATGAAGCTATTACGAAAATCAGAAAACTCTGAGTACAAATATACACTGGCCTTTGTAGGTTATCAGGATGAAGCAGAAGGTGCTGTCATTGAATTAACTTACAACTGGGACGTTGATCAATATGACCAAGGCAATGCCTTTGGACATATTGCCATTGAAGTGGATGATTTATACAAAACCTGCGAACAAATTCGTGTAGCAGGTGGCGTAATTACCCGCGAGCCTGGACCAGTTAAAGGTGGTACAACTGAAATAGCCTTTGTTCGTGATCCTGACAACTATGCAATCGAACTGATTAATAGTAAGCACGCAGGACAAGGGTTATCAGGTTAAGCCTTAAATAAAAAAACCCGCTTTTTAGCGGGTTTTTTTATTCATGTACACATTAAATGTGACTACATTTATTGCTGTATTTAATAACTAGAGCAGCTTACGTCCTTTATTAGCAGCAATCCGTAACCGTAGTGCATTTAACTTAATAAAACCTGCAGCATCGGCCTGATCATAAGCACCCGCATCATCCTCAAAAGTTGCAATTGCCTGATCAAACAAGCTCTCAACTGACTGACGCCCCACAACGATGACACTGCCTTTATACAACTTAAGTCGTACTTTACCATTCACATGAAGCTGAGAAGTATCGATCATATCCTGCATTATCTTACGCTCAGGAGACCACCAGTAACCGTTGTATATTAATTTTGCGTAACGAGGCATGAGCTCATCTTTTAAGTGAGCCACTTCCCTATCAAGCGTAATTGACTCTATAGCACGGTGGGCACGCAATATAATGGTTCCACCAGGTGTTTCATAACATCCCCGAGACTTCATGCCCACATAGCGGTTCTCAACAATATCTGTCCGCCCAATACCATTAGCACCACCCACTTTATTCAGAAAGGTCAGTACTTCTGCTGGTGTCATTGCCTGACCATCAATGGCGACAATATCACCCTTTAGATAGTCCAGTTCCAAATAAGTAGGTGTATCAGGTGCCTGTTCTGGTGCTACTGACCAACGCCACATATCTTCTTCTGGTTCAGCCCATGGGTCTTCTAAAAGGCCACCTTCATACGAAATGTGTAGTAAGTTTGCATCCATTGAATAAGGGGATTTACCCTTTTGCGTTTCAACAGGGATATCGTGTTTATGACAATAGTCCAATAAACTTTCCCGGGAACTAAGATCCCAATCCCGCCAGGGGGCAATAACTTGTATGCCAGGTTTTAATGCATAGGCTCCCAGTTCAAAGCGAACCTGATCATTACCCTTCCCTGTTGCTCCATGAGCAATGGCATCCGCCCCTGTTTCATTAGCAATTTCAACAAGACGTTTAGCGATCAGTGGTCGAGCAATTGAAGTACCTAGCAGGTACTCTCCTTCATAGACAGTATTGGCGCGGAACATGGGGAAAACGAAGTCTCGGACAAACTCTTCTCGCAAGTCATCAATATAGATTTCTTTAATACCTAGTGCTTCTGCTTTTGCTCGGGCTGGCTCAACTTCTTCACCCTGACCTAAGTCAGCTGTAAAGGTCACCACATCACATTGGTAAGTGTCTTCCAGCCACTTGGCAATGACCGAGGTGTCTAATCCCCCCGAGTATGCCAAGACAACCTTATTGATGTCTTTCATTCGTTTGCTCCAAAAACTACTTTTATATTCCCAAATTACTAAAGTTATGTTCGTGCCAAATGAACAATTATTCTAACGACTGTGAATTACTTCGCCTAGAGCAATAGGCACAATCACATCATTTTTTTGTGTCATTATGTAGCCAGAAATTAATAGTGGAACAAAAAAGGGAATTATTGTCTGACGAACGTACACATCCATATGAGTTGGCTAGATGTTTATGTCAGTTACTGGGAAGTTTTATTCCGTTCCTTTTTCTTCGTCTAAAATATTTGTTGTTGGTGGGACAGTTACATTTTCTGAGGGTAATGGTTTCTTTTCTAGACGAATGGTTGCACGTCGATTACGCGTACGATCTTTAGAGGAAGCGTTTTTAACAATTGGATATCTTTCACCATGAAAGCGAACTTTCATAATTCCAGATTTAACACCCCGTGCTACTAAATATTTCTCAACAGATTCAGCTCTTTGTTTTGATAACTCTCGGTTATCCAAGCGACGTCCTATATCATCGGTATGCCCATCAATAAAAATTGACTGAACTTTAGGGTCAGCTTTGACATAAATGGCAATATTATTGAGTTTTTCTTTAGCCTGCTCATTTAACGTTGTTTTACCTGAATCAAACAGCACAAAAGACCGTCGTATTTGATCAAAATTCACGGGTAACAGCTTGGACAAACAGCCTAAATAGTCATTGTAAACCTTCTGGAAATTAACATTTGATAACGCAACCGTGATAGTTTCTTTATCACTGTACCAGGCCATTCGTTCAAATGCTGGAGCCATGCCTTGTTTAAGCTGATTTAACATCCAGCTGGGTAAAGGCCCTGTCATAAAAATGGCTTCTTTACCTGGATCGACTTGTATCTCCCCCATCACCTGAGCACTCCGATCATGTCGCCAGGATGGCAATGAAGCGACAAGCATCGCCTTCCCTTTCTGTATAGGACTTTGCCAGCTCAGCAAACGAAAACCTACCCGCTCACCCGCTCGCCGACGAAAAACCGCCTCACCAAATTCTGGTATAGGGTGATAAAGATTGCACTCAAAAATGGAGCCATCCATCCGCCACTCAGAGCGATCAACAGGCGCTTGATAAATAATGGCGCTCGCAGGAGTCCCCCCGAAAAACAACAACACTAAACAAGATTTGATTAAATCTAATGTTTTATCAAAGATCATACGCCGATTCTCACCAGTTACTTCTTAAAATAGCGGCTAACCTGTAATGATCTTTAGTCTTAATCTGCTTTCAGCTCAACGAAACATATAATATTCCTGGCTGAGCTTGAGACAACTGAACCACATGTCTAACAAACAAAGCCTAGTATCTCAGAGTACACTTAGGTAGGATGCCCAAAGCAAATTATTTGGTTAGGCAACTTTCAATGGAACAGATGTTAACAATCACTCGTCCAGATGACTGGCATATCCACTTACGAGATGGTGCAGTTTTAACAAATACAGTAGAGGATGCAGCACGCTATTGTGGACGTGCGATTGTCATGCCCAATTTAACGCCTCCTATTCAAACCGTTGATGATGCGCAAAACTACCAGACTCGTATACAGCACGCCATCCCAGCCAATAGTCAATGGCAGCCCTTATTAACACTATACTTGACTGACCAAACAACACCTGCACTTATCCAACAAGCAGCCCAGTCTGGCATTATTTATGGTGTTAAGCTCTACCCTGCAGGCGCAACCACAAACTCTGATGCAGGTGTACACAACCTCACACCGCTTTATCCTGCTTTTGCTGCTATGGAGAAAGCTGGCTTACCCTTACTTGTTCATGGGGAAGTAACTACGCCTGATGTGGATATTTTCGATCGAGAACAACGTTTTTTAGCTGAACAACTCGCACCACTCTGCGTACAATTTCCTAAATTGAAAGTGGTTGTTGAACATATTACAACAACAGATGCTGTCGACTTTGTCTTAGACCACAATGATAATGTTGCTGCAACCATCACCCCACAACACCTACTTTATAACCGCAACCACATGCTTGTGGGAGGAATAAAACCCCACTTTTACTGCTTACCTATCTTAAAACGCAGGCAACATCAGGAACGGCTAAGAGCTGCTGCAACCAGTGGCAACCCAAAATTCTTTATGGGTACAGACTCCGCCCCTCATACCCAGCAGCGTAAAGAAAATGCCTGTGGCTGCGCAGGTTGTTACAGTGCATTTGCTGCTCTTGAACTATATGCAGAAGTCTTTGAAGAAATGGGTGCACTGGATAAGTTAGAGGCTTTTTCCAGCTTTAACGGTGCGGACTTTTATGACCTTAATCGCAATACTGACACAGTTACTCTGGTTAAACAGCCTTGGCATGTACCAGAGACGCTAGCATTCGGTAGCGACCGCGTAGTACCATTGCGTGCAGGAGAAATTATCAACTGGCGTATCCTTCAATGAGAATTAAGGCTGTAGCGTGACAAATGAAGCATCACTGAAACCCCTTATAGCAGAACGATTTCGAGGCTTTTTACCTGTCGTTATTGATGTTGAAACCGGAGGTTTTAATGCAGCAACTGATGCCTTACTGGAAATTGCTGCAGTCACACTCACCATTGATGCAACAGGTCAAATGATAGCTGAAGATACCATAGACTTTGCAATCACACCTTTTCCGGACGCCAATATTGAGCCAGCAGCACTAGAATTTACGGGTATCAACCCATTTTGCCCTGAGCGCAAAGCATTTGATGAAGCTGAAGCTCTAAAGCAGCTTTTTAAACGTATCCGTAAGGCTATTAAGTCGGGAGGCTGTAACCGGGCCATTTTGGTTGGACATAATGCGATGTTTGACTTGAACTTTTTAAATGCAGCGGTTACCCGAAATAACCTTAAACGCAATCCATTTCATCCATTTTCCAGCTTTGATACAGCTACTTTAGCAGGACTGGCATTTGGCCAAACGGTGCTTGCTAAAGCGTGTGAAGCCGCGGATATCAACTTTGATGCTAATGAAGCTCACTCTGCAGCCTATGATGCCAATAAAACAGCTGAACTATTTTGTAGCATTGTTAACCGTTGGCAGACACTGGGTGGCTGGCCAGTGAATGCTTTAAAATAAATACTTTTGTTAAACCTAATGGCATTTTAAGACACAAAAAACCCTGCAAAAGCAGGGTTTTTTATTAGCAGTAGCACGACTTAAATAAAATGGTACGTAAACATAGTTAAATAATGCTAGTTGCTTCTTTTAAGATCTTATAGTTGCTCAGAGTTTTCAGAAAGATACTTAGCTACACCTTGTGGAGAAGCTTGCATACCTTTTTCACCTTTTTTCCAGCCAGCAGGGCAAACTTCACCATGCTCTTCATGGAATTGTAATGCATCAACCAAACGTACCAGCTCATCGATATTACGGCCTAAAGGCAGATCATTAACCAATTGAGAGCGAACAACACCTTCCTTATCAATCAAGAAAGCACCACGGAAAGCCACACCACCTGCAGACTCAACATCAAATGCTTTGGCGATTTCATGAGTCATATCTGCAACTAATGTGTACTTAACTGGACCAATACCACCTTCACCAACAGATGTATTACGCCAAGCATTGTGAGTAAAGTGAGAGTCAATAGAGACACCAATCACTTCTACACTGCGCTCTTTGAAGGCGTCCATACGGTGATCAAGTGCAATCAACTCAGAAGGACATACAAAAGTGAAGTCCAATGGATAAAAGAAAACGAGTGCATACTTTCCTTTAGTCGCTTCAGAAAAGTTATATTGCTCAACAATTTCACCATTACCCAATACAGCTGGAGCCGTAAAGTCTGGAGCACGCTTACTTACTAGAACGCCCATTTATATTCTCCACATGTCGTTAATTTTATAGACTATTTATGATCACAGAGAGCTATTTGTCCCTGCTACTACTTTAAAATAAAGCAAGATAAATATACTTAACCTGTCTTGCTAATGTAAAACTACATTGTTGGAACTAATAATACACCTCAGTAAGTTGCAAGCCTACCGCCTTTCCGATTGAATTTTTTTTACATAGCCATAGAAAAAATCTATTAGTAAGCGATCTCTTTTTGAGCAATTAACCCAATTGACAATCATTATCATTCACATTATTATCATAAGTGACAACACTAAGCTATAGGGTAGATTAAGCATTATGTACGTTTGCCTATGCAAAAATGTTAAATGCCATGAAATCAGGCAGTGCGTTCATGACGGTGCCGATAGCCTGCGAGAGGTCAGTCAGTGCCTCGGCGTGGCCACACAGTGTGGAAAGTGTGCCAAAGACGCCAAGCAAATTGTTAAAGAGGCCAAGCAAGAAAGACAGCAGCTGTTAGAGTACTTGCCCGCTTAATCTACAGAATATTTCAGCACCTCGTTTTATACCGCATCCTATCAATGCACCTCTCTTTGATTACCCTTCTAACTTTATTACCATCCTCTCTATATCATAACCCTATGTCGTGCCTGGCTTCATTTAATGAGTAAGTGTTCAGCCCACAAACGCAGAACGCAATGATAGTAATTAACATTCTCAAAAACTTATTTTAAATCAGTCACTTAAGTTTGACACCAGACTTACAGCTAGCGATACTAAAGAAGGCTTGCAGCGCCTAAAATCCCCACTTTTTATCCTATTATACAAGCTGATGAGGACCTGACATGAAAGGTGATCCTAAAGTTATTGAGCACCTCAATAAAGCGCTTGGTAACGAATTAATCGCCATCAACCAGTATTTTTTACATGCCCGAATGTACAAAGACTGGGGACTCCAAGAGCTGGGAAAAAAAGAGTATGAAGAGTCCATTGATGAAATGAAGCATGCAGACTGGCTCATTGAGCGTATTTTATTTCTGGAAGGACTTCCTAACCTACAAGATTTAGGACGCTTGCGGATTGGTGAAAATACGAAAGAAATGCTTCAGTGTGACCTCGATTTAGAAGTTCAACAGGCCATTCCTGATTTGCGTGAAGGTATCGCCTACTGCGAAAGTGTTGGCGACTATAGTAGTAGAGAGCTACTTGAAAAAATTCTTGAGTCTGAAGAAGAGCATGTTGACTGGCTTGAAACCCAACTATCACTTATTGACAAAATTGGTTTAGAAAATTACCTGCAATCTGCAATGGGCTCTTTGTAACCCTTTATAATAAGATTACCCCTTCTTTAACTATGTTAATTTGCCAAGTCATTAATTTATGTGGTTTGGCATATTAACGTAATAAATCTAAATAAAAGATTTTAACTCAATAAACAACATTATTATAAAAAGCAAAATCACCTATAAAAGCAAAGTCACCTGTTTTTCCGGCAAGTTTAATACTAAAAATAGAATTTTATTTCGACAGTGCTTTTTAATTAAACTTCCAAAAAATATTAGCTTAATGCAACCAACGACTTTTTCTCTTTTTTTGCCATAACACAAGCTGCGATGAGTATGCACTTTTATTGCTTGAGCCGTTGAATTTAGTAGGGGTAATACAATGAGACGAGAGGAAAATGATGACCTGTTTTAAAACAGGTCATCAACATAATGAGCTTTAAGCATCAGCCGATTCTTGTGGAGCGTTTTTATTAGCTTCCTGTAACAGTGGCAACAGCTCACCTTTTTCATGCATTTCCAAAATAATGTCACTTCCACCAAATAGTTCACCACTGATCCAAAGCTGAGGAAACGTTGGCCAGTTAGCGTATACAGGCAAATTAGTGCGTATTTCAGGATTTTGTAGGATATCTACATAGGCAAATTTTTCGCCACATTCCATTAAAACCTGTGCCGCTCTTGAAGAAAAACCACATTGCGGCATTTTAGGAGAGCCTTTCATATACAGCAAAATAGGGTGAGTTGAAATTTGCTGTTTAATTTGCTCCATTACATCCATCAGGTAACCTCACTTATCTCAAACTATTTGAGATAGTTTAACGTATTTAAATAGTAAATGCTGTCACTCTCACTATTGTATACTTTACTCACAACAAATTAACCCCTTAAAAAAAGTGGTTTTGTATTGCCCATACTGATTCTCCTTCCTTACATTTAGAGTGATGCAAAGCAAGTGTAGGTCTGAAATAATAGACGCGTTTTTAATCATGCTAGTCTCTAAGGCGTATTGCTACATGTCTACGTTACTGTCATTACAAAATGTTTGCTGTGCATATGATGAACAACCTGTTGTTCAAGATTTTGGTTTCACCATGCAACCAGGTGAAATCTGCAGCTTACTGGGACCAAGTGGTTGTGGGAAAACCACCGTGCTTAGAGCAATTGCTGGATTTGAAAGCATCACTACAGGTGTGATTTCATTATGTGGCAAGCCACTATCAACTCCCACTTCAGTTAAGCCACCTGAGCAGCGCCAAATTGGCATGGTATTTCAGGATTACGCACTTTTTCCACATTTGACTGTTAGGCAAAACATTGGCTTTGGCATTGTCAAACACCCCCAACGTCAACAACGCATAACCCGTCTTCTCGAAATGACAAACATGACGGCATTTGAACACCGTTATCCTCATGAACTTTCTGGTGGTCAGCAACAACGTGTTGCATTGGCGAGAGCAATGGCAACAGAACCAAAACTACTTCTGTTAGATGAGCCTTTTTCCAACCTCGACACGGATTTACGCCGTCGGTTGAGTTTTGAAGTCAGACAAATTTTAAAAGACCAAGGTATTAGTGCGATTTTGGTTACTCATGATCAGGAAGAAGCTTTCGCATTTGCGGACCAAATAGGTGTTATGCAACAAGGGCAGCTACTGCAATGGAATACGCCCTATCATATTTATCATGAACCTGCGACGCAGTTTGTTGCCAACTTTATTGGACAAGGACACTTTCTACCTGGGCAAGTTCAAGGAAAACACCTATCAACTGAGTTAGGACTTATCAATAACCCAACCCCTCACCGCTGGCCAGAAGGCTCCCCAATTGAGGTACTTCTTCGTCCAGATGACATTATTATTGACACCGCCAGTACTATCCGTGCTGATATTATTTATAAAACATTTATGGGAGCGACAACGCAATACACTTTACGTCTAAAAACGGGCAGCATCATTGAGTCTGTATTATCCAGCCATCATGACTACGACTGGGATGAAGAAATCGGAATTAGAATTGATGCACAACATGTTGTCGTGTTTCCTGCGCCAAGCCATTAAAAAAACAAACGTCACTCAAGCCTAACGCAGTTGCACCTCAATGTTTGTTAATGACAAACAACAATTGAATAACTCATGTTTGTTGAGCTTTTTGCCGCAAGGAAGCAGCAAACAGGCTTTCAGGGAAGAATTCATGGCGTGTTCAATGGGAGTTATGCAAATGTTGTATAAAGGCCTTTAACAAACTAGCTTTTAGAGTAAGCAGTCACCCTGACCATGTATTAACTCCTTCAAGCTATATTCGAAAGTATTATTAAAATAGCGTCTTAACTACTTATTATTGGCACTAGGAGTATGACACTTGAGCGCAGATTACTACAAAGAGCACGTGGTACAGCCTTAGTCCACCTGTTTTATAAGTCCATCATCTATACTGCTGCTGTCATTGCTATAAAAAAACATCTAGGTGACACTTACAGTCAAATTACGTGACCTTAGTAATACTTAATACTGAGAGTGGTACTATTTTACACGAAAATCGTCAAAATAGCCGATAACAGGGGTTACCGGAAATTTTTTCCAGGGGGTTTTGGTATTTGAAGTAAAGCTGGAGCACTAGGGGTACTTGAAGTTTGATTTTAACGTAAAGTAAACGAATAAATAATTAATCAAAAAATTCATTAGCATTTAAAGGTTACTAGTTCACTATAAATATATATTTATAATAAGTGCAGACTTAACCTATGATAGATTTTTTATTAAAAAATAATGTGCATTTTTTATCTATTTTTTCTAGAGTCATATCCGCATTAATTGTGTTAGGTTTTGCTAAAGTTTGGAAAAAATAATTGATCCTTGGTGGGAAAATTATAGCCTCTGATTTTTAAGGAGCGTAAAATGACTTTTGAGACATACTACAAGGCATTTCCAACTGCTGATATCCCTGATCAGCATGAGCTTGTATCTTGGGTAAATGATTGCTTGAAGTTGAACTACACCAAAATCGAAGATTTTCGTTCAGGAGCAGCATATTGCCAGTTAATGGATATTCTCTATGAAAATTGTGTTCGAATGGAAAAGGTTAATTTTCAAGCAAAAGAGATATTCGAATTAGTGATCAACTGGAAGCTTCTTTCGGATGCCTTCAAAAAAGCAGGAATTTACAAACCAATCCCCGTCAATAGGTTAATCACCGGTAATTTTACCGAAAACTTAGCGTTTTGCGTATGGTTTAAAAACTTTTTTGACACAGAGTATGGAGGTCAAGGGTATAATCCTGTCGCTACTCGTAACGCTGGAGCTTTCCAAGTGGAGTAAACCGAATGTATTTTCCCTCATTCTGCTCTGCCTCGCGCAAGTTTTTTGTGTCTTCACTCTGAAAGATCCCCGCCAATCCTGAAAGGTTCTTCACCCTCTGGAGTAAATTCTGTTGATTATTAACCTGGCAATTAAATATGCAAGTTCACACTGCATAAGCGATTTCTTTCTCTGTGGTTCTGATAGCGCTGTTGTTGTTCAGCACTGTCCTTCGGGTACTTTTTTTAACGACAACTGAGACTGTTATGATCATCAGTACAACATAGCAGGGTGCTAATAAATTGATATCACAACACTCCGAGGCTGGTATTTAATATTCTCAATACTACGCAATAGGCAAAAATATAAAGCTAATCGGTTAAGACCTGCTACCTAGCCACCATCACTGGATACCACTAACCATAAGGCCTACAGTGAGGTTAGGTTTGCATAAGGATAATGTTCATTAGTAGTTATGCATAAGAGATAGATATGGCAATTAGTCTTTTTTTTGGAGAAATTCTTGTTGGTTACATCGATCGAGTGGAGTCCGACTTTCCTTCATTTAATGGCTATTTTGTCTATGATGATAGTTTTATTGAGTCTTCAAATGATACGCAAAATAAGTTGAAAAAGTTTCTTTATTTGCAAGCAAGGTATTGTGAAATTTACGATACAGAAGATGATGTAGATGAATCAGAGGTCGATCAATTAAACGCGAAATTAGAAAAATGTAGCGCATACAATGATTCTGTTGATTGGTTCATTGTGGGTAGCGGTAATAAAGAGGGTATCATGTGTCCAATTATTTATAATACGGGCGAGATATCGTGGCGATAAATACCGATGGTATTTCTCAGCCATATGCATAACAAAAA
>NZ_JAGSOY010000059.1 GCF_018837975.1 Zooshikella harenae | reverse complement strand
CGGAATATAACATGAAAAAATTATTAAAAATTAGTGCGCTTACTGCATCAATTTTAACTATTAATTCTGCTTCGGCAGTGCCTGTTTTCTTTCCTACTACAGGTCATTACTATGAATATATTAGCACGCCGTTAATTTGGACTGCTGCACGCACCGCAGCCCTCAGTATGAGCCATTTAACACTACCAGGCTATCTAGCTACCGTTACAACTGCTGCAGAAAATACTTTTTTGACTACGCTTGTAGCAACTTCGGGTACGGGTTGGTTAGGTGGTTCTGATATGGCTGTTGAAGGTGATTGGCGCTGGATGGATGGCCCTGAGGCAGGCACCCAGTTTTGGTTGGGAGGCCCAACTTCCGCCTTTGCAAGTTGGGGTCCAAGTGAGCCTAATAATCTTGGTGGAGAAGATTTTCTTGAACTGTCCAGCGGTACATGGAATGACTTACCAGGTACGAGTAGGCTTGGTTATTTTGTTGAATATAGTGCTACTACACCTCTGCCAGACCCAATTCCTGTACCTGCAACAATCGCATTATTTGGCCTTGGCTTGTTAGGTTTATCTGCACTTCGTAACAAACGCTAACTGGTTTTCTATAAGCATGCTCTCAGTTAAACAACTACCTGTTTATTCCTTATGGCGTAACGAGTAACTGAGAGCCTCTTTCCTAATTCTATTTTCTAAAAGCTACAACTTTCACTGATAACAGTGATCACTTGAACTTTCCCTTAAGTACTTAGCTGCAACCCACCCTGTTATGTTTTGATAGCGAATTTTACACCACCGGGGACGCTGTTTGCGTAATGTTTCTTTCTCTGTTTCAGAGAGTGTTGTGGCTTCCTCAAAGGTCAGACCACCAGTGCACTTAATATTGGGTAAACATTGCTCATTAGGTGGAATAGCCCCCAACTTACTTGATTGCCAACTAGGTTGCTGACGTATATTCAAACGATCATCGGCTGCAACATCATGTACTTTCCAAAAATCAGGACCATCAGCTTCAGCCCAGGCATTCAATACACAACAACACAAGCCTATTGTGATCAGTACTTTTTTTAACATCAACCCCTCATTTTCAATTTAATCGCTACATTGCATAACCTAAATGATGCCTTTCTATCAGGGTATCATTTAGATGAACCAAGAACTAAGTCACTAAGAGGCTAGCTTACAACGAAACCAAATAGTCTGCACTTTAAAACCTCACAGAAGCAAGCTTGTATAAACTTAACCCTTTTATAGTTGAAGCTCTTTCACAGACTCATGTAAGAAGATTACAGGAGGAATAGGACATTCGAGTATCACAGCAATCACACGCATCAATTGCACTTCTTTTAAGACAACTGATTGATCAAACATAACACAATCACTGCATGTTTTAATCAAAACCTCCTTGTCTTCCATTTTAAGTTGCATACACTTTTGTAATGCTTTATGTAGACGTCCAAATGATAGTGTTGCAGGAAAGTCAGCTTTTATCGACAACTGTTGCATTGCCGCAGCAAAACATGTCAATTGCTGAGACTTTGGCATGTGTGAAACCTGACATAATGCAGCAATAATAATTTGAACATCGTCTGCAACGCTAGGGAGATCTAATGATTTTTTTATACTGCCCGCCCGATAAGTCTCTGACCACTTATTATCATAGTGTTTAACCATGGCTAATAGTGCCCATTCAAATAAGCATAACTTTCCATCCGCTTTGGCTAACGCAAATAAACAACCATTGAGTTGTGTACGCTGCTTGAGTGACATTGATTTTAATACAGGTTTTGCTATTTCCAACAGTGCTAACAAATCTTGAGATGAATAATTGATCAGGTGTGAGGCCATTTGTTGGACTGCCACAGCGGTTGTATTATCTCCATAGGCTTGTGCAACCAAGGCTAACTGTTTAATTTGCTCATCTTCATCATGAGTAAACAACAGGGCCATCATCACCAAATGAACTTGTTGAAAATCATGAATAGCCATCGTCACAGGCTTAGGCAACGAGTTCAATAATGCTCTTGCATATGTGATGTGGTCATGTTTAATCACACCAACCTGCATGACAGTCTGTTTAGTATGAGGGTGTTTATCTATTGATGGGGATGGCTGCTTTGAAACAGCCATTATAACAGTATCACTTAGTGTCAAAGACTGTTCCGTAGGTGATGCTCCAGATTGTGGTTGATCCGTAATGGTTTTTAATGGACTTAAAAAATTTCCATCCCATTTGGGTTCTAATTTCCGAATTCTATCTTCTAGAGGAGGATGTGAAGCAAACATCTCAGCGGCAAATCGAGATGTACAACGACCAAAAGTCATATGGGTGACTTCTGTAGCACGTTCCGCACTTAATAATGTGCCCACCTGACTCCCCCCAATACGCTTCAAAGCCTGAGTAATACCATCAGGATTACGGGTATATTGCAGCGCTGAAGCATCGGCAAGGTACTCACGGGTTCGACAAATGGATGATTTAATCCAACTGGCAGCCATCATGCCCAGAAAGCCTAATAGCAATAATCCTCCACCTAACAGCCATGAGCGATTGCGATCATTTCTGGCATACAACAAATGTTCACCAAACTGAGAAATCATGGTAATACCAAAGACGATCCCAATCAGCCGTATGTTAAGACGCATATCACCATGAATAATATGGCTAAACTCATGAGCAATCACACCTTCTAACTCATCACGCGTGAGGTTATGAATACAACCTTTGGTTACACCAATAACCGCATCATCTAACTCATAACCTGCGGCAAATGCATTGATACTGCTCTCATTATCAAGTAAATAGACTTCAGGTACACCGCATCCAGAAGCAATGGCCATTTCTTCAACAACATTTAACAAACGTTTCTCGTAAAAATCCTCAGTGGTAGGCTCAATCAGTCGTCCTCCTACAGATTCAGCCACAGTAAAACCACCCGCAGCCAGTTTATGTAGCTTAATCAAACTCCCCGAGCCAATTACCACGGTAACACCGACCAAACAAATTAGATAAAATTCCCAAGAAAAAAACCAAGGGATTCCCCCTTGCACATGCGATAAATGGGTATCCGCCGTTAGCCAAAACAGTAAAAAAATCAGTAAATAAATACCTACAGATAATAAAATAATTGTCATACACATCAGCAGCAACAAACGCTGTGTTTTACGTTTTGCATCACGCTGCCACTGAAAAAAGTTCACAAACAAATACTCTCTCACTAATGACAATAAAAGTGTCTAAAAAGATACTTTGGGGGCTTGTTGAATCGCTGCAGAGTCTTCAAACTCCAACAAACCAGCATCCTGAGTGTGACCAAACATATTAGCAAAGAAAGTAGGCGGGAATGACTGTCGAAAATTATTATAATCCGTTACAGCATCGTTATAAAACTGTCTTGCTCGTGCTACTTTATTTTCAGTACTGGTTAATTCTTCAGCAAATTGCATCATATTTTGATTTGCTTTTAAATCTGGGTAATTTTCCACCACGACATTAAACTGCCCCATAGCACTGCCCAGTGTTTGTTCTGCTTCGCTAAACTTGCGTACCTGATCAGGGGTTAAGTGTTGCGCTAAGTCTTTCAACATATTCGCAGCAGCATTTCTTGCTTCAATCACTTTGGTTAACGTTTGCTGCTCATGCTGCATATAACCCTTAGCCGTTTCAATCAGGTTAGGTATCAAGTCATATCGACGTTTAAGCTGCACTTCTATTTGCGCAAATGCATTCTTATAAGTATTTCGTTTACTCACCAGGTTGTTATAAATGCTAATTACATAAACAACAACACCAATGACTATCACGAGTATTATTATTGTTGAAATATCCACGGTATGCCCCTTACTGTTTACTGGCAAACGGTTATTAGCCTTAACTATAGCCAATAGCTTACATTGTGTAAGGTATCACGAGCTTAGTTAAAAAACTTTCAGGAAGTATGTAGTCTCTGTTTGACAAACAAACAACTACAAAAAAACTATCATATACTTGAAAAGTCATTCCATGAGTTCTGACCAAGTAGTATAATCCTGGCACAAAATTATAAGTGAGCCATTAGGAACGCCAAAAAAAGGGGATACAAACTATGAAAATAACCCTAACGGGCTTCTTTTGCCTGTATTTATCAACCTTTAGCATGCCCGCATGGAGCCAAGCTAATGCGTCAGATATGTTAGACCTTACTAAACATTGGGTAGGTATTACCGCACTTATTATCTTTGGGCTGGCTTATATATTCGTAATTCTTGAAGAAAAAATTCACATGCGAAAATCTAAGCCAGTATTGTTGGCAGCCGGGTTAATATGGATTTTAATAGCCGCTATCTACAACATTGAGGGATCTCCTGATTTAGTAAAGGAAGGAATTAAACATAACTTTCTCGAATACACTGAGTTATTTTTCTTCTTATTAGTAGCCATGACATATATAAACTCCATGCTTGAGCGCGGAGTTTTTGATGCCTTAAGAAGCTGGCTTGTCAAAAAAGGCTACACCTATCGTACACTATTCTGGCTAACTGGCTGTCTAGCTTTCATCATTTCCCCTATCGCAGATAACCTTACTACTGCCTTAATAATGTGTGCTGTTGTTCTTGCTGTAGGAAAAGATAAACCTAAATTTATTGCCCTAAGTTGTATAAATATTGTAGTTGGTGCAAATGCAGGTGGTGCATTTAGTCCTTTTGGCGATATCACCACCCTAATGGTTTGGCAAAAAGGTGTGGTTGATTTTACTGAATTTTTTCATCTATTTATCCCCTCAGTGATTAATTTTATTATTCCGGCCAGCTTAATGCATTTTGCTTTACCTAGTGGTCGACCCGTCATGCATGATGGCGAAAAAATTATAGCTATTAAATTTGGTGGTTTAACTATTGTAGGGCTTTTTTTATTAACCGTTATTACTGCTATCTGCTTCCATCACTTTTTAGACCTTCCGCCCGTATTCGGAATGATGATGGGACTTGCCTACCTTAAACTATTTGGTTTTTTCCTCAGACGTAAAGGCCACTCCCAAAAAGACCATACCGATGTTCCAGGTGGTCACCATACTGGGGAGTTCGATATTTTTGACAAAATAGCACAATCCGAATGGGATACATTATTCTTTTTCTATGGTGTTATTTTATCAGTGGGAGGATTGGGTTTTATCGGCTATTTAGGCCTAGCCTCAAACGTAATTTATGGTGATCTTGGTGCAACTACCGCCAATACCTTAGTTGGCATTTTATCTGCCGTCGTTGATAATATTCCAGTGATGTTTGCTGTACTTACCATGAACCCAGATATGCCCCATGTTCAGTGGCTGTTAGTCACCCTAACCGCTGGCGTTGGTGGCAGTTTATTATCAATTGGCTCCGCGGCTGGTGTTGCTCTTATGGGGCAAGCACGAGGCCAATATACATTTTTCAGCCACTTAAAATGGACGCCAGCCATTGCACTGGGTTATATCGCTAGTATTTGGGTGCACCTATTAATTAATGGATAATGCTATGAGCTAGAGGCCAATCAACCAGGCCTCTAGCTAAGCTAACAAAATATAAGAATAATGTAACTTAAGACAGTTTTTTTTAATGCAACTAGCGGGGGGATTTAACTGGATGTCTTACTAACTTTTTTAAAAGCACCAGTTCTTTTTGATATAAAGATTCTCCCTCTTCAAAATCAGGGTTATACTGCAATGTAACAAAATTGTCAGTAACTCGTTGTGCCCAAGCACTATAATACGGCACGTGCTGCTGCAACCTCTGCAAATAGTGTATGGGGGTTTCTCCAGTTAAACGCTGACAACCCTGCTTTCTCCCCCACTGACAAAACTTTAAATACAGTCTCGTTGCGGGGTCATACTTAATAGGTTGACGACGAAAAATAATCCATACACCCAACATAATAATAATAGCGCCAAGTCCGCCACCTAATGCCAGTGCCAATTTATACCAGGAAAAAGTGCCAAATAGTTGATTGAAAAATTCCATTTGCTGGTCTTGGTTATAATTAAGCACAAAGCGTTGCCATCGATATTCCAGCATATCCCATTCAAGACGCAAACGGTTGATCCAACCAATATGCTTAAATCGTATTGGTGACAACGGAGTATCCTCTAAAAAGCTTCCCTCTTCTGCAAGCGCTGCCTCAAGACCATCTTGAATACGCTCTGGAGCAACTGAAGCGGTTGGGTCTACACGTACCCACCCTTTATCTTCCAACCACACCTCAGCCCATGCATGCGCATCAAACTGCCTTACCTGAACATAGTTATTGGTTGTATTACGTTCTCCCCCTTGATAACCCGCAATAACCCGTGCAGGAATTCCTGCTATGCGCATCAAATAAACAAAGGTACTGGCATAATGAGCACAAAATCCACGTCGACTCGTAAATAAAAACTCATCAACAGAGTTAAAGCCTAAGGTAGGTGGCTTTAACGTATAATAAAATGGTTGACGATTAAAATATTGTAAAATTCGGTCAATATATAATTGTGGTTTCTGTTCAACATCATCCCACAGTTGTTGTGCAAATGTACGTGTTTTTGGATTACCAAATGCAGATAACTGCACATTTTGTCGTCGCAACCAATGAGGTAACTCAACATCGACCAAAGAAGAAGGATAAGAGCGTACCTTATATTGCTGACGTAATCGAACTGGCTCACGAGCAATTAATGTAAAATCACGTGTTACACCAATATCAACATTGCTTATTTGAGGTACCGCCAATGCATAAAGCCAGTTTTGCTGTGTAGGCTCTAAAATAACAGTGTAATTAAGTGCCTGCCCCTGCTTTTTTACTGCATTTGGCCAACGTTGAAATTGATCTCTCCAAGTAATCAGTGGGTTCCCAGAAAGCTTTAAATCCTGTCCCGTCCGACCCGCTAATGTTAACTCACGACTCGCTTGTCGCCAGGTTCGCCCCATCAGTTCAGACAGTACAATTCCACGCCAATATAATTGATTCTGTGGTGGAATTGTGTCCGTAAATGTGGCCCTAAACGCAAGCGCATCGGATTTACTCAACTCTGCTATATCTCCTGGCGTCATCTGGTCACTCACCCCACTTCGGGCTTTTTGACTGGGCAATTCTACAGACCAAATGGGACCTAAACGGGGAATAAAAATAAACAAGAGCACCATTAATGGCACCGCTTGCAGCATCATTACAGCACCTTTACGCAATGTTTTTTTGAGCTCTAACGTTCCCTGTTGCTGGTGAAGCCCTACCAATGCCGAGGTAATAACAACGAGCGTAAAAAATGTATAAGCCGCAGAAGGAATTGCTTGAGAATACAACAGCTGGGTGACGATCACGAAGTAACTTAAAAACACCACAAGATAAGCATCTCGCTGGTTTTTCATTTCCAATAATTTAAGCAGAAAAGTACATAATAAAAGAACGACACCAGCCTCTAGACCCACAATTGTTCCATAATTTAAAAATGTCCCTGTCACCGCCCCAATCACCAACAGCGCTTTCAACCAACGAGCAGGGTAAGACCAGCGCCCATTAAAAATCATAATACGCCAACACCCACAAACAACGGCCAAAATGCCTACCCAATAAGGTATACGCAGTAAGTGGGGCAATAACACCAAAGCTTGGGTGGTAAATAACCAAATTAAACTGGTGCGCGGTATTGATGCGACAGCAATAGTACGTTGATTATGGGTTTTACCTGATTGACTTGAGGGCTTAGATTTTTGCCTAAACATTGTCTGTCCCTTTACCAGGTGTTATCCCCGGCTGATTCACACCAAATAAGGCCAGCGCTGTTAAACAACGCGCTAAATGCTGGGGACCACGGGCAGGCTCAAGGGTAATGTTTGGTATTCTCAGTCCATAATCCCGCTGATGTTGTTCACACTGCAAACACCAGTAACACAAAAAACTTAATCGCTCCTCTATCGAAGCACCTGCAAACTGTTCCCAATCAAGCCATAACCGCATATCAGTGTAAGCACTAAACTGTTTAGTGAGTAAATCATCTGACTTCCAAAAGTGTTTCCAGGCAATATGGCGTAAACCATCACCTGGCTGGTAAGATCGGAGCCCTGTAAAGTCCTCAACCCCCTCTTTGGCTAACGTATCACCTTCACTGGAAGCTATATGACATGCAGGTAATGGGCAGGCGATAGGCTTAGGATAAATCAATGCCTGACTATTCAGGTCAACCCATGTCCAGGCCCTTAACAGCCCTAATGGATAATGGGTTTCAATACATAACCGACCAGGCCGAAAATAACCACGCTGAGAAGCTAATAAAAAAACAGAAACCGATTTTTTTTCATGCGCGATTAACGATACAGTTGAAACCTGATAAGGCTGCCAAAAAAGTCTTATAGATTCATGTGGTTTACCCACAATATCCTGCAACTGAATGGTAAAACCGACATCATCCCCCACATGCACTTTTGACGCATATAAAGCGGTAATTTCTAATCCCGCCAAATTAGCATAAGTATGTAAAATACAGACTAAAAATAAACTAGCTAAAAAAAAAGCGACCATAAAACTCATGCTATTTTCATAATTTACTGCAGCAAAAAATACGGCCAGTCCAATTAAAATAAAAAAATAGCCCGTTCTTGTTGGTAAAATAAATATACGCTTTTGATTCAAAAAAATAGTCGTACTGGGCGGAATCCGCTGATCAAGCCAACGGCCAAAATAGTTTTTAATCAACGTACGCATTACACAACCACATCCACAGCTGTCAGTAATCGTTGACTCAGTGCAGCCCCCGTTGATCCTAAATGATCATTAGGTTCCCGCAAACGATGCTGTGTTACCGAAGGCAATATGGCTTGTATATCTTCTGGTAACACATGCTTTCTACCATGCATCAACCCCCACGCTTGTGCTGCACGCAATAATGCCAAACCTGCTCGAGGCGATAATCCATAAGCAAAGTCCTCTTGATTACGGGTATAGGCCAGTATTCTCTGTAAGTAATTTAAGACCGCAGCAGCAGTTTTTACCTGAATGACCTGTAGCTGAAACGCCTTAAGTTCATCCTGAGTCAATACCGGAGAAATAGTATCAAGCTTAACCCGGCCTGAAAGGCCTAATAATACCTGACGCTCTGCTTCTGGATCAGGGTAACCTAAGGATATACGCATCAAGAAACGGTCTAACTGTGACTCTGGCAAAGGAAATGTACCCGCCTGAGAAAACGGGTTTTGCGTGGCTATGACAAAAAATGGCTCAGGCAAGGGTCTGGTTTCGCCTTCAACAGATACCTGGCGTTCTTCCATGGCTTCCAATAGTGCACTTTGGCTTTTGGGTGTCGCTCGGTTAATTTCATCTGCTAGTACAATATGTGAAAAGATAGGTCCTGGATGAAAAGTAAACTGTTGAGTCTCTTTGGTATAGATGGATACGCCTAAAATATCCGCCGGTAACAAGTCACTGGTGAACTGAACTCGGTTATAGGTCAACCCTAAGACTCTGGCCAAGGCATGGGCTAATGTTGTCTTGCCCATTCCAGGCAAGTCTTCAATCAACAAATGTCCCTGGCTAAGTAAACAACAAAGAGCGAGCTTTATTTCATGCTGCTTGCCTGCCAAAGCATGTTGAACAGATGATACACAGGCATCCAGTTTTTGCTGCATTATGCTCCCTTATATCAGTACTGGCTTTGTACTATCTTAGTAAGTGGTTAAAACTTAGTCATGCTGACCTTAGTCTTTAGGTCATTATGGTTAATGTAGCTTTTTTTAGAGTAGTGAATAGCCTATTCGTTTGCGAGCTTCAGACAGCATCTTTACAGAACACGTCATTTGACTCACTTTGAGCGTTTTCTGAGCATCTGCTACCCGTCATACCTGTTTATAGGTGCTTCTTTTATATTCTTTGTTTAAATACCCTAGTTGATTAACAACAATTCCCTTAGTTTTTGTGTAGCTAGCCCAACAAATAAGACATAACACTCACTAAAAACAAGAAATACGTATTATTTTAATTATTTTACCCATGATTTTTTACTGTTACACTGATTTTTTTCATTATCATGACCTCTAATAAAAGTGATAAATTAATTCTTATACCCAAAGTTTGGAACACATAAGTTTTATAGCACTGTTTAAATCCCGCTATAAACGCAAAGTATGAAGGACTATGCGCAACGGGTATACCTTATTCGTCCTCTAGTAACACAGCTTCTGATGTACAAAGTTAGGACGCGAAGAGGTTAAATAAATATGAGCCACATTAAACACCTTTGTATAAGTGCAGCCGTAGCAAGCGCCTTATTGTCGCCAATGTCTCAAGCGTTGGAATTCAGTGTTCGCGCAGGTAATGTTTCATTCTCAAGTGGGTATTATCAGCCCAGAGTTGTTGAAGTACATCACCGTCATTACCGTCCACACCGCCATCATAGACACTGCGGGCACTGGCGTCCTAAGCATCATAGAAGACACCGACACTATAGAAAACATCAGTACTATAACGCAGGTCACTATAATCAGCCTCGTTACTCACAAAACATTAATGTTAATGTCAATTACCCTCCACCTCGTGCATTACCTCAATGGCACCCCCATCAGTCTTATCGACAAGGACAACGCATTTTTTATCGTGGTGTCAGTTATCAGGCTAAATGGTGGACGCAAGGAGAGGAGCCAGGATCAGATCGTTGGGGTCCCTGGCAGCCTGTTTACTAAATGAAAAATAAGATGCTATTAAGGAGAGATAAAGAGTCAGTGCATCTGACTCACATAAGCTATTACAACATGTAATAAAAAAATTAGGGTATTTTATACCCTAATTTTTTTTTGATTGTTTGGTTTTTTTCTTGCGCTTTTTCTTTGTCTTAGAGGCTAAAGGTAAACAATCCTCAAAACGCTGACGCATTGCTTTTACTTTGGCGTCCTTACGTGCATGTACATGTGGATCTTTCACTGTAGAGAACACGATTACATTATCTTTTGGCATTAACTCGCCCTCCGTCAGCAGTAATTACCATCACTTAAAACTGCAAAAAGTCAATGGATCCTATAGCTAACGGTTATAGTAAGCCACTTTCAGCTGTGGGTCTACATATGCTTAAACCTTGAACATGCCTCTTTTTTTTGATTAATTATTCATTCCCGCGCATCATGACTCACTCAGTACAGGCTCGGTGAGCAATGAAGACTCAATCTCCCCTCCACAATACTCAGAAACCAATGCTACCAGAGCCTCAAGACAAGGCAGCAATGATGCCTCCTGTAATGACTCAACCACTAAAATAGCGTCTGTCGTAGTCGCAGTCAGTTTGGTTCTTTCTGCTTCTTTCCAATTCCAACGTCGACATACAGCGCCTACGTCATCACTATAAATCACCTCGCCCGGTTTCGGTGCCCGAGCCTCGGACTCACCAAGAAGATGAATAGATGGCTCGTTTTCAGTCGCAAATCGCAAGCATAAATCACCTTGAATTTTTGCTAAATCTTCGCCGCCAACAGGGACACGGTATTGCAGAGAAATAATATTATAGATATCCACCAAGGGGTTAATTGCGCGAGGAAACTGTTCACGTTTTATTCGCTGCAACAGGTTTTCCAGGCTGCAGGGGTAGCGTTTAGGCTTTGCGCCAAATAACCGATAAGCTTCACGCCAAAAGGCCACTTCCGGCAACTCACTAATAGTTTTCTCTTGAACTTGCCTTGCAACTTCTTCCTGTACACTACGTAAATGCTCTGCCGTGGTTGCAGACCTTTTCTCATTATCAAAACCCATCACTTTTACAATGCCTAACTGCAGATTTGGCCAGTGGTTCCAAATAGCAGGTGCCACATTTAACTCGATCATAAAACTAAATACCCCGCAAACCAGAACATAATACAACCTGTAACAACATCTATCCCCCGCTGATAGCGTGGATGGTTTAACTTCGCGGCCAGAAACGACGCACCAATAGTCAAACTAAAAAACCAGACGAAAGACGCTAAAACAGCCCCTCCAGTAAAAGCAACTCGCGCATCACCAGGGTATTGGGCTCCCAAGCTACCTAAAAAGACTAACGTATCTAAATAAACTTGTGGGTTAACTAAGGTAATGATTAGCGTGGCTAAAATAACCTTCACAGCAGATCTTGAAGTATTTTTTTCGCCAAGGGCCGTCATTTCATACTGATTACGCCATGCTTTTAACCAGGCAAAACAGGCATAACAGATTAAAAAAGCAGCACCAACATATTTGGCGAGCAACATGAGCGTTGCATGTTGACTTAATAGGCTTCCAACACCTGTCACACCCACCGTGATCAACACCACATCACACAAGCTACACACCAGTGCGACCCAATAGGGGTAATGTCGCTTTAACGCATGGTTAAGCACAAACGCATTTTGTGCTCCAATTGGAATAATCATTCCCAAACCAATTGCAAACCCCTGACTAAATGGAAACCACATTGCCAACCTCAGAATCAATACTCGATAGGAGAGAAACTGTACCAACCCAGCCTATATAAGTGAAATTAATTAATTTAAATATCCATTAATAATTCTTATAATGAAGTAACATTGATTACGTGCCTGACGTGGCCATGCTCTTATTAGTAGCTTGGAGAGGAGGTTAGCTTCATGAAACTCGACTATAAATTGCTTGAAGCCCTGGCTTGGGTAGCAAAGCTTGCAAGCTTTGAGAAAGCCGCTCAGAAACTGTTTATCACGCAGTCTGCTGTATCTCAGCGCATTAAACAACTAGAAGAACGTATCGGGGAACCACTACTCATAAGATCTACCCCTCCCCAATTAACGTCTCGTGGTCAACGCTTAATTTGTCACCTACAACAAGTTCAGTTGCTTGAACAAGAATTATTGACTGAATTTGATATTCAGGACAAAGAAAGTCACTTCCTGCCCATTAATATTGCGATCAATGCAGACAGTCTCGCTACATGGTTCTTACCTTGTATTGAATCCTTACTGTCTTCCCACCAAATTCTGCTTTCGATTCAAGTCGAAGATGAAATCAGAGCCTTACAACTTCTTAAACGAGGCGATGTGGCAGGTTGCATCAGTTGTCAACCTACGCCTTTATCTGGATGTAATACTCATTATTTAGGCGATATCCATTATTACTGTGTTGCCAGTCCTCAATTTATAACACGTTATTTTTCAGATGGTTTTACACTCGAAAATACGAAAAAAGCACCTGCGATTATTTTTAACCAGTTTGATACACTACACGAGGACTTTCTTATACATTTTTTTGATAAGCCACAGGTAAACTACCCCACACATTTAATTCCCTCATCAGGTGCGTTTCTGGCAGTAGTAGAAAACAGCATTGCTTATGCACTCATACCTCATATGCAAGTTAATACTGCAATTGAAACAGGCAAACTTATTAACCTCACACCTCAGCACTACGAAATTCGTTCATTATACTGGCATACTTGGCACAGCCCTTCTCAAGCAATTCTATTACTGACAAAATCCCTAAAACAACAAGCACACCATTTTTTATTTAGTAAAAATATTAAATAAAATTTAACTGTCAGACAGTCCATAAAAACGTCACAAAAAATAATACGTTTTTATTATCATAATTTATAGATAACCTACGATATTATTTCTAGCCATAAACAATATTCTTTGAATTTATCTCCAGCGTTTGTTATAAACTCCTGCAGTACATAGTAATGTACTGAAAAACCAAAACTGTAACAATGTAAACAAGGATTGTTTTATGTTAAAAGCTATGGGTACACTTTTATTAGCAGTCGTCAGTTCTCATGCGTTAGCTGATATGTCCAATGCTGAGAACGCAGCTGATTCACTGATGAATGCAGCTAATGAGCTACGCAAAGCTTATTATTTTGATACTGATAAAGTCACCAGTGTTTGCACTCAACTATTTTTGGAAAATGGCGTATCTGTTGGTGATGTTTTATGTTCAAAAGACAGTGATAAAAACCTGGTTAAACTATTAGAAGAAGCCGCAAATCGTGTTGGCACGATGAGTCAATAAATATAAATACAATACTAAAAGAAGTTATTAGGCTTCTGGCCAGAGTGACGTAATTACTATACTAGTTTTTGAGTGGGCCTATAGTTCATGGCCCACTATTAAAAAATTAGCAAACCAACCAAAACCAACAATGATCATAAGATAGTTTTTCACATTTTTTATTATAATTACATTAATCACAAATAACTAAACAATAAAACCTGGACATATATACTCAACATAGTGAATGGTTATTTTTTAAATTCAATCTTCTTATCATTACTAAATAGTAAGAAAAAATTTTATTGATCGCCTTTTTCCTTTTTCTCATTTTCCAAGGCTTTATCCATAATTGACTTGTAAAGTGCTGCAGCCTTTGCAGCTAAATCATGATACTCAGGATGTCGTTCGACATACCTTCTCATCTCATTTGCATCAGCAAAAACTTCTTCTAAAAATGCAATATCGTACTCTGACAGTCTTTCACCCTTATCAACTCGTTCTTTAATTGATAAAGCCCGTGGTAAGCGCTGTTTATCAAACCGTTCAATCAACGTCGCTATAATACCTGCTTCTTCAGCATTTTGATCCATATTGATACTCCGTTCTTACATAAAATTACTGTTATCCATAGACCATCAGTGTTTTGCTATGGAGTTAAGATTAATCTACAAATGTTTACCTTTTTTATACGTCCTCGCTAACACCTCATAAGCCGTACGAACCTCCCGAAAGCGTACTGCATCTCCTCCCTTATCGGGGTGTAGCTCAGCAGCCTTTTTCCGATATGCCAACTGTATATCCTGCCATTGTGCAGTACAGTTAAGACCCAATACCGTTAAGGCATCTGAACGCTGATCCCAAGCAGCAAATCGATACCAAAACTGATCCATCAACTTTTGCAAACCTTCACGATTGACGCCTTCCAGATTGCGCCAATCCAAGTAGTAATCTCTTAGTAAACAACCACCAACATCTTCGGCTAAAGCATTATCGGTCGACGATGTACATGTACGCAACAGATTAATTTCAAGAGGAGAAATAGACAAATACCACGCTTGGTCTAGTAGCTCAGTTTGTAGCTGATAAAGTGCATTCATCACAAGAAAGTGAATATAATACAAGCTATCAAGTGTTGAAGTATCACTTATCAACTGACGGGCTTTCAGCTCACAGATCAACTGATGCTCCGATATTGGACCTGAGCATTGATATAAGATTGTTTGAATGGTTGCTTTCAGTGGGTTTTCAGGCATTCGTCTTAAACACTGCTTTTTTAAACATACGCAAATAAAGCTCTCTAAAGAATGGATATTCAATCAATTTCCTTTGCCTGAAATACACTACAGCACAGCTATTTCACATAAAATGCGTATAAATAACATTAACGCTGGGTATAGACCACAAAAACGTTTGTCAGCTCAATCAGAGCTTCAGTTAGGGAAACACTTCACTGAATACTCTCCCATAAAAAGGTATAAACTACTCCTCTAAGCCTTTGATTTATAAAGTATACTCTTTACTAAGAAAAAGCCATAGCTAAGCGCAAGCCAAAAGACTCATTAAATACCATCTTGGCCGCTGTTATAACATCGCTTCTAACATGCTTCGCCTGTATGTAAGCTTACACAGCAGTTTACGCCATTTGCTGAGTGACTGCTGTTTTATTATCAACGTTTTATTATCAATCAACACTTGGTTTTGCTAATCGTATGAGTGTCATCATCAACATAATAGAACAGTTTATCTTGTATAACTTACACCTTGTAACCCTTACTACCATATTGATTAGTTGCAGTTTTTTATATTGGCGTCAGCTCAAAAAAACAACAGTTTGCTTCACATACATGCTTAGCCACTTCTGGCTTATACCCAGCATCATAATGATAGCGTGCAGTTCACTTTTTGCACTATCAATATCTGCCAAAACCCAATGCTCAATGCCTATTTACTACTGTTATCCATTAAGTAATATCTCATCAAACTTTCATCTGATCACTCAGCTTTACACTTTACCCGCCTTATTTATTTGGACTACTGTATTTTGGGCCGGGCAGTTATGTTCAAAAATCAAACAAAAAGTAGCGCTTTAACCTTACCAAGCCATAGACAAAACATTATATAACAGAAAAATAGAATCACTGGTTTGCCATATTACTGCAAACCAGTTGATGTATTGATAATCAGGTTGTTAATACCCCCATAGATAAGGGGATATGCTTATCACAAAGCGAACGCCACATTATTATTCAATAACAGATGTGGAGTAAGTTAGTGACCAGAAATGATTAACTTAATGGTTGTTTAACCACTTTTAAGATAGCGCGAGGGTCATCTTCCTGACCGAACTCACTCACTGTTTTAAACTCTCCCGTCTTAAGAACTCGCCAGCCATCATCCTGATTAAGATAAAACGAACCTTCTTCATCAGGTGCTTGAGAGGCATCACCCAACATATATAGACGTTGTACTCGACCTTCTGCCTCTGCAAAATACTGTGCTATATCATCTAGCTCAGCAGAAATTGTTTCCCATACAACAAAAAGTGAAAAACGACCATCAATAACGACTAAATCAGGGGTTGTCATCATGTCAAGTGCATTAAATGCTTTTACCTCCCATGGCTCAAATTGTTCGGCATCATAGGGGTCCGTCAGCACTTTCAAAGCAAAGTCACGATAGGCAGGGGAATCAAAGTCAACCGCTAAACCAATGGTATGGTAACTCATTTTTGAAATCTCAATCGCTATCTACTTTAAATTGTGTATTTACAAATTACACGTTAATAATATTGTTCAAAATAAAAACATAACACACTTTTTACAGTCATTGCTGTAAGCTGTTAAGATGTCTCCACCTTCCTCTTAAAACCATACAGTCAAAAGGGAAATACACCAAAAGCCTGATGGTGCTAGAGTCCTTTGTCGAACGTACATCAATGCTATTTTAAGTATGCAACGTTGGAGTTTTATCACAACATCAATCCTTTTGCCATATACAGTGTATAAAACACACCTTCATTTTGTATCTTGTTTTTTTATCAAAAAGCACATGCTCATAAATACTATTAAACTGACTTACAACAAATAGATCATATAAGACCATGCCCTCCCGAAGAATGCTGATAAGCGGCACAACTTAAATGGAAATAGGGTTAATACAAACAGATGCTTTATACCCACCGCGAAGGGTTTTTAGGGGCGGCCGTCAAGTAATGAAGCCCCCGGAGCTTATAAATAATAAGTGACTGGGGTGGCAGTAATACTCCTGCATAAACTGCATTCACACCATCCTTGGTGTTCAAGAGCGCTGACAACAAACCCTAAAAATGATTCGCAAAGGGTATACTTGAAAACAGATCAGTTTATTGTTTAGTTCAAAACAACATCATGCCCCAATGATAGAGTGAATTGATGGGATAACTAGTAAAAGTTGTTGTCTATATAAAAGACAGCATTAAAAACGAATAAAATTATACAAATTGTTTCTATGACTCACGCCTAGAGCAATCAAATGATGCGGACAAGATAACCTCAATATCAAAATTTTGGGCTAAAACTTGCTATAGGAAACCATCGTCTCTAGGTGGCATCGCAAAATATGTAATGCCTTTTTGATGACTCACAATAGAAAATGCAGTCTTGTTCATTTAAGTAAATACTAATGACACTTACTGCTAACCAAAATGTAACTTTTTCTAGACTTAATGAGACTTCCAACCATACTTAGTGAGGTTAAAGACAGATGCAAATTTACACACTTCAACCTCTTAAGACATCAAGTGGTAGTGCTCGTTTATTCTGAATCGAGGTCTGTAGATTATGTATAAAGGTGAACGATTTAATAGCATTACGCACCTTATTGGTGCGTGTGCTGCACTTTATGGACTTATAGTGCTTATTCTCATTGCAGCAGATGAAGGGGATCCCTGGAAAATAGTCAGTTTTAGTATTTATGGTTCAACCCTTTTTTTACTGTATCTGGTCTCTACACTCTATCACAGCACAAGTGGTCGTTTAAAAAAAATTCTTCGCAAAGTAGATCACAGCTCAATTTACTTACTCATTGCAGGTACCTACACCCCCTTTACACTGATCACCCTTCGAGGTCCCTGGGGCTGGGCTTTGTTTGGTATTGTGTGGGCGCTTGCCATTTTGGGCATCATAATTGACTTGTGGCCTCAAAAAGGAGAACGGATTTTACCGATTATAATTTATCTTGTCATGGGCTGGTTAGCGATTATTGCCTTAGACCCGTTGTTAACTAACCTATCAACATCAGGCTTCATCTGGTTATTAGTTGGTGGACTATTGTATACCACAGGTATTTTGTTTTATGCATTTGATGAACGCATCAAACACTTTCATGGAATATGGCATTGCTTTGTTTTGGGAGGGAGTATTGCCCACTATTGCACAGTATTAATCTATGTTGCCTGATTGGCATATATTAATGCTACATTGACTCCCTACGACTCATAGCCATGCTGTAGACATACGATAATATAAACAGAAAAGCCAATTCACCTTTGCGAGTAAGCACCTGTTAAATAATAACCGTAATAACCCCTTCTCTATTATGAGCAGCAGTCATATAAAATGACTTTAAAGAATCAAAGTTACAACTAATATAAGATCTATCTTCTGCAGTATCTGATAGTTTCGCATAAATACCTGCACGAGACAGTTTTCCCACAGAGTAGTGATGCATTAACTGTTCAGTTTCAATAGGGGCCAATTCATCCGCAAGCATTGCTACTTTAAGAGGCTCAAAATAACGCGCAGGACCACAGCCTAAATTATCCATAGAGAGTGGCCTACCACCCAATATTGTTTCACTAATCAATTCATCTGTAGTCTGAGCAGAACCACAGAGTAAGTAGTGAATGATATGCCAGGACTTATCAATATCGAGTGTCGTTTTATCACACTCTGTAAAAATTACCCGAGGTAACCATTCAGGGGAGTTTAATAATTTATGGATAGCGCCAGGTGACATCCGACGAAAATAGGCATTCATACACATGAGTAATACGTAAACTCCTCTCCTTTCGTATGAATCATACGGGACTTAAGCATCTGTCTTAACCAAGACTAACATCCCTGGATTAATTGGTCCCTATAAAACAATAATACATGGACACGACTTCGGCGAATGTTTTGTACTCAAAAAGTCTGGATAGGATTACTTACTCAAAAAAACAGTGATTTATTTTGCAAGACTATTAACATCACGAATCAAACTCCTCAAGTGTGCCAGTCAAGCAACCGCTAGAGGAAAACCTTTCGGAAAAAAGCATGGTATTCCACCAATGGTGGAATACCATGAACCCCAAAACACATAAACACATAGATAAATCACAAGATTACACGCCCCTTTGATTCAGGGCGCTTTCATCAAGGCAATTTTTGACAAGACTCCATCTGTACAGGCACATCAGATACTTCATGCCATTCACCTTTTGTATCTTGATATTGGAAATATGCAACCCCTTTCTTAAAGGTTTCATCAAGCAGTAAGCGTGCTTTCATCGTTACTGGGAGTTGCGGGCCAACCCCCGCTTGAGCTGGCCAAGACTTTAATAAGGGCACACCTTCTATCACCATTAAAATATGACAATCTTTCATTGTGCACAAATAATTGTATTCTCCATTCACCCTGTACACATTCTGGTTAGGTTGATCCAGAAATAACTTACCTTCACCATTAACAACATGTTGTACCGTATTAACAACAACATTCAAATTTAATTGAGGCGCACCTCGTTTCTGCTCTCCAATTAGATAGCAAGCATGAAATAAACCAAACTCAGAATATTTTTTATTTAAATCTACACTATTCACAATTACACTCCCTGTCGTCTATTTTCTCAATAACAATATAACCCTGTACATAACGGCTAATTCAATGCACAGTCAATAATCCCCTTATCAACCACATTCAGTATTTTAGCCACATGCGTTAAATGCGTTTAAATTACTTGAACCCTGTTGAATATTTCAGAGGAAAAATCTGCGAAAGTGGTATGTTTACCATCTCGAGTAAGAATTAACGCACCATTTCAAATAATATAAGTGTAAAATACACTTTTTCTGAACTGGGTAGGTGACTAACAAATGTAAGGTATTTATACCTAATAATAACGACAATTGAGTTAACCTTTGATGCCGGTTAAGTGACCAATATATGTCACCACTAATTTAGCAGCTCCCATACAAATAACACTTACCCTTTATTAACAGCATACTTTTGCGCTGTACATCATCACAACACACCTGCCAAATAGAGCATATTTATTTTTACTATTACTTCATTTTACTGTAGGGCACCACTAAAAATAGTGATTTTTTTTGTAAGAATAAGAAAGCATCGCACGGAGGACTGCAGTGTAGAAGGAATACATGAGGGCTAAATGGCTACTGCATGTTTAGCGATAGCAGCCTCAAGTATTAATTAATGCTAGCAGGGTCATAAATACAACGCTGACAAATACTTACAAAAAAAGCAAATATTCCTCACTTTTTAATACGCTTATAAAAACCCGCCATTGTGTTAACTGGTTTTTAGCACCACTCTATAACAAATGCAATAATGCAAAAAAACAATACTCAACAATATTTTCGTGACATTTTTCACGCTAATTTTTAGAGACACCCTAAAGTTACATCCAGCCTTATTAGGACAGTAGATATTAATTACTTGAATGATAACGAAGCAAATACATTCTGATTTCAAACATTACAAGAACACTTAAAAAATAAATAAAATAAGATGTTATACCTATAGTGTTTTTTTAAGAACGACCAGTAAGCGAAGAACCCCAGAAGCTTATTTTAATAAGTGCCTAGGGGGAAAAGCGCTGCAGCCAAAGCTTAAAATAATTCACAATGGGTATATTTACAAGCGATATAACATTTTTAATCTTTAACACATTACGAGAAGAGGATTTAAACACTTATGAGTTGCTACAAGCCGTATAAACAGCAGTTATCAAGCATTTCATTAGGCATTATTTGTACCTTTGGCATACTATCTACCCCACAACTTATTGCTTCTGAAGCAAAGTTTGCCCAGTTTAACCAGGCTAATCATTTCAGCGAAACACAACTTATGTATAGCCATGCAGAAATGTTTAACTTTGATATTGAAGCCTATTTAAAACAAAATGCACCTCACTTAACGGACTATGCTGAAATTATTTCACATTGGAGTGGCTATACCAGTATTAGCCCAAAAGTATTGATTGCACTAATGGAGACACAAACAGGCATTATCTCCCAAAAAACGCTCAGTAAAAAGCAGTTAAATAACCCCATGGGAGATCTTTCACAAGCGAAAGATTTTTCAAGCCAAGTAAAAGATGTTGCAACAAAGTTAGCCAAATTACATTATCAACATATAGAATCACTTCACCAACAAAAAGAAGACGGAGCATCCCTCTTTTATAATGAAGAGAATCTAACTCCCTTTTCTACCATTGACTCCCTATTTGAACAGACGCAACAATCAAACAAACTTACGGCTAAAGAAGATAACAGCACGGAACTGGATGACGCTATTATTATTGCTGATGATGCCATGGATAGTTCCACCACACAGCCAACGGCAGACAAGTTCTACCAAACTTATCAACGACTATTTCCTTCTGCTGAACAAGCTAATACAGCACCTGAAGCACAGTTTTTTACCAATAATCCAAATAACAATACCTACCCATTTGCCCAATTACCTCCAGACAACTTATTGCAGCTTCCTTATCCAAAAGGAGAATACTGGCGTATTGGGGGAAGCCATACCAACACAGGAAGCGGTAGTTACCCTCAATCCTCACTTGACTTAAATAATGGTGGAAGCTGGGGGTCTGACACATCAAATAAATGGGTTACTGCTTCTGCGGGAGGAAAGATTAAAAAACATTCTTCATGCTTTGTTGAAGTCATTCATGAAGGTGGATGGTCCACCACCTACTACCATCTTGGCAATGTCATTGTTCAAAGTGGTCAAACGGTAGAACGTAATCAGCGGCTGGCAAATTACGCCAATAATAAACCACAAGCACTATGTAATAGAGGAATGTCCACCGGACCTCACCAACACTTTAGCTTAAAGTACAATGGCAGTTTTATGCACTTAAATGGCGTAAAATTTTCTGGCTTCAAAGTTCACACCGGAAGAGACAGCTATGACTCTGATTGTAATTACTTCTGGATGGAAGGACATGGACAGCGTTATTGTGCCTGGTCAAAAGTAAGCAATCCTGGTGTTCCTGATTCTAATCCAAACCCAAATCCAAATCCAAATCCAAATCCAAATCCAAATCCAAATCCAAATCCAAATCCAAATCCGAACCCGAACCCGAACCCGAACCCGAACCCGAACCCGAACCCGAACCCGAACCCGAACCCGAACCCGAACCCAGATCCTGATGTAGATACTCTAAGTAATGGCAAACCTATTACTAATATTTCTGGTCAAAAAAGTGCTAAAAAATACTACGTATTCAAAGTACCTCAAAATGCCAAAAATCTATCCATCGTACTTGACGATGGCAGTGGTGATGCTGATCTTTACGTTAAAATAGGCAGTAAGCCAACATTAACAAGCTGGGCGTGTCGTCCTTACATGATCCAACAACAAGAAATCTGTTCGCTCAAAAACCCTCCAGCGAACAACTATTACATCATGATCAATGGTTATTCTAACTATGAGAATATTAGTATTAAAGCCTCATATGATGCTAAATAAAAGGTCAAGACATGTGATAGGAATTTTAAGTCTTACCAACAATAGTCATATACTTTCGTTAGAAAGGCATATATATACCCATAACGAAGGGTTTTTAGGGGCGGCCGTCAAGCGAGGAAGCCCCTGGAGCTTATAATAGGGTGAAGAGCGCCGACAACAAACCCTAAAAATGATTCGTGAAGGGTATAGATAAACACCCTGCTAGCGCCTGATATTTATCAGTCGCTAGCACCCCTTCTCGTTAGCGCCAATTTAAGGATGCCAACATTTACTGCCTTGTATCACACTGTTCTGTTCCAAGCTTTAAGTGTGGAATAAAATTGCAAGGCCCATGACGTGCATCAAGCTGCTGCTGCAAAATGCCCTCCCATCCTGTCCGACAGGCTCCAGTTGAACCTGGTAAGCAACAAACTAAGGTATGATTTGCTAAACCTGCTAATGCGCGAGATTGCAGCGTAGATGTACCAATTTCTTGAAAAGAAATATGTCTGAATAACTCTCCAAACCCTTCAACTGTTTTATCAAATAAGGGTAAAAGTGCTTCAGGAGTTGAATCCCTGTCCGTAAAGCCCGTACCACCTGTCACCAGGATGACTTGTACTGTACTATCTGCTATCCAAGCTGAAACAATTGCCCTTAACTGATAAATATCATCTCTACTGATACACTTACTGTGTAATCTATGACCAGCCTGTTCTATCGCATTGACCAAATACTGTCCTGATGTATCCGTAGTTTCATCTCTTGTGTCAGAAACCGTCAAAATTGCGATGGAAAGTGGAACAAAGTCTTTTTGTGAATGCTTACCCATACTTACAATACCTTTAGCCTTATTTTGGCCATTATTAATTCTCAGATAGATCCCCCATGTAAAGAGAAATACCCAAGGCGAAGAATATCTATACATTTAATACTATCTTGAGTCTCTAGCAACTACAAAGCTTTATCCGCTTATCAGCAAGCAGGTCAGGGAACATTACCTTTATAAAAGCCATTTTCTAAAGCGCCTTTGCCTAAAGTCTGCATAACGCTCTTCGAACACGCCGTGAATCCTTCCCTGGAGGCTTGATTTCCGCATCCTTGCAGCAAACAGTTCGATATACATTATCCAGCCTTTGTCTACCACTGGCGTACATCGAAATAACACAGCAGTAGAGAACAAGGAGGGGCTTCTACTGCGGGAGGAACAAATTAATTCATGCGCAGCATTGGCACAATCTCTATTCATCACAAACTATTTTTTATATGCAATAGCCCTGAATCATTTGTCTACCTAACAACAGCTTACAGGCTAGTTATAATATCATAAGCTATTCTATTGCATGGGGGATATAATTGCGTTGGTATTGTATATGAAGTTCATATTACTGCTTTTTTTATTGAGTCTTTGTTATCAAAGTTTAGCAATAGCAGCATTTATTGGTATTAAACGTGTTCGTAGGAAATCATTACGCGATGAGTTCCAGGCTACAAAAATAATTATTCGCTAAAGATATAAAAATAAAAATTATAAACTTTTCTAATGACGATTAAGCTGTAAATTAATAAGTACTAAAACGCATGAAACACTATGGGAAAACTTAAGTTTTATAGTCCTATTGGACGCAAGCTGCTGGTCGTTGTCATCAGCGTAAGTACTATGATTGCTGTTGGTACCACCGCCATTCAGTTAAGTTATGATTATTTTGAAGACATTCAGCGTGTAAATAAAATCTTCGTGCAAATTGAAAAATCAAGTTTACCCAACCTTAATCGTTCTCTATGGTCTTTTGATGAAAAGCAAATCGACACCCAGCTAAAGTCTTTACTACAAATTCCTGAAGTTGTTTTCGTCAAACTTACACAGTCTTCAGATGAAACTCAAACGATTGGTCAACTACCAGAATCATCCCATTTTTTAACCGAACAAACATTCCAGTTAACCATCACTCCCTGGAATTCAGAACAAGTTGAACTTGGTCAACTCACCGTTGTTGCTGACCTAAGTGAAACGTATCGGCGTTTATGGGAAAAACTTATTGTAATTTTTATCTCTAACTGCACTAAAACCGCCATTGTCGCTTTTGTGCTGCTTATTGTTTTTTGGCAACTGGTAACCAAGCATATCATTACTATTGCCCGTTACATTAATGAGCAAGAAAATGCATCCATCATAGAACCATTATCGCTGTCTCGTAATTCAACAAAAGCCTACGATGAACTTGATTGCTTAGTTGATGCCGTCAACAACCTATATCAATTAGCCGCTGAAAATAAAACCCAAACACTGCCGTTCAATGATTCCGCACTGGCATCACAACTACAGTCACTGGATATTCCTTTTAATAATGCCTTAATCAATAATATTGACACTGAATCAACATCAACTGAAAAAAAACCAATTTCCGCAACAACCAGTGTTGAAAGCAGCTTTAAAACTATTGAGCAACAACTGGATATTTTAAGCTACTACAAAATGCATTTATCCTCTCACTTTCAACAAAGTAAAAAAGAAATTGATCATTTGCTCCGTCGAATTCAACATATCAAAAAAACACTTGAATAATTTAATGGTAAGATAATATCCACATTAACCGCCCTTTACGTTATTATAACGTTTGCTTAGGGAACACTCTAAGCTGACAATATATGGACTAAGTCACGGGAATTAATGAAAAAGGAGTTTTGGGGTGACCTCTATTAACAATATCTATCTCTATGGTACCTGCACCATTGATTTATTCTTTCCCGAGGCAGGTATCGATGCCATCACCCTCTTTGAAGCCCACCGAATTCAAGTCCATTTCCCCAGTGAGCAAACCTGCTGTGGACAGCCTGCCTATACGAGTGGTTATCCTGAACAGGCACGCCAAGTAGCCCTTTCCCAGCTTGCTGCATTTCCTGAAAACTGGCCAATTGTTGTATTATCAGGTTCGTGTGCAGGTATGATGAAGCACCATTACCAACATCTTTTTCCTGAAGATCATCCACAACACATTCAAGCTCGCCAATTTAGTCAGCGCATCATTGAATTTAGTGAGTTTTTACATCACCACTTAAAGATTACGCTTACTGACTATGGTCAGCCAGTGCAAGTTGCTCTACACACTGCCTGTAGTGCACGACGGGAGATGGCTACCCTGCAAAGTAGCCAGCAACTGTTGTCTCAATTAAACAATGTTTCTGTGGTTTCCCCTCCCTATGAAGAAGAGTGTTGTGGTTTTGGTGGCACATTTTCAGTGAAATTTTCAAACATTTCAGGTGCAATGGTGAATGACAAGTGTTCCGCCCTGGAAGCAGTCAACATTCAACACCTCATCAGCGCTGACTGTGCTTGTTTACTCAATATTAATGGCTGTTTAGCAAAACGACAGAAAACATCACTTCAGGGTGAGCATATAGCCAGCTTTTTACGACATCGATGTTTGCCAAACAAACCTTATCCATAACTTTAAAACCAATCATTATTCTGCCCCATAACATGACAAAATACATTGTTGCAAAAAAGGACGATTGCGCATGACGTTATCACAATTCGAAGCCAGAGCATCCTCAGTGCTACAAAATGTGGATTTACAGCACAGTTACCGTGATGCTATGGATTATTTAGTAGAACGTCGCCAGCAACAATTTAATGATCCAGATGAGTGGTATACATTACGAAAAATAGGCTCATCGATTAAAACAAAAGCACTTTCTCGATTACCAGAGTTATTGTTACAACTTGAGGCTACATTAAATAATAATGGTATTCAGGTCCACTGGGCTGAAACACCCGATGAAGCCAATCAAATCATTCTTCAATTGATTAAGGAGACAACAGCGTCAACGCCTCCAGACGCACATGCACCTGTTGTAAAAGGTAAAACGATGGTAAGTGAAGAAATTCATCTCAATCAGTTTCTTACACAGCAAGGCATACCTTGCTTAGAAACAGATATGGGTGAATTTATTGTACAGCTCGCTAATGAAACGCCCTCTCATATCATTATGCCAGCTATTCACAAAAGCAAGGCAGATATTGCACAACTTTTTAAAAGTCATGTTTCTGGCCAATATCAAGACGATGTAGATACACTTATTCAACAGGCACGACAGCATCTTAGACAACGTTTTCAAAAAGCTACAGTAGGTATTAGTGGAGTCAATTTTGCGGTGGCAGAAACAGGCACTATAGTACTAGTTGAAAATGAAGGTAATGGTAGAATGTGTACAACACTCCCCCAAACCCATATTGCGCTAATGGGTATTGAAAAAGTTATTGCTTCATTGACTGAACTACCTCCCTTATTGAGCTTACTTACCCGCTCAGCCACCGGCCAATCCATTACAACCTACATTAATATGATATCAGGACCAAGAAGTGCAGAGGAAAAAGACGGACCTGAGCAAGTACACGTTATTTTATTAGATAACGGACGCAGTAGACTTTGGGAAGATCCCACATTTCGGGATGTACTACGCTGTATTCGTTGTGGAGCTTGTATGAACCATTGTCCAGTTTACGCCCGTGTTGGTGGACATACTTATGGCACAACCTATCCAGGTCCAATTGGTAAAATATTAGCCCCTCAACTTGAAACCCAAAGTAGTGCCAGTGAACTGCCTTTTGCTTCCAGTTTATGTGGTGCTTGTGGTGAAGTCTGCCCTGTTAAAATCCCCATCCCCCAGTTACTGCTTCGCTGGCGTCAAGAAGCCACAGGACAATATCGTTCATATCATGGTAGTCATTTTTCAGCTACACATAACCAACCAACGCCAATTACAGGTCAACGATACTCGCGCTGGGAACATCTTATATGGAAGACATGGAGTTGGTTAAATTGCCATCCTATGCTATATCATTTTATGACGTACTTAGTAACTAAGTGTCGTGTATTATTACCTCGCCGACTAAGTGGCTGGACCTCTTATCGAGCATCACTTGTCCCCGCATCAAACACATTACACCAACGATTAAAAACACATCAACGTCATACCACTTCATCCAAAAAACAAGCATAAATTTTAATTGAGAAAGATGCCATGGATGCACGCGCCAAAATACTTAATCGACTTCAGCGAGTTAAAACAAAACATTCAATAAATACAACAAATGATGATAAAAAAAATGACACCATTGACTATAAATCAATTCACTTGGTAACTCACAACCATAAGCAGACCATTAGGACTTTAGTTGAACAACTAGAAATGGCTCATGCTCATGTTATTTTAGGATCATCACAGTATTGCCAACAACAGCTTTTAACATTTCTTTATCAACAAAAAGTTAACTGCTTACTCACCGGCGATCCAATTCCTGACAACATTAACAACTTATTATCGACCTCCTCCTCATCAATTGAACAGCCTCCATACAAAATTGAACCCTATAGACAACCTATTGAACAATGGAAAACCCACTTATTTGATGAGGGTAATGCCGCTATCACCAACTGTCTTGCAGCAATTGCCAACACAGGTACCTTAGTTATCCAGCCGTCAATGGTTGAACCTCGCACACTATCACTCGTCCCTCCTATTCATATTGCTGTACTTTATACCCAGCAAATTGTTCAGAGTTTTGATGCGCTGCTTAATCACTCATGTTGGCCCCGTAATATGCCAACAAATATCGTATTTATATCGGGCCCTTCCAAAACCGCCGATATTCAGCAAACATTAGCCTATGGCGCACATGGTCCCAAAATACTTGCCGTTTTTATAATCGATGATTAAAAAAATGAATGGCTCTATATGGAT
>NZ_JAGSOY010000058.1 GCF_018837975.1 Zooshikella harenae | reverse complement strand
GGGGGGAGGTTCATCGTCACTCATATTACAAAGCTCACCAGCAATGGAAGCGATATAATTCGTTTGTGAGGGATGCATAACACCGTAGTATTGGGTTAACTCAATTCCTTGTCGTGCGAGTGATTGCATGTAAGGGTTTTGCAGGACATAGCTGCGATATTGGTTTTCAAACATGATGATTATAATATGCTCAAAGGCTCTTTCAGTCATTTCCCTGATTCCTTATGACAGAAGTCCATTCTTGATTTGATAAGCATAGTTGACGGTTTGAAAACCTGTTGGTAGGTATATCGCCTGCATTACACAGAGGCTGTACAGAGATTGATTATGGTTAGGTGAGAGGGTCTATTGTCGACAGAGCCAGGCTGGATAATGTATATGAAAATAAATGCATGAAGCTCGAAATAGAAAAGTGATCGCAATACTGAGAGGAATCAGTCCAGTAAATTGTATATTGAAGTGATAAAGCAAGGCTAACGCAGTGGAGCCAACTAATAAAGGGGTGGCATAGAGTTCCTGACTCATCAGTAAGGTGGGACGTCCGGTTAACACATCACGGAGAATACCACCAAAAATCGCGGTAATGAGTCCCATAATAATGGCAACAATAGCAGGATAGTTGGATTGTAAAGTGTTATGAGTTGCTAAAATAGCAAATAATGAAGCGCCTAATGCATCCAAATATAGTAATAATGCTTGTTTATTGGAAATAATATTGACGGTAAAAAAAGCAAAAATAGAGGCAAAAATAGCAACCCACAGAAAATTTAAGTCTGCAATCCAAAAAATGGGATGGTTGGCCAAAAGTAAGTCACGAATGGTTCCGCCACCAATGGCAGTCACTACGCCTAATAAAACGACCGAAAATAGATCGAGTCCTTTGTTTTGTGAAGCGATGACGCCTGTTATGGCAAAAACGCCACCGCATACCAGCCCAATATAATAAAGCGTATCCATATTAACCTACATCAATAGCATCATGAAGCTTGGAAAAGCTGTGTACTGCCCTACTCTTGTATCTATGATAATGCAAATTAAAAGCGCTTTGAGCTTATACCAAACCACGGTTAGCGTGAAGTGCTGTGAGCAATATTGGTTTATATAACAAAATAAATACTGAATAGTGTGAATGTAAGGGTATGGAGGATGTGTACAGGTGATATGAAGACTATGATCTGTCAGTTGATGTTATTCATCTGTGGGTGCTGGGCTGGGATAAGCTCATCCTGGGCTGGTGCTGGTGATAAGAAGATTGTTGAAATTGCCATTGGTGAGTTTCATCCCTGGTCGGTGAAAGGCTATAAGCATGGTGGCTTTATTAATCACATTATTACTGAGTCATTTAATCATCAAGGGTTTCAGGTGTTATTTATTTATCATAATTCTTGGAACAGAAATATCTCTGATGCTGAACAAGGCAAAGTGGATGCCAGTGCTTTTTGGGCTTGTGTCGATTACCGACGGTTAAAGTTTCATTGTAGTGAACCACTTTATACTGAGCGAGTGTTGCTGTTTCATTTGCGGAAAACATCCATTCCAAACTGGACGACATTGCAGGATTTGAAGCCTTATAAAATAGGAATTACCCGAGGGTATTCATACAACAAAGAACTATGGCAGGCTGTGGATGACAAATCGCTTGATATTATTGTTAATAAAAAAGATATTAATAATTTAAATATGTTACTGCGGGGGCGAATTGATATCTTTGTCACCCCTTATACCTCAGGTCATTTTTTATTAGCTGAGCATCTTGCTCCTGATGTCGCTAAGCGCATTACACATCATGCAAAGCCTTTGATACGTTACCCTGTTAGCTTACTTTTTCCCAAGGGTAAAACGTCGTCAGAAAAACTATTAAAGACGTTTAATAAAGGACTACGTTGGCTAAAAGAGACAGGACGCTATCAGCGTTATTACAAAGATTTTTTAGAGGGAAAGTATAAAGGTGGTGCTTAGCAACAAAGCTAAATACGGACTTGTTGTTGCTAAGAAAATGGAGGCTGGGGTCGGAATCGAACCGGCGTACACGGAGTTGCAGTCCGCTGCATGACCACTCTGCCACCCAGCCTAATCTCAAGTGGAGCGGGAAACGAGACTCGAACTCGCGACCCCAACCTTGGCAAGGTTGTGCTCTACCAACTGAGCTATTCCCGCCTGAGACACGCTGCGTATTTTAGGCATCTCAGCTTTTCTGTCAAGCAGTTATTAATAAAAACCGTCATTATAACTAAAAGAATGATGTGCAGATGATCGCCATTCACTCTTTTAAGGGGGATAGATCTGCCCAAGCTGTGCGTAAATAAACCACCATGGACCACAGGGTGAGTATTGCGGCAAGATAGAGGCAGCTAATACCAATATAAAAAATGGTTGTGGGATATCCAGCAGGTGATGCCAATAATAAAAAGATGGATAACATTTGTACGGCAGTTTTTAACTTGCCTACAAAACTAACAGCAACACTGGTTCTTTTACCTATTTCGGCCATCCACTCTCTTAGTGCAGAAATTACAATCTCACGGCCAATAATAATAATGGCAGGGATAGTCAGCCAAATGTGAGAGAATTCCTCGACCAGTAATGCCAAAGCGATAGCCACCATCAACTTATCAGCAACGGGGTCTAGGAAGGCGCCAAAAGGCGTAGCCTGGTTAAGTCGGCGTGCTAAATAGCCATCGAACCAATCAGTAATACCTGCCAGGGCAAATATGCCAGCACTGGCCTGGTAACTCCACGGTTGAGGTAAATAATAAACAAGCACGATAACGGGAATGAGGACAATGCGGAGTAACGTTAAATAATTCGGAATGTTCATGCGACTTCTGGGCTATTCCTTGGTTGGCATTATTCTTTTATCGGCCGCTAGTGTAGAGGCTTCATTCGTGATGTAAAGTATCATATATCTGTTGCGCCAGCGATTTACTAATACCTTTTACTTTTTGCAGTTCCGTGACAGTTGCGCTGCTAATTCCTTGTATACCACCAAAATATTTCAATAATGCCTGTCGTCGCTTATGCCCAATACCAGGTACATGCTCAAGAATAGACTGCTGTCGGGCTTTGCTGCGCTTATTACGGTGACCAGCAATAGCAAAGCGATGCGCTTCATCCCTCACCTGTTGTATGAGTAGAAAGCCTCCATGATCAGGCGCAGGATCAACCTGTTTATACTTCGTAAGTAGGTTATTTGAGATCAATAGTGTTTCCAACCCTGGTTTTCTTGAAGGACCTTTGGCTACTCCAACCAGTGTGATAGAAGATAATGAGTAGTCTGCCAGCACCTGTTGTGCAATGCTGAGTTGTCCTTTGCCACCATCAATGAGCAGTATATCCGGTATACAGCCCTCTTCTGCTGTACGTGCAAAACGCCGTTGAAGCGCTTGCTGCATGGCAGCATAGTCATCACCAGGGGTAATATTTTGGATGTTATAACGGCGATAATCTTTTTTTAAAGCCCCTTCTTGCCCAAAGACAACACAAGAAGCAACCGTAGCTTCACCCTGGGTATGGCTGATATCAAAACACTCAATACGCTCTGGTAAAAAGGCCAGTTGCAGTAAGGTTTGTAACTGTTGAAAGCGCTGTAGCATATGCTGTTTATTGGCAAGGCGACCTGCAAGCTGCTGCTTGGCATTTTTTTCGGCCAACTGCAACCAGCTTAAACGTTCCGCCCGTACATTATGCTTTAAGGTAATCCGCTGTCCACAGAACTGCTGGAGTGCGGTGATAAAAATATCGGGCTCTGGTATTGCCTGGCAGGTAATGACTTCTTTAGGAAAATCTCGTTGCTTGGCATTGGAAATATAAAACTGTGCCAGAAACTCCTGTAGCTGTTCTTCTTGAGCCAGCTCAAGGGCAATGTCATGAAAAAAAGTACGTTGGCCAAGTAGACGCCCACCCCTGATCATTAAGACCACAAAGCTGATTACACCTTGTTGTTCTATGAAAGCAATGCAGTCATGATCACCCTGTCCCGAAGCTACGATGACTTGTTGCTCCTGAATCTGACGTAAATGATTAATACGGTCTCTGTGGGTGGCGGCTTGCTCAAATTCCAACTTGCTGGCCGCTTGCTCCATTTCCTCTATCAGGTCGTACATCAGTTGTTGGCTTTTACCCTGCAGAAATAATCGAGACTGGGTAACATCTTTTGCATATTCTTCCTGGCTAACAAGGTCTACACAGGGTGCTTTACAGCGTTTAATCTGGTATTGCAGGCAAGGTCGACTTCGGTTACTAAAAAAACTATTTTCACACTGGCGAACCTGAAATATTTTTTGTAGCCAGTTAAGGCTTTCTTTTACTGCATAGGCAGAAGGAAAAGGTCCAAAGTATTCCCCAGGTGCATTACGTCGGCCTCGGTGCAAACTGAGACGTGGATATGGGTCATTAGACAGGTAAATAAAGGGATAGGACTTATCGTCGCGCAGTAAAATATTGTATGGAGGTTTCAGGGCCTTAATTAAATTCTGTTCAAGCAGAAGTGCTTCTGTTTCAGAGTTGGTGACTGTGGTTTCAACCCGAGCAATCTTTTTAACTAATGCATTGGTTTTGGGAGCTAGGGGCTGGCTGCTAAAATAGCTGGCTAAGCGTTGGCGCAAATTTTTGGCTTTGCCTACATATAAGATTTTATCCTGCTGATCATACATTTGGTAAACCCCTGGTTGTTTGGGGGTAAGCTTGAGAAAATGCTTAGCATCAAATGTATTGGTAGCCGTTTGAGTCATGTTGGTCGTTAAAAAAAGTCTGTTGGTTAATTGCCAATTACTAAAAATACGCTGGTGTTTGTTTTATTCATTACTGTAACGCTATCTTGAGGGGATAAAAATTAGGGAAAAGAATGGTAGGTGGTTCATGCATAATATGATCAACAATAATCCATACAGGGTACACTTCTAATGTAAGTGTACCTTGACCATCAGGATATAACTATTGTTTAACAGGCAAGTAGCCTAACGAATGGTTTCTGTATCCAACATACCATGCTTGACGGCTAATAGTGTTAGTTCTACGTCACTGGAAATATTCAGTTTGTCGAAGATTCGGTAGCGATAACTATTGACTGTTTTAGGGCTGAGGCATAACTTGTCAGAAATAGCCTGAACCTTGTGGCAGTTGACAATCATCATCGCAATTTGAATTTCCCGTTCAGACAGGCTGTCAAAGGGAGACTGCTTACCTTCCTGATCAAACTGTTTGAGCGCCAGCTGCTGGGCTATATCAGGGCTAATATAACGCTTACCTTGATGGGCCATTCGAATAGCGGTAACCATTTCATCCAGCGCTGCGCCTTTAGTAACATATCCGGAGGCACCCGCTTGCAATAAGCGTGAGGGGAATGGTTCATCATCACAGACCGTGACCGCAATAATTTTGACATTGGGGTTAGATCGAGTGATTTTTCGTGTTGCTTCCAGTCCACCAATACCAGGCATTTTAACATCCATCAGCACAACATCAGGTGCTAATCGACGAGCCATGTCTACAGCTTCTTCTCCAGTTCGTGCTTCGCCGACAACTTCCAGCTCATTGACATCTTGTAACATACGGGTGATGCCGGTGCGGACGAGGTCATGATCATCGGCAACAAGGATTTTAATCAAATGGAACACTCCTCGGCATAAATCTTACTAGATCAGCATTAGTGCCACTGAACAGGGTGAATTAGAATAAAATAGCAAAACCCTGTGGGTATGAATAGTGGCTCCAACCGATGAGCGAATCAGCTCGCTACAGTCAGCTTCATAACAGCTTTAGAAAGATAAAAATCATCGCTGTTATGAATATATTCTGGACTTAATTGGTTATTTCGTCCAAGTTAATCCAGCCAGTTTATCCTTAATACTGATGCTTTCACAAGTCATGTTATTAAACTCAGCAAGTAACATAAAAAGAATTTAAGTGTTACTTTCTTACTAAGTTTTACCGCACATGTAGTCTATGAGTGCGGTTATCATGCTTATTCTGTGCTGCACTGACTGCATACTGTGAGCACATTAATCATCAGAAGATGCCTTTGTTGTTTGAATGTTTGTCTATCAGCATCTTCTGATATTAACCCGCTATTAAAAGCGGGTATGCCTTTTTCCTGGTTGAGGACATTGGCTTATTACAATAGGTTTTCCAGTTGAGGTACGACCTCAAAGAGATCTGCCACCAGCCCATAGTCTGCTACCTGGAATATGGGGGCTTCTTCATCTTTGTTGATCGCAACAATCACCTTACTGTCTTTCATACCTGCTAAGTGCTGAATAGCACCTGATATACCAACAGCGATATACAGGTTAGGTGCCACAATTTTACCTGTTTGCCCAACTTGCATGTCATTGGGTACAAAGCCCGCATCAACAGCTGCTCGAGAAGCGCCTACTGCTGCATTAAGTTTATCTGCTAATGTATACAGCATTTCAAAGTTTTCACCATTAGCCATACCTCGACCACCTGAAATGACAACATCAGCAGCAGTCAGTTCTGGACGATCAGATTGTGCTAGCTCTTCTTTGATAAAGGTAACCGCTTCTGTATTGAATGTATCATCCAGTGTTTCAATCGGTGCATTGCCATTGGTTGCTGCAGCATCAAAGTTAGTCGCACGGATTGTCATGACCTTGATGGCTGCACTGGATTGGACTGTCGCGATGGCATTGCCTGCGTAAATTGGTCTGGCAAAAGTATCTGGGCTATCAATACGGATAACGTCGGATAGTTGATCCACATCCAGTAATGCTGCTACATGGGGTAACGTATTTTTACCCTGAGTGCCTGCAGGTGCCAAAATATGGGTATAGTTTTTTCCTATTGTGGCGACCAGTTTAGCGATATTTTCTGCCAGTTGATGCTCATAGCCAGCATGGTCTGCTAACAGTACTTTGCGAACCTTGGCCACTTGGGCCGCTTGCTCAGCCACTTTGCCACATGCAGCTCCTGCCACCAGGATATCAACTTCATCACCCAGTGCGAGGGCTGCAGTAACAGTATTCAGTGTAGGCTTATGCAACTCAAGGTTATTATGCTCAGCAATAACTAAAATACTCATTAGATCACCTTCGCCTCATTTTTTAGCTTGTCAACTAACTCTTCCACACTGGCGACTTTGATACCTGCTTGGCGCTCAGCGGGTGGCTCGACGTTCACTGTTTTTAAGGTATTGGTGAGCGTTACCCCTAGGTCTGCTGGTGTTTTTGTATCCAGAGGCTTACGCTTGGCTTTCATGATATTTGGCAGTGACGCGTAACGGGGCTCGTTGAGACGCAAGTCAGCAGTAATGACGGCGGGTAAAGACAGCTTCAGTGTTTGCAAACCACCATCCACTTCACGAGTGACATTGATATGATCGCTTTCAACGTCAACCGCAGAGGCAAAAGCACCTTGTGGGTAATCAGTTAAGGCAGCAAGCATTTGGCCGGTTTGGTTATTATCAGTATCAATGGCTTGTTTACCGAGGATAATAAGTTGTGGTTGTTCCTGATCCACAACCGCTTTTAGAAGCTTTGCCACGCCTAAGGAAGAAGGCATTTCCTCAGTTTGAATGAGTATGCCGCGATCAGCACCAAGGGCAAGTGCGGTCCGAATTTGCTCTTGGGCTTCTTTAGGGCCAATAGAGACCACAACAATTTCACTGGCAACGCCCTTTTCTTTCAGACGAACAGCTTCTTCTACGGCAATTTCACAAAATGGATTAATTGCCATTTTTACATTATTAAGATCGACATCACTGTGGTCTGGTTTGACGCGGACCTTGACGTTGTAGTCGATAACTCGCTTAACCGCTACAAGAACTTTCATAGCGTCCTCATTATGATGTTTATTAATGCCACCACCAAGTATCCCTGGCGGAATTCATTCTTTTAAAATACGACAGTAGTACATGTAATCTGCTGTATCTTGAACGTTAACCTACAACAGGTCAAGTTAACACTAACATGGTTTTCATGTCATATTGGCTAGGTTATTTCTCATTACTCATTTATATCCTTAGGCCGTGATTTACACTGCTGGATTAATAATCATGAAAAAATAGCCAATACACAGGTGAACAGTACTGTTATACAAGGTCGCATGCTGGTTGGCATAAATTACGCACTTATTAGACAAAAATCAAACAAGTGTTTAAAATGCGAAAAAAAGATATTTTTTCACATCATTGGACTGGTCTGCTGTAAATGTTTGGGTAAGTGATCGTTTTATGTCAGGTTATACGACACATAGCCCATTCACAATAATGCAAAAAAGCAATAAACAAAAACGTATTCATAAGCAACATTTTAATAAACATATAAATACAGCGAGTTACTTAAATCGCCTACTTAGAGGAGATAAGCCGTGCAACGAGAGTCGATGGAATTCGATGTTGTTATTGTAGGTGCAGGTCCAGCAGGATTATCTTCCGCCTGTCGACTAATGCAGTTAGCTCAGCAACAAGAGCGGGAAATCACTGTTTGTGTAGTAGAAAAAGGCTCTGAAGTGGGAGCTCATATTCTGTCTGGTGCTGTTATTGAAAGCACGGCACTGGATGAGTTATTTCCTGACTGGGCCCAACGTGGCGCCCCTCTTAATACGAAAGTATTGCGAGATGACATTTATGTCCTGCCCAATGAAGAAAAGGGAATAAAAATACCCAATGTTTTAGTACCACGCCCCATGCATAATGAAGGAAATTACATTGTTAGCCTGGGTAACCTTTGTCGTTGGTTGGCTGAGCAGGCAGAAAACTTGGGGGTTGAAATTTTTCCTGGTTTTGCTGCAGCAGAAGTGCTTTATGATGCGCAAGGTCATGTGCAGGGGGTGATTACGGGTGATATGGGGGTGGGTAGCGATGGCCAACATAAAGACAGCTATATGCCAGGGATGGAGCTGAAAGCAAAATATACGTTGTTTGCTGAAGGGTGTCGGGGGCATCTAGGAAAAGCACTTATTGCTAAATATACCCTTGATAAAGGTAGGACCCCGCAACATTATGGCATTGGTATTAAAGAACTATGGGATATTCCTGCAGAAAAGCATGAGCCTGGGTTAGTGGTACATACGACGGGTTGGCCGCTTAAAGAGTCAGACAGTTTGGGAGGGACCTTTCTGTATCATCTTGAAAATAATCAAGTTGCGCTGGGGTTGATCACCGACCTTTGCTATCGCAACCCCTATGTCAGCCCCTTTGATGAGTTTCAACGTCATAAATTGCATCCAGTAATTCGGCAATATTTAGAAGGTGGTAAGCGTGTCTCTTATGGGGCTCGGGCTATAACTAAAGGTGGACCCCAAGCATTACCCAAAATGGTATTTCCTGGTGGAGTGTTGATTGGTTGTGATGCGGGTACCTTGAACTATGCCAAGATTAAAGGTACCCACACAGCAATGAAATCAGGCATGTTGGCAGCAGAAGCTGTATTTGCTGCGATTGGTCAAGGTCGGCAAGGCGATACACTGGATGATTATGAGCGTGCTTTTAATGCTTCATGGTTACATGATGAGCTGCATGAGCAACGTAACTTCGGTCCGGCGATGCATAAATTTGGTAATATTGTCGGTGCTGCATTTGCTTTTTTTGATTTAAATATTATGCGTGGTAAGTGGCCTTTTACGTTGAAAGACACCACGCCTGATCATGCAACCCTAATCCCTGCAGCGGATGCTAAACCACTAGATTATCCTAAACCAGATAACACACTGACCTTTGATAAATTAAGTTCTGTTTACTTATCCTTTACTAACCACGAGGAAAACCAGCCATGTCATTTACAGTTGGCTGATATGTCCATTCCAATCAGTGATAACCTGCCGAAATATGCTGAGCCCGCACAGCGTTACTGTCCTGCAGGTGTTTATGAAGTGGTTGAAAATGAGCAAGGTGAGACAGAGTTTCAAATCAATGCGCAAAACTGTGTGCATTGTAAAACCTGTGATATTAAAGATCCTGCGCAAAATATTACATGGGTAACGCCTGAAGCTGGTGGTGGCCCTAATTATCCCAATATGTAAATCACCTGCCGTAATATAAATAATGCTATCCCTTTAAACAGGCTAGAGCAGTCTGTTTAAAGGGTACATCCCCTGCCCACCTAATTTGCAACTTTAAGCATCCAGTGATCACTGGTTTTGCTGCCACTGGATGCCTGTAAATAAAAAGACTTTGGTCGTGTCAGTTGGTCAAAGCCAGTTCGTGATAAAGACGAGCCTATACCAGACTGCTTACAGCCTTGCCAACTTAATGCAGGATCAATCAGGTCACAGCGGTTCATATAAATAGTCCCCGTATTTAATCGCTCTCCAATCAGCTCAACAGACTCAATATCTTCAGTGAAAATCCCTGCAGAGCAACCAAACTGACAGTCGTTCATTAAAGCAATTGCTTCGGCATCATAGTTTACTGGGGTAATGGTTACGAGTGGGCCTTGAGTGGGCAGCTGCATGATGGCCATACTTTGGTTTACATTGGTCAGTACTTGAGGGGCAACATAAGGTGAGTGAGGGGGGGCATTTTTGAAGTGATTCGGGTCTATTAAGGGCGTTGCGCCTTGTTTTAACGCCTGTTTGAGTTGGTTTCGGACATGATTAGCGGCGGCTTGATTGACGAGTGGTCCAAGGGTTGTTTCAGGTAAGTTGGGACGATCTAAAACCAACTGTTTTATCCAGCGGCTGACTTTCTCTTGTACAGCACTGTACAGCGTATGATGAACATAAATGCGCTCAACAGCACAGTTAGACTGTCCTGCGTTGTAAAATGCGCCATCCATGACCTGAGGTATAGTGTAATTTAGATCCGCATCATGCCGTATGTAAGCAGGGTCTTTCCCACTTAGTTCAATGTAACAGGGTTTTGCAGAGGTGACCAATTGTTGGCTGATGGCGGGATTAACACCATACTGGTCGGTGTAACTGACATAATCAATTTGCTTTGAGGCAATCAGCTCACGGGTTTGGGCTGTGGTGATGTGGAGGTATTCCAGTACACCATCAGGCATCCCCTCCTCCTTAAATGCAGCAACCAGACGCTCAGCGCATAAAGGTGACTGATGGGAGTGGCGAAGTAGCACAGTGTTTCCTGCGAGTAATGCGGGAATGAGTGTATTGGCCAAACTTAAGTAAGGGTAATGGCAGCCACTGATAATGAAAACTGTACCCAAAGGGATACGCTTGATATAGCGTATGAGTGTGGAATCACTTGAAATTGGCAGTGGCGCTAATGACTCTTCAGCAATTTGTAACAAATAGCTACACTGTTCTGCAAATGATCTAATTTCCTCCGCAGCATGAGTAATGGGACGGCCTATTTGCCAGCAAAGTTCTTCAGCAATTTCGTGCTGTTGACTTTGTAATCGTTTAAGTGCCGCAGCACAAAGCTGAATTTTTTCAGGTAAAGATAATGATCGCCACGCTTGTTGGGCTGTTTGAAGACGATTTACAATAGCACTTATCTGACGAGACTCTGCGAAAGGACGCTCGACATAAAGGGTATTGTCGATGGGGCTATAAGTTTGTAAGAGGATATCCTGATCCATTCGATGTATTCCTTGTAATGCCAGCCATCAATAAATCCTTCGCTGTGGCTATAAATACATAATCTATTGTCTATTAATAGTATCTCATCATACCTTTTTCCTACTTAATATCGCACACTATTTGTTATAGCTTGTTTTAAAGGTTGTTTATTTTATTAAATTTCTGAGTGCGTTGCTGTTCGTGCTTAAAGTAGCGTCAATAAAATTAGGTTATGTTGTTAAGTGACGTATATCCTTATATACGTAGGGGGGTGGTGCTTGCGAGGGTTGTAGATATTGGGTTATTGTTGCATTGAGCACTGATGAGAAAAATAATGATTGAGGGTTTGCACGTGGATATCAATGAGGAAGTTGAACTGCTTAGTCACGTGCCAATGTTTGCCAAGCTGGATAAGAACAAGCTCAGGCTATTGGCATTCACCAGTGAAGCATTATGCTACCGGGATAAGGAAATTATTTTTCACCAAAGTGAATCACCTGATGGTGCTTATGTTGTCATGTCGGGTGAGGTGGAAGTAGTTTCACATACGTCGGCTGGGGAAGTCGTTAATGCGGTCCGAGGTAAAAATGCCCTGATTGGTGAAATGGCAGTGATTACTAATCAGCCTCGTTCAGCTACGATTCGCGCGAAAGGTCCTGTGCAAATGCTGAAAATAAGCTCTGACTTGTTTTTGAAACTGTTGACGGAAAACCCAGATGTTGCACTGGATGTTATGCGTCAACTTAGTCGTAAAATTGCAGAAGCTCAGCATCAATATGAAATCCTACAGGTACAGCTACTACAATAGTAAAGGTAGGCGATTCTTGAGGGAGTGTGCATGAATCGAGAGCGGTTTGTTGATTTATGGCGCCGGGTGGTTGACTCTGACCATGATGAAGCGGAGGCAATTTTCAATCGGCTTTATTCTTACTATGACTCTATTGAGCGGCATTATCACTCAGCAGAGCATATTATTTTTTGTTTAGAACAGTTTGATAAGGTCAGAGATGATCTGGATGATCCGGATGCGGTAGAACTCGCATTATGGTTTCATGATGTGATCTATGAGTGTGGAGCGCAGGATAATGAACTGCAAAGCTCTGAGTATTTTAGTGAGTGTAGCTGCAAGCGTTTAAGTGAGCTTTATAATGGTAAAGTTCGCCAGTTGATTATGGATACCACGCATAAGGCTCCCCCCAAAAGCCATGATGGCCGCTTTATTGTGGATATTGATTTATCCAGCATTGCCCTACCCTGGCCTGAGTTTCTCCACGATACGATGAATGTTCGTGCAGAAAGTCCTCTTTGTGACAGTGAATACTATCAGCGTCAACTTGCCTTTTTCTCTGTCTTATTAAAAAGACCTCATTTTTTTTATACGGATTATTTCGAAAAACGCTATGGAAAACAGGCTAAGTATAACCTTGAACGTTTTATTCGTGAGGTAAAGCAAGGCAAGTTGAATTTACAAGCGCAAACTGCACCTTAAATCCATTATTTGTTTATGAGGCTTGCTTCGGTTTAACCGTATAAATTTCAGTGCTATGTGTTAATCCTCTGGCTTTGATCTTATCTACCCGTTGATACTCAAATGTTTCTTCACCTGCAGCCTGTCGTGTTGACTCGGTAACTAGAAGTCTGGAGCCGTAGTCTTTGTTCAACGCTTCAAGCCGGGCCGCAAGGTTGACGGCCTCTCCATGTACGGTATAGGTCAATCGTTCAGCAGTGCCTACCAAGCCACCCACTACCCGTCCCGTATTAATACCAATGCGGGTTCGTAACATCGTGTCGCTAATGGTGAGCTTCTCAGGAATAGCAAGTGCTGCATGAATGGCATTGGCTGCATGAGTTGCTGCAGTAATGGGAATATTGAATGATGCGAGAATGGCATCGCCTTGAAACTGGTTAATGGTGCCTCCATAGCGTTTTATAGGTTCAGCAATAATACTGAAGTAGTCATTTAACACTTGAATGAGTTGTTCTGGAGGTAGGTGTTCACTAAGGCTGGTGAACCCTTCGATATCCGTGAACAGTAGGGTTGCTTCTTTGACTTCACCATTACCCGCTTGTAAACGCTCCTCACTGGTTGAAATATTTTTTACAACCGTTTCTGGGACAAATCGAGACAAGTCTTCAACGGTACTACTTTCAAAAACCGCTTCAATTAATAGATGGCGACCACGCCCTATTGCAATGGCCAGGATCAATGTGACACAGCCTATGGAGATAATTTTGTCCAACTCAGCACCGACTAAAATAGTATTAGAGGTCAGGTATTCAACATAGTTACGGGTCATCAGGTTCTGGGTTGGGTCGTGGTATAGCGCGTACAGCATCAGTAAGAGCCAGCCTACAGTAGCACAAAGGCCTGAGAACAAAACAAATCGTCGCTCAAAGCGTAAAGCGCGGATAGCTATAAATATAAAAACATACAACATGGTGGGTGCTTTTAAATAAAAAGCTGCAGGTTGCATATACTGAATATGAAAGCTCCAGATTAAGCTGTAGAGCAGTGTGAAATCCATAAAAATCGCCAGATAAGCATGCCAGTTACGACTGGGGAGGCGATAAACTAACATTATGCGAATAGCTGAAAAAATTAAGTAGACGCCCAGTGCCCAGGGGACAGGCTCTGACTGAATAAGCTCCCATAATGAACAGCAGCCACTTTGCCACTCATTAAGGTTAAAAATACTGTGCTGACGGGTAAATGTTTTCGGCGAGCTGCTATAGAGCAGGATAAAGAGTAACACAATAACAATTTCTACCCAGGCAATAACACGCTCACTTTCAGCTTGCTGTTGCCTAACAGCGAAAAGAATGCGTTTAGGAAGTTGTCGGATATGGGGTATGTACAATGACCATTCCTCAGGTTAATCCGCGAGTGATAACGTTGTGGCCTTTTAGCAAGCATTATGAATTGCCTGTAAAAAGTGTAGCCCCTGACTGGATTATGATGCATGAGGGGACTAAGACTTAATAGGGTTAGTAAAGAGACACATTATTCAACAAAAAATGAGTCAACGTCTGTGGCATCAAATAAACATGAAATATGGCAAGAGGTGTTGTGGGGTGGGTTTGAAGGCTGGTGTATCTCTGAAACAGTAAGCTGGCTGTTGACTTCAGGCCGAGCTATTACCGACCCAGCCCTCTTCTTAAAGTGTTTAGCAGCACATTTGCTAAGAGCTGGGGCAGATGTGGCGCGCATCCGGATAACCCTTAATACCATTGATCCTGAAATCACTGGGCGTGCTTATACCTGGTGGCGAGAACAAGACGAGATCGAGGTGTTTGCCCCTGCTCATGGGATAGACAGTACCCCTTCTTATCGCGGTAGTCCTATTGAAGAAGTACGTGAGCATGGTCGAATGGTGCATTATACACTTACAGGTGAACTACCTGAGCATGCCCACGCCGTGTTAAAAGAGCTTAAAGCTCAGGGAGTGACTGACTATGTTGCCTTTCCATTGCTGTTTTCTGATCAGTCAGTGAATGCATTTATCATTGCCAGTGACAACCTGGAGGGTTTTTCTGTAGATGATTTAAAAAAATGGCGGGCTTTATTGTTATATCTACTTCCAGTGCTCGAAGTCTTTTCTGCGCGTAGTATTATTCGATCGTTATTAAATACCTATGTTGGTCCCAGAACAGGTCAGAAAATATTGAAAGGTCGGGTTAAGCGAGGTGATTCAGAACTGATTGAGTGTGCACTTTGGTACAGTGATTTGCGCAATTTTACTGAATTAACGGAGTCTTTGTCGACAGAGCCCATGCTGCAACTGGTGAATACTTATTTTGAAGTGGTGACTAATGCAGTCACTCGACGTGGTGGTGAAGTGTTACGTTTTATTGGTGATGCGATGTTGATTGTATTTACGACTGAAGCGCTGGGGTCAGTTGATAAGGCCTGTTCAGCCGTATTACAGGCAGCAATTGATGCCAATAATCAGCTACAACAGCTTAATAAAGACTTAGTTGCACGGGGGCTACCCGTATTGGAGTTTGGTGTGGGACTCCATGTAGGCGAAGTGGTTTATGGTAATGTTGGATCATTATCTCGCTTGGATTTCACCGTTATGGGACCCGCCGTTAATCGGACTGCCCGACTTGAAGAACTGACGAAGTCTTTGGGTGTCGACTTGTTATTAACGGCAGAATTTGCAGCTAATGTGGCTGAGCCAACCGTTTTTCTTGGTAGTTATAGTGTTCGAGGTGTAGCTGAGCCTCTACAAATTCATACTCTTCAACAATTTCTTCAAGATCAACACCCTACCAATACGCCGGGTGTTGCATTATAGTTTGCTGTTTTTCTATAAGAGACTAGTAGCTTTATTGCACCAGGCTGTGTTGCAAAGGCATTATATTAGCTCTAAGAAATCGTGAATACATACCCAATGCGAAGGGTATACTGCGGATGATGTTTAAATGGCGGTATACGCATAATCACTGAGAGGGTCCATGGCTCAGGTTAGACTGAACAATGCACGTCTGTTGATTTATAGTCATGACACATATGGCTTAGGGCACTTACGACGCTGTAGAACGATTGCCCACGCGTTGGTGAAGCGCTTTAAAGGTCTGTCAGTTTTGATTATTTCAGGCTCACCGATTATTGGCCGCTTTGAGTTTAGAGCCAGAGTTGACTACGTACGCATCCCGGGTGTGATTAAACTTTATAATGGTGAATACACATCACTTGGATTGCATATTGATATACAGCAGACGTTGGATATTCGTAAAGCAATTATTCAACATACCGCTCTCAGTTTTCAGCCAGATATCTTTCTGGTGGATAAAGAGCCATTAGGGCTTAAAGGTGAGGTAGAGCCAACGTTGCGTGCACTTCGAGAAATTGGTGTTAAGACGGTCTTAGGATTACGTGATGTGATGGATGATCCGCAGTGGTTAGCAAAGGAGTGGCAGCAAAAAGGCATTCCTCCTAAGTTACTTGATTTGTACGATGATATTTGGGTCTATGGCCCTGCCTCAATGGGGAGCCCTTTAACAGGTCTTAATTTCCCTGAGCCTATAGAGCCACATTTGTATTTTACAGGTTATCTGGCACGTCATGTCCCTAAAGCGGCGGAGCTGGATGTTAGTACACTACCAGATCATTATATTCTGGTGACTCCTGGAGGGGGTGGGGATGGCGTTGAGTTAGTTGATTGGGTCTTACGGGCTTATGAATCCTTAACTTCCCTTCCCTTTGCTGCGGTCATTATTCTTGGGCCTTTTATGGGGGCTGCAGAGCGTGAGCAGTTTGAACATCGTGCAGCAGGCTTAGCCCAAGTCACTATTCATACGTTTGACCGGCACATTGAAGCCCTCATGGCCAATGCCAAAGCAGTTGTAGCTATGGGGGGATACAACACATTTTGTGAAATTTTATCGCTTCGCAAACCTTCACTGCTGGTGCCACGTAAAAAACCTCGTTTAGAACAGTTTATTCGTGCTAAACAAGCTGAGGCATTAGGACTAGTGTCTGTACTGGATCCTGATGAAGGTGGCTCAACAGCACGCATGGTTCAGGCTTTACAGCAACTGTCTTATCAATCACCACTGACTGAAGATCAAATCAATGGGCTGCTGACTGGGCTGGATTGGATCGCTGAGCGATTTCTTAAATTGCTGGGTGAGGATAGGTTGGAATATTCCAACGAGGCGGAGGAGTAATGCCTCAGCATATTATGATGTATTGCCAGCATCTACTGGGAGTTGGTCATTTGTATCGGTTAGCCCGTATTGCGGCTGCCTGCCTTCAGTCAGGTTTTAAGGTCACTATTGTGGCAGGTGGTGAGCGGACAAGTCAGTCTTTGTTTACTGGCTGTGACTGGGTCCAACTGCCTCCAATAAAAGTGCCTGATGCATCATTCAGTGAGCTGGTGACTGTAGATGGTCAGCCAGTATCAGCAAGTTATTGGCAGCAGCGACAACAGGTATTGATGGACACAATCAAGAAAACATCGCCGGATGTTTTCTTGGTTGAAATGTATCCTTTTGGTCGCAGGGCATTCAGGCATGAGCTAACGCCTATTCTAGCTGCATTAAAAGCCCAAGGGGCTTGTAAAATTATGTGCTCGTTGCGGGATATTTTGGTGGATAAATTTGTGCGTGAGCCGCAACGACAAGATTGGGTTATTCATCAGCTAGAGCAGTACTTTGATGCGGTGCTGGTTCATGGAGATGAACAGTTTATCCGTCTACAAGATACCTTTCCGGCAGCGGCCCGAATTACTTCACTGCTTTACTATACGGGCTATGTCGGACCTGAGTTGGATACTCTGACGCCTGAGATAGCTACTTTAACGAGTGCCGAACCTCGGCAGGAAGTTGTCGTATCCGCAGGCAGTAGTGCAGTGGCTGAACAAATGATGATGGCGCTCTTAGCCGCACGTCCCTACTCGACAGTTGCCCATTGGACATGGCGCTTTTTACTGGGACCTCGGAGTAGCAACAGACTTCGTCAAGCGCTCTCTGCGGCTAATAAAGATATGGCACTTGGCGGCATTAAGGTTGAGGGGTTAAGGGACGATTTTGTATCCCTGTTAGCCTCTGCTGGCCTGTCTATCTCACAGGCTGGCTATAATACCGTGATGGATGTGTTAGTCGCGCAGTGTCCTGCATTACTTTTACCTTTTGCCAATACAGAAGAAACGGAGCAGCTTTTTCGGGCACAACGGTTATCGGCTATAGGCTGTTGTTACTATGTGCAAGCTGAACAGCTTTCTCCCCAGGCATTGGCTGAGTGTATCGATAAGGCAGTCAGTTTAAATCCCAAGGTATCGCCTTCTCCCATTACCCTGGGTGGGCAATGGCAAACAGTGAACATTATCAAACGGTGGCTGAATGACGAGTCTGCTTGATGAAGCTCCAGCACTTTGGCGAGCACTGACCATTGAGCTGGAAAAATGGCAGCAACAATTTGGCGGGGTCCCTCTTTGGTGGCGGGATGATGATGTTCAAACCTATACACCAGAACTTGACCGTCTACTCAAAATTAATCGCCAGCAGTACAGTAGCACATTGGCTTTAGCCGCTATTCCTGCAGGTGCAACCAATAGCCTTGCTCGGCGTTTACAGTCAGAACCTAGCTGCTGGGTTTTACAGCATGGTTATCGTCATAAAAACTATGCTCCTCCAACCCGTAAAAAGTGTGAGCTTGATGAGGATAGGCCATTAGCAGCAATCGCTAAAGAGCTACAAAGTGGTGCTACCTATTTAGCGGGATTATTCGGTGATCAGTTTTTGCCTGTTCTGGTTCCTCCCTGGAATCGAATGCGCAGTGATTTGCTGGTTCACTTACCTGCCTGGGGATACTGGGGGTGGTCTGGGCTAGGCCCCCAAAGTGGGGTACCTGGGCTCAAAGTTGCCAATGTACATATTGATATTATTAATTGGCGAACGCGGCAATTTGCCGGAACTGGGCAAGTTCTGGGTCAATGGCTACGGGTTTTACAACAACAACGTGCTTCAACATTACCCAGTGAATCGCCTATCCCTATTGGCTTAATGACGCATCATCTGGCACATGATGAAAAGTGTTGGTTGTTTTTAAATACTTTCCTACCTTGGATTGAAGAACAGGTAACGATCCACTGGCAGTCACCTATGGCTTTATTTTCTCCTACTCGCCGCTAGGAGGCTCCCGCAAAACTATTTTTCTTCGTTTGCAACACCCTTCTGGATGTCCTGTGGCGGGTGAGAAAGTGACATGTTTAAAGACTTCAGCTGCCAGCCCTGAGTTGGACTCCAGGTGAAGTTATGTGCACGCTGCCAATTTAAGCGAGTAGGATACTTGTCTAGCATCAGCCATCCAGTGGCCGCCGCGAGTAAGGGACGAATGACACCTTTATGGGTGACGATAACCTTTGGAATATGTGCTGATTGTTGGGCATTCTCTTGTACCGCCCACTGAGTAATTCGCTGCAATACTTGGTAAGGGCTTTCGCCTTGAGTGGGGTGTAAATGAATGCCACGCTGCTCTTGATACTGGAGTTCATTAGGGTGCTGTTGGCGTAAGTTTGTTAAGGTCTGTCCTTCCCAGTGACCCCAGTCCATTTCCTGCCATGGTTCAAGAATTTGGTAGGTTATACCAAGCGCTTGAGCTGTTTGCTGAGCACGCATGAGCGGGCTGCTATACCAGCGTAGCTGTTTCCAGGCTGGTGATAGTTTAAGGTGTTGTAGCCGTGATACTTCCTCTGGCAGCAAGTGTGTGTCTTGACGTCCCTGAATACGGCGTTGTTGATTCCACAGGGTCGTGCCATGACGTAAACAATAAATCGTGAGCATTAATCTGGGTTTCCTATCAGCGGTGTTAACCACTGCTTAAGTTGTTGTGCTGCAGCGAAGAGGCTATGGTGTTGATGGCTCCATTGTTGAGCCTGCTGACTTAATTGCTGTCGTAGTTTGGGTTGAGTCAGTAGTTCATATACCCCATGTTTGAAGTTTTCAGGTTGTTGTTGAGGGATTATTAATCCACCACGCTGTGTGGGGGTATCTGAAAACAAGCTACAAACACCTGGTGTTGCACCAGTGATCACCGGTAAGCCATACATTTGTGCTTCTAAAATAGCCATACCCAAAGCCTCATTAATGGCGGGCCAAGCCATCAGATCACAAGTCTGTAGCCAAGGGGTAATCTGTGTTGTTTCAAATTTACCCAGCCAGTGTATACGAGTTCCTAACGTATTAGCCTCTTTCTTAAGCTGGTTGAGGGCTTGCCCCTCACCAATAATAATCCATTGCCAGGGTACGTTTTGTAATGATTGCAAGCAGTTCAAGAGATAACGATAGGAGGCGAGTTTGTCACCAGGGCGAACCATCGCCACTGACAATAGCCAAGGTTGATTTTCTGGAATACCGTATTGTTGGGCAAGTTGTTGGCGAATGGTTGATTGGGGAAGGTCTGCTTGTTCAGGTAGTGCCATAAACGGAGGAAGATAATGGCACACGTCAGTCGCCTGGCAGTATGGCTGAATACCTGTTAGGTCTTTTGGATTAAGACTGATAACCGCATTAGCCTGGTGAAGAGCAGCAAGTGTTGCTCTAAAGTTATATCGCCAAGGTCCATGAAGTTGTTTTTCAGACACAGACGCTTCTGCAATTACATAGGGAATGTTGAGTGCTTGACTGACACGCGGCCCAAGCCAGTCAGGGGCTTTATGATAGAGGTGATAGGTAAACCAGAATGTTGGCCGCTGCACTTTTGGTAGGCGTAAATAGTGCTTGATGAGTTTGTTGGCCTGCCACTTGCCCAATCGTGCCAGACGTTTTTGATGTTTTAGTTCGCCATGCCTGCTGAAACTTCGGAGCTGACTGGCTAATACAGGTGTCCACCCACAAAGTTCCAGGCATTGCCAGAAGTGCTGGGCAATCTTTTGGTCTCCAGAAGGTGTCGGGTAAGTGGGTGCTTTGAGTGGAGCATAAAATGCTACAGGGTTGTTAACTGATAGTGTGCTCATTGTTTACAAGAGCCAGTAAAGCAATTGGCTAATGTTGCAATCCCTTGTTGTAGATTAAAGTGGGTTGTGACGCGTTTATACCCTGCTTCGGCCAGTGCTTGTCGCCATTCAGGCTGGGTGATCAATTGTTGCAGTGCTTGGCTTGTGGCACTGACATCTTCTGGTGGAACTAAGATCCCGGTTTGCTTATCGATGATAAGTTCTGGAATACCAGAAATTGCAGTGGCCATGCAGGCAACGTGTTGGCTTTGCGCTTCCATCAACACGTTAGGCAAGCCATCACGGTCGCCATCTTCAGTGATGCGACTACCAAGAATAAAAATATCTGCTTGGCGGTATTGATTTAGTACCATTTGTTGTGACTGTGCACCTTGCCAGGTGATTTTGTCTGCAATGCCAAGTTGCTCTGCCTGGAGTTGTAACTTGGATAACTCTGGCCCCTGGCCAATATGCGTAAAGTGCCAAGATAATGAAGGTGGCAGTTTTGCCAGTGCTTCTAAAATTACATCATAGCCTTTTTTAGGGACGGCACGGCCAACAGAGAGAATTTGTACCTGAGTAGAAGGCGGTGTTTCGCGTGGCTCAGGTATGATGGGAAAACGGTTAAAGTCCAAGCCGTGATAGACCAACATCACTTTATCGGGTTGTGAGGTCAGACTTTGTAAGTAATGTTGGTTGCTCTGGGTGCAGGTCGTCAGCCAAGCCATGTCTTCCAGTTTATCCGTTAAATCCCAGGATGGGGTCGTCCAGATATCTTTGGCGTGTGCAGAAGCAGACCATGGAATGCCCGTCAAGTGACTGGTATAACGTGTTACTGAGCCGGGAGTATGAATAAAATGGGCGTACAGTTGTTGAGTATCTGGGGACAGCTCAGTGGCAAGTACCCAGGACTGTCCAAGTCTACGGATGCGGTTACGGGTTGGATCTCGGCGAAAATCCTGCCACCAGAGGCGCAGCGTTGACCAAAAGCGTGGACGGAACAGTTGTGTCCATAAGCTGCGAATAACCCGCATAGGCTCATGATGCAGGTACTCCGGAAGATACACAACAGGTGCTTTTATTTCACGGTGAATGGGGTGTACTGTGTGATCAGTAGGATGGCGTAATGAAATCAGGGTAATTGCAAATCCTTGCTGTTCCAAAGCATGAATTTCTTGTGCAATAAATGTTTCTGATAAACGTGGATACCCCTTCAAAACCAATGCAATTGATTTTGTCAAACGATTACCTCAATAACAGATGAATACAACATTTAATTCATTATCTGACTTGTGCTTGCCTATGAGTATTTGGCTGAAGCTAACGGTATCAAAGGTGTTGCTTACATAAACAAACAATAAATAACACCTTTGTGCTGCGTGCTCTTGTGGTCAAGGATTAAACTATTAACAAGCCTAAAGGCTGAATATTATACCATGTCTATCTGGTTGATTTCGATGGTGATGTTTGTTTATAGACACCTCGTATTAGGTGGTTTATAAGTCAAGTGTTGGCCATTAGCAGTGACGTAAGCATTTTTTAAATAAATTGAGCTAGCCTGCTACTGGTATAGTTATACCCATCATGAAAGGTATAACATAACAAGATCTCTCTTTTTTTACCTTGAATGGGTATCGCATGGAGCCATCAATTTATCGTTACATTCTCAAGCACACCCTGAAGGATCAAGTTCTCATTCTGTTGTTAACGTTGGTTTCTTTTCCTATTGTCTATGCCTCATTAGAGGTTCCTAAGCATATTATTAATAGTGCAATTAATGGCAAAAATATTCCTGATACTATTATGGGATATCCGCTAGACCAGTTTGATTATTTGTTTTTTTTAAGTGGGTTATTTTTGCTATTAGTGGTGATCAATGGGGCGATTAAGTATGTATTGAATGTTTATCGCGGTATAGTTGGTGAACGCATGTTGCGAGACCTGCGCCTTGAACTCTTCAGTCGTATTTTACGTTTCCCTATTCCACATTTTAAAAAAGTCTCACAAGGTGAAATTATTCCCATCGTCACGGCTGAAACTGAACCGTTGGGAGGTTTTATTGGTGAGGCTTTTGCCCTACCCGCCTTTCAAGGCGGATTATTGTTAACGTATTTGTTCTTTATTTTTAACCAGGATGCACTGTTAGGGGTGGCAGCTGTTGCATTATACCCTTTTCAAATGTGGGTAATTCCCAAATTACAAGCCAAAGTAAATCAGTTAGGTAAGCAACGAGTACTTGCGGCACGACGTTTAGGTGATCGGGTGGGTGACAGTATTGCTGGAATTCAGGAGATCCATGCTTTTGGGGTTGCGGAACGGGAACGAAGTAATGTACTTGAGCGTGTGCAACATATCTTTATGATTCGTTTGCGTATCTACAAGCTGAAGTTTTTTATTAAATTTCTGAATAACTTCTTGTCAAAAGTCACGCCCTTTTTCTTTTACTCTGCCGGTGGTTATTACGTCATTAAGGGGGAGTTATCGTTAGGGGCTTTAATTGCTGTGCTCTCTGCGTATCAGGACTTAGATGCGCCCTGGAAGGAGCTGTTGAAGTTCTATCAAACGAAAGAAGATGTGCGAATAAAATATGAACAAATTATAGAGCAGTTTCATCCTGAAGGCTTATTACCTGAGGCGTTACAAACAGGGAAAGCAGAGTTGTTACCAGTTGAGCAACTTTCTTTGACTGCACGTAATGTCAGTTATGCTGAGTACAGTAATGTCAACATTGTCAATAATCTCAGTATTGAGTTACTGCCACAACAACATACGGCCATTGTTGGACCTGAAGGCAGTGGTAAAACAGAATTGGCTAAGTTGTTATCCCGCCTGTTACAACCGAAAACTGGTCGTATAGAGCTTGCGGGTCAAAATATTCAACTGCTCAATGAGCGCACGCTAAGTAAGCATGTGGCGTATGTTGGTGCTCATGCACATTTTTTCGCCGGTACAATCCGGGAAAACCTTTATTATGGCGTAGACCCTGAATTTGCTTCTGAGAACACAAGCTGTCAGTACCAGGTTGAAAATGATGTTATGGAGCTGCTGGCAGAAGTTCAGCTACAAGATGATGTCTATCACTATGGTTTGCAGAGTTATATTGATCCTGAGCGAGACCCTGATTTAGCTGCTGAGGTACTTGAGTTGCGCCATGCGCTGCGAGCTTCTCTCCATGCTGCTGAGATGGATGATTTAGTTGAGTTTTTTGATTGGGATAAATACAACGAGAATCTGTCTGTGGCGGAAAACCTCTTATTTGGTTCATCACGCACTATTTCTTTGGATTTTAACAAACTGGCTCGTCATCCCTTGATTCATCAGTCTTTAAAAGAAGTTGATTTAATGGGGGAAGCGCTCCGTGTTGGGTATGAGCTGGCAAAAATCATGGTGGAATTGTTCGCCGATGTGGAACCTGGTAGTGACTTGTTTGAGCGTTTTAGTTTCATTAAATCAGAAGAATTACCTGAATATAAGCAATTGCTAACAAAAACCAGTTTGGATTCATTGATGAAGTTGCCCTTAGCGCAACAGGAAATGCTGTTAGTCTTATTATTTCAACTAGTGCCAGCACGTCATCGTTTGGGACTACTAACGGAAAGCCGAAAAACCAAATTATTGTTGGTGCGCAAAAAGCTATTTCTTGCACTGCAAAAGGAAGCACATGATTTACAGTTGTATGATGCAAATGAATATAATGCTGCGCTAACGCTGCAGGAAAATATTTTATTTGGCAAAATTGTTTACGGACAGGCGCGTGCTCAAACAGAAATCAGTCAGCGTATTGATGAGCTGGTGAGGGAGTATGAGCTGCGTACACAAATTATGTGTTACGGACTGGATTTTTCTGTAGGTACTTCGGGTTCTCGTTTATCAGTGGCAACACGACAAAAGCTGGCACTTGTTCGAGCATTACTGAAAAAACCAAGTTTTCTAATTGTTAACCAAGCCACCAGTGTACTAGACCTTGGTGCTGAGCGGCATATCATTCACTGTGTCTTAAAACGGATGAAAGGCCAAGGGGTATGTTGGATACTGGGACGAATAGAACAGACATCGGCTTTTGATTATGTGTTAGTTATGGAGAAAGGACATGTCGTTGATCAGGGTGAATATACAAAGTTAAAAGATAATAGCCAGGCTTTTCAAGCTTTGCTAATGGGGGGAGTCGAATAATTAACTGAACTCATTAGCATGGATAGGATTTGTTTTTGTTAAATCAATGAGTTATCCACATAAATGGTGGATAACTCTGTTGATGATTTTGAGAGGCCCATGAATGTTGGGCTATACGGAAACTGGTTAATTAATAACTTCTCGTAGATAAGTAGGGCTATCGGTTGATTTTTAGACTGTGTATGAGCCATTAACCTATCTGTTCATATTTTAACAAGAGATACCCTTCAGTTGCTCTGTATAATAAATAATTTTATTGGTACATTTGTCTACAATATTTGCTATATCCTCTCCAGCAATCTTGATAATCCGCTCTGGAGGACCAGGAGAAAAAATAAACTTTTCATACTCATTAATAGCTTGATCTACGATCATCGTTATCTATATTTATCACGAACTATTTTTATATGCAATTGCCCTGATCAGGCTAGCCCCTAACCCCCTTCATTATGGGTATATGTGTTGGGATGTGGAGTAATTGTTCTTTTTGGGTTTTTAAAACTATTCGCGGAATAGGCTATCACTCATCTATAATCAAGATGTTGTTGGGGAATATCTACGGCTAAAATTAATATAATAAATGACTGTAGGAATAAGGTTGTTAATTATTTTTTCATCTGAATTTCTACTTTCTTGAATAGTCAAGCTATAAGGGTGCATATAAAAATTATTTTCGATGGATATATGCAGAAGGTCAATTTAGGGCAACAGCATGATTAATGGAAAAAAGTTCCTTATATTACTCTTATCATGTAATTTGTGCTTCGGATGCCCATTAAAAAAAATGCATTATATCACTGAAGAATACCCTCCCTACAATTATATTTCAAATGACAAACTAGTAGGTATAGGTGTTGATGTACTAATAGCTTCCTCAAAAATGGTTGATTGCCCTGTTCATCGTAGTGATATAAGAGTGTTACCTTGGGCTAGAGCCTATAAAATGACCAAAGAAAAAAAAGATACTGTGCTATTTACGATTGCTAAAAATAAAGAAAGGGAAGCACTTTTCTTATGGGCGGGACCTTTTGTTGAGGCAAAGAATGTATTGATCGCGAAAAAAACATCCAATATTACTATCAATAATTATGATTTAAATAAGTGGGTAATTGGTGCAATTCGTGATGATATTAGTTTTTTGTTGGCATCTAAGTCTGGCATTAGTGAGGATAGGTTTAGATTTGCAAGGTTACCTGATCACCTTGCTCATATGCTGTCAAAAGGTCGGATTGATATGTGGGCATACTCTGATCATTCTGCTTGGTGGATTCTACGTAAGCATGGATATGATAGAGCAGATTTTGAGGTAGTAAAAGTACTGGGTGTATACAAAGATTTTTTTGCCTTTAATTTGCGCTCTAATCCTACGGCTGTTGAGCTATTGCAAACAGGGATTGATATGTTAAAAAACACACCTGGTAAGATTGGTAAGTCAATGATGGAAGATATTCTCCTTAAGTATTTGTAAAGTATATTTTTAATACCTCATAATCACCTCGAGTGACTTCTATAATCGATTAATCATGAAAACGTACAGTCATAGTCGTCGATGATGAGTCTAGGTTACCAAGCACCAAAAGAGTTGGGATGATAATTAGCCTGTCAGCAGTAACGGGCTGTCACAATGCTTTTGGTAGACGTAAATTTTACCCTTTAACTAATAATCGATCTAGAACATGTGTGGTTAACAGCCTTTTTAATAAGGCAAATAAATGGGTTGGAAAAGTCACTCGGTAACGAGCTTTAGGGTTTTTGCTTTCTAACGCATGTATAAGCTTTGCGGTCACCTCCTCGGGACCCAAAGTAAATGGTGTCGTTACTTCGGCCTTTTCCAGTCGATCAAGTTGAGCTTTATAGCTTTCAAAGTGTTTACTCGTTTGCCAATCAATATTTTGCTTAAACTTTGCCGCAGCATTGGCTCGAAACTGAGAAATAATTGGTCCTGGCTCAATCAGTGAAATCTCTATGGGTGAGCCTTTCAATTCAAGACGAAGTGTATCTGTTAACCCTTCAATTGCGAATTTTGACGCGTTATAGGCACCTCGATAAGGCATACAAACAATCCCCAAAACTGAACTGTTTTGAACAATCCTGCCATGGCCTTGTTGACGCATAACCTTAAGTACTTTTCGTGTTAGGTGATGCCAGCCAAAGACATTTGATTCAAACTGTTGGCGTAATACCTCTGTTGGTAAGTCTTCAATTGCACCTGGTTGGCCGTAAGCGCCATTGTTAAATAAAAAGTCTAGGGTACCACTGGTTCGTTGCAGAATTTCCTCAAGTGCTTGTTCGATCGAATGTTGCTCATCTAGATCGAGCCTAATACTCTCCAGTCCTTTGTCAATGAGTGCATCAACATCGACTTGCTTTCTTGCGGTTGCGAAAACACGATATCCACGTTCTTTCAACGTATGCGCTGCATGTAGACCAATTCCCGACGAACACCCTGTTATTAGAATGGATTTTTGAGGCATAGTCTTAACTACCTTTGGTTTTCATTAAGATACCAAGGGTAATAATACACAGCTTGTAGTACAACACTTTTGGTTTAACGCACCAAAAGACGCAGACCATACCAGCCTAGCAACGGTTACTTTTGTACTGCAAAAAAAGACTGACGTAAAAAAAAACATTGCACGAAGATATAATTTTTTTGAAATAGATTGAAAATCTTGTTGTTTAAGCTCAGCAGGTTTAACCTTAGCAGACTAGCAGGGTTAAACCTCTTAACTAGATTCAGACACAAAAACTTTCAGCTCATAAACCGTTGTATTCTCAGTACGCCTCCTCTCCGTCAACCTCTCCTTAGAAAAATAGCTGGTAATTAGGGGGATCGACTATTTTTTGGGTTATAGAGCACTTAATGAGTTGGCTCATAAACCAACTCTTCTCTTATTTGAGTCAGATATTAAAGAATATGTCCATAGTTCCATGTTTCTATGGTATTTCCTCCATAAATACCACATACACCAAGCCCATAAGCAGTTACCAGTGATCCACTAGCTTTAGTTAATACAGCTTTCCCACCCTCAGTTCCTGCATCAACTCCTAATGCGTTCTTATAAGCATTATGCACGCATGTGGCTGGAGTTCCTTCTATAGGTTTGTTGAAATAAACCATAACTCTTCCGTTTCCATCTACTCGTATTTGAGTAACTTTTGCTTTGCTGACATGACCAATTGAATAAGCATTAGACACTGTTAACATAGTTAATAATGCAACGATATATTTCTTCATATTTCTCACTTAACACTACTCAACGTTTTTTCATTTATTAGGAAACTTTAAACTGTCTTGATTTTATCAACTCTTCAGGTCTCACGCTATTCGACAAATGCACCATCCAGCGGAGTTATTGGCTATTTTGGTGGAGTAGTTAACCAAAAGTGACTAGTTAGACATCTGCTCTTACTTAATTGAGAGCGTGTACATTTCTCTATGACGCAGATATGGATTTATAAATGATACACGCCATAAGCGACTACCGTCGCACTACCTAACCAAATAAATATTTTAAATTCTGCCCAATGATCTTCCCAATAATTTCCGCGAAACATGCTAATTATATCGGGAGTAAACCAAAACTTTATGCATTCAATAAGTTCGTCTTTGTCGCTGAATAGCAGTTTGTACATTGCCCATAATGTCAAAAAGAATGCTATTCCTGTTAAAATTTCACGCATAACTTCACCTTACTCTTTCCTGATTAAATTTTGCCCCACACTAAAGTAAGTTTTAGTGTATATTCACGCACTTGGAACTACCTTCATCTACTCTACAAGCAGGCTTATCTCTCATGTAAATCCACCCCTGCCATAATTTGTCGTCCTTAAACTCTCCACTCATAATTGTTCCATCTTCAAAATAGTATGTACCCTTGCCATGCTTGTTATCATAATTCCAATAACCAACATATCTATCTCCACTAGGCCATGTATATACTCCGTATCCATGTCGGTAACCAGATTTATAAGCGCCAGCGTAGGTATCGCCATCTGAGTATTCAATCACTCCTTGACCAAACGGAACTGAATCGTTGCACTCACCTATATAAAAGCCAATATCACCATCAGGATCTTTGTAATTTTCTCTACATATTTCTGATGCATTTGGAGTTTTAGCTTCAGCACAACCAATCATTAATGCCAAATAAAATAATTTTCTCTTTATCATTAGTATTAACACGCTTAAAATAATATTTTTTTAACTATTAATAAAAAACACCCGTAAAACCACAGTTTCTTTGTAAGCTTTAGACACTGCCATTCAGTAAGCTGACTGGCTAGGTAACAGTTCTAATCTGACTAGCAGTGGCTTGACGATTAATCCGATACCAACTGTCAACTCCTGTCGTTAAATTTGAATTTAGTACATTTATATGAACATGCTTTACAGTCTATCGAATAGCTCCATTTTACTAGAACGTTTCCATTTTCAATCTTTTTTACTGAAAATATTTTTATGGGTACATCATTCAATTCAGTAGCCTGGATGGATGAAGTGGTTGGGGGGTAGTA
>NZ_JAGSOY010000057.1 GCF_018837975.1 Zooshikella harenae | reverse complement strand
ATGGTTGAACAAAACATAACCCTTTTATCACAGCTTGAAGATCCGTATCTCCGTGAACGGGTAACAGATTTTCATGATATTGGTCAGCGGTTGTTAAAAAACGCGTTGGGTTTAGATATTGTTAATTTATCGACTCTTGATGAAGAGGTTATCGTTGTTACTAAGGACTTGACCCCGTCAGCAACAGCCCTGATGGATTTGGACAAAGTGCTTGGGTTTATTACTGATATGGGGGGAAGAACCTCTCATACTTCTATTATGGCGCGTTCATTGGAGTTACCCGCTATTGTGGGGACTCAGGGTATCACTGAACAGGTACAAAATGGTGATACTGTTTTGTTGAATGCTGTTAATAACACCATTGTGATAAATCCTTCCGCTAAAGAACAGTCACAATTTGAGCATGCACGATCACAGTTTGTTGCAGAACAGGCAGAACTAGCGGCTCTCAAAACGTTGGCTGCAACGACGTTGGATGGTTGTGATGTAGAGTTGTGTGCCAATATTGGTATGGTAAAGGATTGTGAAAGTGCTATGCGTAATGGTGCTGAGGGCGTTGGTCTGTATCGTACCGAATTTTTATTTATGGATCGTCACGCATTGCCTGACGAAGAGGAACAGTTTAAAGCCTATAAACGGGCTGTTGAAGCAATGTCAGGGCATCCCGTCATTATCCGCACAATGGATATCGGTGGGGATAAAGATTTACCCTATTTAGATTTGCCTAAGGAAATGAATCCATTTTTAGGATGGCGTGCTATTCGTATTTGCTTTGATCGGGAAGAGATTTTAACAACGCAGTTACGCGCCATTTTAAGAGCATCTGCGTTTGGTAAAGTACGCATCATGTTTCCAATGATTATTTCTGTTGAAGAAATTCGTAAATTAAAAATTATTATTACAGATTTAAAGCAATCATTGCGTGAAACTGGCACTGCTTTTGATGAACATCTTGAAGTGGGAGTTATGGTTGAAACGCCTGCTGCCGCATGCATTGCCCATCTGCTTGCAAAAGAAGTGGATTTTTTTAGCATTGGTACTAATGATTTAACCCAATATACCCTTGCCATTGATCGAGGCAATGAATTAATTTCAAAGCTTTACAATCCAATGACGCCTGCTGTCTTGACACTCATAAAACAGGTAATTGATGCCTCGCATGTTGAAGGTAAGTGGACAGGGATGTGTGGTGAATTTGCTGGGGATGAACAAGCAACGGCAGTGCTTTTGGGTATGGGGTTGGATGAGTTTTCTATGACAGCCAGTAGTATTCCTCGAATAAAAAAAATAATACGAAGTATTCACTACAGTGAAGCACGACAGTTAGCTGAACAGGTGTTGGCGAAATCCACGACACAAGAAATTGAAGAAACGATTGATCTTTTTAATAACAGCGTGCAGCACTGATTTACGGTATGGGATTAACAGTATGGGCGTACTCGTAGCTTGTACGCTCATATTTCTCGTCGCTAAGTTATTTTTGATAAGTAAATTAATGGAAATTAAAAAACGACGTTGAATAAAATCAAACCCCAGGTTATAGACACCAGTATGAGTGTAATCAGCACGGCTGCTGATCCAGTATCTTTTGCCCGCCCACTCAGTTCGTGATACTCAGAGCCAATACGGTCAACAACCGTTTCGATGGCTGAGTTGAGTAATTCGACAATTAACAATAAAAGTAAACTGCCAATCAGTAGAACACGTTCCACCAGGGTGACATCAAGCCAAATAGCAATAGGTGTAAGCACCAGAATCAGTACAATTTCTTGTCGTATTGCCGCTTCATTACGCCAGGCAGCGATCAATCCCTGATATGAAAATCGGGTTGCGTTGATAAGACGGCGAATACCGGTTGCGCCTGGTTTCATCGAATACTCCAACTAATAAAGTGCTCATATATAGACTAAGCCTATATGTCTCTATAATGTCATGAAAGCAGTGTTTTTTCTACTGCACTACAGTATATATCGTTTATTCATTCCACACTATTTTATATCCTTTGCTGTGACTGTAGCAGGATGAAAGCTCCATATAAAAAGTAATATGAGTAGGTATAATGTGTATTGTTTAATACAAACCATCATTGGATAAGCAGGATAAATTACTGCATAACAAAGGAAATAAAAACAAATGTCTGAAACAATATCTTGGGACGACTTTGCAAAGGTTGAATTAAGGGTTGGAACGGTCGTGGAAGTGCAGCCATTTCCTGAAGCGCGAAAGCCTGCGTATATTATTCATGTAGACTTTGGGCCTGAATTTGGGGTTCGTAAATCCAGTGCACAAATAACTGAACTTTATACGCCAGAGACGTTGATGGGGCGTCAAGTAGTGGGTGTAGTTAACTTTCCAGTAAAACAAATTGGGCCAATGCGCTCAGAGTTTTTATTGACGGGCTTTCAGCGTGAAGATGGTGCCGTTGTCATTACCTCGCCAGAGCAAGCGGTGCCCAATGGGGCTAAGCTGTGCTAGCAATTTGAGTCAATAAGCTAAATGTATCTTTTTGGCAAATGGAGAGTAATTTATTAAATATATTTAATTGACTGTTCCTGTGAACTTTTTCAGTGTTAAATAAACCAACCTAGACAACTTTCAAAATAGTTTGTGTGTTCATACGTTATACCCATAACGAAGGGTTTTTATACCCCTAGGGCACAAGGGTGCGGCCGTCAAATGATGAAGCCCCAGGAGCTTATATTAATAAGTGACTGGGGTGGCAGTTAAATGCTCCTGCATAACTGCATTCACACCATCCTTGGTGTTGAAGAACGCTGACAACAAACCCTAAAAATGATTCGTGAAGGGTATATTGCCCTTAGTTGTGCAACAACATGCTTAACTAAGGGAAACATACGTTTCGTTTTGCTTTATGTGTGGGCTATAAGACCCAATTAAACCCATTTAAGGGTATGTTTGTTGAAAGACAAGGAGTAATTTATGAAGTTGCGGCTACGTCGCTCTATTCTCTCTATTGCTGTAACTGCTGCTTTATTGCAAGGCTGTCAATCATTATCACCCGTAGGTCAACAACAGCCTGATCTACTGTCGAGTTTACCACAGCTTGAATATGAAAAGTTTACCTTACCTAATGGCTTAACGGTCATTGTTCATGAAGACCATAAAGCGCCCGTCGTTGCGGTGAATCTTTGGTATAAAGTGGGTTCAAAAGACGAAAGGCTTGGTAAAACCGGGTTTGCACATTTATTTGAACATTTGATGTTCCAAGGTTCTGAGCATTACCAAGGTGAGTTTTTTGAGCCTTTTGAAAAGGCCGGCGCGACAATGCAAAATGGAACGACAAATTCAGATCGAACCAATTATTTTGAAACCGTACCAACCAATGCGTTAGATATGGCATTGTGGATGGAATCGGACCGCATGGGGCATTTCTTAGGAAGCATTAGCCAGGCGAAATTGGATGAGCAACGGGGTGTTGTGCAAAACGAAAAACGTCAAGGTGATAACAGCCCTTATGGCAAAATGTGGGATTTATTGTTTACTGCCGGTTATCCAGAGGGGCACCCTTATTCCTGGGATACTATTGGTTCAATGGAAGACTTAAATGCGGCCTCACTGGACGATGTGAAAACGTGGTTTAAGCACTATTACGGCCCTTCGAATGCGGTTTTGGTGTTGGCAGGGGATATTGATATTGCGACGGCTAAAGCAAAAGTCAGTCAATATTTTGGTGATATTCCTGCCGGTCCTCCACTCGCTAAACCAGAGCAGTGGGTGGCGAAATTAACGGATACTAAGCGTTATACCATTCAGGATCGTGTACCACAGGCACGGGTTGCGATGGTGTGGAACATTCCTGCCAGAGATACTGATACAGAACGCCAACTTGATTTAGTTGCTACCTTATTAGGGGGTGGTAAACAGTCACCATTGTATCAGCGCTTAGTACAAAAAGAGCAGTTAGCATCCAGCGTTACTGCATTTAGCTATGCTCGTTTATTAGGTGGCCAGTTTGTCATTATTGCCGATGCCAAGCCAGGAGTAGATACCCAGCAGATTGAGTCTGTTATTCAGGAAGAACTGGATAATATTAAGCAACAGTTGCCTGCTAAACAAGATTTACAACGCGTGATTAACAGCCAGGTTGCAGGTTTTATAGAAAACACTGAAAGAGTTGGTGGTTTTGGTGGTAAATCTGATGTCCTGGCTGAAAATGAATTTTATACACAAAAACCAACAGCTTATTATGATCGCTTGCACTATCAAGCAACGATTGATCCTGAGGCTTTACAGCAAACTGCCCGCCAATGGTTGGATAAAGGCAAGTTAGTCGTCACGGTGACACCATTCCCTGAGTATAAGCATGCTAAAATCGGTGCAGACCGTTCTGCATTACCTAAAGTCGGGAAAATTAAGCCTGTTTTGTTGCCAGAATTTAAGACCTTTGCGCTAGACAATGGTATCCAGGTTTCACTGGCCCAACGTCCTGGGACGCCAACACTGAGTATGGCCTGGTTATTTGATGCTGGTTTGGCGGCAGAGCAAGGACTACCTTCAGGAATCGCTGATTTAACCTTGGCAATGATGCGAGAGGGTACTGAGCAGCGATCTGTTATAGCGCTTGAGAATGAGTTGGATGAATTAGGTGCTTCATTTTATTCATATACGGGTATTGATACCTCAGTCTTTCAGCTAAGTGCAATACGTGATCAGTTTGAGCCTAGCTTGGCGGTTGCGCTGGATGTATTGCAAAATCCGGCATTTAATCAGGAAGATTTTAAGCGTAAACAGTCCAATTGGTTGGACCGTATTGCTCAGGAAAAAGCAGAGCCCCATAGTATGGCCATGCGTATTTTGCCTGAGCTGTTGTATGGCAAACAGCATCCTTATAGTACACCTTGGACCGCAAGTGGCCGAGAGGATGATATTAAAAAGGTAACACCCGCTCAATTAAAACAGTTTCACCAAACCTGGATCAGACCAGATAACAGCCAGTTGGTTGTGGTGGGTGATATCTCAGAAGCGGAGTTAAAAACAACATTAGAGCGGCAGTTTGCAAAGTGGCAGAAACCTGAGCAGGTGTTGCCACAAAAGCAAATTCCTCAAGTTCAACCCACTAAACAACGTAAGTTGTATTTAATTGATAAGCCTGACGCGGATCAATCTGTTATTTATATAGGACAGTTAATGTCTATAAATGATAAGAGTGAAATACCGCTACGTATCATGAATGATATTTTTGGTGGACAATTCAGTGCTCGATTAAACACCAATTTGCGTGAAGATAAACACTGGTCTTATGGTGCTTATAGTTATCTGCAGGAAGCAGAAGGACAGTCCCCTTTGATGATGGTAACTTCTGTACAAACTGATAAGACCATCCCTGCATTGAAGGAAATTCAAAAGGAAATTAAAGGCTATCTTGGTAAGAAACCTGCCACACAATCAGAGTTAGATAAAATAAAGCAAAACTGGTTACGTAGCCGGGCTGGTGAGTTGCAGACGAATGATGCAGTATTGAGTTTGATGGTTGGGCAGATCCAAAAAGACAAGCCTTTGGATGAGTTACACCAGTTTGACCAACAAGTTCAGCGTGTGCCATTAAAAGCGGTACAACAAGTGACCCAACAATTCTTACATCCTCAAGAGATGATTTGGGTTGTGGTGGGTGACTTGAAAAAAGTGAAGGGACAATGGCAAAAACTGGGGTTTGATGAAGTAGAAACATTAGACCCTAAAAAGAGCCTGTAATACTGAAACCTTAGCAAGTAAACCTACAGAGAAGGCTATCTAGCCTTCTCTGTAGCATTAGGTATTTGCATACTGTTTTTCATGCGCTAATAACCAGCGTTTTCGTTCTAATCCCCCTGCATATCCTACTAGTTTGCCATCTTTGCCAATCACTCGGTGGCAAGGAATGATGATGGCAATTCGATTATGACCATTGGCTGAAGCAACAGCCCGAATCGCTTTAGGATTATTTAATTTTTCAGCTTGTTGCTGATAACTGGCGGTTTGACCATAGGGAATCGTTTTTAAGCATTGCCATACGGACTGTTGGAATGCTGTGCCAGGTGTATCCAGTTTGACCTCAAACTGTTGTCTTTTCCCAGTAAAATATTCATTAATTTCTTGCTGGGCTTGCTTTGTGTAGTTATTTTCACCTGCAATAATATTTGCTTTTTTTAAGCGTTGCAGGTCTTTAAACTCTGTTTCTAACATACGGCGATCAACAAACTCAAGTAAACACACGCCCTGATCTGTCGCACAGACAAACATGGGACCAAGAGGTGTGGTAAAACGATTAATGACAATGACATTATTTTGCATAGCGGTACTGTTTTTAGGTGATTTTCCAATAATTTTTTTATAGGTATAGCCAAAGCCACTTAAGGAGTCATAACCTGCTTCATAAGCCGTTGCTGTGGCAGTTTTGCCCGTCTTGAGTTCTTCTAAGGCATTATTAATACGGTACATGCGTTGAAACGCTTGAAAGGTCATCCCGTAGTGCTTTTTAAACCAACGGCGTACGCTTTCTGGACTGATTTGATGTTGTTTAAGTTGCCAGTCCGTGATTTTCTCTTTTGGGTTATTCCTTACCATATCCATTGCTTGTTGAACCTGAGCTGGCGCTTCATTTGCATTCTCAGTGGGTCTACAGATTTTACAGGGGCGATAGCCTGCATCGAGGGCCTCTTTAAATGATGTGTAAAACTCAACATTCTCTCGCTTGGGTTTTCTGGCTCTACAGGTAGCAATGCAGCATATTGAGGTGGTCTTGACCCCAACAAAGAAGCTGCCCACAAAACGTGGATCTTTTTCAATGAGTGCCTGGTAGAAAGTGGCTACTTTCTCAGGGTCAGTAACTCGCATTGCTTGGCTCCTGACTTGTTCTTTACGATGATAGTAATGGCTAGAAGATTTATCTGGCAACCGAAAACTGGACAAGTATTTTGCTATTGATAAACAGTTCGATGTGCATTATCCAGCCTTTGTCTACCTCTGGCATACATCGAAATACCACAGGTGTTCATTTATTAATGGTTGAGGTATAGCACAATGTGGATTTGCAGTGCTTGAATGGGGTTGTGAAGCAGTTGCTGGGAGTACCGTGAGCAGTAGAGACCAGGGATGGTCTTCTGCTTATTTTTATATGCAATTGTCCTGTAATCACTAAAGCTTTTTTTAGTCTTGAATTAGTTGCTCCATCTTTTTTTGAGCTTGCTCATAATTTCCATCCGTTTTCATTCGGTGAAATGCCATGGCTAAAGCAGGAACAAGCTGTTTATGTTTTTTATGCAAATATAAGTAGGCCGGCTGTTTTTTTAGGACAGGCTGAAGCATTTTGATGCTTGTCAGCCCATTTTTTTTTATGTAAAGCTGAGTTATGAGTTTACTATGAAGAAGAATATCTATTCGATCACGGTCAAGCATCAATAATAATGATGAAAGATACTCGGATTTATGTACGTACTTAAACTGGTTTAAATGAAGGTCAAAAAATGCCCAGCCATTTAAATAGCCTATTCGATATCCTTTAAGCGAACCCCAACCCTTAATTTTAATATTGAGGCTTTTAGTGAAGGCAGCAAGTTGAACTTCCCAAATGGGTTCTGGAACACGTATTAAGTTTGGATAGAGAGTATGAATGTTTTTTAATCTTAGAGCGTCTCCATCCGCTTCACCAGCATTCGCTCTGACAAGGGATCTTTTTGCATATAAGGATTGTATTATGACCTCTTTACCAATACGTTTGAACGCTTCTTTATATAGTAGATTTAAAATACCTTTTTGGTCTTGTGAGAAAAATGGTTCAGCATTTTCTTTCATTGCTAATGTGAGAATAAGCGTTTCGGCGTGTAGGTGAGAATGAAGAAGTGTAAGCAAAATAATAATGACTGCTCTTTTTGAAACAGCATGAAAGTAATGTTTCAGTTGTGCTATATAGCGTAAACACTTTGAATGAAGCATTAAATGGTAACTTAGTTTGATCAGCTATTATACTTTAATAAAGATAATAACTAGCGAATCCATACTTAATATGTTTGACCTCATTGTTCAGTGGGTCAACATAAAGGAACATAACTTATCAGGATTAGAAACAGTTTTTAAATATCCATTTGGCCTACCACATCTATACTTAGTGGGTTATGGTACTTTCAGGAATATTTGAGGTGAAATTTCTGCAGCTTATTTCCATGTTCATATTATGGTTTTTAATGCCAGGAAATGGTTTAGCTGCCAATATTGCTGTTTACGCACAATTGAGCTTAAAGGCAGATCCGCGTAATGAGTATCCAGTACAATTACTTGAATTAGCACTCAAAAATAGTGGTGCACTGATAGCCCTGAAAGCGAGTGTAGAAAATTTGCACCAAGGGCAAGCAATGAGAATGATTCAAAATAATAATGGTGTAGATGTTGTTTGGACGATGACAAGTCGAGAGCGTGAAAAGATATTATTACCCATTAAAATTCCTATTTACAAAGGGCTGATTGGCTGGAGACTATGTATTATCCACCCTCAAAATAAAAGTCTATTCGCGTCAGTTAAATCAATTTTAGGACTCACTGACGCTACTTTCGTTCAGGGACATGACTGGCCTGATACCAATATTTTTAAATTTAATCAGTTATCTGTAACGAGTACCTCAAATTACCAAGCAATGTTTGATATGGTTTTATTTCACCGAGTTGATGCATTTCCAAGATCAGTTATTGAAATATGGCCAGAGCTAGAAAGTCACAAAGATTTACAAGTAGACGCTCATCTACTGATTCGTTATCCAGCAGCCGTTTACTATTTTGTTAACCGAAAAAATAAAAAATTATATAATGCGATTCTGGTTGGATTGAATAAATCTATTGTTAATGGCGAACTTGATCGGCTATTTAATGATTTCTATTTGGAAGCGATTAAACGCGCGAATCTAACTAAAAGAAGGGTAATTAATCTTATCAATCCGTTGTTACCTGAGAATACTCCGTTAGATAAAAAACAGTTATGGTATAGTAGCTCATTTCTCGATGATAATGAATAACATCTCCATATCGATATTATTTAGTATTGTATTTTTGACGTCGATTGAGATTTTTTTGGGTGCCTGAATGTTCTCTTCCTGGGCGAACCCAAGCAATATCGTGAGTTGAAGCTAATGTCATATGTTTATCTCGCTCACTATCAGTGCTGAAACTTCCAATAGTTTTAAAACCTAAGTTATTTCTTGGTGTCGTGTGCATATGATAAATCGTGACAGCGTCAGTTTTATCAAGGAGATATTGTTGTGCAAGGACGTCAGCCCCATGAGCATCCCCCATGATGAAAGCTTCATTTTGTGCAATAGCTTGATCTATAGCAGGACGATAGTGAACATTGAACTCAGTTTCACTGAGATCAAGGTGCCCACTAATAAAGTTTACGTTTGTTATGTTTTTCATTTAAACGTGAGAGTGCATTGAGTTGATACTTTTTATAGCTTGCAGAACCTCTCTAAGAATAATGATTTTTGGTTGTGAGGGCAAGGAAATACTGTTCGAAGGACTTAGCGTATAAGGCATACTTTAAGGGCTAGACAGTGACTTACAGGGCTATGAATACTGTACTGTCACAGTAATAAAGGAAAAAATAATATAGAGGATAATTAATCAGAAAATGCCAGAGACAAAACACTGTCTTCTGGCACAGAAGATTACACCTATGTTATTTGATATCTAAACTAGAGGTAATTGTATTCAAATCAGAATTACTAAGATCAGTGTAATCCCAAATAAATAAACCACCAAGATGCTTACTAGTGACTTGTTGTAAGAAAAAGTCCAGGTTTTCACTATTAAGGCCTGCAGGTGTTAGCGCCAATACCACTTTTTTGCAGTCGCCAACCAGTTTAATGGTTCTATCGACAGCTGATGGCACATTGGCTTTTATCGTTGGCATATCCCACATAGCAGCGGCATAACACATGAGGTTGAAGCGGTCACATACATTTGCTTTGGCAAGTGCAGCGACGTTATCGTTGATAATTTTACCTTCTGAGCTTTTATCTGGGTTATTATAATCCCATCCAGCAAGAAGTGTATAACTCGTGCTTTTGCCTTGACCCAAATCTTGCATGGTACTGATGATGTTTTTAACATTCATTTGGCTTTCGTCATCAAAATCAACTCCTTGCCAGCCATTTATATTAGCCGCACTAATGATTTGATTGACGTCTTTACTGGTGGCAGGCATATTTTTTGGTCCTGCACCGCCACCACCGTATGTCCATAAAACCTTTCCATTTTTGCAGCTTGGTGCATGATGTTCTTTTGGACTCCAGCACCAGCTGGGAGGTGGTTCCGTGGTGGGTGAGCCAGATGTTAACCATGTTAAATTAGTAATCATTCCATACATTGTGTAGGAAAAAAGAGGGTTAGGTGGATTTTTTAAGTCTTGAGTCCATCCACCAATAATGTAATCACTCATTTATCGCATCCTTGTGGTAATAAATGAAAGGATTTTATCACTTGAAAAGTAGCTGGCTTTATAAAAAAAGGATGTTAATTTATAATGAATGTTTTTACAAAACGTTGCTTATAATGGATGTAATAAATATGTAACTATAACTAAGCTTAAAAATTATTCGCAAAGGGCCTATATAGTAGGCAATCGAATATAACTTTACCTTTATAAAAGCCATTTTAAAGCACCTATGTCCAACGTCTGCATAACGTCCTTCGAATACACCGTGAATCCTCCCTGGAGGTCGCTGTTTGTCAAGATAGTTGCCGCATCCTTGCGGCCACCGTGAGCAGTAGAGACCAGGGATGGTCTTCTGCTTATTTTTATATGCAATTGTTCTGGGCTATATAGTGTAACTGACAGTCGACTAAAAGTTGTCAATAAACTAACATGAAGTTAACTTACATAAATTTATAGGCAAAAAACATTAGTATTCTATCTATGAAAATTGTTGTCTTGAATAAAATTTAAAGTCAACAACTGTAATGGTAAATATTAGTGGCGAATAAAAAATGGTCCGCAAAGGTAACTCGTGAAAGTCATGCATTGGTGCTTGAAGAAGGGGTATTTACCTGGGATGACCCCAAACGAATAGCGATGTCGCTTAAAAAATCAGCAGATGAAAGTACGCAACGTAAAGGAACACCATTTCGTTCCGCCATGTCTATGTTGGTTTTTTACATTAATCGTGCGGGCAAAAAGCTTAATACTGAGCAGCGACAAGTATTGGAAGAGGCAAAAATTGAGTTGCGTAAGTTGTATGGAAAATAGAAAACGTGTTTTTAAGCTAATGCGATATCTTATTATTCAAGATATTGATTATACCCTCAACGAAGGGTTTTTAGCAGGACTGGTCTGACCTATCAGGAGTAATGAATTACACCGTTTAAAGTGATTGGCTGTGAGAACTAGTTGCTAACAGTGTTTCTATTTCTGGGATACATGACCCACATACACTACCTGCTTGAGTGACTGAACCCACGGCTTTGACAGTTTCTAAATGATGCTTGTTAATTGCATTACAAATAGTCTTATCACCAACTTGTTTACAAGCACAGATTATTTTGCCTTGGGCTGACTGATCTATTGCATTACCTGACAGCAGGCTCTGTTGTATATGTACGTGAATGTTGGTTGTCAATATCTCATTTAACCAAGTAAAGTCGTTTTGATTAAGTCGAGGTACAATAAAGAAACAGGCCTGAAGTTGCTGGTTTTGAATAAAACTGTAACGATGTTGTTGCGCACTACTATCATAGAATTCTAGGCGGGAACAGCTTTGTAATGTATTTAGTTGAGTTAATAAAAAGTTAAGCATTTTTTTAACGGATTGTTGACTCGCTACTCGATAGAGATACCCATTCTTAATATTTTGCTTAACCCAATATTCAAATTTTTCTTCTACTTGAATATTTTGTTTTGTAATAATAATAGCCTCACATTGGTAGTTCCAAGGAGATAGGGTCACGGGTGTGAATTTTGATTCTGGTTGTCCTGATAGAGGATCAACATGAGAATTGATGAGTTTGCCTATTTGCCCATTACTCGATAAAACGTGTGTCCAATGGATAGGCATAAAAACTTGCCCTGGTTTTACTTCCTCTGAAATACAAGCTCTAGCAATAACCGTTCCTTGCGAACTGGTTATCCTCGCTAGCTCAAAATTAATAATTTGTTGTTTGTAAGCATCAACAGGATGAATATTTATAAAGGGTTCTGGTATATGTGTGCTTAATCTTGGTGCTAAGGATGTCCGGGTCATGGTGTGCCACTGATCACGAATTCGACCCGTATTGAGTATAAAAGGGAAGTTTGTATTAACCTTAGATGCTGGAGGCTTAAACTGAACAGCAATAAACTGTGCTTTTTTTGAGGGTGTATAAAACTGGCCATCATCAAAAAATCGTTTATTCTTTGTTAACTGATTAGGCGTTAATTGATTAGAAAAAGTAACGGGCCATTGTATGGGCGCTAAGTTGTTGTATTCATCATCAGTTAAATGTTTAAACGCACTTAGATCTAGGTCGCGACTACCATTATTTTTATAGGCAGTGAGTTGAGCATATTCTTTAAAAATTTCAACTTCATTTTTGAAGTTAAAGGCTTGGTTAAATCCCATTTTTTTTGCTACTTCTGTAATAATCCACCAGTCTGGTTTCGCTTCGCCTGAAGGTTTTTTTAATGATCGTTGGCGAGATATCCGTCGTTCTGAATTAGTGACAGTACCTGATTTTTCACCCCAACTAGCCGCTGGTAGTCGTATATTGGCATACTGATTGGTATCTGTTTCCATCATACAATCGGACACCACTACAAATGGGCAGGCTTGTAATGCCGTTTCCACTAACTTCGTATTGGGTAAGCTAACGACAGGGTTAGTCGCCATAATCCAAACCGCTTTTATTTTACCTGTAGCAATAGCATCAAATAATTCGATGGCTTTTAATCCAGGTTGTTTTACCAGCCGTTGTGTTTGCCAAAACTGACTGAGTAATTCATGGTGGTGTGGATTATTGAACTCTAGATGAGCGGCTAACGTATTGGCCATACCGCCTACTTCGCGACCACCCATAGCGTTTGGTTGGCCAGTGAGTGAAAATGGACCACAACCAGGCTTTCCTATTTTTCCGGTAGCTAAATGGCAATTTATAATGCTATTGACTTTATCTGTGCCACAACTTGACTGATTGATACCTTGCGAATAGAGGGTAACAACGTTATCGATTTCAGCAAACCATTGGTAAAATTGAGTCAAGACATGGGGTGATACACCAAGTATTGTTGCTAGCTGCTCATGGTCAATGGTTTCAGTGGTTGCAACATGCAAAGCGGCTGTGAAGCCTTCAGTGTGGTTATTAATAAACTCATAATTAAGCTTGTTTACTTTTTCTAAATAGTGAAGTAATCCATTGAATAGCAATACATCAGTGCCTGGTTGAATCGCTAGATGTAAATCAGCTATTTGGGTGGTAAAGGTACGGCGAGGATCTATTAAAACAACCTTTAATGTGTTATTTAGTTGCTTTGCTGCTGAAATACGTTGGTATAGGACTGGGTGGCACCAAGCAAGGTTAGAACCTGTTATTATGATAAGCTCTGCTTTTTCTAAGTCTTCATAACAACCGGGAACAGTATCACTACCAAAGGCTCGCTTATGGCCAGCCACACTCGATGACATACATAGTCGTGAATTAGTATCAATATTAGGGCTTCCAATAAAGCCTTTCATTAATTTGTTTGCAACATAATAATCTTCAGTTAATAGTTGCCCAGATAAATAGAAAGCAATGGCTTCAGGGCCATATTCGTCGATAATATTCTGAAAAGTATCAGCTATGGTTGTTAGTGCTGTGTCCCAATGGGTTGTTTGTCCTTCAATTTGTGGTTGAAGAAGACGTCCTTGTTCAATAACTGTTTCGCCTAAGGCCATACCTTTGGAACAAAGGCGTCCAAAGTTAGCAGGGTGCTGTTTATCACCTCTAACAATCACTTTATTATTCTTTACTCGAGCTTCAATACCACAACCTACACCACAGAATGCACAAGTGGTTTTAATCCAATGATTATCCACAATATATATCCACTTAAATTAAACTATATCTTTCACTTCTTAAGATATTTAGTAATGTGCTTGCAAGGAATAATCCAGGTTTAACTTATGAGTACTTTTTACAGCATATACAATCGCTCATAGGCGCTTTATCATTTCAGGATCTTGTAGCATATATAGTGTTGGCTGAGTTTTATGCATAGTCTTAGCGCACAATGCACTACTTTGGTGATAAATGAACCGTTGATCAATGTTTCTTCAATGAATGCAGATAAATAACAGATTAGGTATTCTGTGGGTTGTAATGAATCTAACTCATATAAAATATACTGGCATTAACTTTGCTCAACTAATAAACGAAGCAGTGGCTGATACATTTAAAGTAAGTCTCTCGATGTGTTTTTGTTGAAATTTTCTGGCGAGCTGGTGAAGAAAATGAAACTGCAAAAAATTGTAATTATTGGTAATGGCATGGTTGGGCATGAGTTTATTAGGCAAATGCTTATTCAGCCTAGTGTAAGTCAGTTTACTATGACAACGATTTCCAGTGAGCCCAGACTAGCTTATGATAGAGTGCAATTAAGCAGTTTTTTTTCAGGTACACCTGTAAAAAAGCTTATGTTAACTGATGAAAATTATTATAAAGAAAATAACGTTAACTTTATTTTGAACGAAAAAGTAATTGCTATAGATAAAGATAAAAAACGGGTATATACAACCAGTGGTTTATGTGAAGTGTATGATAAGCTCATATTAGCCACAGGCTCTTACCCCTTTGTTCCACCAATAGCGGGTAATGATCAACCGCATTGTTTAGTTTATCGTACCATAGAAGATTTAGAACGTATTAAAGTCTCAGCAGAGTTCAGTAAAATAGGTGTAGTGGTCGGTGGTGGTTTATTAGGCTTAGAAGCTGCGAATGCCTTAAAAAACTTGGGGTTAGAAACTCATGTGGTGGAATTTGCACCACAATTGATGGCCATTCAACTTGATGAAAGTGGTAGTGCTTTACTGAAGCGTAAAATAGAAGCGCTTGGGGTGTCCATCCATATAGATAAAAGTACAAAAGATATCTCGACAGGAACAAATGCGCGTTATCGAATGATGTTTACCGACGGTAGCCATTTAGAAACAGATATGATTGTTTTCTCTGCGGGTATTCGTCCTTATGATGAGTTAGCGCGTAGTTGTGCGCTTGAAATAGGTGAGCGAGGTGGTATTGCCATTAATAATGTTTGCCAAACCAGTGACCCAAATATTTATGCTATTGGCGAATGTGCTTTATGGAATAAAAAAATCTTTGGTTTAGTGGCACCAGGTTATCAAATGGCTAGAGTTGCTGTATCTCATATTACTGGCGGTAATGAACAATTTTCGGGTGCAGATATGAGCACCAAGCTAAAACTGTTAGGCGTGCAAGTGGGTAGTATTGGTGATGCACATGGACATACGACAGGTGCGCAATGCTATAGTTTTTGCGATGAAACTGAGCAAGTGTATAAACGGTTGGTGGTTTCCGGCAGTGGGAAGAAATTATTGGGAGCTATCCTCGTAGGTGATACAGAAGATTATAGTAATTTGTTGCAGTTATATCTTAATGGTATTGATTTGCCTCAATCACCAGAACAGCTACTCATTCCTTCACACGATTTAAATTCTGCTCCGGTATTAGGGGTTGATGCTTTACCCGAAAGTGCTCAACTTTGCACCTGTTATAGTGTATCTAAAGGTGATATCCAACAAGCTGTGCTGCAGGGTTGTTGCGATATGGCAGCGATTAAATCAAGTACATCAGCCTCCACTGGTTGTGGTGGTTGTTCCGCTTTAGTTAAACAAGTGATGGATAGTGAATTAACGAAACAGGGAATAACTGTTAATAATCACTTATGTGAACACTTCAGTTATACCAGACAAGCATTGGTTGATATTATTCGTATTCAAAAAATTAAAACATTTGATAGTTTGCTTGAAAAGTATGGGAAAGGTTTAGGTTGCGATATTTGTAAGCCAACGGTTGCATCGATACTTTCATCCTATTGGAATGAATATATTTTGAAAAAAGAGCATGTGGGTCTTCAAGATACTAATGATGCTTTTCTTGCTAATTTACAAAAAAATGGTAGCTATTCTGTGGTACCTCGTATACCTGGAGGTGAAATTACACCAGATAAATTAATAGCCATTGGCAATGTGGCTAAGCAGTTTAATTTGTACACTAAAATTACTGGTGGACAACGAATTGATTTATTTGGTGCAGCTTTACATCAGTTACCAGAGATATGGAAACAACTCATTGATGCCGGTTTTGAAACAGGGCATGCCTATGGTAAAGCCATGCGCACTGTAAAGTCTTGTGTAGGTACAAACTGGTGTCGTTATGGTGTGCAAGACAGTACCAGTATGGCTATAGCAATTGAGGATCGTTATAAAGGGTTACGCTCGCCGCATAAAATAAAAATGGCAGTGTCTGGTTGTACTCGAGAGTGTGCTGAGGCCCAATCGAAAGATATTGGCGTGATTGCTACTGAAAAGGGTTGGAATTTGTATGTTGGTGGTAACGGTGGAATGCGACCTCGCCATGCCACTTTGTTTGCGAGTGATTTAGATAATCAAACGTTAATTTGTTATATTGACCGGATATTAATGTTTTATATACGTACGGCAGATCGCTTGCAACGTACTTCAGTTTGGCTGGAAAATATGGAAGGTGGTATTGATTATTTACGCAGTGTAGTGGTTGAGGACAAATTAGGTATTTGCGATGTATTAGAACAAGAAATGGTTGATTGTATTGCAAACTACCAATGTGAGTGGCGTACTACCTTAGAAAACCCAGAAAGGCTAAAGCGTTTTCGGCATTTTATTAATTCAGATCAGCCCGATTCAAATTTAATCTATTCAACGGAAAGAGATCAAATAAAACCCATGGCTATAGAACATTAAGGTAAAAATAATGAGTAGACTACAAACAACAAGTTTAATAGACCATGATATGACAGACTGTTTGTTGAATAAAACTCACCAAACATGGGGTTATTTATGTGAATTTAATGATATTCCACCCAATTCTGGAATTTGTGTATCCTATCAAAATCAGCAAATTGCCCTATTTAACGTGAATACAATAAAAAAAGTTTATGCAGTATCAAATTATGATCCTATAGGTAAAGCTAATGTTATTTCGCGAGGGATAATTGGTACTATTAATGAACAATTGGTCGTTGCATCACCATTGTTTAAACAACATTTTAATTTAAAAACAGGAATATGTATAGAAAATCCAAAAGTTTGTTTAAATATATATGCTATTAGAGTCTATAGTAATGCTGTATGGATAAAAAAATATCCATGATAAATTTTACGTTAATTATTTTTTATATTATACCCTTCACGAATTTTTTTATTTTTATGTGCACTATCCTTGGTAATAGGTAGCACAATAACAAAAATATCCGTATATCCTGTGTTCTTATAATATACGCTTCCAAATGGTTATAAGTTGAGTGCTAGGGATGCTATGATTATTTATTGCTGATAGAGTCAAGGTACAAATATGTCTTCTTTAGACCGTTTTCAACTATTTTCTTTTTCAGGTAAAATGAAAATATTGCACCTAAGCTGGGTGGCTTTTTTTATCACATTTTTTGTTTGGTTTAATCATGCGCCTCTATTAATGGCCATTGCTGAGAGTCTGGAAATATCAGCTGCAGAAATTAAAACATTACTCATTATTAATGTTGCACTCACAATTCCCGCGAGAATAGTTGTCGGTATGTTGACTGATCGCTATGGTCCACGCTTAGTATATGCCTATTTATTGGTATTTTGTTCGTTGCCTTGCTTTCTTTTTGCTATTGCAGACAATTTTATGCAAGCAGCTATAGCGCGGTTTTTAATAGGCTTTATTGGTGCTGGTTTTGTCATTGGTATACGGTTGATTAGTGAATGGTTTCCGTATAATGAGCTAGGGACAGCGGAAGGTATTTATGGTGGTTGGGGTAACTTTGGCTCTGCTGCTGCCGCTTTCACATTGCCTACACTTGCATTACTATTGGGTGGTGATGATGGTTGGCGTTATGCTGTAGGGTTAACTGGCGTATTCAGTTTGGGGTTTGGTATTATATTTTATCGTCAGGTTACAGATACCCCTAAAGGTTCGACCTATTTTAAACCAAAACATCTAGGTTCAATAGAAGTAACCAGCAAAGGTGATTTGTTTTTACTGATGTTGATGAAAGTTCCATTATATGCTGCATTAGCACTGCTGGTTTGGAAGCTTTCACCAGAAGCGGCTAAAATTTTATCAGTTGAGCTAAGTATTTGCTTGTATGTTGGTCTTGTTATTCTTTGCTTTCTCGATTGCCGTAAAGCATGGAAAGTCAATAAAACCATTTTTTCTCAGCCCATATCTCCATTGCATCAATATAAATTCAAGCAAGTTGCTATTTTAAATATACTTTATTTTGCAACGTTTGGTTCTGAATTGGCAGTAATTTCCATGTTACCGCTCTTTTTTGCTGAAACCTTTCAATTAAGTCCAGTAATCGCGGGAATGCTCGCATCAGCTTATGCTTTTATGAATTTAATGTCTCGGCCTGGTGGTGGCTGGTTAAGTGATCGGTTTGGACGAAAGCCTGTACTATTAATGCTGACAGCGGGTCTGGTGGTAGGTTATTTTCTAATGGCTATGGTTAATAGTCATTGGCCTCTATGGTTAGCGGTTGTTGCTGCAATGACTTGCTCGTTTTTTGTTCAGTCGGGGGAAGGGGCTGTTTTTGCAGTAGTTCCTTTAATTAAACGAAGGCTAACAGGTCAAATTGCAGGTATGACAGGTGCTTATGGCAATATTGGTGCTGTAACCTATTTAACTGTTTTATCCTTTGTCGATTATGCAACATTTTTTATGGTAATCTCTGGTACAGCTCTTGTAGGATTTATTATTTTACTATGGATGGATGAGCCTACAGGTCAAATAACAGAAATACATGAGGATGGCTCTGTGGAGTTCATTAACGTTGCTTGAACAAAGTACACCGTTGGTTGTTAATGTTGGTGGTTTTAGCTGTGCTGGAAATAAAGCTCAAAATGAGGATGCTTTTGCAGCGTTAACCCCAGTCAAAAATGAACGACATTATAAAGGAATTGTAGGTTGTATAGCCGATGGTGTCAGTTGTAGTGATAAAGCACAGCTGGCAAGCCAATTGGCCGTGACTCAGTTTATAGAAGATTATTATTGTACGCCTGATAGCTGGCCAGTAAAAACAGCTGCAGTTAAAGTGCTGTCAGCATTAAACTATTGGTTATATCAGCACAGTCAACAGCAACCCGTTAAAGGCAGTTTTTTAACCACGTTTACTGCTGTTGTCATTAAATCAACAACGGCTTATTTATTTCATATAGGCGATTCCCGTTTATACCTCATTCGTCAACAAAGTATAGAGCAGTTGACTAATGACCATTGTTTATCTCAAGGTAAGCAGCGTTATCTTAGTAAAGCAATGGGAGCTGCATTGCATATAGAGGTAGATTATCAACAGGTTGAGGTTAAACAAGGGGATATATTTGTACTCACCACAGATGGCGTACATGATGTAATAAGTGATCAGCTGTTAATGCAATGTTTCAATAAAATTGAAAATAACTTAGAAATACAAGCAAAGAATATTGTGCAATTAGCGTTAGCGCAGGGAAGTGGTGACAACGTAAGTTGTTTATTATTACAGGTTGATCAGCTTCCGATTATAGATTTTAATGAAACGCAATATAGACTGCAGCAGCAAGTCATTCCCCCCATAATGAAGCCAGGTATGAAAATTGACTGTTATGAGATTCAAGAAGTAATTCATAGTAGTTCTCGCAGTCATTTATACTTAGTTAAATCACTTAAAGATAATAAAAAGTGTATTTTAAAAGCCCCATCGCCTAATTTTTCTGAAGATGGGCATTATCTTGAACATTTTGCTTGTGAACAGTGGCTTGCCCAACGGATAAACCATCCAAACTTAATAAAAGGCTTACCTCACCCTGAAAGCAGTCATTTTCAATACATATTATATGAATATGTAGAAGGACAAACATTGCGACAGTGGATGTACGATAATCCAAAACCTTCACTTGAGCAAGTTAGAACGTTAGCCAATCAGCTTATTAAGCCTTTACGAGCCTTACAGCGATTATGTATGGTTCACAGGGATTTAAAACCAGATAATATTATGTTTGACAAAAATGGAGTAATAAAAATAATTGACTTAGGGGCGATGGGCGTAAAAGGACTAGCAGAAGTAAACAACCAAAAGTTTATGAATGCTGAACAATTTCCATTGGGCTCTACTGATTATATTGCACCAGAGTATTTGTTAGAGTGCCAATATAGCCATCTGACAGATTTATTTTCATTCGCGACAATCATTTATGAAATACTAGCAGGTGAGTTACCATATAATGTGGTTAAATCTCCTTACCATAGGCCAAAAAGTTACCAGTCTTGGCATTATAATTCCATAAGAGAGAAAAGACCTGATATTCCTCTTTGGTTTGATTTAGTGTTAAAAAAAGCCTTATCTCCTTATCCAAATAAACGTTATCAATCTTTTTCTGCATTTTATTTTGACTTGTGTACACCAAATCAGTCACTTATATCACAATACCAAGATCAACCGTTAATAGAGCGTCACCCTGTTCTATTTTGGCAAGCATTATCGGCTATTTTGTTTATTCTGTTAGTGGTGCAGGTTGTGAATTAATAACATTCTTCACCTTTTTAGAGTAGCCACTGGTTTAAGTAAAACCCTCCGAATAGTAGCAATACAAATAAAATTGAAGCAAGAAGAATAGGTTTGATGCCTATAGATTTAATGGCGTTATAATTAGTTTGGAAACCTAAAGCAGCCATAGCAATACTTAATAGAAGCTGACTGGAAAAGGTGCATGTGTTAGTTATTATTGTTGGTAATTCTGCATAAGAATTAATCCCGGCAGCTAAAATAAACCAAAAAACAAACCATGGAATAGTTATTGTTGTTGAAGTAGCATGAGTTGATTTATTGATTCGACTTAATAGTGTACTTAAAATTAAAATAAAAGGTGCTAGCAACATAACACGAATAAGTTTAACGACGACCGCAGTCTGCATAGTGTCAGCACTAATCGATTGACCAGCCGCTACCGCTTGAGCAACTTCATGTACCGTACTGCCAATATAAATACCAAATGTTTGCTCATTAAAACTAACATATTGATAAATTATTGGATAACTCATCATCGCCAGTGTACCAAAAAGAATGACAGTAGCTATTGCGGTGGTGACATGTTGTTGTCTGGCTTTGAGCGTTGCTTCTGTGGCTAAAATAGCTGCAGCACCACAAATTGCACTACCAACCGAAGTAAGAATTGCAACATCTCTGGGCAGTTTTAGTATCCGAATACCGATAAACGCACCAATGCCAAAGATAGTGATAATGATTATTATGTCTAAAAATATGGCTTGCCAGCCAACAGCGATGATTTGTTGAATACTCAAGCTAAATCCAAACAGTACAATGCCTAGCTTTAATAATTTTTTTTGGCAGAAAGATAAAAACGGTGCAGCTTTGGAGGATGAGTCATGTGAGCATAGGTGGCCCAGCAGAATCCCAAGAAAGATTGCCAGCGGTAAAGGACTTAAGCCTAATGCACTGATTTGCGGGATACGGGCTAACAATATCGCGCTAATGGCGATCAAGGGTAATAGTATAATCGTCTGCACTTTCTGCACCTCTGGAATAGAGGTGAACAGTGTATTAGTTTATCAAGCATAAGAATAATGGATGTTTTTTATATAATATATAAGTAAAATCGATGATATGTAATGTAGAGTGTGTGATGTACGAATAAGTGTCTGGTGGTGTGATAATGAGTATTTCTCTTAGACAGCTTCGTTTATTTGAAGCCATTGCCCGTTTAGGCCGTTTGACTGCTGCCGCTAATGAACAAGCCATTAGTCAGTCTGCGGCGAGCCAAGCATTAAAAGAACTTGAGTTAGCACTAGGCTACTCTTTGTTCAGTCGAGTTGGTCGTGAGTTAGTGATTACAGATTCTGGTATTAATGCTTTAGCAAATGTACGAGAAATCTCAGCGCTTATCGAAAAGTTAAAAACTGTAAATCAAAAAGAAATGGCAGGCACACTAAGAGTGGTCGCAAGTGAAACTATTGCATCATATTTATTGCCAAAATTATTTGCATCATTTATTGCTATTTATAATGAGGTGACGTTAGATCTTAAAATTGCAAATACACATGACGTCATTGATATGGTAGACAAGGGGCAAATTCATATAGGATTAATTGAAGGTCCGGTTATTCATCCTCGATTGACTGTACAGCCTTGGCGTGAAGATAATCTAGAAGTATTTTGTCATCCTCAGCACCCTCTAGCACAACAGGGCAAGCTATCGTTAAAAGAAATACAGCAGCAACAGTGGATTTTAAGAGAACCTGGGTCAGGTACAAGAGCCATTTTTGAAGCTGCAATAGGGCGAGTTGGCGCCAAGGTAAAGCTAGGATTAGAGCTGGCAAGGCACGAAGCGATTAAACAATCAGTAAAAGCTGGTTTAGGTATAGGGTGTTTATCAAGGTTGGTGATTGCTGATGATATCCAAGCAAAGCAACTGACGGTATTAAAAACACCTCTAGAGTTATCTAGACGTTTTTCTTTAGTGACCCATGCAGCAAGTCACTTAAATCCACCCGCCAGCGCTTTTATACAGTATCTGTTAATGACGAAAGTATAATTTACTTGTTAGTAGATACACTTTACGCATGGATAACTAGGACACAATGGGTTTGTTGTCGGCGTTCTTCACCCTAGCCACTGCTTCAATTTCAATCAACGTGCTGGGAGAGGCCAGTGACGCAATACCTATTCCTGTCAGTGCTGGACGGGATGTCCCCAGGTACTGAGTGATTATAGGCACAATGTTGCCCATAATGTTCACTGTGTTCGCCCCGAATGTACACACGTAGTTGCAGAATATTATCGACTGATGTGTTAGCTGCAGATAATACAATGCTTAGATTTTTCAATGCATTTTCAGCTTGTGCTTCGATTGTTCTATTTTTTAACTCATAGTCAGTATCCCAGTCCACCTGTCCTGAAACAAACACTAGACCACTCAGAGTATCAATGGTCGCTTGAGACAAACCAAAAGGGGAGCCATCATAAAGTGTATTAGGATTTATCCTTTGAATATTCATAGAAACCTTTCATATTAAGCCGTTAAGTTCTGTACTGTTTTTTAGCGTAAGTGATACAGATACTACTTGGCTATCAGGAGGAACTTGTAACTGATACAAGCAGTTTTATATTTTTCCAGAGAACAGGTGACTAACTTCATCAAGTAGCCATGTCATAAATGGGTCGCCTTTGGCGTTAGGGTGGGCTGCCTATTCCAGGCGATGTAATAATAAAGTCGCATTCAACAAGTTGATTAACAGGTGAAAAATCATCAAAAATGATGTCTCTATTGGCAGAAACACAACAGTATTTTTCAGTGAATAATGTTTGAGAAATAAGACCTGTAGGTACATACTCTTCTGAAGTAAATGCCAGATCAATTTCACCTTAATGCATTTTTTTTGTTAAATTCACACTTTCAATATTTATGGCGATGATTTTTACGTTGGGTGCTGATGTTCTTAGTTTCTTGACCAGCGTTTTTTCTATTTTACTGGGTATAATCGAACCAGGAAGTGGAATATTATTAAGATGAGTGAGTACCTTATAAATATGTAGTTCAATTAATTTAGCATAAGGTGTAGGCGTTACTCCATGCCCCGTTCTAACGAATAGCCGATCATTCAGGATTACTCTAATTTTTTTAAGTTGAAAGCTGATAGCCTGCTGAGAAACGTTGAGGTATTCTGCTGCAGAAGATATATTTCCGAATTTATACAAAGCATCAAGCGTTTTTAAGTGGCGTATTTCAAGCTGTTCGATCATGCTTTTCTCATAGGGTGTTGATGAATTTTTGCTTTGTAGACTACCTAACTAACCTGTACTTTTTTTGAACAAATTGCCTCAAGTGGTCATGAAAGGCTGAAACTTAGTGTCGGATGTTAACAAACGTGTCAACTGGAAATACAGTCTATACTACAATACGCTTATGGTACTTCGTGAAAACCACAACGGATAGAGTATAAAATAAAATGGTGGATATTATTGAATCAGGGATGTTGTTGCTTGCACTGCTGAATCCATTTCTACTAATTGTCTATCTAGTAGGTCCAATGAAAAAATTAGATCAGACACAGTTCAGGCAAGTATTGATAAGAGCAGGAATCATAGCAGGAATAGTCTTTTGTTGTTTTGCTGTATTAGGTGATGTCATATTTTCAACAATTATTCATGCAGAATTTGCATCTTTTCAGATGTTCGGCGGACTCGTTTTTATAATCATAGGGTTACAATTCGTTTTTAAAGGACCGACTGCAATTGAAATCCTTCAAGGAGAAGCTGCTCATATTTCTGGTGCGATTGCAATGCCTGTTCTTATTGGGCCTGGTACGATCAGTGCCAGTGTTATTATTGGTAAACGGCATGACCCCTTTCTGGCATGCGTAATCGTACTTGTTGCGGTCTTTGCATCTGTGGCTATTGTCGTATTGCTTAAAACACTCCACGATTATGTGCAAGTACGTCGAGAAACATTAATTGAGCGTTATATTGAAATAGTTGGGCGGATTACGGCTTTGTATGTAGGTACAGTTGCAGTTGAAATGGTTATGAATGGTATAAGAGCATGGATTGATAAGTATTAAGTTGTATTCGCTCTATTTCGTCAGTTCATGACTAATGCTATAGCGTCTTTGTTTATTTTCTTGATACGATTAGAGGTGCCCTATAGGCAATATTTCGGTCGTGTATAAGGATCAACATGAAGCAAGCGCTTATTCATGTGGCATTAGTTGTCAAAGAGTACGATGAAGCCATAGATTTTTATGTAAACAAGTTAAAATTTGAGCTAATAGAAGACACATATCAACCTGAACAAGACAAACGTTGGGTTGTTGTTTCTCCTCCAGGGTCACAAGGCATGACATTGCTATTAGCTAAGGCTTCGAAACCAGAACAATTTAAGTGTATTGGTAACCAGGCTGGAGGGCGTGTTTTTTTATTTTTAAGTACAGATAATTTTTGGCGTGATTATGAAAATATGGTCAAAGAAGGTATCAACTTTATTCGAGAGCCAATACAGCAAGATTATGGAACAGTCGCCGTATTTGAGGATCTTTACGGAAACTTGTGGGATTTATTAGAGCTTAGCCCAAATCACTCTATGGCAACAAGAGCCGTATAGTGAAAATAGGATTTAATCATGATCTAGTCACCAGGCATGAGAAGATTGGCTATAATCAACATTTTTTAATGTGCTACCTTGTGTCTATATTGAGCTGAGCTGTGAAATGGTTAAAGGGTAGCAGTACAAAATAAAAGGGTATGACATGGATAAAAACAACCAATTTATCTTGGTACTAGAAGATCAGCTTAAGCAAGCAATGCTTAACTCTGATGTACACATTCTTGACCAACTTCTTGCTGATGACCTTATTTTTACCAATCACCTTGGACAGGTGATGTCTAAACACGATGACTTAAAAGCACATAAGTCTGGACATATTAAAATCAAAGCAATAAGTCAATCTGAACAATTAATAAAACTACACCATGGTATTGCTGTTGTCTCAGTTTTATCACATATTCAAGGAGATATTGCTGGTGAACAATCTGATATAATGCTGCGTTTTACTCGTGTTTGGCAAAAAAGAGAGGATGATCAATGGCAGGTTATTGCTGCGAATTCGTGCACAGTGGATGAAACATAAGCTTTCTAGAGTGTTCTCAAGTTTAATCCGCGGGTAGTTTACAGTGAAAAGAAAAGAATTAAAAGTTGGAAATATACCTGCCATTTTATGGGGTGAAGTATCAGAAAAACTATTTATAGCCGTACATGGGGATAAGTCGAATAAAGCAGATAATGCAATTGTTATATTTGCAGAAGAGGCCGTTGAAGCAGGTTATCAGGTGCTAAGTTTTGATTTGCCAGAGCATGGTGATCGTATAAATGAATCTTATCTTTGCAAAGTACAAAACTGTATCCAAGACCTTAATAGCATTATGCGTTACGCTCAGCTTAGGTCTGGGAATATAAGCTTATTTTCATGTAGTATAGGCGCATATTTTAGTCTTTTGGCATATAATCATTACGCATTGAAACAAAGTTTATTCCTTTCTCCTATTATTGATATGGAGTGTATCATTGACAATATGATGAAGTGGTTTGGCATTACTGAAGGTAGACTACAATCTGAACAAGAAATCTCTACACCTATTGGACATACGCTTTATTGGGATTACTACTGTTATGTAAAAGAACATCCAATTATCAATTGGAATATCCCGACAGCGATTTTATATGGTTCTGCTGATGAGTTGTGTGAACTTTATACTATATTTTCATTTTCTAACCGCTTTAATTGTAATTTGACGGTTTTAAAAGATGGAAAGCATTTTTTTCATACTGAAGAGCAGTTAATATTTTTTAGGCGGTGGGTAAAAGAGATATTAAAAAAGTAGCTCGATAAGTATTAAGGCTGTTTCCCTAAAAGTATGATGGGAAATAAGTTGTATTGTAAGTATCTAATGTTATACCCATAATTAGTCAAGTATTAAAAGTTAGTATGATGTAGTATATAGAATTACTTTGAAGTTTATTGCTAGTTAAATAAAGAACACCGACATAGCCAAATGGCAGGCAAAGGATAAAATGAATACGTTGAATTATCGAGAAGCGCTTATAGAAAAAATTGAAACACCAATACAACAAGGTCGGGTTGCTGCTAACTCGGTTATGACGTCATACATATCTGCTGGTGCAGGTTTTCCTGTAGTATTATTACATGGTGCTGGGGCTGGAGCTGTTACTTGGTATCCATCAATCAGTGCCATTGCAGAAAAATTCCACGTGATTGCTCCTGATATAGTGGGTTATGGTGAGTCAGACAAACCCAGTGGGGCATATGATCGACCATACTTTTCTGCGTGGCTTAAAGGATTTTTGTCAGCATTAAAAATAACTAAGGCACATATTGTGGGATTATCGCAAGGTGGAGCTATAGCACTCCAGTTTGCATTGGATTATCCAGATCTTGTTGATAAGCTGGTTTTAGTTGATGCAGGTGCGCTTGGGGCTAAACCTTCATTTATGCCCTTTCTAGGAATGCTTTGGATGAATAGTGCACCGTCTCGTTTAGCAAATAGTTTCTTTTCACGTTATCTATTATTCAAGCCTGAAAAAAGAGATCCAAATCATGGCTATTACTCTATTGAGGTATTAAAGCAGAAAGGGGGAAAAAACGCTTTTACACAAGGTCGGGGTTCCGCTGTGTCTGCAATACCTGAGGAATCACTTCAGCAAATTAAGAGTGAAACGCTAATAATTTGGGGAGAAAATGATCAGTTATTTTCAGTCGAATATGGTGAAACAGCGGCTAGGATTATACCAAATGCAACATTTTATCGAATTCAAGAAGCAGGACATTTATCTTTGATGGATCAACCTGAAATTTTTAATAAAGCACTTCTTGATTTTTTAAATGATCAAAGTAAGGATAATGAGTTTGTCGGGTAAGAATAGTGTGGGGAAATGTATAGTGCTACATATTTGATAAAGTGATGGCCTTTGAAGGCTTCATTAGGTTGTACAGAGAATACAAAATGATTATAGGTTACCTCTAAAAAAGTATTTTTTTCTTGCCATTATAAAAAAACTATTTTTAGAGGAATCCTATAGTGTCAGTTGAAGTGATAAAGGTTATCTTAAAGAATACAAATGTATGATATACAATAATAAATATAGCTCTATGAATTACTGATTGTCCTTAATCTATTTGCAAGTCTTTCTGCATTATCTTTAAGTTGCTCAGATTTTAGTTTGGCTAATTCATCAATATAACGAACTAATTTTTGATGTTTTTCTCCTAGGTTATAACTTTCCTTATATTGACTCCAGCGTTCAGGATGAAACACAGCTAATGCAAGTCCTAACTCTACCTTGTCACCTACCAATGACTTTTTTAAATCTGTTGATAAAGTATCCTGATAAGTCCTATTATTGAGTACTTCAATTACTAGTTCCGACGCCAATTCTTGTTGTGAAGAGTTATATTTACCAACAAGGATAGTTGTTAAATACAATACTGCATCTAAACGCTCTCGTTCACGGACAAGGTCAAGTTCATTATGTTTAATAGTCCGAAATAGTATTTCTCGACTGGTATTTAAGAGCGCATAGTCATTCATTAAAACTTGCAACCTCACTCTTTCTTCTTCACTGACTAAAGGTTTATTCATCAACTCTATAAATGGTTGAAATTGTGTCGATGGTTTTCTCCAAGGTTTTACTTCTTTTTGAGGTGGCTCTTTATTATCTGCAGCTGATTTTTGAACAGGGACTTCAATTTTGTGGTCTTTAGAAGCACTTACTTTTAGTGTATGTTCTTCTTTATGCTTATTAATAATACTATTAACAGGTACAGCCGTTACTATTGAGTGTGATTGATTTGGTAACCAATAGCTAAAAATGACTGCCCCTATGCTTGCTGCAATCAATACTATAGCAAATGGTAGCTTCTTCATAAAAACCTCAGTAACAGAAAAGGCGAATAGATTTTATGAGTTTACTTAGTAAAATAAAACTGTGCTAAATAAAGTTGTCCATAAATTCTATTCGCAAATAATTTTAACAGCAATATCTATAATAATATCCAAAGCCTAATTTTTAGAAGACAACTAAACGACTAATCACTAAGAGCCAATATAATCGGTTATTGGATCGAGGTGTGATGATTAATGCTCTTTTAGGATAAAATAACCCAAAAATATAAGATACGTTAAGATATTATTTTTTGTAAACTACTAGAGTAAATCTTCGGGTAAGTTATCACGTAGCACTAAACGATTAACATGGTAAGCACCTGTGTTTTGGTAATACATTGAACCACTTAAAAAGCCTTGAGCTATAACGATTTGACCATTCAGACTTACACCATTTTCACCACTTGAATCAGGTCTGACATTATATACCTTGCCGAAAAATTCAGTACTTTTAATGGATACAATAGAATCAAAAGTACCATTTTGTGAAATAAGTGAATCACCAACTTTCAAATTCTCGGCATTTCTCATATGACCAGAAGAAACCAAAAGTGGATGGTTAGGCGTAACTTTAAGTTGACCACCATTTTGAGTTTTGATTACCAGAATTTCATGTAATACATCTCGAACAGATTCACTGTATGCATTAACTGGACGTGTTGTATATTGTAAATTATTTAAACTTGCTGCATCATCAAGTGTAACGATTTTTTTAACTTGACGGCTAAAGGCATCATAGATAGTAAGCTCACCTTCAGGGAATAATAATTTTTGATCAGGAGTATAACAAGATGATAAACAAGTGAGTATTTTGGTATGCTTATCACCAGCACCTCTACCACAGTTTGCAGATTTTGTGGTAGGTGCTTTAAACCAATGATCAAAGTTATTAGGCTCATAAAAACTTGGATAAAAGGGGCGTCCTCGACGATTACCATAATCATCATTAACATTAAAGTCCCAAGTTCGATGACTTATATATTTACATTTTTGTGCCCAATCATTTCGGCCAAATGCCGCACTTGGGCTTAAGCTATCATCTTCACAGCGCTTTTCAAATCTTATAGGGTCTGTGGCAAAAGTAGGAATAGAAACACCTACTAAAGTAATAGAAATA
>NZ_JAGSOY010000056.1 GCF_018837975.1 Zooshikella harenae | reverse complement strand
AGCCTCATACAAGCTCTTAGCTCTAGGATTGCTATCTATTACATCTAACCTCACTGAGTTATATCCATTTTTACGTGCATGATAAACTATTTTATCCAATAGCATAGACCCAATGCCTTTTCCACGAAACTGACTATCTACCACAATGCCATCCATAACAAGCTCTTGTGCTTTTGGCTTTCGCTCAAATAAACTGAGTACAATTGCAGCCCAAACACCTCTTGCTAAACCAAGTTCATCCATTAAAACATTTAAGTTCATACCTCCAGTTAGAGCTCCATAGTATGTCTGAAAGCCAGCTAGGCCAACAATTTCATGATCAACCACTGCTACATATGAAAAGTCAGGAATAAAGCTTTTTGACAAAATACGAATACGTGATTCTTTATTTGCAATGGCTCCAGAAAATTTAAAACCAAATGCCGCATCGTAAAGCCTTGCAATTTTTGCAGCTTGAACAATATCCCAGCCTCGTTGAACAACGATATCAGCCATTTTCATCACCTACTTCTATAAAAACTTCAAGTATATCTCTATTTCGTGAAGGAAAGTTTGAGCTATATAGAAGACAGAACACGTATAAGAAAGGAATACTTGCTACTAATCAAGATTTAGCACTTAGCTGTATATCTGAAACAGAAACTGCTTCTATTTCGTGGTTGTTTTTTATCTCTACTTTTATCTTTTCAAGTATTGCTACCGCATTTTTATTGCTACTCTCAATACTAACAGCTCCACTTATTCGACGCTGTGTAGGCCAAACAGCAAAACCTCCTGTCAAACCATCACTACTAATAAGTTTAAGACCTAGCGCCTCCAAATCTACATTATGGTGAGCAACAACCTCAAACTTCATTTCAAAGGATGGCTCTTGAGTAGCATTTAATTCAGCTTGTTTTTTTAGAAAGGATTTACTGAGTTTTTTGTAACGTCTAAACCTACTCACGCAATAAGGTTCAATAAAGATTGAATCGCCACTAACTTTTGGATACATATCAAGGTATAAACACCCTGACTCATCGAACTCTTCTATTTGAAATGTGTAACCTATAGCTTTTGAAAATGCTTCTAGTGATTCAGCAGGCATACCTTTTATTGAAAGAGGAGGAGCAGTAATAATTCTCACCCAGTCTCCAACTCGTAAATCTCGCCCTTCTGAATCAATTGGCGCATGTATGTGCATATGATACTAATGATCCATTTTATAAATAAAAATTTATACTACGATATAAGACTATTGATCCATACACTCGTTTCATTACACTTTAGATACCCAACACTATAGTCCAAAGACCACATTAACAGCTCCATTGCCTCTATTTTCATTTTATCTAGCGGAATAACGTACCACAATAACTTTTGCCTTCGACTCAACCTTGTCTAACTCACCTTTCATAATATTTAAAGACCACTCTTCTGAACGGTTTCCAGATCCGGCCCCAATAAGTGGAAATACCACACTTGAGTAATTCTTTTTATTCACGATTTCCATTACATTTTTTACTGATTGAGTGACAGAATATTTAGTAGCAAACCGGAGCATATTAATTCCTGCAACATGAATAATAGCTTTAAATGGTAACTTACCTGCAGATGTCACTCTAGCCTCCCCTAAAGTAATAGCCCCAAACTTGGCAACTTCTTTAAAGGGTTGACAGCCCCCCTTTTTCTTAATTGCACCGGATACGCCTTGAGGTAGCAGTAACCACCAAGGAATAATATTTCTGTTCCAGCTATTTACAATCACCTCAACATTTTGCTCTAAGATATCACCATAGACGATAGTGTATTCCATTTTATTCACTCTTTTCTTGGCAATGAATAACACTAAGCTTAACTATTAGATAAGCTAGCCTAGTATGTTAAAGTTAACCACTGAAACATCGTTAGTAACACCTTTTTTGTAATATTACCGTAAAGCTAATTATTTTTTCACGAAGTAGAAAAAGAAATTATTAACCGAATTTTCAGATTGAAAGTGGTACTTATTTCGATCAAACATTTCAAAGAGTTTTTTATGACCTAAATATGAACGAAGATCTCGTCTTTCATAATACTGTTCAGCCCATTGTAACAAAGCATTTAATGATTGCTCTGTTTGCTTATAGTAAGGCTCTTGAGCATTTTCTCTTGCCCTATTAAGAATACGTTGTTTACAAATATTCCACTCAAGGTCGAGCCAAATTAGACAATCAGCAATATCTAAATATTCTTTTGCAAGCTCCCCAAAAACCCCTTCGACAATCCATGCAAGCTCTTTTTTACTTTCATTTATTAAGTAGTTTATTTCCCGAGTATCTCGCTTTTGAGTATACCCACCTTGTTGCCAAAACAAGTCATCCAGCGACACTTTCGGTATAGACAAACTTTGACTTATCTCATTTGCAAGCCAAGTTTTACCGCTGCCACTATTACCAACAATAACTACTTTCATAATTTATTTTTCTAGCATATATACGCGTCATTTAATCATTTTTATATACAATGACCTTGGCTGCCTACCTTATTTTAACTAATGGACAGCCGGAAAACTGTTAACTACAAAGATAACTAATAGCAGGTAGAAGTCTAGTTGTTTTTAGCACTCAGCGGGCCATTAGATGATTCTAACTGCTTTAAGGCATGATAACACAGCTTACAGACCTGTTTTTCTTCAACAGTCTCAACGCCTACACCACCAGGATCATCAGTATTTTTTATTTTATGTTCTTGCCGATACTTATTGACCGAAGCTCTTGAAGGATAAATCTTGTCTCGGGTTTTAGCAGTAAACAGGAAGGATGGTTCTCTGGCAGAAACTTGCGATTTACAATGTTGACATATAAACATTTACAACGGCCAAATCAGTAAACCTTCTGGGGGCCGATCTCCAGAAGCATTGATTTAAGGAGCGAAGACTCTATTGCAGATATATTTAAATGTCAATACTATACTCTTCACAAATAATATTAATAGCTACATATTGGAGAATAAATGGTAGATATTCCGACTCGACAAATTCGGGCACTTTATAATGACAAAACAATTCGGGTTTACCAGGCTTATAGCCATGCTATTGCCAATGCTGCAATTGCTCACGGTACGTTTGTATCTCCTCCATTCAAAATGGAGCGAATGACCTGGATTAAACCTTCATTCCTTTGGATGATGTATCGGTCTGGATGGGGTCAAAAAGATAGCGGGCAAAATCGTATCCTTGCCATTGATATTACACGGGAAGGTTTTGAATGGGCGCTTACTCACAGCCTATTGAGTGACCAAGCCAAAGAGTTCACAGATAAAAACGAATGGTTAAAGCTCAAAGGTGTAACCCCAGTTCGAATTCAATGGGACCCTGAACGTGATCTACATTTGCAACCACAAGCATATAGAGCCATTCAAATTGGCTTAACCAAGGAAGCAGTGCAGTTATATGTTAACGAATGGATTCAGTCCATCACAGACGTTACCGAACTTGCCACTGAAATTCATCAGTTAATCAGTATGAATCAACTAACAAAAGCCAAACACAAACTTCCAGAGGAGCGCAGCTACCCAATATCTGAAGCTCTAAAACAGCATTTACTCGTTGATTAAACCTACATTACCTATCTTAAACTAATGATGTTTTCCAATTGCTTGGTAGTGTTAACCAAGCACATTTTGTTTCGTTTGCAACTGTATATGTTGGTTCAGGGAAAGAGTCATTAACAAAACATCCCCCTGCTACTCCTAACTTCCCAGGAAGCTGCTCAACCAACCAATACAATGTTGTACCACACTGTGAACAAAAATACCGTTTTTGTTGTGTATATTCTTTATTTATAGAGTACATAGTAACATCACCCTCTTTTAACAGGCTCTGTTCATCATTAAAATAAGCTGATATACCAAAAAAGCACTTCCTGTTCTTTTTTTACAGTTTTTACAGTGACAAATGGCTAATATAACAGGATTTCCCTGCACACTTACTGTACATGCTCCACAGCAGCACTCAGCTGTTTTAACGTCTTGCTCTACATTACTTTTCATATTTTGGGCTATTTATAAATCAATGGCCTGTTGACATGCAGTTAATAACTGTTCAGCCAAGGTATCATCATTAAGTGCACGGGCAACCGCCATTCCACCCACCATTAGCACGGCAGACTTCAAAGCCTCTTGATCGGATATATGTTCTTTTGATGACTCAGTCAATTTTTTTACAAAGCCTTTAAACACTTTAGTATAAACATCTCTTACGGTATTATTTTGCTGGCTTACATCTGAAACTAAAAATGCTAAAGGGCATGCCATTGACTCTCCTTTCCTGTGCTCCAAACTTAAATATTTGGCTATTCTTTCGCTAACAGGAGGCGCATCTTCCTGAGCATGAATACTTTTTAATGCTGCATCTCGAATCGCTTCAGCATAAAGTTCTGATTTGGATTTAAAGTGTGCATAAAACGCACCTCGTGTTAATCCTGCATTTTGCATCACTTCATCAATACTGACATTGTCAAAACCGCGATTCATAAAAAGCTGAGCTGCACTTTCTAGAATTTGATCGCGGACCTGTGGTTTATGTTCTTTGTTCCAACCCACTGGTTACTCCCTTTCTATCATTCTAATATACCAATGGCTAAATAATCATACTTTGGTAATGAATGCTAAGTACTTATTACCTGAAAGACGATTTACTTGAAAGTACGATATTTTCATTTTTGATTACGGCCACAAAACATAAAATATCAAAATATGTTCTTGATCATATTTTGATTTGCAAGGAGTATTCAGTCAATAACATATCCTTAAAAATAACGACTGAAGGTACTTTTTCTATGAATAATGAGTCACTGCATATTTATGGCCCACTCTTTAGCCCATTTGTTAAGACGGTTATATTAGTGTGTGAAGAAAAAGGACTCAATTATACTGCAGGCCTAACAATTAAGGGGGAAGAAGTTCCTTTTAAAAGTGAGCAGCACTTAAAGCTACACCCTGCAGGCAAGGTGCCTATTTTATTCCACAATGACTTTATGCTGTGTGAAACGGTTGCTATTTGTCGATATCTTGATCAAGTTTTTCCTCATACACCTATGCAACCAGAAGATATATATGAGCGTGCATTACATGATCAATGGTGTAGCTTATTAGCTGGAGAGTTTATCCTACCTCTTATTCATAACTATTTATTAGAGTTTGCCTTCCCAAAAGGGGAAAATGGTCAGGTAAGAATGGATAAAGTCAAAGAAGCTGAACCTTTACTTCTTAATACATTAACAAAACTCAACAATGAACTCGAAACAGGTAAAACCTTTGGACAGAGCATTTTTACAATAGCCGACGCACTTATTATTCCTATCTTAGCCTACTTACATGGTTTACCACATGGAGCTGAACATTTGAAACAGTTTTCATATTTGCAAGACTATATTACAAAAATGCTTAATCAACCGTCATGTGTTAAATTACTAAAATAATTTACAAAAACAGTTCGTGATGTATTAAATGAAAATCTGTGGTATTTCGATATACGCCAGTGACAGATCAAAGCCAGGGGGCGTTATACAGGCGTCCCTCTTTAGCGCAATACTCTTTACAGATAAGTATATTAATTTACCAAAATAAGACATTATTTTAATCGTTTAAGAATACGGTGCTGCAATTCTATATGAATATCACCTTGAAAACGATGATTAATAAAAGATACTGAGTACCAATAAGGGCCTGGTTGTAACTTTGGCAGGGAGTAGCTTTCTTGTGCCTTAATACGTTGATGCCATACGAGTTCATAGCTTATAGGTTTCATTATCACTGCTTTAATTTCCTGGGGAGGACATATTAAAGAGACTTTATTGTTATTCACATCTTCGGTTATCTGCCAATTATTCCCCTGCCAATTAATCCACTGAATATTATGTAGTGGTGCTAGTAAAATTGATCCTTGCCAATGCTCTTGAGCAGTAGCAACTGTTATTTGGTAAACGCCACCATAAATTGATTTTACTTGCTCCTCTGACTCACCATAAAAGCTTCGCTTCTGTTGTCTCACCTGGTTATCCAACTTTAAGTCAGCATTTGTTCCTTTTATTTCTATATATCTTATGTACTTCTTGGTATACCCTTCAATTTCCCACCGATAATAACGTCGTAACGGCTCATCTCGCTGAATAATTGCAATATCCAGAGACTCTAACCATAAAGGTAGTCTGATGGGTAAATCTCGACCACATTGCCTTTGATACATGACAGAAAGTAAATTAAACCAACTTTCAGATTGGTCTAATGTTTCACTATTCCATACATCATGCATCGTTTGCCAAAAAGAAGGCATGTCACCTTGCAGAATACTCTCGTGGGCTTTGGTAAGTGGTGTCTGTTGATTAAACCAGTCGGCAAAGATACTATGACTTAAAATCAAACCAACCACACCAACTAGTTTAAACTTTACATACATAACCGATAACCTACCCCTCTAACAGATTCAATAGTTATCTCTGGAATTTTTTTTCGCAGTTGTAATATATGTGTATCTACAGTGCGCGTAGTGGGATAGTACTGATAACCCCATACTTCATTAAGCAACTCATCTCGAGTATAAACCCTTCCAGGAGCCCTCACGAATAAGGCTAACAAATCAAACTCTGTTTTAGTCAACACCAGTGGTATGTCATTCCAGAATGCTTTACGTTGAGTAGGGAGTAACTTAAGAGACTGATAACACCACTCAAGCTGATTGAAAGGCCGTAAATTTGCTCTGATGCGTGCCAACAATTCATTATAGGAAAAAGGCTTAGTAATATAATCTCTTGCCCCCGCATCTAACCCTGCAACACGCTCATTGATATCCACTTTTGCCGTTAGTATCAACACGGGAATTGCTTTAATTGCCAACCAATCAGGTAACAGATTAATGGTATCTATATCATAGAATTGGCGATCAAGAATAACTAAATCAGCCTTTTTCCATAGTCCACCCACCTTATCAAGATAATTACAGAATTTACAAGCGTATCCTTGAGACTGCAAAAAAGTGATTAAACCATTGGCCAAATCAATATCATCTTCAACAATGAGTAGTATTGGGCTCATTAATGGGTACCTCTAAAACAAATGTTGTTGGTGGCCCTTGTAAACGTAATTTACCACCCATTTTTAGCACTACTTGACTCACCAAGTGTAACCCAAGCCCAACGCCATGCTGACTATTAAACGGTTTCATAAACTTAGACAATTTTCGTGAGCTTAAGTTACCTTGGTCTTGCACCACAATCACCAGACGTTTTTCTACACAGTAAGACTTAACTAATACTTGACCTTTCCCATGTTTAACTGCATTACCCACCAAATTTTTAAGACATAGCGAAAACCAATAGATACTAATGCATACTGGCTTATCATCCTTGAGTTCAAGATCAATTTCATATTCACTTAAAACTTCTTGCATAAGCACATGCCATGACTCAATATATTGTTTTTGTAAATTTGCACCATAATCTAATTGTAAATATTGTTTACTAGCATCTGCTAAATGACGTAAATGTAAAGCGTCTTTACATAGTCGAGTGAAAGCATGGTGCAAATTATCTGGCAGTTCATCAAAATGTGTTCGAAATATTTCTACTGTGCCTGCTAAACGAGTAATTGGCGTGCGTAACTCATGAGCAAGCATCTGCACAATAAACTGCCGTTCTTTATAATATTTGTGCCGGGTAATAATAACCAAAAAAATGTAACCTAAAAGCAACACTCCTAAAATTGTTAACCCAGTATATAACCACATTCCATTTCTTGACTTCTCTAACCAACAGATACTTCCTTCTATAAAACTACACTTTTCTCGTTGAGAAATAGGGTGTATTTCAAGATTTAAAGAGTCAACCAAAGGTCGCCATTGCTGATGTTGGTAAAGACGATATTCATTGGGAAATTTTACCCATAAAAACTGCTGCCCCATAATCCACTGCGCCGAACGCGTTAAAGCCTGAAGCTGGTTATCATCGAGATCATTAGTAAAATAGTCATTATCAAGCTCTCGAATATGCATATAAGGCTTTAACTGGTTAAACTGTTCAGGATGTTCTCTTGAATATCTAAATGCAAAACTACCACCGCCTGGATGAATAAGCGTACCGGAAGCAAACCAACTTATCGGTAGTTCTTGCTGCAAACATAACGCAGTAATAAACGACTCAGTTTTAGCCAATGGATTATCCATAGCCAAATCAGCAGGCTGAGCGCACAATTGATAGAATCGATATAATGCCTGTATATCAGCCAACACATATAAATGAGTTTGAGGATGCATTTTTGCAGGGTTAAGTTGCGAAGAATCAAATTGCTGCAACATATCAATGGCAACTTCATGGGATGGAACTTCAGTATTGAGCTCGCTGTACAGCTGCTGAGTTGTGTCATTAAATGCATTGGCAGGCAAACTCAATGTCTCTCCTACCAAAATACACAAGAAGGTCGAAAGCAAAGGTAACACTAACTGACGAGAAAGGACATCAACTCGAACCCTTTCAAGTAGACAATTTAAGGATATGGATATCGTTAATATTCTTAGCAAATTTGACACAATCTTGACAATTCTCAATAGCAGATTTGCTTTAATTCTCCAGCTAAGTGTTTTACTGGAGGTAGCATGCGTAAACAACTGCAAATCTTATTTAATGTAATATGGCTATCAGCTTGTAGCAACAGTTACGCTATAACCCTGCAAAGTCAACAATGGCAAGTCGATATTGAACCCTCTACCCTTGCTATGACATCAACCTATAATATGAAATCACTCATACTCTCCAATGGCGGAACGCTGAATGATAGTAAAACTATTTCATCTCAGCCAGTGGCAATCACACAACAAACGTCTAACCAACTTGAGTGGCAATGGCCAAAACAAAAGTTAACGTTCCTGGCAAAGCTTAATGGTACTAATCTTCAATTTACAATACATAGTGATCAACCACAGTCATTAACCTGGTTACAACAACCACAAACTAATGTGAATGCATTAATCCTACCGCTTGGTGAAGGAAGCTATATTCCACTTAATAATACAACATGGCAAAAATACCTGATTAATGAACTCCAAACCGTTAACACAACTCAAGACCTCAAGCTTCCACTATGGAGTCAACAATTCAATAATTTACAGATGAACTGGGTGCTCAATAATCCCTTTAATAATCAAATAACATTCAGCCAGCAGAGTAAGAACCTTACTTTAACTGCAACACATAAGTTCACAGCCTTAAATTTACACGAGCCTGTTGATGTCACGATCAACTTGGATACTCAAAAAAATGTAATTTCAGGTGCTAAGGTCTACCGTTCATACCTAAAGACAAAAAAACAATTTGTTAACCTCACGCACCGCCTAAAAAATGTTAATTATGGTGATAAAATTATTGGTGCCAGTCACTTTTATGTTTGGGGCATGCCTTTATTTTCCTACTATGATGTTAAGAATTGGCCCGGCTTGATTTCTTGGCTGAAAAGTAGACCAGGTAAAGATTTTATTAATAAACTGCAGTCCAAAGAGCAGCGTTTAGCATTACAAAAAGTTAAACAGAACCTCCCTCAATGGGAAAAGAAATGGCTTGCTCATACACTGAACAGTGCATTTATAGCTTCCATTCCACAGTCTGACAACAAAATTAACACACAGGTTAAACACGCTAATGCAACTATTGCATTGGTGAAAGAAAAAATTGGACCATTTTTAAATGATAAAAAAGATTGGGGCGATGGCTTGTCCAATAGACTACTTGCTCGCCTACAAAAGGTTGGTATAAAAAGAGCCTGGCTTGGTCTTGACGATTGGCGAGTAGGATTTTACCACCCAGAAGCAGTACAAAAAGCTAAAGAAATTGGCTATCTAGTAGGTGCTTATGATTCATATAATACAGCACTCCCTCTCAGTGAATCCAATGGTAGCTGGATGTCATCTGAAATGGGGGAGGGAATTTTCAATAAATGCGGAATCATACAGGCAGATGGTAAATGGAAAACAGGATTTAAACAAAGAGGTCGTTATACTAACCCATCTTGCTTAACTGATTACTATAAAAACCGGGTAAGTCAAATCTTACAATATGCTAAATATAACAGCTATTTTCTTGATGTAGATGCTACAGGTATGGTATTTGAAGATTATCACCCAGAACATACCATGACAGAAAAGCTCATGGCATTATCAAGAGAAGCGCGTTTACAGTGGTTCAGCAACCATTTTCGGTTACCACTTGGTTCTGAGGATGGTAATGCTGTAACTCATCGAGGTATTATCTTTGCACATGGATTGCAAACGCCTGTTTTTGGTTGGGGAAACCAGTCAATGTTTAAAAATAAACAATCTAACTACTATTTAGGTAACTGGTGGCCTGATAACCAACCCAGCCTCTTCTTTAAACAGGCAGATATATTACCAAAATATAGAACCACTGTTTTTGACCCCAGATTTAAAGTACCTTTGTACCAGACAGTCTTTCACGATGCTGTAATCACCACACATCACTGGTATTACGATAACTTTAAGTTTCCTACCTTACGCCCTCAAAGGGAGTTATTTTCTTTATTATACGCAGTTCCTCCGCTTTATCACATAAACTATGAGGTGCTTAATCAACGATTACCTACTATTAAACAGTTTGATCAGGCATTTTCACCACTACATCAACAGTTGGCAACTCAAGCCGTGAAGCAATTTTTATTTTTAAATGAGGAAAGAACGGTTCATTACATTCAATATGAAGATAACAGCGAAGTATGGGCAAACTTTTCTAATAAGTCTTGGTCCCAACAAAAAGTCAACATTCCAGCACAGTCAATGGTCGCAACCTTAGCGAATGGCCAGATTGTTAAGTACCAAGCCCAGTAAGCAAAATAATATATACCCTTTACGAAGGGTATATATTACCATCATCAGCCAATCCACCTTGACAATCTAACAGGAATATCTAAAGAGTATCGTTGTTATTTCATAAAATATATCTACAATAATTATACTTGCTTATTTCTAAGGCATTATGCGGAAGAATCATACAATGGAAAATGTCTCTATTTTTGTAGATGTACAAAATATATACTATACAACCAGACAAGCCTATAACAGAAACTTTGACTATAATCAGTTTTGGGCATCGGTCACATCACACAGGCATGTAGTCAAAGCAATCGCCTATGCTATTGATCGAGGTGATGAAAAGCAAAAGCAGTTTCAAAATATTCTCAAAGCGATTGGTTTCGAAGTGAAGCTTAAACCTTTTATTCAAAGACGTGATGGTTCAGCCAAAGGCGATTGGGATGTAGGCATCACACTAGACGTTATGGAGTATGCTTCAAAATCGGATGTTGTCGTACTTGCTACAGGTGATGGTGATTTTGATTTGCTCGTCAACAAAGTAAAGAAAGACTTCCACATCCCAGTAGAAGTCTATGGCGTTCCACAGCTCACAGCACGTTCGTTAACTGATGCTGCTTCACTTTTTATCCCTATTGATAAACAGCATTTGTTATAAGGTCCCACAAAGGCTTTCTATTCTAAACCCAACATTAGTAAACATTGATATACTGTTTAGTTTTCTTAGTAAATACTACTTTAATGTATTTCTAAATATATAAGCACCTCATATATATGCATAACTATTCGTATCACTAGAAATAATTCATGGCTAACAGCAGTTATGCAGAAAACTCATTATTAGTTAGTTAACAACATTCCTTTTCTTTACCTATTTATAGACTAATAGAAAGCAACAAAAAAAATATTTTACTACCTTATAAATATTAAAATGTAAATTATACTTTAGTCTATTTTTCCAAAATAAATAGTTTATGCAGTTTAAGTTATCGCTAAACTAAGAAGTTAGGGAAGTAACCCAATGGGTTAAGGTTATAATTATATTAGGATAATATATTCGTAAAACTTATCAAACCTACTAATTTTATATGCATTAAAATTCAAACATATTTATTAATTTTTTAGCTTGCATATAAAACAGTTGATGTGGTACCATTTTTAAAATCTGTGCATAAGGGCTTTAATGTTTAACCATATTCAAAATTTTTATGGCATTTACTCTATAAAGTCGTCTTTTTAATGGAATTTTGTTTCTTGCTACAGTCATAAATAACTAAGCGTATACTTATGAGAAGTTTTATAAGGAAAACCATCTTTCATCTAATATAAATAGGCTTTAAGTGCATCTCTGAAAGCAACTCTTTAGGAGACAAATACCTAGTAAGGAATGACGCAAGAAGTATCCTGTGGTAATATTTTAGAGATCCCTAATAAAGCCTGTAAGACGGCATCAGTGCATAGTGCATTTCTATTTGCCATTAAGTTGTAGGACCAATATTAAGTAACTCGGCAAAGTGAAACAATACAAACCCAACAAAAAGTAGTTTAACGTATTTTCTATAAACAAGAAGTATCTATCAATATGACGTTTATAAAATATACTTCACAATCTACTAAAGTACAGATTTTGACACCAAGTATGCTAGATACTTCTATCTGTGAGTATCTAATATTTAAATTTTGCGTTAATAAATACGACAAACTTAGTATTTTCTTTTTTTAAAATTATTTTATTAAAGCTATACCCAAAACGAAGGGTTTTTAGGGACGGCCATCAAGCGATGAAGCCCCAAGAGCTTATATTAATAAGTAACTGGGGTGAAGAGCGCTGATAGCAAACCCTAAAAATGATTTGTGAAGGATATATTTTTAAAAAATCGACTTGTTGAACTCATATATTCATAGAGAAGTTTATATATGTAACAGCCAATACAGCTTAGCTTAGCGTAACTAATCAGAAAATTTAAATTTTAAAAACTTTTTCTATTAGAATATTAACATAGATTTTTTACTATTAACTGTTGAATTACACGAAAGGACTCGTAAATATGTATTTTATAGCTAAACAACAACTTAGTAAGTGTGAATATAGCACTCAACATTTAACCTTATTAAAACTTATACCAAAATGAATTTAAAAAAAGAAAATAGCTTTAAGAATATTAATACCACACCCGTCCTTCCTGGCACAAAAGTACCTAATAATTCATCAAATATTGTTGAGAAAGAGCAAACAAATGTAAAATGTCTGCCTGACCTACTTATGGAGCAGGTATTAGCACAGCCAGATGAAGTTGCTGTAGTCTATGATGATAAAAGCTTAAGCTTTCGGACTCTTGCAGAAAAAAGTTCAAATTTAGCTGTTTATTTACAACATACAGGTGTCATGGTTGACGATTGTATTGGTCTCTATGTTGAACCTTCCTTTGATCTGATGATAGGCGCATGGGGTATTCTATTTTCAGGTAGTGCTTATTTACCGTTATCACCAGAGTATCCTGTTGACCGTTTACGCTATATGATAGAGGATGCTCGTCTTAAAGTTATTTTTACTCAACAAAAACTAAAAGATAGCTTATTAAAAATAGCTCCTCCAGATATCAAAATTATAACCCTTGAAGATGCAGTCGCTTTTACAGATGCATATCGAATAACAAATATCTACAACCGTTGTGTTTATTTACGCCCACATAATTTAGCATATATTATTTATACATCAGGTAGCACAGGTAACCCCAAAGGAGTAATGATTGAACATCATAGCATCGTAAATCAAATGCTCTGGTTACGCCATAGCTATGAACTAACTAAAAAAAGTATTGTTCTGCAGAAAACTCCAATGAGTTTCGATGCTGCTCAATGGGAAATTCTAGCTCCTTGTTGTGGTAGCCAAGTCGTTATGGGAAAACCGGGAGTCTACCGTGACCCAGATGAGCTGATTAAAATGATTATTCAACATAATGTAACTACCTTACAATGTGTGCCAACTCTGCTTCAAGCATTGCTTAATAATGATGACTATCAAAATTGTTACTCACTAAAACAAATTTTTAGTGGTGGTGAAGCTCTTTCAGAAAAACTAGCATTAGAATGTATTCAAGTACTACCACACTGTACATTAACCAACCTATATGGCCCCACCGAATGCACAATTAATGCATCCTCCTATACAGTTGATTCGGATAAATTAATTGAGCATATTGAAACTGATAAATCAAAAGCTATTCCCATTGGGAATCCTGTTCATAATACAGAGTTTTACATTTTAAATAGCCAGCTATCACTTACCGTAGAAGGAGAAATAGGTGAGCTTTATATCAGTGGAAACCAACTCGCTCGTGGTTATCTTTATCGACCAGACTTAACATCTGAGAAGTTCATCAATAATCCTTTTTGTCAAAATAGTCAGCATAGTAAATTATATCGAACAGGGGATTTAGCTTACTGGAATGCTGACGGTTCAGTTCAATTTTCAGGTCGTGTTGACAATCAAGTAAAGCTAAGGGGATTTCGAGTTGAACTTGATGAAATCAAACTTGCTATTGAAACACATTCTTGGGTGCAAAATGCTGCAGTTTTCATAAAGAATGATTCTCGTACTGGTTTTCAAAACCTTATTGCCTGCCTAGAGCTAAACTCCCGTGAGGCAGCATTAATGGATCAAGGAAATCACAGTATTCACCACCTATCTAAAAAGAATAAGTTGCAGGTTAAAGCGCAGCTTTCTAACCCAGGTTGCAAAACTCAGCAAGAGTTAAAAGACAAAAAATGTATAGAATTATCAGGTAAAAATGCTACACCAAATCAACGTCAGCTTGCTTTTTCACGAAAAACCTATCGTTTTTTTGAAGGCGGAAGTGTAAGCAAAGATGACATAATTCAGTTACTTAGTTCGCCTAACAATAGTATTGAAACTAATGTGCGTTGTATTAGCACCCTAAGTTTCAATGAATTAAGTGAAATTTTGAGAAATTTTGGACAATATCATAGTCACGAACGTCTTTTACCAAAATATGCCTATGCTTCTCCAGGTGCACTATATGCAACACAAATGTATTTAGAGCTGCACAATATTGGAGGGCTAAAATCTGGTTATTACTATTATCACCCAGTAAATCACCAGTTAGTACTTATTAAAGAAATCAAGCAAAAAGCAACTGCTTATATCAATATCCACTTTATAGGTAAAAAAAGTGCTATTGAGCCTGTTTATAAAAATAATATATTAGAAGTATTAGAAATGGAAACAGGCCATATGCTTGGGCTATTTGATGCTGCTCTCTCTCAGTATCAATTAGTGATAAATAATGCTGCTTATAGTCCTTCAGTTAAGGACAAACTAGAATGTGACATCAACGATTACTATCTAGGTTCTTTTGAAGTTTCTAATTCTACAAATTCTTTTGTAGTCGAAAACTTAGATATTTTTGTACAATCACATGAAGACAAGGTAACGGGATTGCCTGCAGGACTTTACCATTATAAGCAAAACCATTTACAACAAGCCTATTTAGAAAAAGTTGCTGACGATATAATTCTGAAAAAACATGTCATTGCTATAAACCAACAAGTTTATGAGCGAGCTAGCTTTGGTATATGCCTTATTTGTCGGCAAAATAATGATTGGAATAGTTATATTCAACTAGGACGAAAACTACAACAACTTCAAATGAATGATCTTCACCTTGGCTTTATGTCATCAGGTTATAGTTCTAAAACAGGTAACGATTTACCTGCTGCCAAACGAATAACTTCAATTCTTAATTCTCTTGGAGATGCTTCAGGACCATCATATTTCTTTATAGGTGGCCGTATCAGCCCCGAACAACGTAATAGTGAAGGTATGAAAGAAGATGCTATTCATACTATGGGTCCAGCAGAAATTCTTAAAGATGATCTTGCTAAGCGACTTCCAGATTACATGATGCCCAATAGAATCATAGTAATGGATACTCTTCCACAAACAGCCAATGGAAAAATTGATTATAAAACACTTGAGAAATCAAACCAAACCAATATTGAGTCGCTTGAACGCCCTGTTATCTTTCCCAGAACTCTAACAGAAGAGGCAATCGCTTCAATTTGGAAAAAAGCCTTGCGCTGGGATACCGTATCTATACAAGACGATTTTTTTGAATCAGGTGGAAACTCGCTGATTGGCGTGCAAATTATTAATAAAATTAACAAAGAGCTTAACTGTACACTTCCCCTACAAATATTATTTGAAGCCTCAACCATTGAAAAGCTAGCAAAACATATAAATTGTGAAGATAAAAAGCCAATTTCTCGCTTTGCATGCTTATCTGAAAAGGGAGATAACAGCCCAATATTCTGCTGGCCAGGTCTGGGAGGATATCCCATGAGCTTAAGATCCCTTGCCAATCATATAAAAGTTGGACGACCTTTTTACGGTGTACAAGCTTATGGCATCAATTCAGGTGAAGTACCTTTCACTACTATTAAAGATATGGCTGAAGAAGACATCAAATCAATAAAAAAATTACAGCCGTCAGGTCCCTATACTCTATGGGGCTACTCATTTGGTGCACGTGTTGCTTTTGAGGTCGCTCACCAGTTAGAAAAAAGTGGAGAGTGTGTCGAAAACCTTTTCCTCATTGCTCCAGGCTCCCCCAACGTTCAAACTCGTGACACCGATGGTATCACTAACCAGCCCGTTCAATGTGAACAAACTATAGTTCGTGATCATTCAATATACAATAATAAAATATTTGTAACTATATTACTCTCGGTTTTTTCACAAAGTACCACTGGACCAATATTGGATGAATGCTTAGAAGTTGTTAAAAATGAAGAGCATTTTATTTCTTTTATTTGTTCAAAATATAAACATCTTGATTTAGAGCTAGTAAAAAAAATTACTGAAATTGTACGTCTTACTTATGATTTCAAATACACATTTAATGAGCTGAAAGAGCGTCAAATTAGAGCACCACTCACAATTTTTAAAGCAAAAGGAGATGACTACTCCTTTATTGAAAATAGTAATGGTTACTCTTTGAGCCCTCCAACTGTTATTAATCTTGAAGCTGATCATTACGCCTTATTAAAAGAACCTGAACTCCATGAATTAGTTAATACGATCAAACACAGGTTAACCACTGATAAGAACTAAATAGGTGAACATTATGCCGCATGTAAATATTAAGTACTTTCCAGTAATTTTGAGTGAAGCTCAAAAGGATGAACTTGTTTCAGAAATATCAAACGCAGTCCAAAAAGCTCTTAATTGTGATCCTGGCGTAATTTCTATTGCACTAGAACCTACTCAACAAGATGTTTGGAATGAGCAAGTGTATATTCCAGAAATTGAGCAAAAGAAAGATTTGCTTTGCAAAAAGCCAAACTATTAATTGTTCATATTAGGAGTTATTGTGATTAAAAATTACAAAGGTATTACACTTGTTTATAGTGATGAAGTAGAAGATGCTCTCAATACACAAAAACCTGTTGTTGCTTTGGAGTCAAATGTAATAACTCACGGATTAGCCTATCCAGACAACATAGCGACCGCTCAAAAGGTTGAAGCAGCTGTTAGGTTGGGAGGTTCAGTACCAGCAACTATTGGTATTGATGAAGGCCGTATCCTGATAGGGATGACTGATGCGAATATGGAGCGTTTTGCCTCAACGGCAAAAATTCCTAAAGTCAGTAGTCGAGATCTCCCTATTATTTTAGCTCAAAAAGGAATGGGTGCGACCACGGTTGCATCCTCATTAGTAGCCGCGGAGATTGCAGGAATACCTTTTTTTGCTTCAGCAGGAATAGGGGGCGTACATCGTGGTGCAGAAAAAACGATGGATATTTCTTCAGACTTAATACAGTTCACTCGTTCAAAAGTTGCTGTGATTTGTGCTGGAGCCAAAAATATTTTAGACCTCAACTTAACCATGGAGTTTTTAGAAACCCATTGTGTGCCCATAATATCTTATCAATTCAATGACTTTCCTGCATTCTACTGTCGTACAAGTGGAATTCGTAGTCCACATCGTTTAGATGATGAAGCAGATATTGCACGCGCTATTGAGTTACACTGGGCGCTTGGCAATCACAGCTCAATCCTTGTAACCAGCCCCACTAAAAAGGAAGATGCCATTGATAGTCAAGAAGTTAATACAGCTATCGATCAAGCTATCTTTAGTGCAAAAAAAGATGCTATTAGTGGGAATGCATTAACAAAATATATAATGCATGCAGTAGATAAAGTCACTAGTGGAAAGTCTGCTAAAGCTAATATGGCTGCGCTTATTAATACCGCAGGAGTTGCTGGTCGTCTTGCTGCAGCTCATGCTCTCCATCGTCAAGAAGTAGCCACACAAACAACCTGATAAACAACATCATAAATGATAATACTACGATAAAACACTATGACAAAAAATGCGGTTATCTTTGATTTAGATGGTACTCTAATTGATACACCTAGAGCTATTATTGAAACGTTTACTCAAACCTTTTTAACTTTGGGACAAGCTGCCCAAAAAGCTGAGGATATTCGAGCAACCATTGGATTACCTTTAGAAAAAGCTTTTAGCAATTTGCTAAATGTACCTCTGGATGACGAACTTGTTATACAGTGTATAAAGCAATACCAGCTTCTCTTTAAAGAAATTATTTTACCTAAAGCCAAAACACTCCTATTTCCTGGCGTTGAAACTGGTTTAAATGTACTTAGTGATCAAGGGCTAGCGCTAGCCATAGCAACAAGTAAGTTCTATACCAGTGCTGACTTATTATTGAAAGCAGCTGGACTACGTGATTACTTTAGTGTTGTCGTTGGAGCTGACCAAGTAAGTTGCCCCAAACCAAATCCAGAATCGGGCTATTTAACCTTAAAAAAACTAGGTAATACATCTGTAGACAATACCATTATGGTAGGAGACACTACTCACGATCTTCAAATGGCAAATTCTGCGGGTATGAGATCTATTGCAGTAACATACGGAATTCACAACTTATCAGTACTTAAATCATCTAATCCTACTTGGATAGCCGACACTTTTGCAGATGTAGTTAACGCTATTGCTGAGGCATTTCAACTTAAACAAATCGAGGCCGTAATACTGTGATTGATCGTTTAAAAGATTGGTTATTAGCTATTGCTGGAGGCGTTCTACTTGCGCTGATGATTGAATATAACAGTCTCCTAGCAAAACATACTACTCCATATATTGCTTCTTGGGTAGCACATGGCATGGGGGCAATTGTCGCACTCGCACTTGTTTTTCTAACAATGATGTTATTAAGTCGAAAGCAAATTAAAAACAATGTGACAAACACTTCCAAGCTACCTCTTTGGTTTTACATGGGAGGTATTCCTGGTGCCTTCACCGTGGTGCTAGCTGCTATTGCTATCAATGGCAGTCTTTCATTATCAGAAGCCATTGCATTAATGCTTGTTGGTCAAATTATTTTCGGTATGATTTCAGACCATTTTGGGCTTTTTCTTGTGTTAAAACGCCGTATCGTTTTAAAAGATTTCCTGGTAGTCACATGTGTTCTTGCCGGAAGTGCAATGATAATCTTTGGGAGGTAAAACAGATTGATTCTCTTTATATTTTTAGCACTTTTAAACGGAATGCTAATTGGATCTAGCCGGGCAATTAATGGCCAATTGAGCGCTAAAATTGGTCCATTTAAAGCATCTCTTTGGAATCATATTATTGGTTTCTTATTTCTTACACTCATTTTAGTAATAATGGGGCAATGGCAAGTAGATAACCCATCAGAAATTCCTTTTTCAGCCTATCTCGGAGGATTCTTTGGTGCATTGTTTGTAGCTGTCAGTAGCTATGTTTTTCCTCGCTTAGGTGCAATGAATGCAGCAATTCTCGTCATTAGTGGACAAATGATTTCAGCTGTTTTTATTGACTGGCAGAATACTGGCTCCATACCTAGTTTATTACGCTGTTTAGGTGTCATCGTTGTGTTATTAGGAATCTATATATCCAGACTACCTAGCACACCTAAAAATAAGGAAGTAGCCAATGACTAACGATAGATCTATTATCAACGAGCTTTTAAATGATAAAGCCTACCATATAGAATTTAATGGACATCTCACAAATCATGTCAAGCATGCAGTTGTCGCACTTGCGGGAATGAATATTCCTGCTCAAAAAATAAAAGATTATTACGAAAATTATGCTAAATTAACAACCTATGGTTTTGGCCTTGAACCAGCCAGATCATCAACATATGTGATTACTGAAGAAAACTGGGAAAATTTCTTAGGACAAAGAACCAGTTTTTCCGCTTACTGTGAGTTTTTTAATCAACAAGAAAAAAAGTTAGGTCTAGATACTGTTCTTAAAAACTATATGCCTAAACTACTTCCAGGTTGGGCTGGAGCTTTTACTCATGCAACTATTCATCTAGGTTGGGCTCTTGATATAGGGAATCGCTGGATGTCTATTGAAGGTTTAGCGTATATGGCATATACCTATGTTTCCTGTAACTCTCAACGAGCTCTCATCAATCGTGATCAATATCTCAACGAAATGCCGTTCGATTCTTTATTCCGAATTACAGGTTACTGGAATGATCATTATGTAAAACTATCTGACTGGGTAGAAACACTTGTTTCAGACACAGATTCAGATAAAGTAGCAGGTATACATCCAGAACTTATTAGATCAGGCCTTCAGTATCGTATTGCAAAACTTCTTAAAGTAGGCCACCCATTAATTTATGATCTTCCAGCCTGGCTTGAATGCAAAGATACTTCAGTGATATGGAATCAACTGTATTATACTGTTTCACTTTTGTACTTAGCCAAACCTGGTGATTTTGTTTTGCTCCATCTTATCACCTCACTACATGCGATGGAGAAAATTGCACAACATTTGCCAACAAACCAAACCAAAGATGTTATTAAGTGCTATTGGGTTGGTTTATTGTGTATTTTATTTTCCCGTGCAGACTTTCCAAAACAAGCAAAACTTGAATCCCTGCATCATACATTTAATAAAGCTAAGGATGATGTTGATAATTTAGTATTAAAAGAAGTTTGGGAACAAACGATAGCACGTTCAGTAGAAGAGGAAGAGGAGCACAACCCTAAACTTGTTTATGTCTTGCAATTGATGTGGAAAAGAACTGAAGGGAAATCCATTTACCGTGCAGCTGCAGGTCAATTTACCACTACACCTGAGCTTCCTCCCTCTTTTGAAACGCCCCCTACAGAATAAATAAGCAGTTAGGAATATATAATGTCAAATTCAATAACATATGACATAGAGAGCTATATAAACAAAAATGTGCATGTACTTCCTCAGACCAATCAGTTACGAGCATTACATACAATAATTAGAAATCGTCACGTTGCACGTGAAGACTTTGTTTTTTACTCAAGTCGAATTATTCGTTTATTAATTGAAACAGGACTCAATTTGTTACCTTTCGAGCCTCTTGATGTAAAAACACCTGTCGGTAATACTTATAATGGCTTACGTTTTGCCACAAAACTATGTGGTGTTCCTATTATAAGAGCAGGTGAAAGCATGGAGTCTGAGCTACGAGCAGTTTGTCCATCAATTCGCATTGGTAAAATACTCATACAACGGGACAAGGTAACTAAACTACCACATTATTATTATTCAAATTTACCTGAAGATATTCACAAACGACACATTCTAATGCTTGAGCCAATGCTCGCAACGGGAGGAAGTGCAAAAGCGGCCATTCAACTTTTATTAGATAAAGGTGCACAAGAAGATAAAATTATTTTTATAAATTTTCTTACTGTTCCGGAGGGTATCCATGCTGTTTGTAGTAAATATCCAAAAATTAAAATTGTTACATCATCTATTGAAGAAAAACTGAATAAAAATGCCTTTATGGTACCTGGAATTGGTGACTTTGGTGACCGCTATTTTGGAACTGTAAACTAAGCATTTTTTAACTATAATAAAAATTTGTTGTGTAACAGGCCTTTTAAATTTAGGGCCTGTCACTAAGTTTACTATCCTATTAATGTTAGATAGTTCAGCAACCTATCATACTAATGAGATTCAATTTTTACTGAATATAACATAGGCTTTTGACCTGGCCTATGAAAAATTGCACTCGTTGGACAGCGTCCGAATTTGGTATCTCCAAAGTACCACTCCACATAAAGATCAATTCCTGCACGACCTATGGTAATAGCTCTGTAGCGTGGGTTAGAGCATCCTATTGATAAATTTTGTCCATAATGAACCTCACAATTATTTTTTGATACATACCCTTCCTGGGTGCTAGTCGTATAATTACAAGTACTTAATGTTCTACAGGATAACTTCCAATTTCCCTGGCAAGTTTTACCCCCAGAATTATTATCAATCTCACTCGAAGCCATGGCTGTTAACACCAACAATAGGTTAACAAAAAAAGCCATCAGTATTTTTTTTAACATTTTCAATCCTTTTTTACCATTAAATAGTATTAATCCTTAAAGCCTACAAACACTTCAAGTTACGATCAATCACTCAAAGTAAAATTCAGTTTGTACAATAAATTTCACTAAGTCAATTTAGTTAAAAAAGCATACAAACTAACATTCAATGATAAACCTTACTAATTCATTAAAAAATTACTCAATATTTCACATATCAACAGCAAATGTATTGTTATTTATTAATACAGCTATATTTTAATATTATAGACTGGCTTTCCATCAATAACGGGTTTACAAATTGATCTATATCGCTTATCAATAACAAGCTTTACCATACCATCATAATCTTCATCAACAGTATACATATCATCTATATCTAGTTTAATATCACTATTGGCTATTTGCATATTTCTCCAATACTTGTCAACTTTATATTTTTGGCTATTTACAAGTTTCAAATCTCGCAACTCTAATGACTTATATAAATAGTAAGAAGATCCAATTTTCCCTATAGGCTTATCATTAAAATAAATAACTTCTTGACCATTATTTGCTGATAATTCCATAATACTGTTAGCCTAATCAACTTCTGAGTGATAAAAGCCATCATTAGGATTCCATGAAAACATTCCTTTTGAGATATATTTATGAAAATATTTATTTGCAAAACTCTCATCACTACCTGTGGCAACATATGATTCAATCTCACCAACCACATGTTCATCATTTTTGGGCATAAACGCTAATCGTATACTTTTATTACTTTTCTTTTCTACCCAAACGTTAAGACTACCTTCATCAATAGAGCCATTAGATATATTTTTAACATCATATACTTTGCGCTCAATACCAGAAAGCATGAAAGTTTTAACATAAAGCTCTAAACTGTCTTTTGCATTTAAATCATTTCCAGCCGCTTTAAAATACTTGACATTTACCTCATTATTCTTGGCTACCACCCTATCATTTAAATAAAATAACACCTCACCTTCATTCAACTTAATAGCATATTTTCTTTTGTTTAACTTCAAGCATGAAATATTAAATATTGAAAAACCTCCTTAAAACTTAACAAATCTACTATCATCATGATAAAATGACAGTGACCCTTTAAAAGCTTTAGCATAGTTTTTATCACTAAAATAATCATTCCCTATTTTTTTTCTTACCTAACTTAATTTCAACAAACAAATCTCTTTTTAAGGTAGCCTGATCTCCTGGGATAGTAAGTCTTGGCATTACTAGGCTTTGTATACGATATACTTTTTCAGTTTCAGCTGATGCACTACTTACAAAAGAGTTTAAAGCTAGAAAAACAAATATACAACATAGCAATCTATAATCATTATGCAAATAAATCATATTAACTCTACATAAAAACACATAACTATAGAGAAGCACTCTTAGTGAGGTTTTATATCTATACCTTAAATTCTTTTACCAATGTCTCCAGTTTACCTGCTAAATTTTCAACATTTTTTCCTGTTTCCAGGTTTTTATTAGCTTCAGCTGCAGTACTTTTCGAAATATCACTAATTTTAACAATGCTCCCATTTATACTATCTGACGCTATTTGTTGTTGTTCTGCCGCTGCCGCAATGTGAGTATTCATTTCATTGATTTCTGATACTGCTTCACTAATTTGTGATAAAGCATCATTTAAACGAACAACTTGTTCTTTGTTGCCTCCAACTCTTTCAGCAGAACGCTTCATTAAAGAGACAGCTTCCTGAGATCCAGCCTGTAGGCTTTGAATCATTTGTTGAATTTCAAGTGTTGCATCCTGAGTACGTTGAGCTAAAGTCCTCACTTCATCGGCAACTACAGCAAAACCTCTACCTTGCTCTCCAGCTCGCGCTGCCTCTATCGCAGCATTTAACGCCAATAAATTTGTTTGCTCAGCAATACTACGAATAACGTCTAATACAGCGCCAACCTTCTCACTATCAGTAGCAACGTTATTCATCGTATGTTCTGTTTCTGCGACTTCTTCAACAAGAGTCTCTGATGAGTGTGATGTTTCATTAGCTACCTGAATACCTTCGCCACAAAGTTTATTAGCACGTTCAGTGGACTCTGCAGCAGAGCCAGCATTTTGAGCCACTGATTGAGCTGTGGCATTCATTTCAGTAGATGCTGTTGCAACTTGTTGAGACTCTGTTTGCTGTAGCATTACACCTTCTGCCGTACTTGCACTTAACTGAGCCATTTGTTTTGCAGAGTCTTTTAATTCAACAACCGTTGCCATAATATGCCGCACAGTATGATTGAATTTCTCTAACATACCATTGATGGCATGCGCTATTCTTCCCACTTCATCTTGTACCTCAAGCTCAATAGTTTTACTAAGGTCAGAGCTTTGCTGAATCGTCAATATCGATTCTTCAAGTTTAGTTATTGGCTTAGTGAAGAATTTTGAAACAAACATACTGAATAAATAAGCCAGTATGGCAAAAACCAGCATACATACAATGCTTACTTTCAAAATAAACGAGCGCAATTCATCAGCAGGTGCAAAGGCTTCATCTTCATCAATTTCACTCATAATGGCCCAGTTCAATCCTGCTATATCTAATGGGGCATATGCTGAGAGTACGTTAACATTTCGATAATCTGGAAAAATTTGAAACGCCGTTTCCCCGGCAATAGCCGCATGAGTTCCTTCTGTTTTCACAGGCTGTAAGCCAATAGTTGTCTTCTTTGATAAAATAGTACTAATAAGAGACTGTTCTATACCCAGGGATTCTAATGCTGCTTCATAACCTGAAGGGTCTTCAAGCAAAAAACGACTCAAGCTACGCATGGTATAATCAGGGCCTACAAGATACGTTTCGCCTGATTTCCCTAACCCTGCCTCTACCCATTGCTGGTTATACGTCATAATTGTATTGATTCGATCAATAGGCATCTGAAATATCAGAACTCCTATACGTTGGCTTCCCTCAAATATTGGCGTTGCAATAAAAGCTGCAGGGTCTTCATAAGAAGGGGTATAACTTGCAAAGTCAGTTAGATATACTGTTTTTTGAGTTGCATTAACGACTTGCTTAAATGCTTCACCAATACCAGAGTTTGCATAAGGGCCGTTTTTTAGCGAGGTAGAAAAATCCAACTCTTTAAACACGGTGTACACAATATCCCCAGTATCTGGATCAACCAAAAATATGTCATAGTATTCAAATCGTTGTAAAAAATCCCTTATATGAGGATGAAACTTTGCGTGAATTTTTGCATACGTTGTATTATTTTCCAACTCTACCAGTTTATCTTTTTCTCCCAAAGGATTTGGATTTGACTGAATAAATGCATTTTGAAGGGCGATTGAGTCTTCATCTAAATTATTCAACAATTGGTTAACATTTGCCTTTTTTCCATTATTTCTATTCCCATATTCATTATTATAATCACTCGTATAATATTGACTTAAGGAGTCTTTTAATGTACTTGCATCTAAAATTTCAGCTTCACTTCTATAAGCCTTAAATGCTTCGTTAAAATCTCTCATTGCATTAATGATCATACGATCATTTGAGAAACTTAAAACTTGATTACGAATAGTATTGAAATAATCTTCAATTTGCTGTTTTTTTATTGCTCTAATTGATATAAGTTGATCTCGAGCCTGTTCTTCCATTGTTTTTCGTGCTGTTTTATAACTCTCTGAACCAAGTACCAGCGCTAACACTACGAGAGGAATGAGTGCAACACATAGCAATATGAACGTTAGTTTTATACGAATACTTTTCATTATTAATTATCAACTGTATGCAAGATCCTTTGGGTTATTTAATTCCTCAAGCCATAGTTTTATTATATGCTGATTACACTCCTTTTCTATTTATATTACTACCCTAAAAATATATTACCAAATCAGTATTAAATATTTGCATATTTCCTTCTTGAATCGTCACTCTCTTTCTTATCAAAATTTATTTATTTTGTTTATCCCTACTAGCAGATAGACTACTTCTTAAAGCATATTAATTTTAAGTATGCTTTATTCGAATATGCTTATCTCAAATTGAGAAATCATACTCTAAGGGACTAGGTTATGCTTTCAACACAGATTCTAGAAAAACCCAATATTCAAGATAATTTCATCCTCACTAAAACAATTACTCTAAATGGAACAAACCTTTCAGAAAAAAGAAAAGAATTACTAAACTATTTCCATGACACTTTTTCTCTTTATGAAAGTATTTTTGATTGTTTAATAAGTGATAATGTATTTTACAAGCGCCCTAACCCTCTTCGTCATCCATTAATCTTCTATTATGGCCATACGGCAGTATTCTTTATCAATAAGCTCAATGTGGCAGGGTTGATTTCGACACGTATTGATCCCAAGTTAGAGTCAATGCTAGCAATTGGTGTTGATGAAATGTCTTGGGATGATCTTCATGATGATCACTATGACTGGCCAACACCAAGCCAAGTAAAAGATTACAGAGAAAAAACTCGTGCACTCGTTGATCAGTTTATTCGAACAACAGATTTCTCATTACCTATTGACTGGCAAAATCCTATGTGGATTATCTTAATGGGAATTGAACATGAGCGTATACATTTAGAAACAACATCTGTACTGATTAGAGAGTTACCTATTCAATGCGTTAAACCTCACCCTGTATGGAGTAACATCTGTTTAACCAGTAATAATCCTCCTACCAATGCACTACTCCCCGTGAAAGGTGGCCCTATCACCTTGGGCAAGTCAAAGAATAATCCACTCTATGGCTGGGATAACGAGTATGGGGCATATCCTACCCAAGTAGAGGACTTTAAAGCCAGTAAGTATCTTGTTTCAAATAAAGAGTTTTTTGATTTTGTCAATGCAAATGGATATAGCCAAGAAAAGTTTTGGGATAAAGAAGGTTGGCAATGGGTTCAGTCACGTGAGCACAAACTCCCAACTTACTGGCTTAAGGTGGGTAATAACTTTAAATACCGGACCATGCTCGAAATTATCGACATGCCTTGGGATTGGCCTGTTGATGTGAATCATTACGAAGCAAAAGCATTCTGCAATTGGAAATCTGCTGTCTTAGAAAAAAATATACGTCTACCCACCGAAGCCGAATGGTATACCCTGCGTAAATTAGTAGATACAGATCAGCCTTACTGGGATAATGCACCAGGCAACATTAATTTAGAATATGAAATGTCCGCTTGTCCTGTAAACCGCCATGCCTTTGCTAATGGATTCTATGACATAATTGGCAATGTCTGGCAATGGACGGAAACGCCCATTGATTGCTATGAGGGGTTTACAGTACACCCGGCTTACGATGATTTTTCAACCCCGACATTTGACGGTAAACACTTTGTATTTAAGGGGGGCTGCTGGATTTCAACAGGCAATTATGCCATTAAAGACTCTCGTTACGCATTTCGGCGTCATTTCTTTCAGCATGCTGGACTCCGCTATGTGGAAGCGGCACCATTGCCTACACATCATTTAAATATTTATGAAACTGATTCTATCGTTTCTCAGTATATCGAATTCCATTATGGCGAAACGTATTTTAATGTCCCCAATTTTCCAGTCATTTGTGCTCAACACTGCAAAAAAATTATGGAAGGCCGGCCAAAACGTCGAGCACTCGATATTGGGTGTGCTGCAGGCCGTGCGAGTTTTGAGCTGGCAACAGTCTTTGATCATGTAGATGCAGTTGATTTTTCAGCACGAATTATACAAGCCCCCACCAATTTACAGGAACATGGATGTCAACGTTATACCATTCAAGAAGAAGGCGAACTCGTTACCTATAAAGAAGTACGTCTGGATGAGTTTGGCTATCATGAAATCAAAGATCGAGTTACCTTTTTACAAGGAGACGCCTGTAATCTTGCAGCTAAATTTACCAATTATGACCTTGTTTTTGCTGGAAACTTAATAGATCGGTTATATGAACCAGCCAAATTCTTAAACCTGATTAAAGACCGTATTTGTCCAGGAGGACTATTGGTTATCACATCACCTTATACCTGGCTTACTGAATTTACAAAGCGTGAATATTGGCTAGGCGGTTTCAAAGCTAACACAGGAGAATCATATACCACATTAGATAGCTTACGAGACCATTTAACGCCTGATTTTTACCTACTACAGAAACCTATTGAGATACCTTTTGTTATTCGTGAGACAAAACGTAAATATCAACATACTTTAGCTGAAATGTCTGTGTGGAAAAAAAAGGATTGAATACCATGCAAACTATTACTTCATCATTGAAGCTAGTAACACCCGGCGTGCTTACTATAGGGACAATCGAACAAGTAAAACCAATGGCTTATCAGGATAATGAAGGAAACTGGAAAGGCTTTGAAGTAGACATTCTTAGGTTCATTGCCGAACATATGAGGCTTGCAATACAGTTTATTCCTTTTCCTTTTGACCATATTTGGTTACGTCCCAAACAGGGTGAGTGTGATATAGCATCAGCCGTTCTTACCATACTTCCTGAACGTGTTACTGAAGGCGCAGCTTTTTCACGCCCTATTTTTGAGTTTGGCCAATCTTTACTTATTCGCACAAGTGACTCACATTATTTTCATACATTACAGGATTTAGCTAATAAAAAAATTGGTGCCGTTAAAGATACGATGGGTGAAGCTTACTTGCGAGAATATGCCTCTAATAATTCACAGATTATATGTTATAAGCGAACTGATGATGTTTTAAGTGCTCTTCGTAATCATGAAATTGACGCTTTTGCTCGCGGAGAACCTTGCAATGGTTATATCGCTCGTCAGTATGTTGAGTTCGATATAATCGACATTCAACCATGTCACGAAAAAGTAGGCTTTGCAGTATCGCAAGAAAATAATGTCTTACTTAACATCATCAATACTGAATTAAAAAACATGAGCGAAAACAGTATATTACGTAAGCTAAGAAAATTTTGGAAAGCTTATAATATTCATCTACTTTATTAAAAAACATAAAATGAAGGCTATTTGCCAAGGAGATACCCCATGCTTGTTGCATCACAGCCTGCACTTAGACATTTTTTTTATCCTGTCTGCCCTATTAGTAAGCTAAAACAAGGGCCAGTCGAATTTACCTTACTAAATCAGTCACTCGTACTTTGGTTAGATCAAAATAATCAACCTGTAGCAACAGAAAATCGTTGTTGTCATCGCTGGGCAAAGTTAACCAAAGGTAAAGTTATTGATGGTGTTATTCACTGCCCCTATCATGGTTGGGCTTTTGCCAATACTGGGCAATGTATTAAGATTCCCCAGCACCCTGAAAGGCCTATTCCAGCAACCTATTGTTTAAAAACGTTTAAATGCCTACAACGATATGACTACGCTTGGGTTGCACTTGAAGATCCTCTGATGCCTATACCAGAAGTGCCGGAGTTTGAATCAGACGCTTATAGGGTTATTCATTTAGAAAACCGACCTTGGCACTGCAGTGCACTGGTAGCATTAGAAAATATTTTTGACACGGCACATCATCACTTTGTACACCAATATTTGGGCGATAAAATAAACCCCAAACCTATTCCTCCAACACTATTAGAAAACACTCCCTACGGAATGCATTTTAAGTCAGACATGTATAATTATGGGAATAATTTACAATATAAAGCATGGAATATTGATGATGATGAAATGGTACTAAAGCGTGACTTTCATTGGTATATGCCTTTCCTCGTTAAAATGACTTTAACGCTGCCTAATAATCTTAAAAATGTAACACTGCTATCATTTACCCCCATGACTGACTCAAGCTTACAGTGGATTAATTTAGTCATGCGTAATGATACAGAAGAGAATGTTAAAGCCAGTGATGTTATTCAACTTGGAATGACAATTAGTTATGAAGATCAAGAAATATTAGAAACGGTAGCGCCTGATGTTCCATTAGATATTCATGAACAATGCCATATCGAATCGGATCGCCCCTCAATATTAATACGAAAGCGCTTTTCTGCTTTACTTGCAGATTTAGGTGATAGCGAGCAAAGAACATATGATACGCTAAATAAGCCTGAAGGACAGAATACATCACAGAAGACAAAACTAAATGTTTATTAATTCATGCTAGCTTAGTCTTTACAAGAAAACCTAAGCCACTCTCGCCAAAGTGGTTCATTTTCCTTAAACCAACGCTCAGCCGCCTGTTGGTGTGATAGTTTTTCAACATCAACCCTGTATGAGAGCGTTGAAAATTGCTGCCCTGTCAACTCAATACGTTTGATTAATTGAACAGCACAAGGGTGCTCTTGTTTAAGTCCAATCCAAGCAATTTTTTTAAGCCAGCCATGCTTTGGATTACCACAGTCGTAGGTTGAATATGGGTTTACGCCCCAACCTGGGTCTATTTCACACTTCGAATCATACTCAGGAAACTCAATAAATTTTCCTTTATACTTTAACTCTACCCAGTTTGGCGTCCAGTTAAATAACACTATCGGCTTTTCTTTTTGATATGCATTTTCTAACTCAATCCATAATTCATCTCCATGACTGACTCTGACAAGATTAAAATTTAAGCCCAAAGCTATAATCCTATCTGAGTCTGGTTTTTCCCAAGGTCCTCCTAAATAAAGCCCTCGTTGTTCGTCATTTCCTTTAGCAAAAATATGAGCACATTTTTTCAAAGCATGCCAGTCAGGAAGACCTGGACAAAATTTTTCAACATATTCAGGGTACCACCAGTCTTCTCGCGTCGTTGCTTGATGATTACCCAGGTCAAGAATGCTATGGCTTTCCATTAAATATAAATATTCCTCCTCCATGGTGCCCTGCCATACTTCCATTTGGACATGCACCGTCCCATTGCCAATCTTATACCATTGAGCGCTTGTGGGCATATTAACATACTCAACCTGGTATCCTCGGTTTTCTAATAATTCTCCAGTAATTATGGATAGCACAATTTGTGTCGTCCAATCATTCGTTATTATTTTTATTGGGGCGTTACTAGCGCACACAGTTGCTAG
>NZ_JAGSOY010000055.1 GCF_018837975.1 Zooshikella harenae | reverse complement strand
AAATATTAAAGTTATTTATACATTTTTCCCCTGGAAGCGAGCGTTAAAACAAGTCATGTCTGGTAATTGGGATGCGTCTCCTTCTTGGGTACCAACCCCTGAGCGATTAAATGATTTTTACTTTAGTGATGTTGTGCATACGAGTGAAAAAGTATTTTTTTATTTGAAAAATAAGCCTTTTGAGTGGCAAACAATCAAGGACCTTCAGTATTATACTATTGGCGCAACACTCGGTTATACCTATGGTGAAGATTTTGATAAAAATGCAGAAAATGGACATATTATAGTGGTGCCACTGAGAAGTGATTTGTTGAATTTTAAAATGCTATTAAAAGGACGGATTGATCTTTTTCCTATTGAAAAAGAAGTAGGCTTTTCCATATTGAGTAATTACTTTAATGCAGAAGATAATGCGAAGTTTACATTCCATCCTAAACCTGTGTTAGAAACATCTCACCATCTAATATTTACTAAAAACTCTAAAAAAAGTCTTTATTGGTTAGAAAAATTTAATCATGGCTTAGCTAAGTTAAAAGTCAATGGTACATTTAAGCGGATGTTTGAGGCAAGTCGAAGAGGGGAATATAAGGTAAAGTGACCTTTAAATTTTACAACATGCGAATGCTAATCATACCTTTTACACTTGGGGTATACCCATAATGAAGGATTTTTAGGGGGGCTAGTTTGGTCTGTCAAAACTAGCGATAGCAACACTAACTGTTTTAAAAACGCTAGCTGGGCAACTGGGCCTTCAAGTGATGAAGTCCAGAATCTTATAGAGATTAATAAGGAACCTTCTACTGTAGGGTACCTCTAAAAATGCACTTTTTCCTTAATAGCTGTGTTAGCACTGTACTCATGTATTCTATGTGTATGGGTGAGGAAGGTTATTTAGCACCAATTATTTTGGGAGTTCATCACTTGACAAATTACTAAATGGCTTTGTATGTACTATAAAGTTAAGGTTTTCCACCCGTCTTATTGGTTAATAATGGAAGATAAATTAAAGAATGTAAGAAGAAATTCCATAAATGAGGGTTAATTAGTGAATCAAAATAACAAAAATGTTAAGATGCACACTTATGAATACAACAGTTAAGCCTTGTTTGGATCATTTTTTATATTGTTTTAAAGCGTTATACAGTTTTTTTAAGCTTAAATTATACTGTTTAACGTTGTAGTAATATGCATTGGCTAAAAGGCTAAATCCTTTAAGCATTAAGCGCAATGTAAAGGGTGTAAAACGCTTGTTCAGTAATTATATGCTGATGTTGTGTTGGATGGAGGGTGATCTCTGGTATCCATAGGCCAATGAATGATCCACTAGGGTGTATAGATCAAGCTTAACCAAGATTCTAAAAGGTGTAGTGATGTCGAGCTCCGAAGATAAAGCTCATTTAAACCCCCCCGTTTTTTATACAGCATCAGGGTTGATTATTCTCCTGATGGTATTTGCAACGTTCTTTCAAGAAACCGCTGACAGCTGGTTTAAGGCGATTCAAGGTGGCATAATCGATAATGGCAGTTGGTTTTATGTGTTAACTGTCGCCGTTATCTTAATTGTGGTGGCTTTCCTTGGTTTATCACGTTATGGCGAAATAAAGCTGGGGCCGGATCATTCAACCCCTGATTACTCCTATTTAACCTGGTTCTCCATGCTGTTTTCAGCGGGAATGGGCATAGGTTTAATGTTTTTTGGTGTAGCTGAGCCAGTGATGCACTTTCTATCGCCACCTGTAGGTGATGCAAGTACTGTAGAAGCTGCTCGAGAGGCGATGAAGATAACCTTCTTCCATTGGGGGCTTCATGCCTGGGCTATTTACGCCATTGTTGCTTTGATTCTGGCTTTTTTTAGTTATCGTCATTCTTTGCCGCTGACACTACGCTCAGCTTTGTACCCAATGATTGGTGAAAGAATATATGGGCCTATTGGACATGCCGTGGATATTTTTGCGGTTATAGGTACTGTATTTGGTGTTGCAACCTCATTAGGTTATGGTGTGTTGCAAGTTAACTCAGGGCTTAACCACTTATTTGATATTCCAGTAGATGTTACAACACAAGTCTTCCTTATCATTGGCGTAACGATTCTGGCTATCATTTCCGTCACAACTGGTTTGGATAAAGGTATTCGTATCCTATCTGAACTGAATATGGGGATGGCAGTTTTACTATTAGGGTTTGTCCTGATTTTTGGACCTACTGTATTTTTACTGCAAGCATTTGTGCAAAATATCGGTGCCTATGCCTCTGATATTGTTCGCAATACGTTTAACTTGTTTGCTTATGAAAAGACAGACTGGATTGGTGGTTGGACCATACTCTACTGGGGTTGGTGGATGTCATGGGCGCCATTTGTCGGGTTATTCATTGCACGGGTTTCACGTGGTCGCACCATTAGAGAATTTGCCATGGGCGTACTATTTGTGCCCAGTGGCTTTACGCTGATGTGGATGACCTTCTTTGGTAATTCAGCCATTAACATGATTATGAATAAAGGACTGACTTCTTTGGGAGATACTGTCTCAAATGATGTTGCGCTAGCACTATTTGCATTTTTAGAGCAATTTCCTATGTCAGGTGTACTGTCAGTCCTTGCAACAATAATGGTTATCGTGTTCTTTGTGACATCTTCTGACTCTGGTTCAATGGTGGTGGACATGCTGTGCTCCAATGGGCATGACAATACACCCATTTGGCAGCGGGTTTACTGGGCAAGTGCAGAAGGGATTGTGGCGATTATTCTGTTACTGGTAGGTGGTCTCGGCGCTTTGCAAACAATGACTATTGCCAGTGCTTTACCTTTTGCAATAGTGCTGCTTATAGCCACATATGGTCTTATGAAAGCACTTCGCATTGATGCGGCGAAACGGGAAAGTCTACAGATGAATATTACCCCCATTGCGCCGACTGGCAAAGCCGGTAGCTGGCAGGACCGGCTGAGTAATATTGTGGATTACCCGAGCCGGGAAAACGTTAAACGATTTATGGATAAAATTGCTAAGCCAGCCTGTGACACAGTGGCCAGTGAACTACAGACACATGAACTAGATGCTTCAGTAGAAGTGGATGAAGTTAAAAACCGGGTAAGACTGGTTGTGTTTTTAGGTGAAGAAGTTGACTTTGTTTATGAAGTCAGAAGTCGCTCTCACATTAAACCCGTCTTTGTGCAACCGGATCTTCCCGAAGAAGAGGCTCCTGAAGAACAGCGATATTATCGAGCAGAAATACACCTGCGTGAAGGTGGACAGGATTATGATGTTATGGGTTGGTCAAAAGAGGCGGTGATTAACGATATTATTGATCAGTACCATAAGCATATGCATTTTCTGCACTTACTACGTTAAGGAATTTCTTTTATTGTAAGTTTAATAAATAGGCACTTAATTTAGTATTAAATTTTATGTGTCGTGCTTTTAAAAAGGGCTTATTTTTAAGCCCTTTTTTTGTGAGTGCTTGACAAGGTAGGGGACATAGTGGTTATCCTGTATAGGTGCTTTCATAAAAAATAACAATAAACGTAGCGAGCCTATTGCCACTGTATATCCCCAAATAGTGTTAACAAGCGCTTGGGTGATACAGTGCTAGAATGACTTTCAATGGAGTACAAGCATGGTATGGATGCCAGCAATGCTCACAGCATTATGCACTAAAGGTGTGATCATACGTGCCACACAGCTTTTTTTCTTAAGCATACTGCGTTGTCTACAAGTGGTAGCATGCTGCTTACTGAGTGTTATTAGCTGTGTAGAAGCACAAACACCAACAAATGTGCTAATAGTAGGACAAATTGCTGAGCCAAAATCGATGGATCCTCATGCCGCCACAGCGCTCAACGATTTTCGTATTTTAATGAATATCTATGATGGTTTAGTACGCTATAAACCAGGAACATTGGATATTGAACCTGCCTTAGCCAAAGCATGGACTATTAGTGAGGATGGTACGCATTATAGCTTTATCTTGCGCCAAGGTATTAAATTTCATGATGGCACTGAATTTACCGCCAATGCGATCAAATTTAATTTTGAGCGAATGCTTGATAAGTCACATCCTTATCATAAGACAGGTCCTTTCCCATTAGCCTTTTTCTTTAGTGCCGTAGAAAAGGTGATTGTTAAATCGCGATATAGTGTTGAATTTGTGTTAAAAGAACCATTCGCTCCCTTTCTCTCTAATTTGGCCTATCCGACAGGTTTAATTGTTTCTCCTGCAGCCGTTAAAAAGTACGGTAAAGCTTTTGGTCGTCATCCAGCAGGCACTGGCGCATTTAAGTTTGCAGAATGGCAAAGTCATCGGAAAGTAGTGGTTACACGAAATGATGACTATTGGGATGGGCTGGCTGCATTGGATGCGGTTATTTTTCGGCCTATCACTGATGCCAATACGCGAGTGGCTGAAATGTTATCAGGTGGGATTGATCTTATGGTGGAAGTTCCACCGGATAACCTGGCGATGTTTAAGAAAGCAAAAGATCTTACAGTGTATGAGCAAACAGGACCTCATGTATGGTTTTTAATTTTAAATATGATGCATGGGCCTTTTGCCGATAAACGTATGCGCCAAGCGGTGAATTATGCCATTAACAAGCAGGCATTGGTTAACAGTGTGCTGCAAGGTACCGCCGTTATAGCGGCAGGGCCTACACCACCCGTATTTACCTGGGCCTATAATAAAACACTTCAACCATATCCTTATGATCCGGGTAAAGCGCGTAAACTGATTAAAGCTGCTGGATATAAAGGGGAAAAGCTGACTTTTTATGTGACTGAAGGCGGTTCGGGAATGCTGGAGCCCATAGCAATGGGAACGGCGATTCAGGCGGATTTGGCAAAGGTTGGGTTAAAAGTCACTATTGAAAGCTACGAATGGAATACCTTTCTTGGCAAAGTGAATCCAGGGCTTGGTGAGCAGGCTGATATGGCAGAGATGGCCTGGATGATTAATGATCCTGATACGTTGCCTTATTTAGCCTTGCGTACAGCAGCCTGGCCTGAAAAAGGCGGTTTTAATTCAGGCTATTATTCCAATCCTGAAGTAGATGCATTGTTGAAAGAAGCAAGAAAAACGACAGATCAAGAACAACGCGGACAACTTTATCGAAAAATGCAAGCCATTGTACATGAAGATGCACCTTGGGCTTTTATTGCCCACTGGCAGCAAAACGCTGTGGCACATCATACGATTAAAGACTTTCAGCTTCAGCCATCCTTTTTTTTGTTGCTTAAAGATGTGCAAAAGCTGCCTTAATAATACAACATCTGATTTACAGTATTTGCGTAAGGTATGATGCTGACTTATATCATCCATCGTCTTATCGCCATTATTCCAGTATTACTAGGCTTATCGCTGATTGTATTTCTGGTGATGGCAATGATTCCTGGTGATCCCGCGACGGCGATTTTAGGTAATTTTGCAACGCCAGAAAATGTAGCACGATTAAATCAGCAGCTGGGTTTGGATAAGTCATTAGCCGAACAGTATGTCATTTGGTTAAACAATGTTATTCAGGGGGATTGGGGACGTTCTTTTACGCTTAATCGACCCGTACTGGATGAAGTGCTTGAACGATTTCAAGCGACACTGATACTGGCTGGTGCCGCCTGGTTATTGTGTAGTGTCTTTGGTTTATTGGCAGGAATAATAGCGGCAATACGACAGTTTAGTTGGGTTGATAAAATAATAACGTTTGTCGTGTTGGTAGGGATATCAATGCCCGCTTTTTGGTTGGGATTGCTCCTGATAATGCTTTTTGCTGTGCAGTGGCAATGGTTTCCTGCCAGTGGTATGTATGCCATTTATGGCGGTGGCGATATAGGTGATTTATTAAAGCATTTGCTGTTACCCGCACTTACGTTATCCATTGTGGCCATGGGGGTGGTAGCACGCCTTACTCGAAGTGCGATGTTGGAAGTGCTTCGGTTAGATTATATTCGTACGGCACGGGCTAAAGGGCTAACAGAACGTCGAGTTATTTTCCTTCATGCTTTTAAATCCTCGCTGGTTAATGTGATACCCGTCATGGCCATACAAGCAGGGTTTGTACTTGGTGGTGCGGTTTATATTGAAACGGTTTTTCAGTGGCCAGGTATTGGTCGTATGCTGGTGAATGCTATTGCTACCCGAGATATTTTGTTAGTACAAGGCGGGGTGCTAATGGTGGCCTGCACGTATGTCTTATTTAATTTAGGGGCTGATGTGGCTCAGCATGCACTAGATCCTCGTTTAAGTTCGAGAAATCGTATTTAAATCATAAATAGTAAGTTATTTTCATGTATAGCAATGCTGTTTGGCGTAAAGGATTACGTAAACCAAATCAGCCAGCGGTTCGGCCTTCTGGTTGGCAGCTATTTAACCATAATCGCCTGGCCAGGTTGGGCATGTGGATTTTTGTATGTTGTACTGTATTAGCCTGTTTAGCGCCCATTCTTCCCATCCCTGACCCTAATGCCACTGCATTGGTCCATCGTTTGGCTAAACCCTGGTTGATACAATGGTTTTTCGGTGACATGGTGCAGAATCCACCTGTTTTTGAAGGCTGGTTAGGCACTGATCATCTGGGACGCGATTTGCTGTCACGGGTGTTGTGGGGGACTCAAATCAGCTTACTGGTAGGAGGTTCTGCAACCTTAGTAGCGGCATTGATCGGTTCTTTACTGGGACTCGTGGCGGGTTTTTGGGGAGGGCGTATTGATAATCTGCTGATGCGGGGCATCGATATGTTAATGGCCTTTCCTTATATTCTTTTGGCGCTCGCCATTGTTGCGGTGTTAGGGGCTGGGCTGATGAATGCGTTGTTTGCCATAGCGATCGTCAATATTCCCTTTTTTGCCCGTAATGTACGTGGTGTTACCCTTGGCGTAGTCCGCCAGCCATTTGTGGAGGCTGCTCAGTTAGTGGGTAAAAACAGGTGGCAAACGTTATGTACGGATGTTTTGCCTAATGTAATGCCGACCATTGTTATTACTATGGCAACCACCTTAGGTTGGATGATTCTTGAGACGGCAGGGCTGAGCTTTTTAGGGTTAGGCGCACAACCGCCACAAGCCGATTTGGGTTCCATGTTAGGCGAGGGACGTAAGCTACTATTTACAGCACCGCATGTGTCTATTATTCCTGGTTTAATCATTTTTATTTTGGTGATGAGTATTAACCTTATAGGAGATGGTATTCGGGATGTACTTGATCCACGTTTGAAGTCTGGTGTTATGGGGCGTCCTGCGGCGGCGACGAATATTCGGTGCAACAGGGAGGCAGATGAGTTTGCCAGACCTGAAGTCCAAGGCTTAATAGTCAACCAGCTGCAAACGGAATTTCAATTAGGACACGCTACTTATCAAGCCGTTAATAATGTCAGCTTAACGCTTGAAGCAGGAGAATGTTTGGGATTGGTGGGAGAATCAGGCAGTGGTAAATCTGTTTTAGCATTGTCTATTGCGCGTTTGGTACCATCACCTCCAGGTTGTATTGTACATGGCCAAGTTTGGCAGGATACTCAAGACTTGCTAAGTATTCCTCTAGCCCAGTTACAGCACATTCGTGGTAATAAAGTGGCGTATGTCTTTCAAGACCCTGCGACTGCTTTACATCCGATGCTAACAGTTGGTAGCCAACTGGTGGAGGCAATTAGAGCTCACCGTCCTATCTCTTATCGACAAGCATGGCAGCAAGCGGTCAATTGGCTTGAGCGGGTGCAAATACCTAATCCAGGTCAACGAGTACATAGCTATCCCTATCAGCTTTCAGGGGGCATGCGCCAGCGTGTTGTTATTGCTATGGCATTAATTAACCAGCCTAAGGTGTTGATAGCTGATGAGCCAACAACTGCATTGGATGTGACCGTTCAGGCTCAAATTTTGAAGCTACTCAAACAGTTACAGCAAGACACAAAGGCTGCATTACTCTTTATTACTCATGATTTTGGGGTGGTCACTACGCTTTGTGAGCGGATAGCAGTTATGTATGCGGGACAGATTGTGGAGATGGGTTATACGACGGATGTCTTAAATCATCCTGCTCATCCTTATACTCATCAATTAATTAAGTGTATACCTAAGCTTGGGGGGGAAGGGGCGTTAGCGACAATTGACGGGTTACCCCCAGCGATGAATGCCTTGCCACCAGGCTGTCATTTTGCACCACGCTGTCCTTGGGCTGAAACACGTTGCAAGGAGTCTACGATGACATTAAAAGCCATTTCCAATAGTCACTGGGTACGTTGTTGTAAGCCTTTATGAGTATTAAACATGGCGAGCTCCCCCTACTGGAAACAAAACAGTTGTGGCGAACATTTGCTGATAAACACTCTATATTTAGGCGCCAGCAGCAGGGTTTACATGTCTTACAGGGAATTGATCTCAGTATTAATGCGGGGGAGGTATTGGGGATTGTCGGGGAGTCTGGTTGTGGCAAGTCTACTCTGGCTCGTCTATTGGTTGGTTTAGATCGACCTTCACAAGGGGTGGTTTATTTTAATGGTTTACCTATCTTGGGTAACGATTCATCATCAACGCATGTACTGGGTATTACTAATAAGCGTAATAATATTATTAACAAGCGTAATAAAAAGTTACTTGCAAAATCTATACAATATGTTTTTCAAGATGCTGTAAGTGCTCTTAATCCACGTAAAGTGGTGGCAATGAGTCTGCAAGAGCCTATGCAGTATTTGTTAGGTATGGCTAACAAGCATTTTCAGCCACGATTAAAACAGTTGATAGACCAGGTTAAACTGCCTGATGAAATACTGCAGCGTTATCCTCATGAACTGTCTGGTGGTCAGGCTCAACGAGTAGGTATTGCGCGGGCACTGGCTGCTAATCCACAAATTTTAGTGCTTGATGAACCGGTTTCAGCATTGGATGTTTCTGTTCAGGCGCAAGTGCTTAATGTATTACTGGAATTAAAGCAAACACATAAATTGACGTATGTGTTTATCAGCCATGATCTATCAGTGGTAGAAAGAATAAGTCAGCGAGTGGTCGTTATGTATTTTGGCAGGGTGGTTGAGCAGGGAAGCGTTAATGATGTTTTTCACCAACCTTGTCATCCGTATACACGATTGCTGTTAGCTTCAATTCCCAAGCTTAATCAGTCACTTGCTATTGAGGTAGCAGAGAACTCTGCTGAACTGCCAGATCCCTTTAACCCTCCTATAGGCTGTGCATTTGCACCTCGATGTCCACGTGCCAAAGCGACGTGTTTCCAAGAGAAACCAGCATTAACCGCAATGCCTGGTGAGGGGCATATCGCTGCTTGTCATTTTCCGCATTTACCATAAACGGGTTAAAGATATCTGTTGTTGGCTAAATTGATTGACATTAAGGAGCACGATTAAATGGATTTAAAACAACATCTAAAGAATGCGGTTGTGTATTTTCGTTGGTTACCATTACTTTTATTAGTGGGTTGTGCAGGAATTACCCCTGATAAAAGTGTATTACAGGGTATTGATGGAATAGCCTGTGTTGGGCAAATTGCACAACCACCTGAAGGTATTGTTGCAGAAGAAGATAAATCATTGCTTGATGAATCTTTAGGTTCAACGGGAGAAGGAAAATTGTGTGCGGGTAAAACATTTGTAGCCACGAAACCTGTGAAAGTATATCGGGTCTGGAATAGTGAAAAGGATTATACCCAGTATGGTCGTTGGTGGTCGTTTCAAATACCACATGGTCCCAAGCAACAGTATCGGGAAGAGAATGTGATTTGTCCTTCTTGGAGCTCACTGGATCGGATGAGTGAATGTACCTTAAAACCAGGAACTAAATTGGTGGTTGGACCTGGTCAAGGTGCAAATTGTCTGTCGTCGAGTTATCCAAAATCTGCTGTGAACCAAGTATTTGTACCTAATGATTCACGTAAGGATATTTTATACGTTGAAAACTGTACGCCAGGAGTCGTCTGGCCATTGAGGCAGGAACACGAATAATTAGGATTCACAGCGTGCTCGAAGGGCGTTATGCAGACGTTTGGCAAAGCAGTTTTAGAAAATAGCAAAAAAATCGCTATGAACCTTACAAACTGTATATCCATAGCGATTGATCTTGAGTTATTGACGATTTAATTCAAATAATAATGATTATTGAATTAGTCAAGATAGCTTAATGTCCTTGTTTAAAAGATCTAAGCAAGGAATAGGCATCAGCAACACTTCCTGTTTTGGATAATTCGCTAAAATTAACTTTAGTTTCAGGGGTATCAGGTTGTTTAACTTCCAGACCTGGATATTCTCTGCCTGTATTTAACAGCATATATTTCAGGTAATAACCATCCAAGTAGGGGTACTGGGAAAGCATTAATGCGGCAACGCCTGATACAACGGGTGTTGCCATACTCGTACCACTGTACTTGGCATATTGGTTACCAGGTACTGTGGAAAGAATTTTTACTCCAGGCGCAAAAATATCAACGGTACGTTTACCGAAGTTAGTAAAACTAGCAGGTAAGTCTTCACCTTTATTGGCAGAAGAAGCACCAACATCTAACCAGTTACTGATTTTATAACCAGGGAAGCTTTTGAAGTTGCGGTTTGGATAGCGAGGTTTTTCGTCATTATTGTTGCTATCATTACCTGCGGCATGCACCAGTAGAACACCCGCATTTGAGGCATACTCAAAGGCTAAATCTAATTTAGCTTTATTGGGGGAATAGCTTTTACCAAAACTCATATTGATAATACTAGCACCGTTATCTACGGCATAACGAACAGCATTTGCAATATCTTTATCACGTTCATCACCATTAGGAACGGCACGTAATACCATGATTTTAACATTTTCTGCAATGCCTTTAATACCGATATCATTATGGCGGTCAGCCGCGATAATCCCTGATACATGAGTTCCATGGTCAGAATCTGGGCCTGTTACGTCGTTATTACCATAACCGGCTTCCCAGAAGTTATTAGGGTCATCTTTAACAATATCGGTACGAGGGTCAAACTCAGTGTTATAGTTATATTCGACTTTATTAGCGTAGTATTCTGCTCGGCTATCAACTTTTTCGTAACTGCCGTACAATTCTAAAATGTTTAACAGAAAATCTCTGGCCAGTACGACTTCTTCAACATCACTATTGATGCTTGATAAGCCTTCTTGAGTGAAATCATTATAATTATAGGTAGACAGGAGCGCTTTATTTTCTTTGATTTGTGCTTGGTAATTTACATAAAGATCACGGGTTTCCGTTGCTTCTTTCACTTCATCTTGAAATGTTTTACTTAGCGCTTCATAGTATGCTTTTTTCTTCGCTGGAATATAGGCACCAGAAGCTAATAGTTCTTGATATTTTGCATATTCGCGGGTAATTTCTAAGGTGTCGTGGTTTACATGGCGGCCATCTTTGCCCCCAATGAAATTCCAACCATGGATATCATCGATGTAGCCATTGCCATCATCATCGATACCATTGTTAGCAATTTCTCCAGGATTTTCCCAGATTTTTCCTTGTAAATCTTCATGCTTTATATCAACACCACTATCAATAACTGCAACGATAACAGGTTTATATTTATTGGTTAATGAAAGTTGGTTATATACTTTGTTGACACTGGAACCTTCAATGTTGTCTTTTTCTGGACTCAAGTTAAACCAGTCATTGACTTCTACCACTGGAGCACGAAGCGGTACACTACGCTTACTGCGACGTTTTTGATTTTTTTGTTTGAGTTGTACCGGAGCTTCCATGATGACGCCTTTAATATTGGTCATCGGTTCCGGCTGTGGTAATTGAGTAGGGTTTGCTGCAAAGGCATTTGCACTGCAAACAGACAAAAAGAGGGCTGATAAGGTTATACCCTTAACTTTATTAAGCTTCATGAAATTTCCTAACTGATTCTACACTTTATGTGTTGTGTATTTTTCTAAGATTATTTTTTTGTATAAATGCTGGTTTTTACCCTTTAAGAGAGCCATTTATTATGTTTTTTTCTTAATAAGCTAACTCTAAACAAGAGGGGTATCCCCTGTTTATAACGTATTTTCTATTTAATAGAGTAAACACCAGGCAGCTCCCGCATTTGATTATAAGCAGGATTTTTTTTGTGAGTCAATATGTCGTATATTAATAACGAAAATTATTTATAGTAATAAGGTTGTTTATGATGTTTCCCTAATATTTATTTTGTCTGACAATGATTGAGAAGGCGTTGCAATGCTTGGAATATGCTATTTGCTAAAGGCTATCTAAGTGATTATTAAATCTTAGGGATTGATAATAAATTAATTAATAGAAATAGTCTTTGGTTGCTTGTAGAAAATAGACTGGTAAGTAAGTCCAAAATTAATATTAAATATAATTGAATGTTTATATATTTTTCGACCTATTATTCAATCAATATGCTTAATAAATAAAACCGCCTTAAAAACTAGTTTTTAAGGCGGTTGGTATGAAACATGCCTTAGGTATTAGTACGGTTGATTTATTTTCTGGAGATGCATGCAATGTTAAAAAAAGTGTTAATGATAGGTCGGCGTATATTTTATGGGGTGTGTTGCTTTAGTTTTTGTTTGAATAGTGCTCAAGCAATAATTATTGGAGGGGATGTAACAGGGGGAAGTGCAGCAACAGCAGGAGGCATGTTTGTAAAACTTATACCACCTATAGGTAATGTGGGTGATGATAATTTTAATGATCCTAATCTGTATGGATTCGATGAAGATCAAAATATCATTATTCCTTCGCCACTTACTGTGGATATTGGCCCCTCTGCAACATTACCAACAGACACTGAGGTTGCCAGTCATTATATAGTGTTTGACCCTGCGCCTTCACAACATATGGTTGGGTATGTGGACTTTGATGCACCTATTTTAGCTATCATGACTAAAACTAGCACATTGGCTGACAGTGACTTTCTGGCAAATGTTTCTGCAAACTATTTAAACCCATCTGCACGTGGTTTAGAAGGTGCAGATTCTGTTGCTATTGATCCAGTGCTGGCACATCGTGCACTCATCAACTTTACTGCCAGCTCACCTGGCGACAGTATACGGGTATTAACTGCATTTTCTCCAGGTGGTGAACCTGATCCAACGCCAATGCCTGTACCTGGTGTATTTGGTTTGATGATTCTGGGACTAGGCTTGTTAAAGCGTCAAATCAAATAAAAGTTGCTGATCTGTTCTCTTAATTGTATGAAGAATTAAGAAAATGACTTAGGGATAATAAAAGAGGCTGTACGTGAAATCGTTACAGGCTCTTTTATTGTTTGAGAGTTAAAGCTGCAGGATAAGCTATAGGGCACCTCTAAAAATAGTGCATTTTTTGAAGTGTCCTATATTCCAAGTGGAATTTTTGGAGTCCACTGTAGCCATTCTTCAAGGGGTTCTTCGTGTAGACGAAATTTGGTGTATGGTTTTACCAGTCCTCCCATTTTGTGGTTATTGGGTGTCGCAAAAGCAATCCCCCCTTCTAATATTGATTCCAGAGAGTCTGTTTTCAATTTTGCGCCACTAAACAATGAGAAATCAAAACCAATGCCACTGGTATTCCAAAAACGAGTATGTTGTCTGATCAAGTGACGATAATGATTTTCAATATTCAAATAAATATGCACTTGATTAGCTGTGGGAGCGAGTTCATATCCTGTGACTTTGCCAACAGGAATATCTCGATACAGTACTTTAACGCCTTCTTTAATTGAACCCAGGCGGGGAGCAGTCAGTGTTATTTTCAAGCCCGGTTGCGTCGTCGTTTTTATCATGGGGGCATTGAGTAGCCCTTTAAAAATATATTGTCTCTTGCCTTTTTGATCTGTGGGTTTAGCTTGAATATATTGACCTGAAATGAGCGTTTCTAAATGCTGGGTTTTAGCAAGCCCTAACGCTGCTTTAACAATCCAAAATTGAGTGCCTTTTCGAGCAAGTCGGTAACCGCCCTGAGTAATCAGTGCTTTGACAATAACACCAGGATCATTAGGATTAAGACGTAGTCGTGTCACCTTACCGACCTCAACACCTTCGTATTTTATGGGAGTACCTTCCCGTAATCCTTCACCACTGGCAAAAGATATGTTTATAGGAATACCTGTTTGATGGGCATCATCATAATTATCGTAAAGATCAAATTGATCACTATTTTTGGCGTGGCGGTAACGTCCATGTGGTGTATAAAATGCAATACCGCCTGTAAGTAGGGAAGTAATGGACTCTGTGTGCACTTTTATACCCGACAGGTTACCACTAATGCTGAAACCGCTAGCATTCCAAAAGCGCGAATTAGTTCTGACCAGCTCAGCATATTCAGGTTTTATAAAAATATTAATGCTGACTTGTTTATTGTTTTCAGTAAATGCATAACTTTGTACGCTGCCGACAGGAATTTTTTTATAATAAACTGGACTACCCACTTCAACAGAGTTAAGGCTGTCACTGATCAACGTTAAGTGTAAACCTGGCTCATGTAATGGCAGCGGGGGAGGGCCTGATAATGCCGTAAAAACCCGTTGTGATTTACTTTCCTCAAGATTACCTATACGCACTGCTATATAGTTACCACTGATTAAGGTATCTAAGCCTGTCACTTCAGCCAAGCTGATCTTGGGTTTAACCAACCAAAACTGGGTGCCTGCAATGAGTGCAGGCTCAGCGCGAGGGTCAAAGAGAATGCTGGCAGTGACGCCTTTTAGGTCTTTATTTACCTTTACTCGTTTAACAACACCAATGGTGAGTCCTTCATACACTACCTTGGTTTGACCTTCTACCAAAAACTGGCCTGAATCGAAATGGATTTTGGCGCGTATGCCAATATCGGCTGCATCAAAGTCCTCAAACAGTGTAAATAAGTCTCCACTTTTGGCAGGAGAAATGGTTTTTTCTGTTTCAGGATTAAAAAAAGCAATACCGCCGCTTAGAATAGATGTTAATGAGCCGACTCTAAATTTAAATCCTGATAAATTACCTTTTACCGTGACTCCACTGGCATTCCAAAATCGGCTATTTTTTTGCACTAAGTGCTGGTGCTTAGGGGAAATAATAATGCGGATATTAACGTTGTTATTATCCTTTGATAATGTGTAATCAGTGACTTGACCTACTTGAATTTTTTTGAAAAAAACGGGACTACCACGTTCCAGTGAGCCTAAATCTTTCGTTTGTAATGTGAGGTGCAAACCAGGTGTATCAGGATCAACTGGCGGTGGGTTTTCCAACGCATTAAAGTGGTAGTGAGGTTTACCTTCACCTCGTTGTACATCGATATAGTTGCCTGAAACCAAGGTCTCTAAACCAGAAATTTCAGCCACGGATATTCGTGGTTTGACCAACCAAAATTTAGATGTTTCTCGTAATAATGCTTCGGCTTCAGGTTTCAGTTCAACGGTAGCATTCACACCTTGTAAATCAGGTGTAATAGAGACTTTTTTAACGATACCAACTTGCAGCCCACGATAAACGACTTGCGTTTTATTAGGCACAATACCTTCGCCACTTTCGAAGAAAATAGTCGCTTCAATACCGGCTTCTGATATGCCCTTATAAATAAGCCATGCACCAATTAAAGCGGCGACAAAAGGTAATAACCAAATCATCGAAATGGTTCGGCGTGGTTTGATATCAACTTCAGCCAATGACTGATGTGCTTCTGGCGTGGTTTGGAGCGTTTCTGTGTCAGGGCTTTCAGGTGTTTCTTGACTCAAAGTCAGTCCTCTTCGATTTCTGCTGCAATCTCAGGTAAAGCTACATTATCCCACATGAGTCTTGGATCAAAGACATGGGCAGCGAGCATGGTGAGTACAACTACAGCACCAAATGCACTGGCACCAATGCCTGCTTCAATGGTGGCGATATTACCTAATTTAACCAAGGCAACCAGCGTCGCAATCACAAATAAGTCCAACATTGACCAACGACCTATCCATTCAATAAAACGGTACATAACTGTGCGTTGTCGCATGCTCATCGCCCAGCGAAATTGAACAGACAGTAGCAGTATAATCAGCCCTACAAGTTTCAATAAAGGGACTGCAATGCTGGCAATAAATACCACCGCAGCAATGGGAATCATACCCGCTTTAGCGAGCCCAATTACACCTGAAAGAATGGTGTCAGCTTGACCTGAACCAAAAAAATTAATGTGTGTAATAGGGTACATGTTGGCAGGAATAAACATAATTATTGCAGCCAGTGTAAGTGCCCAAGCATAAGCCAGACTATTAGGTGTTCGCCAATGAAGGCGCGTATGGCAGCGTGGACAGCGCCAGTGTTGTGAGTGGGGAACGGGTCGCGAAAGCTTATGGCAGTTAGAACAAACCAGCCAGCCCGCTTCTTTTGCTGTCATCATGGTTTGACGCATTTTAGAGTGAAGCCTTAGGTTGGTTGGGAACTTGCTCGAGCTTATGCCAGATTAAATGATGGTCAAGTACGACACTTGTTGCCATAGCACATATCATCAAGGCAATAAAACACCCTAAGCCAAAACCAAAATGTATTGCCGCCAAGTCTATAAGTTTAACAACAGACACTAAAACACCTAACATGTAGACTTCCAGCATAGCCCAGCTGTCTAAATGTTGATACCAGGTAAACGCTTTGGCTAAGGGGGGCTTTGACCAGGAATGCTTAATACCCATCAATACATAGAACAACAACAGCTTTTTGAGTAAGGGGGCAAGCATGCTACAAAAAAGCACTAAAAGCGCAGCCCACCAAATATCATGCGCAAACAGTGTAACAATGCCGGCAAAGACCGTATCAAATTGCGACTGGCCAAGCATCTCCAGTGACATAATGGGTAAAAACATCGCAGGAATATACAATAGTAGCCCTGTGATATTCAGGGCTAGACTGCGCTCTAAACTGTTATTGCGAGCACTGTACAATTGGTATCCACAACGGGGACAGCAGGCTTTAGTGCCTGAGGGGAGTGCTTTGTAAGGCAACAACAGATCACATTCATGACAAGCAATCAATTCCTTCATGGTTGTACTATTTTGTAACGGACCAAATGTGAATAAAAAATCATTTAATGCATATAGACAATAGTGAGTTAGGATTACCACATACCCTTTTTCTTGAGGGTATTCCTAACAGGCTACCAAGTATCATGCCTTTATAGTGACAATTAATAATCATAGATGATCCCTTTTGACTTACCTAAGCATAAATTGAGTTAGTGCTATATTAACTGTAAATGTGTGACCTAATTTAGGTATACTCTGCTCAGTTTTCCGTAAATATGTAGTAAAACGAGTTGTAAGAGAGCATGTTGTGAACTGTCGAAGTGATTGTGGAGCCTGCTGTATCGTACCTTCAATTAGTTCGCCTTTACCAGGTATGCCCAAGGGTAAGCCTGCAGGCCAACGCTGCCTTCATTTACTGTCTGATTATCGCTGTGCTTTATTCAATGACCCTCGTCGTCCAACTGTTTGTGGTCAGTTTCGTGCAGAGGATACTGTTTGTGGTGCGAGTGCGGAACAGGCTTTTGAAATTTTGACATTGCTGGAACTATCAACCCAAGGATAAGAAAGCGCTTTCCAAGGCTAAGGGCGCATTTTGAGGTTTTTGGCAGGCAGGTTAGCCAATCAGATGGATAAATAGGGTGGAGTGGTGTTGAGCTTATTACAGTTTTTGGTAACGGCAATAAGCCCAATAACATTGAGAAAGCGTGTGGTTTAAACGCTACGTTGGTTCACAGGAACATAATCACGTATTTGGGCACCAGTATATAATTGACGGGGGCGGCCAATTCGATAGGGTCCACTGATCATTTCATGCCAGTGCGCTATCCATCCAGGCGTTCTTCCGGTGGCAAAAATAACAGTAAACATTTCTGTAGGAATACCAATCGCTTTTAAAATAATCCCAGAGTAGAAATCAACATTGGGATAAAGTTTTTTCTCTACAAAGTATTCATCTTCTAATGCGATTTTTTCCAGACGTTTCGCGATTTTGAAGAGAGGATCATCTTCTAAGCCCAGCTCATTCAATACCTCATCACAGGTCTGTTTCATCACTTTGGCACGAGGGTCAAAGTTTTTGTAGACACGGTGACCAAAACCCATTAAACGAAAGGGGTCGTCTTTATCTTTAGCGCGGGCAATATATTTATCAATATGTTTTTCATCGCCAATTTCTTGCAGCATATTTAATACGGCTTCATTGGCGCCGCCATGAGCTGGTCCCCATAGTGCTGCAATACCTGCAGCTATACAGGCAAAAGGGTTGGCGCCTGAGGAACCAGCCAAACGTACTGTGGAGGTAGAGGCATTTTGTTCATGATCAGCATGAAGCAAGAAAATGCGATCCATTGCCCGTGCAATAATCGGGTTAACTTCCGAGTCTTCACAAGGTGTACCGAAAAGCATGTGCAGAAAGTTTGCTGAGTAATTCAAGCTATTACGTGGGTAGACAAAAGGTTGGCCTTTTGAGTATTTATAACTCATTGCTGCCAGCGTGGGCATTTTTGATATTAAGCGAAATGCTGCAATTTCACGATGACGTTCGTTGCTAATATCAAGCGAGTCATGATAAAACGCTGATAGTGCTCCTACTACACCACACATTACGGCCATAGGGTGGGCATCACGACGAAAACCATTAAGGAAGTTTCGCAACTGCTCATGCACCATGGTGTGCTTACGAATAATTTCTTCAAACTCCTGTAATTCTGATTGTAATGGCAGTTCGCCATAAATTAGCAGAAAACAGCTTTCCAGGTAGGAGGAATGTTCAGCTAGCTGTTCAATAGGATAGCCACGATGAAGTAAAATCCCCTTGTCGCCATCAATGTAAGTGATTTTTGACTCACATGCTGCAGTGGAGACAAACCCAGGATCGTAGGTAAACAAGCCTTCGCCAGTAAGGCTGCGAACATCTACCACATCTGGGCCCATGCTACCAGAGTAAACAGGTAGTTCATGCTGTTGCCCGTCGATGGTTAATAATGCTTTTTTTTCAGCCATAGATGGCCTCCTATCATGTCATTCTTATAAAGCTCATGCATAGTAATAAAAGGGAACACCAACCATACTGTGTTACGTAATATCTGTATTATTCTCTCTGATCACATACTGCGATGACTCACTCATACCTCTCTTGTTGGACAGTAGCCCAAGAAAGGCGTTTTGTAAGTTTTTTAATCACGTAGCAATATAGTGCTGATCAAAGACTAATTACGTAACTCAGTTCTTCTTTTTAGATTAAGCTGCACTGATAAAAATAACGCTAGAGCCTCAGTTTTTTATGTGACAGGGATAAGCTCTGGTTATCAAGAGCGGTTAACTTGGTTATAGTCAGTAATTTAATGGTTAACCGGCACCTAGTATTATGCACAAATTGTGTGGTTATTAATTGGTATTGCTTTTATTTTTTATGCCTAACAACGTCAGCTATTAGCAACCAATTTATACTCGCAGCAAGCAACTATCATATAGGACAATAAGCATCTGCTGTTTGTGTTCGCTAAAAGTGACTATGACACACATTAGATATAAATAACTACTAATTGGTGGCGCAAGACTATAAGGTGATTCATCGTTTTGTCAAATAGTTAGATTATAACCTGTAAGTAAGATCAGTAACATTACGAAAATTCTTGTATTTAGCTACAAAAGATTGACAAGCTTTAATAGTGAATTATGAGTCATTTTTCTATTATCAAATAGTCCATTGTTGAGTGAGGTTCAAAAAACCATCAGTCAGTAACCAGTATGTTTGTCAAACAATAGCCTATTTTTCATGATTATTATGAGGTAAATTTCTGAAATAAAAATTATCCATAAAAAAGATATGGTTTTTTAAGGCGGCGAATTTCCCTTCAACTGTTTTGCATTTCTTGTGCAGGCCTTGCTGTGTCCTAGCTACGTAACATTACACGATTGTAATTAATACTCGTTCTATTTATACTTCTTGCCGATACTGACAGGCTGGCTAACGCCTTTAATGAATTCTAACCTAATTAAGGAACCTGTCATCAAAATAGCCTCATCCAAATAATTATCGCCTTAGTTATATTTTGGGCCTTATTGAGTGTGAAGAACCGTGAATAGCAAGAGACCTGTTAATCTCGACCTCAGAACAATAAAACTTCCACTTCCTGCGTACACATCGATTTTGCACCGTATTTCTGGTGTCATCCTGTTTATTGGTATTGCCTTTCTACTTTGGGCACTTGATACCTCATTAAGCAGCCAAGAAGGGTTTAATACCATTCAAGCAACACTCGCTCACCCATTCGCCAAATTAATTACCTGGGGGTTAGTGTCTGCTTTGTTATACCACTTTGTGGCAGGTATTAAGCACTTACTGATGGATATTGATATCGGTGATGGTAAGGAAAGCGGCACATTAGGTGCCAAAGCGACAATCGTTGTATCAGTGATACTGATTGTATTGGCGGGAGTGTGGATATGGTAACTAATGTAACCAACTTGTCACGTAGTGGTTTGTATGACTGGATGGTGCAGCGTGTCTCAGCCATTGTATTGGCGGCTTATGTCGTGTTTATGCTGGGGTATTTGTTGTTTCACCCAGGTCTGACTTATGCCGAGTGGACACAATTATTTAGTTCCACATGGGTACGTGTTTTCAGTTTATTAGCGCTCGTTTCGCTAGGTGCACATGCTTGGGTAGGTATGTGGACAATTTCAACTGATTATCTCACCGAGCAAACACTGGGAAGTAAGGCAGTCGTCGTGCGCTTTGCCTTTCAAGCACTGTGTGGCATTGCAATGTTTGCTTATTTTGTTTGGGGTATTCAGGTTCTTTGGGGGCTATAACTGATGACATCATTACGTACACTGAGTTTCGACGCAATTGTTGTTGGCGGAGGTGGTGCGGGGCTACGAGCTGCACACCAACTTACTCAGGCAGGTATTAACACTGCTTGTATCAGTAAAGTATTTCCTACACGTTCACACACTGTTTCCGCACAGGGTGGTATTACTTGTGCTATTGCCAGTGCTGACCCGAATGATGATTGGCGCTGGCATATGTATGATACTGTCAAAGGGTCTGATTTTATTGGTGACCAGGATGCCATTGAGTATATGTGCTCAGTAGGCCCCCAAGCTGTTTTTGAACTGGATCATATGGGATTACCTTTTTCTCGAACAGAGAAGGGCAGAATTTACCAGCGTCCATTTGGTGGGCAGTCCAAAGATTTCGGTAAAGGTGGTCAGGCTGCCAGAACCTGTGCAGCAGCAGACCGTACAGGGCACGCATTACTCCATACCCTTTATCAGGCTAACTTAAAGGGTGGCACTACATTTCTTAATGAGTGGTACGCGGTTGACCTCGTTAAAAATCAGCAAAACCAAGTGGTTGGTGTCATTGCTATTTGTATAGAGACAGGTGAAGTCTATTACGTTAAAGCAAAAGCCACCATTTTAGCGACGGGTGGTGCTGGGCGTATTTATCAGTCTACTACCAATGCGTTGATTAATACCGGTGATGGTATTGGTATGGCACTACGTGCAGGTTTCCCTGTACAGGATATGGAAATGTGGCAGTTCCACCCAACCGGTATTCACGGAGCGGGTGTGTTAGTCACAGAAGGTTGTCGTGGAGAGGGTGGTTACCTGATCAATAGCGAGGGTGAGCGTTTTATGGAGCGCTATGCTCCTAATGCGAAAGACTTAGCCGGTCGTGATGTTGTGGCGCGTTCCATGATTTTGGAAATTCTAGGCGGCCGTGGCTGTGGTCCAAATAAAGATCACGTACTGTTGAAATTGGATCATTTGGGTGAAGAAACATTAAACCTTCGTTTGCCTGGTATTTTGGAATTATCCAGAACCTTTGCTCATGTAGATCCTGTTAAAGCTCCAATTCCTGTCATTCCAACCTGTCACTATATGATGGGTGGTATACCAACGAATGTGGGGGGACAGGCGTTATCCCAAGACCATAAAGGACGAGATGTCACCATTGATGGCTTGTTTGCGTGTGGTGAGGCAGCGTGTGTGTCAGTACATGGTGCTAACCGTCTGGGTGGTAACTCATTGTTGGATTTAGTGGTGTTTGGCCGTGCTGCAGGTCTGCATATTGAAAAAATGCTAAATGAAGGCTTTGATACTGCAGATGCCACAGATACTGATCTTGACCAGGCGCTTGCGCGTCTTAACCGTTTAAACGGTACAACCTCTGGCGAGAAAGTGGCTGAAGTACGCGCTGACTTGCAAAAAACCATGCAGCTTTACTTTGGTGTATTCCGCACTGGGGAAGCTATGCAGGAAGGTTTGAAAATGCTGAATAGCATTGGTGAACGCATGAAAAATGTGTGTCTGGAAGATGATAGCCAAGCATTCAACACGGCAAGAATTGAAGCCCTTGAACTGGAGAATTTATTTGAAGTTGCCATGGCAACGGCTGTTGCGGCAGAAGCCCGTAAAGAAAGCCGAGGTGCCCATGCACGTGAAGATTATACCGAGCGGGATGATAAAAACTGGCTGAAACATTCACTGTACTTTCCTCTAGAAAAACGTGTTGGTAAGCGAGATGTCAACCAATCGCCTAAGACAGTAGAAGCTTTCCAACCTGTTAAAAGAACATATTAAGGGGAGGTCGAGATGTTAGTTAGTGTTTACCGCTATAACCCAGAAAAAGATAACGCCCCATTTATGCAGGACTTTGATATCCAGTTGCCTGAGGGTAAGGATATGATGGTGCTGGATATATTGGGGTTACTGAAAGAAAAGGACCCAACCCTCACTTATCGCCGATCTTGTCGTGAGGGAGTATGTGGCTCAGATGGAATGAATATCAACGGTACTAATGGCTTAGCCTGTATTACCCCCGTAACACAAGCGGTGGGAAATAGTGATAAGCTGGTGCTGAGACCATTACCTGGACTTCCTGTAGTTCGAGACTTGGTCGTGGATATGAGTCAGTTTTATAAACAATACGAAAAAATTAAGCCTTATTTGCAGAACGATACACCCGTTCCTGCGATCGAAAGATTACAAACACCGGAAGAACGGGAGAAACTCGACGGTCTTTATGAGTGTATTCTTTGCGCTTGTTGCTCTACATCATGCCCTTCGTTCTGGTGGAACCCTGACAAGTTTGTTGGTCCGGCGGGATTGCTTCAGGCTTATCGCTTTTTAGTGGATAGCCGTGATACGCATACCGAAGAGCGTCTTGCTGCACTAGATGATCCATTTAGTGTGTTTCGCTGCCGCGGCATTATGAACTGTGTCAATGTATGTCCCAAAGGGTTGAACCCAACCCGTGCGATTGGACACATACGACAAATGTTGTTGAAGAGCGGTACTTAATCGCAATTAAGCTGTGTGCTAGCTTTTCTCATGTGTTAAAAAGTAGGACAGATGCTGTATATGGTTTTGAATGGCTAACTGTCCTCTTCACACTGAAAAGGCGTACTCAGTGATAGCAGTGAAATGAGTGCCTGGTTTTACTGGCCCCTAAAGGATTGAATTATAGTGACCGGTGAGCCATGGTGTTCTCACAACGTCCACTAAGCCTTGTATCTCATGGGGTAGCTAAGAATGCAAGAAGGTGTCATGCAGCGGATGTGGCAGACAGGCCATATATCCGGTGGTAATGCTGCATATGTCGAAGATCTCTACGAAACGTATATCCAGGATCCCAATGCCGTTCCTGAGGAGTGGCGAAATTACTTTGAAAAGTTACCCACCATCAGTGGTATTTCTACTCAAGATGTTCCCCACTCTACCATTCGTGAACATTTCTTATTACTGGGAAAAAATCGCGCTAAATCTAAGCTATTAACGCCAGCCTCATTATCGACAGAGCATGAGAAAAAACAGGTTCAGGTGATGGAGCTGATTGAGGCCTATCGTTTACGTGGGCATCAAAATGCTAAACTTGACCCGCTGGGTTTACTTCAGCGTTCTCCTGTGCTGGACCTTACGATTGAGCATCATGGTTTGTCCAAAGCCGATATGGATACGTTGTTCCGCTCAACGTCACTAAATATTGGTCAAGAAGAAGCGCCACTGAGCACAATTGTTGAGGCCCTCCAGCAAACCTACTGTAGCTCTGTCGGTGCAGAGTTTATGCATATTGTGAACTCTGATGAACGTCACTGGTTTCAACAGCGTTTAGAAAGTGTTCGCGCCCACCCAGATTACAGTGCAGAAACCAAACTACATATTTTGGAGCGGTTAACGGCTGCTGAAGGTTTGGAAAAATACTTAGGCACTAAATACCCTGGCACAAAGCGTTTTGGCTTAGAAGGTGGGGAGACGCTGGTTCCTATGGTGGATGAAATTATTCAGCGTGCGGGTGCTTATGATGTAAAAGAGTTAGTGATTGGTATGGCTCACCGGGGCCGACTCAATCTACTGGTTAATATATTAGGTAAAAACCCAGCTGATTTATTCAGTGAGTTTGAAGGTAAGCGGTTTTTTGAAAAAGGCTCGGGCGATGTTAAATATCACCAGGGTTTTTCTTCGAATGTAATGACTCCAGGTGGTGAAGTCCACTTAGCGATGGCATTTAACCCCTCCCATCTGGAAATTGTTGCACCTGTTGTACAAGGGTCAGTGCGTGCTAGACAGGATCGTCGTAAGGACGACAAACAGGAACTTGTATTGCCAATTACCTTGCATGGAGATGCAGCGTTTGCAGGACAAGGGGTGGTGATGGAAACCTTACAGCTGTCGCAGACGCGGGCGTATAAGACAGGTGGTACCATTCACATCATCATTAACAATCAGGTTGGCTTTACCACCAGCCCTGAATATGCTCGTTCAACGGAATACTGTACTGATATTGCCAAAATGGTTCAGGCTCCAATTCTGCATGTTAATGGGGATGATCCTGAAGCTGTGTTGTTTGTGACTCGGTTGGCGCTGGACTACCGGATGCAGTTTAAGAAAGACGTCGTTATTGACTTGGTATGCTACCGTCGTCGCGGTCATAACGAGGCGGATGAGCCAGGTGCAACTCAGCCCCAAATGTACGATGTCATTAAAAAGCACGGCACTACGCGTACACTGTATGCAGATAAGTTAGTCCAAGAAGATGTTTTGACTGAAGAAGACGATACGCGTTTGATTGAAGATTATCGTCAAGCATTAGATAACGGACAGCATGTGGTAAAAAGTTTGGTCAAAGAGCCAAACCGGGAGTTGTTTGTTGACTGGACACCTTATTTGGGCCATGAGTGGACTGCTCGGCATGATACGTCAGTATGTTTACAAACATTACAGGAATTAGCCCATAAGCTGTGTGAAATTCCAGAAGGTATTGTCCTACAACGTCAGGTGGGCAAAATTAATGATGACCGCCGAAAGATGGCTGCTGGTGCATTAGCGATTAACTGGGGATTCGCGGAAACGATGGCCTACGCCACGTTATTAATGGAAGGTCATCCCGTACGTATAACGGGGCAGGATGTTGGCCGAGGTACTTTCTCTCATCGTCATGCCGTGCTGCATAGTCAAAAAGAAGATGAAGTTTATATCCCGCTTTGCCATTTAGCTGAGCAGCAGCCTCGTATTGATATTTACGATTCTATCTTATCTGAAGAAGCGGTGTTGGCCTTTGAATATGGTTATGCGAGCACAACACCCAATGCGTTGGTGGTGTGGGAAGCTCAGTTTGGTGATTTTGCTAATGGTGCGCAGGTGGTCATTGACCAGTTTATTACCAGTGGTGAGCATAAATGGGGACGTTTGTGTGGACTTACCATGCTGTTACCTCATGGCTATGAAGGTCAGGGTCCGGAGCACTCATCAGCACGATTAGAGCGCTTTTTACAATTATGTGCTGAACATAATATTCAGGTGTGCATTCCCACCACGCCCGCACAAGTTTTCCACATGTTACGTCGTCAAATGCTTCGCCCGTTGCGTAAGCCATTGATTGCGCTGACGCCCAAAAGCTTGTTGCGCCATAAACAGGCAACGTCTTCACTGGAAGATTTGGCTGAAGGCTCATTCCAGACGGTACTACCAAACCATCAAGAGGTACCTGTGGAGCAGGTGAAACGCTTTATTATGTGTAGTGGTAAGGTGTATTACGATCTGTTGGAAAAGCAATTGGCAGATAATGTCCAAGATGCTGTTGTGGTGAGAATTGAGCAACTTTATCCTTTCCCACATGAAGATTTATCGAGCATTTTCTTGCAGTATCCAAACATAGAAAAAGTGGTGTGGTGCCAGGAAGAGCCGATGAACCAGGGGGCTTGGTATTCTAGTCAGCATCATATGCGCCGCGTGATTGCTGAGCATAACAATCCGTCGCTGTATTTAGAATATGCTGGCCGAGAGGCTTCTGCTGCACCCGCTAGTGGCTTCATGTCCACCCATGTGGAAGAACAGCAGCGTCTAGTAGACACTGCTTTTACTGTGTAACTCACGCTAATAACGATTACTTTGGTAATACGCTGTATTTAACGATAAGTATTAAAGGAATTCTCATGGCCACTGAAATAAAAGCGCCTACATTTCCTGAATCGGTTGCCGACGGTATGGTAGCGACTTGGCACAAGCAGCCTGGGGATGCTTGTTCTCGCGATGACCTGCTGGTGGATATTGAAACAGATAAAGTGGTATTGGAGGTTGTAGCGCCTGCCGAGGGTGTGCTACAGGAAATTGTGAAAGGGGAAGGTGAAACCGTCACCAGCGAAGAGCTGATTGCTATATTTGCTGAAGGTGCAGTTGCTTCAGCTAAACCTGCTGCACCTGCTAAAGCAGCAGAGCCTGCTAAAGCAGCAGAGCCTGCTTCGCCAGCAGCAAAATCTAATGATGAGTCGCCCATTTTGAGTCCTGCTGCACGTAGACTGGCAGACGAGCATGGCATTGATCCACAAGTGATTCCAGGCTCAGGTAAAGGGGGACGTGTTACTAAAGAAGATACACTCAAGTATATTGAGTCACAGTCTGCGAGCAAAACTACAGCCGCACCTTCTACAGCTAAGCCTGCCGCAGTCACGCCAGAACCTAAAGCGCCCGTGTTTGCAGGTGAGCGGGTAGAAAAACGGGTGCCTATGACACGATTGCGTGCCCGTGTTGCTCAGCGACTGGTGGAAGCGCAGCAAACGGCAGCGATGTTGACCACCTTTAATGAAGTCAATATGCAGCCGATCATGAACCTTCGTAGTCGCTATAAAGACTTGTTTGAGAAGAAGCACAATGGTGTTCGCCTTGGCTTTATGTCGTTCTTTGTTAAAGCTGCTGTTGAAGCGCTGAAGCGTTTTCCTGCGGTAAATGCATCTATCGATGGTAATGATATTGTGTATCATGGCTATCAAGACATAGGTGTTGCTGTGTCTTCAGATCGGGGATTGGTTGTCCCAGTATTGCGTAGTGCTGAGAATATGGGGCTGGCAGAAATTGAAGCTACTATTCGTGAGTACGGACTCAAAGCGCGTGATGGCAAGCTGGGTATTGATGAGATGACTGGGGGAACCTTTACTATCTCAAATGGTGGTGTTTTTGGTTCACTATTATCAACCCCCATTTTGAACCCACCACAAAGCGCCATTTTGGGAATGCATAAGATTCAGGATCGCCCAATGGCGGTAAATGGTAAGGTAGAAATCTTACCTATGATGTATCTAGCGTTATCTTATGACCACCGGCTGTTAGATGGTAAAGAAGCCGTTTCTTTTCTGGTGACCATCAAAGAGCTATTGGAAGATCCTGCGCGGATGCTTTTAGATATTTGATGTTATTGGAAATAGTGGCCTGACTTCTCCTCTTTTTTGAGGAGAAGTGGTACTGTTTGCATCGCGAAAAACGCAAGTTAGGAAACAGAAATGGCACAAAAATTTGATGTTGTTGTTATTGGTTCAGGGCCTGCAGGGTATGTCGCTGCAATTCGTGCTGCCCAGCTAGGTTTGAAAACCGCTTGTATTGAAAAGTGGACACGTGAAGATGGTAAACAAGCTTTGGGTGGCACGTGTTTGAATGTGGGTTGCATTCCATCAAAAGCCTTGCTGGATAGCTCATACAAGTATGAGTCGGCACATAAAGAATTTAAATTACACGGTATCAGCCTGGATAATTTGAAAGTTGATGTTTCAACCATGCTGGCCCGGAAAAACAAGATTGTAAATAACTTGACGACAGGTGTTGCAGGCTTGTTTAAAGCCAATGGCGTGACTTCTTTGCACGGTATGGGCAAGGTACTTCCTGGTAAACAAGTGGAATGGACCAAGCAGGATGGCAGCAGCGAAGTTTTGGACGCTGAAAATATTATTATTGCCACTGGGTCTGTGCCCATCGATATCCCACCAACCCCATTAACGGATGAATTAATCGTTGACTCAACGGGTGCACTGGAATTTACCAAAGTGCCTAAGCGTTTAGGTGTTATTGGTGCGGGTGTTATTGGCTTGGAGCTGGGTTCAGTTTGGGCACGTTTAGGGTCTGAGGTTGTTGTTCTTGAAGCACAAGAAGCCTTTTTATCTGTAGCAGACCAGCAAATTGCCAAAGAAGCATTGAAAGTATTCAAAAAACAAGAGTTGGATATTCGCTTAGGCTGTCGTGTTACGGGTTCTGAAAATAAAGGCCAGGAAGTCATCGTAAAATACTTGGATGACAAAGGTGAAGAGCAACAAATTATCTTTGATAAATTAATTGTTGCTGTTGGTCGTCGCCCTTATACAGAAGGCCTGTTAGCACCTGGCTGTGGTGTAAACTTGGATGAGCGTGGCGCTATTTTTGTTGACGACCAGTGCCGTACAGACGTACCAGGCATTTATGCGGTAGGTGATGTGGTTCGCGGTCCTATGCTGGCGCATAAAGGTTCTGAAGAAGGCATTATGGTTGCAGAGTTGATTACTGGTCAGGCTGCACAAATGAATTATGACCTTATTCCTTCAGTCATCTACACTCATCCAGAGATAGCGTGGGTTGGTAAAACAGAGGAAGAGTTAAAAGCCAGTGGCGAACCCTACAAAGTGGGTACTTTCCCATTTGTAGCCAGCGGTCGTGCAATGGCTTCTAACGAAACAGAAGGCTTGGTTAAAGTAGTCGCTGATGAAGCAACTGACCGTATCCTTGGCGTTCATGTTATTGGACCTAGTGCGGCGGAACTGGTGCAGCAGGGTGCTATTGCTATGGAGTTTGGCTCTAGCTCTGAAGACTTGGGTTTGATGATCTTCTCTCACCCCACCGTTTCAGAAGCGCTGCATGAAGCTGCTTTAGCCGTTGATGGACACGCAATTCATATTGCGAACCGCAAAAAACGTAAATAGCACTGATTAAACACAGTATATATTTAGGCTGGTAGAAGCTACCCAGCCTAAATATAAGAATTCCTCTTTCCGTTTATGGTGAGTCCAGCAACTTGAGAGCGTTGAGGGCAAACTCGCGATTGACTGGGAAGCAAAATAAACAGCAGCCAGATAAAACAATGATGCATTACCCTTTACCTGTTTCCATGATATCGAAAATGAATAAGTAAAGCGGTAGTGACGGTTGCTGTAGGGCAGTTGGGAGGCTGTCGGGCTTAGCCGCCCATTTGGTCCGCAGAACTTAAATTCTGCTGGTAACTTGGCGTAACCAGGCATAATGGTAATAAGGCATGAATTTGCACGAATATCAGGCAAAGCAACTCTTTGCTGAATATGGTTTGCCCGTATCTCAAGGGTATGCGGTAGATACTCCAAAAGCAGCCGTAGAAGCGGCCGATCGTATTGGTGGTGACACGTGGGTCGTTAAAGCTCAGGTCCATGCAGGTGGACGAGGTAAAGCGGGTGGCGTTAAGGTTGTCAGCACCAAAGATGATGTTAAAGAATTCGCTGAAAAGTGGCTTGGCAATAACCTGGTCACATATCAAACGGATGAAAAAGGGCAGCCTGTTAGTAAGATTCTGGTTGAATCCTGTACTGATATTGCAAAAGAGCTGTACTTGGGTGCGGTAGTAGATCGCGGCACTCGTCGTATTGTATTTATGGCATCCACTGAAGGTGGTGTAGAAATTGAAAAGGTTGCCGAAGAAACGCCTGAGAAAATCCTCAAGGCTGAAATTGATCCTTTGGCCGGTGCACAACCTTATCAGGCGCGTGATTTGGCCTTTAAATTAGGGCTGCAGGGCGATCAAATCAAGCAGTTTACTAAAATCTTTTTGGGCTTAGCCAAGCTATTTAAAGCGCATGATCTGGCACTGCTTGAGGTAAACCCTCTGGTTATTACGGATGCAGGCAATCTGCACTGTCTGGATGCAAAAATTAATATCGACAGTAATGCGTTGTATCGTCAGCCCAAGCTGCAGGATATGCATGATCCTTCGCAAGAAGACCCTCGTGAAGCCCATGCCGCTCGCTGGGAACTTAACTATGTCGCGCTGGATGGTAACATTGGTTGTATGGTCAATGGTGCGGGTTTGGCTATGGGCACCATGGATATTGTTAAGTTACACGGTGGGGCGCCTGCAAACTTCCTGGATGTCGGGGGTGGTGCAACGAAAGAGCGTGTATCAGAAGCCTTCAAAATCATCCTGTCTGATGACAATGTCAAAGCCGTACTGGTGAATATCTTTGGTGGTATTGTCCGCTGTGACCTAATTGCTGATGGTATTATTGGTGCGGTAAAAGAAGTCGGCGTTAATGTGCCTGTTGTTGTTCGCCTGGAAGGTAACAATGCTGAATTAGGGGCACAAAAACTCGCAGACAGTGGACTGGCAATTATCGCAGCTTCAAGTCTGACCGATGCTGCTCAACAGGTAGTGAAGGCTGCAGAGGGTAACTAGGCATGAGCGTACTGATTAATAAAGATACCAAAGTAATTTGTCAGGGTTTTACTGGCTCACAAGGTACCTTCCACTCAGAGCAAGCCATTGCTTATGGCACCAAAATGGTGGGTGGTGTAACCCCAGGTAAAGGTGGTCAAACCCATCTGGGTTTACCCGTATTTAATACCGTCGCTGAAGCTGTTGATGCAACGGGTGCAGAAGCTTCTGTTATCTATGTGCCAGCGCCTTTCTGTAAAGACTCTATTCTAGAAGCGGCTAGTGCAGGCATTAAACTGATTGTCTGTATCACTGAGGGTATTCCAACGCTGGATATGCTTGACTGTAAAGTGAAGTGCGACGAGTTGGGAGTACGGTTAATTGGTCCTAACTGTCCTGGTGTGATTACTCCGGGTGAGTGTAAGATTGGTATTATGCCTGGTCACATTCATAAGCCAGGTAAAGTAGGGATCGTATCTCGTTCAGGTACATTGACTTACGAAGCCGTTAAACAAACGACAGATTATGGCTTTGGCCAGTCTACCTGTGTTGGTATTGGTGGTGATCCCATTCCCGGTAGTAACTTTATCGATATTCTGGCAATGTTTGAACAAGACGAACAAACTGAAGCCATTGTTATGATTGGTGAAATTGGTGGTACTGCAGAAGAAGAAGCAGCAGCTTACATTAAAGCAAATGTCACTAAACCCGTTGTGTCTTATATTGCTGGTGTAACGGCACCTCCTGGTAAGCGTATGGGACATGCCGGTGCGATTATTGCCGGTGGTAAAGGCACTGCTGATGAGAAATTCGCGGCTTTAGAAGATGCGGGTGTTAAAACAGTGCGCAGTCTTGCTGATATTGGTCAAGCATTGGCTGAAGTGACTGGTTGGAAATAAATTAAAGTCTAACTTTATTAGACTTTGAGCAAAAAAGGCAGCGTAAGCTGCCTTTTTTATTGATATCGTCGATGAAAATGCTGAATTAAAGCAGTCATACAACCATTAAAAGGGTTATTGGAGTGTTAACATCAAGACGTTAG
>NZ_JAGSOY010000054.1 GCF_018837975.1 Zooshikella harenae | reverse complement strand
TATACTCATTACCAGAACTTGGCAATCCTTGACTAGTCGAATTACTATGAAGTACACCACACCTGGTTAAGGAGTATGAATGAAAATAACGTCTGGTAGTGCTTGGCAGCGTATTCAACAACAGGGGTTTGATATATTACAACGGGGACTGGATCGCCATATCCGGCTAGCCGTCACCGGTTTAAGCCGCAGTGGCAAAACCGCTTTTATTACATCCCTGGTCAACCAGTTATTAGAAGGCTGTGATAACCAGCATCTGCCGTTTTTTGATGTCGTACGTCAGGATCGCTTTTTAGGTTGTCGCCGTATCAGCCAGCCCCACCCCCATATTCCCAGCTTTCGCTATGATCAGGCACTACAGGTTTTATCGTCACAACCAGCCCAGTGGCCAGAACCAACGCGTGGACTTAGTGAGCTACGATTAGCCATTCGTTTTCGCCCTGAAAAAGGCGTCACCAGCTGGCTAACAGATACAGCTACCCTATTTTTAGATATTGTTGACTATCCAGGTGAATGGCTTCTCGACTTACCCATGCTCAATCAACAATATTTGATATGGTCACGAGAACAACTACAACTCCTTCAAAGTGAACCCCGTGCAACTAAAGCCGCATCATGGCTACAAAAAGCACAACAAATTAAGCCTGATGATCCTGTAAATGAAGACATACTAAGAGATTTAGCAGAAGAGTATACTGAGCTACTGCACTACTTTAGAGAAACACTTGGCTTACATTTACTTCAGCCAGGACGTTTTTTATTGCCAGGTGAAATGGCAGGTGCTCCCCTCCTACACTTTTTTCCACTGCCTGCCGCGGCTAAATTGGACGACAGTATAACCCCATCATCAGACAGCCAATTAGAGCAATTAGTTAAACGCTTTAATGCTTATCGTGATCACGTAGTAAAAGGCTTTTATAAAGAGCACTTTGCACAATTTGACCGACAAATTGTGCTTGCCGATTGTTTACAGCCCCTTAATGCAGGTCCTGCAAGTTTTCGCGATTTAAAACGTGCTATTGAACTTATACTTGAAAGCTTCAACTATGGTCGAAGTAGTTTATTGAACCGATTATTTGCTCCAAAAATAGACCGACTTTTGTTTGCCGCTACCAAAGCAGACCACATTACTCCAGAACAACACAGCCATTTAGTGGCTTTACTGGGTCAACTGGTTCATGGCGCGAAACAACATATTCGCTTTGATGGTATTCCCTGTGACACCATGGCTTTAGCCTCTATTCGGGCAACATCAGCAGGTCACTGTCAGCATCAAGGCGAATCCATACCCGCTATCCAAGGCAATAAAGCCGATACAGGTGAAGCTATAACCTTATACCCTGGCGAAGTACCCAGCGTGTTACCCAACGATACGTATTGGCAAGACAATCATTTTGAGTTTATTAGCTTTGCGCCTCAAACCAAAAAAACCGATCAACCTTTAGCCCATATTCGTTTAGACCAAGCATTAGCTTTTTTGTTAGGGGATAAACTGCAATGACAGCTAATAACAATACGCCAGACAATCAAGCTAAACCACTTAAAGCAGCTATTCGCTTTGATGACAATATAAACAATACTGCATCACCAACACCCACATTGAAATCACAACAAGTGCTGGATAATGACCTCACACTTGAAGAAATACCCGCTTCCGAACTTGAACAAACACTGGAACAGCTCGCCAAACAAAAAAATGTTCCCAAAAAATCTCGCAGTATTTTACTTCGTTTAGGGCTCATTACTCTGGGTGCAGCTTCGGTTATCGAATTAGGACAGTTTTTATGGAATAGCTGGCAGGATTCGCCTATTCTCGCTGGGCTTTTTATAACAGGAATTGGCTGTCTCTCAATCGCGACTCTACGGCTCATTTTTCGGGAACTGGGCTCTTTAAAACGACTACGTGGCGTGCACCGTTTTCAAGAGCGTGCAGCACAATTATTAGCCAGTGAGCAACAAGGCGAAGGTGTTGTCTTTTGTGAAAAACTAGCAAAACGTTGTAACCATGATAAACACGACTGTTTTCAGGAATGGACCACACAACTGACGAATGTACACACAGATAAAGAAACACTACAGCTTTATAACCATACGGTGTTAAGCACTTTTGATCAGCAAGCAAAACGCACTGTAAGTCGCAGCGCTTCTGAGTCCGCCCTATTTATTGCAATCAGCCCACTCGCATTAACAGATATGATGATTATGATGCTGCGTAACGTAAAACTCATCAGTGATATTGCAGCAATTTATGGAGTGAAGTTAGGCTACTGGAGTCGTATAAAGCTCATCAAGTCAGTATTATTTAATGTGTTTTTTGCTGGAGCCAGTGAGCTTATCGCAGATTTGGGCATGGAATTACTGGGAACAGAACTCGCTGGTAAACTTTCAGCACGAATGGCTCAGGGAATAGGTGCAGGTTTAATGACTGCACGACTTGGCTACCAAACCATGGCATTGTGCCGCCCATTAGCCTTTACTGAACAAGAGCGGCCAAAGCTAAAAAAAATCCACCAGCAGTTATTAACAGAACTTAAACAAACTCTGTGGCAAACATCCACTCAGTCACTCAAAAATACCATCAAACAAAAAGATCCTTTTTAACACTTAACTCTTTCAACTCATCAACATGGCTTTAAGTAGAAGGAGCTTTTGAGTTATCTGCCGCAATATCGCGGCAGTAAAAACAATCAAGCAATGAGTTAATAGCCGACCTATGAAGTACTCTTTTTGAAGGCTATAGGACTACTTATGGTGTGTATTAGCATACACTTGAATAACACCACCCACTACCTGATAACTGCTGCTAACACCGATTTTTATGATTTGGCTTTCTGGGTAGTATGAGAGTAGAAGTTCATCATTATGACTGATAATATACTTTCCTATTGTCAGTTCATTTTTGCCCTCAAACCGGATGGCAACCAACATATTGACCGATGGTTTCAAGTTAGTATCAACAAAAAAGATTGAGCCAGGCTTAAACATTGGCTGAATATCTCGATCTAACTGAAAAGCCATAAGTGTTTCATTGGCCTCTACCAGCTTTGTTTCCACGACGCCTAACGATTCACCAAAAGGATCAGATAAAGAATAAAGCGGAACAGAAACCTCTTCAGTTAACAGCCCTGTTTGTTGTGCCTGGATATCAACAGCTTCTTTACGTAGCCCCAGTAAATCATCCAATGTAACATCAAAACCATCAGATCGAAAATAATCAATAATTTTGATTAGTGTCTCTATGGTCGGATTTGTTACACGCTTACTTGGATCAGAATGAATTAACCTAGACACGAGTGATCTAGGCACATTTAACTCTTTAGCTAATCGAGAAGCCGTGAACTTGACATTATCCCGTTTCGATTTTTGCTGAATAAGATCACTAATCACCCAGTGAATAGCATCTGTTGTAATGTCACTTCTGGTCACAATTCCACACCGCCTACTTCTTACTAATAACCACTTATTAATGATATATCCTTCTTTACGGACAAAATGAAACACTCGTTAACAGAAACTTATAAACCTAGTGTAGTATATTAAAAAACTTTAATTTTTGTTAACCATGACCGTTTCAAAGGATACTGAACATTCACTGTATTTCAAAATATAAGCTTTTAAGAACGCCACAGAAAGACTGAACTTGATAATAGCTATATTTACTCTACTTAACACTTAGCGTCTATTTTATACACTAACTGTCAATCTACAGAGCTATCTTGCTACGCTCTAAAATAACTATTTTTAGATACCCCTATCAGCCTTTTCTACCCTACAGCTTCTAACAAAAACCAAGCAGACTTTATTGGATAGTTTATATTGAAGTACAGCGAAACATTTGTATAAACACTATATAATACACACTTTGTTTTTAAGGCTAAAAACAGCCAATGAGCACTAGCTGCACATACAATTGCCACACTCTAGCCATACACTAAAAAAAACAATCCCAATATGCATACCTTTTTTTGAACGATACAAGTACGTATTAATACTATCAATTTTATTAAATCCCTGTTATACGTATTTTGTTGTATATTATGAAAAGATTCAATAATGTTTTTTACTAATACGACTCTATATAACTACAACGAATCATTTTTAGTAGTTTTAACTAGCTTAATTTCCCAAAGAACGAGAGCAATACAACAACAGTTACACTCTTAACGAAAGGCTTACTACTTTGATGAAAGAGGAGGAGAAAGGTTCAAGCGCTACATCCTTGTCTTCAAGCACTGATCCCAGCCTATAAGGGAATGAGGCTGGGATGATAAAGAGATTAACGCGTATTACTCACTATGACTGAACATAATGGGTAGGGTCTTCTACACCCGCCTCACTAAAACCTTTTTTACGTAAATAACAGCTATCGCACTCGCCACATGCCTCTCCCTCGTCATTGGCTCGATAGCAGGATACCGTTAATCCGTAATCTACACCTAACTTGTGTCCAAGCTGTATTGTTTCTGCTTTATTGAGATGAATAAGCGGTGTTTCAATACGAATAGGCCTTCCTTCAACACCCACTTTGGTTGCTAACTCAGCCAGCTTTTGATACGCCTCAATGTACTCTGGCCGACAATCCGGATAACCAGAATAGTCCACTGAACTAACACCAATAAAAATAGCATCAGCTTCCAGTACTTCGGCCCATCCCAAAGCGACAGCAATTAAAATTGTATTGCGAGCGGGTACATAAGTAACAGGAATCTCACCATTGTCAACATAATCAGGAATGTCAATTGACTGATCTGTAAGTGCTGAACGCGTCAGCTGGCTAAGTTGTAGAGGAAGTACTTCGTGTCTAACTACATTCATTGCTTGCGCAATTCGCTTGGCTGCTTCCAACTCAGAGTTATGCTTCTGACCATAATCAAAGCTTATTGCATAACACTCATAACCTTGTGACTTTGCATATGCCAAACATGTAGTAGAATCCAAGCCCCCAGAAAGGAGCACAACAGCCTTCTTCATCAGTAGTCCTCTAACTATTTATGACTTGACTTAACCAACTATACTCAACACCAACGGATGCGTGCCTTCATAGCAGACTCTTCCTCGTTAAGAGTATACCTTTTGATAACAGTACTAATCAGGTGAAAGTAGTCATCAGGTTAATATCAGAAATCCACTTAAGTAAATGTTATTTTACATCCAGACGTCAAGTCTCTAAGTCATTTTAATGACACATGGTAAGAATATACCCATAACGAAGGGTTTTTATACCCCTAGGGCACAAGGGTGCGGCCGTTAAATGCTCCTGCATAAACTACATTCCCACCTTCCTTAGTGGTCAAGAACGCGGCCAACAAACCCTAAAAATGATTCGCGAAGGGTATATTTAATACTCCTCAAAATCTATTTTGTTGCTTAGAATAGTCAGCATCCATACTAAACAAAGAAAAGTCAGTTAAGTCATCATACATATCCAGTTGTTCCTGACGCTTTATATACTTTGATAAACTGACAGAAAGAGGTAACCCCAAAATCTCAATTAAAATTTTGATGGCACAAACATTAATTATTAAGTCAACAACATCAGAAAAGCTATACATACCGTAAAATGCAATCAAAACAAAAATAATAGTATCAATCGAAGCAGCGACAATAGTCGATAAAACAAAACGCAATCCGACATAAGCCCCATTCATTAACACTTTCATTTTTGCAACAATATACGAGTTAACGGGCTCACATAGCATATAAGCTACGATTGAACCTAAAATGATTCGACTATCCGTATTTATTAGCTTATTAAAACACTCGTTGTTTGTTGCAAATGATGGGCTTGGCAAGCTGACTAATAAATGCCCATAACCAATAATTAAAATATTAAATAACAAAGCGGACCAAATAGCCCGCCTGGCATGCTTATAACCATAAACTTCAGTGATAATATCCGAGATTAAAAAACTTAGTGGAAAGATCAATGTTCCAGGAGATATTACTAAACCAAATAATTCAATCAGCCTACCATCAAACCAGTTCGCTGTCGCGATGATCATGGAGTAGGATAAAATTAAAAACCATAAGTACTTTGGCTGAACGATTGCTTTACCACTAATCACTTCTTTCACTTTTTACTCTTCCTAACTACTGGTTTATCAAACGTAACAACTAAATTATCCGCGATTGATTTACCAATAGCCAACCCTAATTTTTCTACTTCGCTTTTATTTAACGAGGTTACGGTTGTACTGCAAAACTTGTCATGATAAATATGTCGCTTAAAAGCCTCGTGACTCGTTACTATCAAAGACTCTCCATCGTATACAATGCTCTCTAAACGCGTTTGAGCAGGATTAAGCTGCAAATATTTACAACACCACTGATCCAGGGTTGCAATCACTTTTTTAATTTTCATTAACCCCTAGCCTATTTATTTTTTATAACACGCTATTTTTTCAAAAATTATTAAGGATTAGCCTAGAATCCTTTAGGCCTGAAATACTATTTACAATTTACGCTATCTTTCCTGCTTGATATTTACAATTGCATTATTATATCCCCCCCTCCCTATCTACGTACAAACAAGCTAAAAAGTGTTTACTAAACTGTCAAGTAATTCATGAAGAAAGACTTCATATTAAACTGGAATAGAATACTATATTTTACTATACCTCAGTCATTATTATGAACACTTGTGGTTCTTTAATGTGTACCAGTGGTAGGCAACGGCTGGATAATGCACATCGAACTTGCCGCAAGGATGCGGCAACTATCTTAACAAACAGCGGCTCCCAAGGAAGGATTCACGGCGTGTTCGAAGGCCGTTATGCAGACGTTACAAAGGTGCTTTAGAAAATAGCAACAAAGTACCACTTCAGCTTATTGTTAACATTTATGACTGGCTGAACTTAATTCGTTGCTGTAAATAGCCCAACCACTGGCGGGCTGTTTTTTCTGAGTGACTGTATTTCAACGCTTGTTGAAAATAGCTTTCAGCCTTATCAAAGTGCTCTGACTCAATAGCAGCCATACCAACAATAATCAAATGCATTCCTTGATCTTTATCACTCTTCAAATGCTTAAATACGGTTGAGTGTATTTGTTCAATGCGATTCCACTGCTGCATTTCATAATACAACTGCACCAGCATTTTATAAAATTCTGTATCAGGTGTTGCAGCCAAATAGTTTTCCAAAACATGAACGGCTTTCTTTCGCTCTCGAGCTTGCAACCATGCATTTGTCAGTAACTGATAATCTTGCCGTGTGCCTGTCAAAAGACCTTGTTTTAAATACTTAGTCTGAAGCGTCGCTGCTTGATATGGGTTTTTTTGTTGTAAATATAAAGAAACCAACTGTTTTACATCTTTTGCTTGCTGCAAAATTCCTTTTTTTATCCCAAGCTCTAATGTTGCTACTGCCGTGGCCATGTCTTGCAGCTGATAACTCACAAAGCTTAATTGTCGCCAGTAGTTTGCCTGTGTTGGATAAATAATAATCAGCCTTTGTTGCAAGAGCTTTTGTGCCGCCATATAACGCTTAGTTTGCATATAGGCCGATAACAGTAATTGATAAGCACTATGAGGAGGTTTTGTATAGAGTGCTACTGCACGCTTAACGGGTTGAATAACCGCCGTGTAGTTTCCAAGTTGATAATACGCATAACCGAGTGTCATAAGGCCTGTTGCAACTTTATCAGTGGCTTTTTGTTTCACTCGCTGAGACCAGGGTTGTAGCCTCTTTACAGCCTCTTTTGCCTGACCTTGTTGAACTAAAAGTTGCCCAAATGTCACTGTTAAATCATCTAGCGTATTTGTGGGTAATTTTTTAACTGATAATACTTTTCGTAATCTGATGATGGCTAAATCAGTTTTTCCCCGTTGCAAAGCATTATGTATGCCTAACTGAGTAACCAATGAATAGCCATAACTTTGAGGTTTAAGCTGCTTTTCAAGTGCAGTAATTTTATTAGCAGCAACCTGCCACTGTTGGTTATGCTGCAACTGCTGAATAGTTTCAATTTGACGATATAATGCAGGTGGTAGCGCAGGTCCTTTTGCATAGGTAGCTTCGGCAGCAAAGAGACACCCAAAACTCAAGAGTACGACAGCAAGTGTTTTTTTCATCGCCTCTCCCTAAAGCTTATATTCGATCACTTGAATCATGTTATAGCGCATAACCGCTTTGCCATTTACCTGCTTGGGTTTAAAGCGCCAATGCTGTAAAGATTCCAGTGCAGAGCGATCAAACATCCCTTGTGGTTTAGCCTCAACCACCTGTAAATTGGTGGCTCGTCCTTGAGCAGTCACATCAAAACGAATTTTTACCCACCCCTCCTGACGCCGCTGCAAGGCACGCCTGGGGTATTGCGGAGTGGCTTTGTGGAGCACCATAACTTCCTGCCCTATGGACAAATCACCGATTGCCACTGAAGGACTCGCAATACGATCAGTTGCTGTGAGATTAGTTGCAACGGCAGAAGGTGAAGTGACTGGCTGGACTTGCTGTTTCTGTATAGGTGCAGACCTGGCCTGAACACCTGCAAGTACATTTCCTGATACAGCAGGTGTAATTTCAGGTAAATCCAGTTTAGGCGTTTCAACCTTTGGTGAGGAAATCTCTGTAACAGACTTTAATGTGGACTCAGCTATTGGATTGGGCAGCTCTGGAGGCTGATCCACTGCAGGAAGTGGAGATGTATCAGGCAGAGGTTCAGGTGATTCAGCAATAGGAGAATCAACCATCATTCGTAAGAACGATACACTGGGAGAAAAGGATATTGACTCAGGCTTAGGTGCTTTTGTCAGATGACTCATTAATAAAAAAAGCGCCAGAGATATACCCACTGCACCACCAAAAGCAAGGCTAGAGCGTAACCATACGCTGTTGTTTCGCCTTACATTACGACACTTGTCGTTGTTACCAACTTGATAAGTGGTGTATGTACTCATCATGGTTGTACTGTTGCCACTGCAATTTGCGAAATACCAGCCAGCTTAATCTGGTCCATCACGTTAATCAGTATGCCTGTTCGTGCCTCACGGTCGGCTTGAATAACAGCACTTGCTTCAGGTATTTCTGCTTTAAGTCGCTCAATGTGCGCACGTACACGCCTAATATCAACCTGTCGTTTATCAATCCAGATATCACCTCCTGGCTTAATGGCCACCAAAATAGCGCCAACAGGTTGAGTTTGAGCAGTCTGTGCTTCTGGACGACTGATCGTCACCCCCGACTCCCGGACAAATGAGCTAGTCACAATAAAAAAAATCAGCATGATAAACACCACATCCAGCATGGGTGTCAAATCAATCCCCGACTCATCGGCGTCACTGCTTACATGCCTATTCACTCTCATAACTTATACTGGCTCATAACTGATCTGCTAATTCATGAAGATAAATTCGGGTTCGCTGCTGTATAAGCGCACGAAAATAAATACCTGACAGCGCAACAACCATTCCGGCCATTGTTGGCATAGTGGCACTCGCCACCCCATTGGCCATTGCTCGCATATTTCCAGCCACCATGAGCGCCTCAAAAACCTGAATCATGCCCGTTACTGTTCCCAACAACCCTAATAATGGACATATCACCACCAATAGTTTGATATAACGCTGACCTTGTTCCAGTAGCTGCTGATACTGATTTAAAAGATGGGCCTTATACCACTGCCATAAACGGTTATAAGCAGGCTCCTCTAAACTTGGATTTTGCTGACGAAAAGCAGCCCCTAACGCTAAAAAGGACTGAGCATCTTGCCTACGTTGCCCAAAAAAATACAACAAGCGCTCAAGAATTAGCACCCACAACACCAGGCAAACACTAGCAATCAGCCAAAGAACCCATCCGCCCTGCTGTAAAAAAACAGAGATATGCCACCCTACCGTTTCCATCAGGCTACACGCTGTGTTGTGACTACAGAGTGATCCTGGATAAATTGCTGTGCTAATAATCCTGCGGCTTGTTTATCCAGAATCTGAATTAACGCTTTACTGCGTGAAGAAATGGCTGTGTGTAAGAACAACAACGGAATAGCGGCTATCAAGCCTAATACTGTTGTGATTAATGCTTGGGAAATTCCCGCAGCCATTAACTTGGGATCACCCGTCCCAAAAAGAGTGATTGTTTGAAAGGTAACAATCATCCCCGTCACTGTACCCAACAACCCCATTAATGGAGCAACACCCGCCAGCAACTTAACCGTACCTTGCCACCGCTCTAATTTTGGCACTTCATGCATAATCGCTTCATCCAAACAAAGCTCTAATTGATCAAGACTTTTTGTTTGTTGTTGATGATAAACCGCTAGCACTCGACCTAAAGGGTTATTCTGGTGAGGCGCTGCAGGCTGAGCAAGCTGCTGCTTAACCTTCTGTTGAATCATCATGAGTTGCAACAGTCGGCCTATACCTAACAGCATACCAATGGTACCTAAAACACCAATAATCATGCCGACTACACCACCTTGCTGCCAGCGTTCTACCCAGGTTGGCTGCTGTTGTAGAATATTCAGTACATCACCCTGGGTAGGGTCAATCGTTAAAGGAGCTATTGCATCCTTCGACTTTAACCAATCATTCATTTGGGCCAATGTCCCACTAGAAGGCTGGCTCGCTAACATTTGCAAAGGGCCATCGGGTAAATAACGCAAATAACCCTGAGGCGTTACCACATTGAATGAGCCGACACGAGTGACCTCTTTTGTTTCTGTCCGTCCACCCTCACTAATCACTGGTACCGTGAAAGAGGTTACTTCACCTGCAGCAGTCATTTCCCGCTGCAGCTCATACCATAACTGTCGTAGTTGTTGAGTTGTTGGCAACTGTTTTGTTTCAGATAATGGGCGTAATTGTGTAATACGCTTTGGGTACTGGGCAGTAATTAACGACTGTTGCAGTGTAGTTTGAACATCATTAGCTAACTGACGCACCTGTCCAAATAACTCACCCAAATGGCCACTGCGTTGCTTTAATGTTTTCTTAAGCGATATTAATGATTCTGCTTGCTCATCAAATGTTTGCTGAAGTTTTTCATTTTCAGCCTGAGTTTGAGCCAGTGCGGCCTTAGCTTCTGCTAATAATTTGGCCTGCTGAGCCTTAGCCTTTAAAAAAGCCGTTTCACGTTGCAGATTAATAGTTTGTTGCTGCTGCTGTTGCTGCAAAATTTGTTGTAATAGCTGTTGAGGTGTCTCTGGCACTTGCTGATCAGCTGCCAGTCCCGTACATCCCAACCCCGCCATCAACACTAATAATAGGTACTTCATATTTCTCTTCTTTCTCCTGCCACTACCTTCACTCTGTCTTTTATTGTGTGCTGACAGCATCTTGCTTATTGGCAACATGTGTTAAAGTACTGACAGGCAACGATAACAATTGAGGTGCTTGCTGCTGATGCGCCAAGCGTATGGCATGCTGTAATTCAGATAAATACTGCTGATCAAGGGTTTGCCAGTGGCGCTGTTGGTTATTCCACATGCCTAATTCACTGCCATCAGGTGTCATGTAGTACAACCCTAAACGTCCCAATCGGAAAAACTGTACCCATTGAGCGTCCTCAACTTTTTCCATAGGTCCAGATTGACTTTCATTGGCGACTAACTGACTTTCATAAGTTTCAATGGTGTTGCCATATTCAATTTCAATTTGAAAAGCTTCCAACAACTGTCGGTATTTTTCAGCAACACTGACCTCACTATTCACCAATAGCCTCTCGAGCTTATCCAGTCTTGCCTGGCGCTCAGCCTTTAAAAAAGGAATATCCATGGCCACAAACTGCTTCAGTCCCTGGAGCATTTGCTGCATAAGGGGAAGAATGGACCGCTGGGTTTCTTCTATACTCTCAATCTGGACTGACAACTCACTTATTTTTTGCTGTTGCGAATCCGTCAGCAGTTTTAGTTGTTTATTGTAAAGTGACAGGCTCTGCTGCTCAGCAACCACTTGCCGATAAGACTGCAACATCTGCTGAGTTTGATCATCCGTTTTATCAATATGTTGCTGAGTTTTTACACCAGACGTATGGGTCTTCTTCAAGGATTCAAAAGCTTGGCCTAAATCATCAGCCAAGACAAAATGATTCATAAAAAAACCAACGGTACTGACTATTAATCCAGTGACGATTTGATTACGCCTTTTTTTACATGTCATGCTTCACAACCTATACAACAGTGAGTGACCTTGAAGAAGGACTCGTTTGTAGAGAGCATGTTTACCATAAATGATAACGATTCTCAATTAATTTAACGATACTCACGCACCACTACTTAACCAACCTATCAAACTTTATGTCTATTGCGTCAAATCAACTTTTATTAACAATTTATTTTTACAATACGAATCCTGAAGTATAAGTCATAAGTCGTTTACCTTTCGTCACTTGGTGCCATCATGAGGAAGGGCCAAGGGTGATATACAACAAAAGCAGCAGTATGGATAAAGCCTGCGATTCAATAAAGTATATTCATTAATAAACGTAATTTTCTGCTGCTATTTATGTAATTACTCTCATCCCTGTACAGCGCCTTTTGTCGAGAGTTATTGCGGCTAATAACAACCTGTGAACACACTAAAAGGCAACTCCTATGAAGTTAGCTCCTCTCGCTCTTATCACGTTAACCAGCGTCAGTCTTTCTCTATTACCTTCGCTAGCCTCTGCCCACAAAGCGGGTGATTTCATCCTACGTGCAGGTGCCGCAACAGTTGACCCTAACGAGGATAGTGGTTCAGTGTTTGTTGCTGGGGCAAATACAGGAATGGAAGTTGGTGCTGACAGCAATACACAGTTAGGTTTAACGTTTACCTACATGCTTGCAGATCACTGGGGAATAGGCTTGTTAGCCGCCACCCCCTTTGAGCACACCTTAAGCTTAAAGAAAAGTGTACTGGGTTTAGGTGATGGAACCCTCGCAGATATGAAACACCTGCCACCTACCGTCACTTTACAATATTATTTCAATCAACCAACAAGTGCTTTTCAGCCCTATGTCGGTGCAGGTATTAACTACACAACATTTTTTGATGAAGAATTTAGTTCTTCCCGGAAAAATCAAGGGTTTAGTAGCTTAGATTTAGATGACTCCTGGGGTTGGGCTGCAGAGGTTGGTCTTGACTATCAAATCAATGATAAATGGGTTGTTAATGGTGCATTGTGGTACCTGGATATTGATACCACTGCAGAATTTAGATTTGGTGGATCAAAATCTAAAGTTGATGTTGATATTGACCCTTGGGTTTACATGCTAGGTGTAGGTTATAAGTTTTAACCTTCCACTCTCCTACTAATCATTTAATCAATGCTGGTTTGTCTGCCCTATTTAAACGACAGACAAACCAACACGTTAGGCTTCACTATTCCGCTCATACAATTTTTTCATTATCCTAACCAACCCGGTTCGCCAGGGTTTAGCATGGATACCAAAGGTCCGCAAAATTTTACGATTAGCTAACCGGTCATTACGACGTGCGCGAAGTCGTTCTAGTTGCTCCGTCTCAACAACATTTATACAGTTAATCGGTAAGTCTTCAAACTGAGACGCTTCATTATAAATTACCTCATTAAACTTACTCTCTGATACGGCTTCTACACCTGCATAATGATAGGTACCAAACACCTGCGCATCACAATCCAGTTGGTAAAGGATAGTCATAAACACTTTGGCAACATTTTCAGCAGGCGTTGGATTCCCTAGCTTATCACTGGCAACCTTTATTGGTTTATGTAATCGCAATGCTGTTAATGTACGATTAACCATATTCTCTCGACGAGCGCTAATAACCCAGCCGACGCGTAGAATAATATGTCGAGGACAACGGTCACGTATTTGTTGTTCTCCCTGCCAAATACTGCAGGCCAGCACACCTTGAGGGTTTGGCTCGTCTTCTTCGGTATAGGGATCAGACTTACAACCATCAAAAACCAAATACGATGACAAGTGTATAAGTACCATGCCCATTGCATGGCACAGGTCAGCTAAGGCTGCAACAGCGTCCCGGTTAATCGCAAAACAGCGGGAAGGCTCTTGCTCAGCGCGACTTAAGCTCCTGTAACCAGCACAATTAACAACCATTGAGGGTTGAAACTCATTCAAAATATCATGAAGTGCTTGTGCATTAGCAATATCCAGTTCACTTCTGGAAGGCGCCAAAAATTCAATATCTTTTTGACGTAATATTTCACACAAGCGGTGTCCAGTTTGGCCTGAACCACCAATTACCAGAACTTTCATGTTGTTTTTCTGCTAACTCCTATACACGTTACCCTCTAGCAGTAAATGAACACTTTCCTGTCAGAAAGTCTTCATATACCCACCATGTCAGTTGTTATGCACAACGATCAAGCAATAAGACTCAGGAGCTTATATTAATAAGGGGCTGGGGTGAAGAGCTTCTTACTTTTATGTCAGCACATAAACTCACAATAAGTTTGCGAAAAAAATATTACATAAAAAATGCTGTTCTTAAAACGTCTTACATTGTCTAATCACACTCCTGTGAAATACCACCAAATATAAAAACGACATAATCCAGCATATAAGACAGACAGTTCCTTGCTCTATTAAGGTATGAACTATAATTCAAATATAAGTTAATGCTACCGCTAGCAATGGCTAAAATAACATGTTCTAGCGACAAGGGCGTTATTGTTTAAACCACTTATACAATGAAAATTAGGCAGCTGATTATGCTTATTTTCAACATTAGTAGGTCGAGGGTTGCGCCTTTATGAATACTGCAAATATTCTTGTCGTTGAAGATGAAAAAGTGGTTGCTCTGGATATAAAAAGGCGCTTGCTACGTCTGGGTTATCATGTTACAGGCATGGCTTCAAGTGCAGTACATGCTGAACGACTTATCATTAAAACGCTGCCTGACTTAGTCTTAATGGATATTCATATTCAGGGAGATACCGATGGTATTGAACTCGCTACTGTTTTGCAAAAACGCTATCACATTCCTGTCATTTATCTAACGGCTTATTCAGAAGAAAAAACAATAGCCCGTGCAAGTGAAACTAAACCCTATGGCTATCTCCTTAAACCTTTTTCAGAAAGAGAGTTACACGTAGCTATTCAGGTGGCGATTGACCGTTTTAAATCAGATCATTCATTGAGAAAAAGTGAAACACACTTAAGACTTGCTTTAGAAGCAGCCAACTTGGCTACATGGGAAACCAACCCCAACATTTGTGAAGTTTACTTTACCAAAAATACCCAAGGTGTCTTATCTCCAGTTGAAAGCTGGAACGAGTTACTGGAAAAAATTCATAAAGAAGATAAAAGTAAAGTCCTCAAGAGTATTAACCTGCTACGACAGCAGCATGAACAACGTATGGAGTTTGAGTTTCGCGTAATCGAGACTTTATCTCACTTGAGATGGTTCAAGCTTTATGGAAAATCATTTTTTATTGAAGGCTCAGATGAAATTCAAGTGGTTGGTGTTATACAGGATATTACGCAACTAAAAGAAACAGAGGAGCAACTGAGTAGTGCCGCTATCGTATTTCAAAGTACGGCAGAAGGGATTGCAATTCTGAGTACCTCAAAAAAAGTAGATAGTATCAACAATGCCTTCACCACTATTACAGGCTTTGATCAAGAAGACTTAATTGATAAAGAGCTACCTATACTGTCAAAAGATAATCTTGGTGATACACGTTACCAAATGATTTGGCAACACGTTTCTCAAGAACGATATTGGCAGGGAGAGATTAAAACATTTAGACATAATGACCAGTTGGTTTATATGTGGGTTAATATTTCCACCGTAACCCATGCTAACGGCTCGATTTCGAAGTTCATTGTTGTTATTTCTGACATTTCTGCCATGCGTGAGGCTCAAGAAAAACTTTCTTACATTGCTTACTTTGATGGCTTAACTGATTTACCCAATCGCACCTTACTCATGAATCGTCTTGAGCAGGAGCTTAAACGGAGTAAACGATATAAACAAAAACTGGCACTTCTTTTTATTGATTTAGATCACTTTAAAAGAATCAACGATACCCTTGGCCATCAAGTCGGCGATAACATGTTACGCGCTGTGGCAAAACGCTTAAAATCAGTCTTACGTGATTCTGACACAGTTGGTCGACTAGGTGGCGATGAGTTTATCGTTATTATGTCTAACTTACCCAAAGAAGAAGACGCAGCTACTCTATCTAAAAAGATTCTGAAAACACTCACTGAACCCATGCTATTAAGTAATACAGAAATAATCCCAAGTTGTAGTATTGGTATAAGCCTTTACCCAAAAGATTCTAATAAACAAAATTCACTGATTCAAATGGCTGATACAGCCATGTATGCAGCAAAAGAAAAAGGCCGTAATAATTATTCTTTCTACTCACCAGAAATGACCGAATATGCTGTTCATTACTTAACTCGAGAAAATGAACTAAGAAAAGCCCTACAACAAAATGAATTTAAACTCTTTTATCAACCTCAAGTTGACACCAAAACAGGAAAATTTATTGGTTTGGAGTCCCTCATTCGCTGGCAAACAGAAAAACACGGTTTAATGCCAGCCTCTGAAATCATTCCTATAGCAGAGTCAAGTCACTTAATTATCAGTGTAGGCAACTGGGTCTTAACAGAAACATGCCGCCAATTAAGAGAGTGGATTGATCGAGGAATACCATTACTTCGTATAGCCGTCAATATATCAATTCGCCAACTCACTGATGGAAAACTTCCCCAGTTTATTAGTGATCTACTTGAAAAATATCATCTGCCTCCAGACTGCCTTGAACTGGAAGTAACCGAGTCCTGTTTACAAGATGATGATATATGTCTGCTAACATTAAAAAAAATAAATGGGTTAGGCATTACTATTTCAATAGATGACTTTGGTACTGGTTACTCTTGTATGGGATCACTAAAGCAATTACCCATACAACGTTTAAAAATAGATCAAATATTTGTCAAAGATATCCCCAAGCAAGAAGATGATTGCGCAATTGTTTCTGCAATTATTGCTTTAGGTCACCAACTACATTTAAAGGTGATCGCTGAGGGCGTTGAAACATTAGCGCAATATAATTACTTGAAAAATATTCATTGTGATGAATTACAAGGATATTACTTTTGCATCCCCATGAGTGCGCATGATACTGAGGAATACTTAATTTCAGCGGCTAAAAGTGGTAACTTTGAACCGCTGAAACAACTTCCACCACATTAATATCCCTATAAAATTCTTCCATAATGCATCAATAATTTCTGTTTTATTGATAAAGCGCATTAAATTGTAATATTTATACTATAGTTGTTAACGGTCATTCATTCTCTCCTCTATTGGTAGAATATGGAAAGTTCGATAAAAACCAAAGACATGGTACACCTTGCAGTTGAAGCATCTCCAAATGGCATGATTCTCACCAATAAACAAGGCCATATTTTACTGGTTAATAAAACAACTGAAGCCTTATTTGGCTACCGCCGAGAAGAACTTATTGATCAACCTATCGATATCCTAATACCAGAACGCCTTAAACAAAATCACCCTCAGCTATTTCAAAACTACTTTAAAGACCCTAAGTCTCGGCCAATGGGATTGGGACTGAATTTATTTGGTTTGCACAAAAGTGGCAAAGAAATTCCTATCGAAATTGGTTTAAACCCAATAAAAACCGATGATGACACGTATGTATTAGCGGCTATTGTTGATATCAGAAAACAGAAACATGCTGAAGAAATGATGCACTTGGCTGTTGAAGCATCACCTAACGGCATGATCATGGTTGACGACGCGGGAATGATTGTACTGGTCAATTCCGCAACAGAATCCATGTTTGGTTATGCACGAGATGAGCTTATAGGGCAGGAGCTTGATAAGCTCGTCCCACAGCGCTTTCGTGGACGACACCCTGTATTGCGTGAAGAGTATCTGAAACATCCTAAAGCTAGGGCCATGGGACAAGGTCGCGAACTTTTTGGACTGCATAAGTCAGGTCATGAGTTTCCTGTAGAAATCGGTTTAAACCCTATAGAAACCACCCATGGTCTCCTTGTCCTTGCCTCCGTCATCGATATTACAGAGCGCCATCATGCTGAAGAAATGGTCTCACTAGCCGTTGAAGCCTCTCCCAACGGCATGGTGATGGTAAACAGCGATGGTGCCATTATCATGGTAAACACCACCACAGAGACTTTATTCGGCTATGCTCGATCTGAGCTTATTAGGCAACCTATTGAAATTCTGGTACCTGATCGCTTTAGAAAGCTCCATCCTGAACTGCGTACGAACTACTTATACTCACCAAAAGCTCGTGCTATGGGACATGGTAGAGATCTTTACGGGCTACATAAAAATGGGACTGAATTCCCTGTAGAAATTGGGCTCACGCCTATAAAGACGAAATCAGGAATGAGCATACTCGCTTCCATTGTGGATATTACAGAGCGTAAAGCCCAAGAAGGCCGGCTACGAAGTGCGTTGCATGAAAAAGACGTACTCTTGGCAGAAGTCCACCATCGTGTAAAAAATAACTTACAAATTATCGATAGCTTATTAGGCATGCAGTCTGATCAGGTTTTTGATGGCAAGGCGCTGGAAATACTGACAGAAAGCCAAAACCGTGTTCGCTCAATGGCCCTCATCCATCAAACCCTTTATGAGTCCCGAGATTTCTCCAGTGTGGACATATATGATGTCATTCCAAACTTAGTGGATAACCTTTGCTACTCTTACTCCCTCGATGCTTTACGCATTAATGTCGAAATGGATATTATCAATACCCAGCTTCCTATTGATATCAGTATTCCATTGGGGCTGATCATTAACGAACTCTGCTCAAATGCGATTAAACATGCATTTCCAGACAATCTCGAAGGCACCATTCAAATTTGCTTTAAAGAGATGGGGAATGACCAATACCAGCTATCCGTCACTGATGATGGCATTGGCATTCCAGAAAGTTTTGACATTGAGGCATCCTCATCATTAGGCCTTCTGCTTATCCAGCACTTGAGCGAACAACTGGATGGCAATCTTGTCATCAACCGAGCTAAACCTACTCGGTTTGAGCTAACATTTTCTGTTACCGTCTAAGCTTTGAACACACTGTGAATCCTTCCCTAGCGGCTTGGTTGCCCATCCTTGCAGTAAACAGTTCGACGGGCGTTATCCAGTCTTTATCTACCACTGGCGTACATCGAAATACCATAAGAGCGAAATACCACAGATGTTCATTTAATAGTGACTAGGGTATTGCAAAAAACAGGTTTGCAGTGCTTACCCTTCAACTCTAAACGCTAAAAATGAGTATTTTTTTACATTCACCTCTTAAGGGATGACGCGAAAAATGTTATTTTCTGCAAAATCAATCATAATAACCACGTTTAAATGATAGCTCAGCGAATACAGATCCCTCTTCTCCTAAGTATTATTCGTTAAGCTGCAAACATTAAATTCCGTACTACTCGGTTTTAAGGACGGCATATTGGCTATTAGGTATTCAACAACCTGCTTTATTTGATACAAGTCTCAAGTTGTAACATCTATCAATGAAACGCTGAGGGAGCCAAGCCACAAATAAATAACAAATTGAAGGTTCGAGTACTGTTCACAGAGCGCTAAGTGACGTGTTCAGCTTATGAAAGACCCATTAACTACAGTACAACTTCAGGTTTAAACGTACACAGGAACGGCAGTATCCATGAACTCTGTTGAGCAAAACCAAGCAAATAACAAGAATGCCGAGAATGACCGAATTTTGCTGGTTGACGACAATCCCGCCAACCTGCATGTGCTATTACAAACGTTAAATGGCCGTGGTTATAAGCTGCTAATTGCTAAAAATGGCGAAAGTGCTCTTAAAATTGCTCAACAAGAAAAACCAGCCTTAATATTGCTGGATATTATCATGCCAGGGATAGATGGTTATGAAGTCTGCCAAATTCTCAAAGCGGACCCTTTGACTCAGGATATTGCTATTATTTTCCTTTCATCACTGGATGAAACCAAAGACAAAGTTAAGGGACTCAAGTTAGGTGCCACGGACTTTATCTCCAAACCCTTTCAATCAGAAGAAGTTATTGCCCGGGTTGAAAGCCAACTGAAAATCCATCAGCTTGAACAAGCACTCGCTAAACGTAATCGACAACTTGAGGCGGATAATGAGCGTATTCTGGCTTCTATGACAGAGGGTGTTATTGGCGTTGATCAGCAAGCTCATATTACTTTTGTTAACCATGCAGCTACACAACTGACAGGTTGGAATGAAGAGCAATTAATTGGTCAAAATTTTCACCCGCTTATACTGCATAGTTATGCTGATATGACACCCTGTGACTTTGATGAAACACCACTGTGGCATGTGCTAAATCATGGGCAACCACAACAAGTGGAGGATAGTATTTTTTGGCATCAGCAAGGGCATTGCTTTGCTGTTGACTACTCCTGCACACCGATTATTGAAAGTGGTCATACTACAGGTGCTGTCATTGTATTTAAAGACATCACTGAGCGTAAACGCAGTGAGCAAGCACTCCAGCAAGCATTATCAGAGCTGCAAGAACAACAGGATCGATTAACTCATGTCTCTCGTTTGAGCACCATGGGTGAAATGGCTGCAGGGTTTGCCCATGAAGTCAACCAGCCACTCACAGCAATATCAAATTACTCACAAGTTTGTACACGTATTTTAAAACGAGATAACGTTGATTCAGAAATTCTCACTGATGCACTAGAAAAAATCGCAACTCAAGCTCGCCGTGCTGGTGAAATTATTGCTCGTATCCGAAGCTTCGTTAAAAAGCCTGAACACTGTATAGAACAAGTTGATTGCAACAAGCTGATTAGTGATGTTGTAAAACTCGCAGAAGTGGACGCACGCAATAACACTATCCAAATACACTTTTGCCCAGGCGAAGAGATTCCACCAATAGCCGCAGACCCAGTACAAATTCAACAAGTTGCACTTAACTTGTTGCGTAACGCTATGGAAGCAATGAAAGGATTAGACACCCAAGAAGAAGGTGTTCATATTTCAACAGAAAAAATCAGTGAGCAGTTTGTCAAAGTAATCGTGATTGATCGTGGCCATGGATTATCACCGGAAGTAGCCGAAAATCTATTTACCCCCTTCTTTACCACCAAGTCTACTGGTATGGGCATAGGCTTATCCGTGTGTGAATCCATTATGTCTTCTCATGGTGGAAAATTAGGTTTTGAGAATAACCCTGAGGGAGGCACTATTTTCTACTTTACCATTCCTATTGCGCAGTAAGTGCCCCACCCATTACTTATAGCACTACAAACTTTTAACAACTTATTGAATAACATTCTTCAGTCAACAGCATAGGCCTGCGCATGCAGGCTATGTGTTAAAATCACTTCAGAATGCCTTATGGTTTTCTAGGCTGCATCCGTTGGTCCACTTCTACATAGTCAATGACAGCTAATTGCTCAACCCCTTGCATCATTTGTTTTAAATGTGCTTCATCTGTAGGCTCTGTACAGATAATAAGTCCCTTCTCTTGAAAACGTCGAATAACATAAAATGGATTCAGTACGCTCACCTTACTTAACTCATCAGTATATGCATCCTCCAACTGTTTCTTTCCGGGATGTACTTGGTCATTAAAAACGACGATAAGGCGAACACCACTCGAAGTAGGGGTTGTACAGTCTGCCATCGTTACACCCGCTATGGTGTACCCCAATACCAGTAAGCATATTAGAATTGATTTCTTGATCATTTGCTAATCCTTTAACCACTTGTTTTTTCACGATCATACTACACATAGCGCATGTGTCCAGTCATCCGCCTACATATAATCCCGTTACAATAATCGACTATTTGCCATTTTCAGCAAACTCATACTAAGCTATCCATAGCGCACTCCATATCATTAAAACAATACTGACTAAAAACTACCATTTGATGGTATGCCTAGGTCCTCTCCATTATGTCAATTTCCTACACAGTATTTTATGTGTAATAACACTATTAAATATATCTATAACGAAGGGTTTTTAGTGAGATAAACCAGCTATATTAAGTCTAGCAATAGCAGCAAAAGGTACTAGTACTAGTACTAGCTGAACCATCAAGTGAAAAGTCCTAGTAGCTTATATTAATAACTATGGAGTGTAGAGTGCCGGTAACAGACCCTAAGTAATTCGTAAAGGGTATAAATGAAGATTCATATTATTTTAGCTATATTTTTTTCAACTTTTTTGTCACTCAACGTGGCAGCAAAAGAAGAAATCAGTATTGCAATTGGTGAGTGGCTCCCTTTCATCAGCAAAGAGCTTCCCCATTATGGAGTTGTCCCTCACATATTGACAACAATTTTTTCAGCTAAGAATATCAATATTAAATATGGTTTTTACCCTTGGAAACGATCATATTTGTACGTTCAATCTGGAAAATGGCATGCTTCAGCTTTATGGGGCAAAACAAAAGAGCGGCTTAATGACTGTTACTTTTCAGATATTGTTTATACTGGCGAGCTGGTTCTATTTCACTTAAAAGATACCCCCATTATCTGGCAAGGTGATCCTGATAAACTTTATCAACTAAAAGGATTACACATTGGTATACCTATGGAATCCGCCAAAGCTAAACTACTTGTCAAAGCTGAGCAAGCAAAATTTATAAACTTCGTCACTGGAACCGATAAAATATCAACATTCCGCATGCTTATAGCTAAGCGATTTGAAGCATTGGATGAAAATAAAGATGTCGGATTACATATCATCCATTCTCAGCTTAATACCGAATATCAAGATGAAATCACCCATACCAAACCATATGAACGTTGGAATTACCATTTAATATTTTCAAAAAAAATTGAACAAAAAAAATCATTTTTGAAAATATTTAATGAAGGACTTAAAGAGTTAAAGTCAACTGGCCAATACCAGCAGCTTTGGAATGATTTTTATAAAGGAAAGTATAATTAGATTTATTGCCAATCTTGAGCCCCATATTTTTCTAATATTTTTTCCAACTTACCACTTGCCCTCAAACTATCCATTCCATTGCTCAAAATCTCAGCATACTCTTTTGCTTTGTCATTCTCAGGGGAAAAAGCAACATACATTTCATCTTTAGAGATACAACCAGCTTCTCTAACTTCTTTTTCTTTATTTTTTAGATAATAATTTATAACTTCGCGACCATCTAAGATCACATCAACTCGCTTCTTAAGTAACCTATCAATATTCCTAATCATAGCTTGAATATCTTCACCCGAAATAGACGAAACCAAGTAACCATTGCTTTCTTGTTGAATATATTGATCTAACTCCCCCCCATTATCATAGTCATAATCTTGTATTACACCCAAACGTAGATTTGCTAAAGACTTAATACCCTCGTACTGCCAAGTAGAATCAAGTCTTGTAAAAAAACACATATGATAATAGGACTGCCCTTTTTCAGGAAAAATCAAATCCGGTAACGTTGCCGGCACAGTTCCAAGCAAACCATCATAAATACCATTTTGAACACCACGAATAGCTCTTGACCATGGGACGACAGCGAGTTTAACTTGATATCCATGCTCCCTTAAAATTTCACGAACAATCTCTACAAAAAAACCAGGCTGATCACTTAAGCCTGTTTCACTTGCCTTATCAGGACAAATATAAGGACACCAACTCCCCGTCGCTAATACAATGGTATCTCCCACCCCTTTTGTGGACATACAAAGCACAAAGCTAATAGGGAGAGGTAACGAAATCGTCTGTTGCTTTTCACCCTGATATCAATCTCAAAATCTGCCATGTTCTCGCTTATTATAAACTATAGACATTAATCACTGTCATGATAGTTTTTTAAACCCCCTTCAAATAAACCATTTTAAGAAGTAAGTTAACTCAAACAACAGTGATTACTATACAAACACATAGACTCATACCATTCATAAAGATTAACTAAATTTAATAATTTTAATCATTAAATTTAATCATCCAAAAAAAGGTAAAGATATTTGCTTTACAAGCTCTATTAGGTTTAATCTATCTCGCGCGCCTGTTTTCACACTTCAAGAGGTATCTATGTATCACCTTAAAACAAAGGTTTCTACATTACTCGTTTGGTTTCTTACTATCTTTACCAGCTATTCTCTTGCATCCCAAACACCTTTAACCGTTGATAATAAAAAACTTCGACCACTACTGAATAGTGAACGTATTGAGTTAAAGTTTGGAAGCTATGGGATAGATGTACTGGAATCAAAAGCATCAACGAGAGTCTCTCGTTTATTCAGCACTCACGGCACTAAAAAAACAACCAGAACATTGGCCATTGTGCGTTACCCTGAACACGTTGATTCTTCTTTTACAACTGAGCACAAAAAAATCCTCAGTGGCGGCTCTATTGGTGCAGTTCTAAAAGCTGCTGGCTGGAAAATAACTAAACAGCCCATGTACTTTGGCGAACTAAAATCTAGCAACGATCTGGCACCATTATACAACAGCTTTCATGTAACAATGAAAGAAAATTTGGCAATCCATATATACTCACTATATATTGAGAAAAATAATCAAAATTTCATGTATGCCACAATCGCAGAAATTCATCAACCAGAATACTTAACGCTCAATGATTTAAAAGAAATATATAATGACGATTATGATAACTTTAATAAACCGACGGACCGTGTTCAGCAAATAATGTCGTTTATTCACGATAAAGTTAAACCCTTAACTATCCCAACAACATAACGTCCCTATTTAATTAAAACAAAAAATAAGCGCTGTTATAAGCGCTTATTTTTTCCACCAACTAAACTCTCTTAAAGCTAAGACTTAGTTTTATCAAAACTAACCTTTTACACATACAATTTGTTTTAGTGTATAAACGACTTCTATCAAGTCAGACTGTGCAGCCATTACTTTATCAATAGGTTTATACGCGGCGGGCGTTTCATCAATAACAGCCTCATCTTTACGACACTCCACACCTTGTGTCGCCGCTAAGTGCTCTGCCAATGAAACCACTTTCTTTGCCTGAGTTCGTGACATAACACGTCCAGCGCCATGACTGCAGCTATGAAAGCTTTCAGGGTTACCCTTACCTCGCACAATAAATGATTTTGCTCCCATGCTTCCTGGAATAATCCCTAACTGTCCTTCCTTGGCACTCACAGCACCTTTGCGAGTCACCCATACATCATTACCATAATGATGTTCACGATTCACATAGTTATGGTGGCAGTTAACCGCCTCAACACGCGCCTCAAACGTTCGATGCAATACCTTTTGGACTGCCTGAATCACACGCTGCATCATGACTTCTCGGTTAATACGGGCATAGTTTTGAGCCCACACAACACTTTGCATATAGTCCGCAAATAACTCAGAACCTTCAGGTAAATAAGCTAAATCTCGGTCAGGCAACTGAATTTGCCAACGCTCCATTTCTTTCTTAGCAAGCTCAATAAAGTGGGTTCCAATTCGATTACCGACACCTCGAGAACCACTATGTAACATAAACCAAACACTGTCTTTTTCATCCAGACACACTTCTATAAAGTGGTTTCCTGTGCCTAAGGTTCCCAGGTGATTCACATTATTGGTTTGCCTTAATACAGTGTGTTTTTCCTGTAGCTGATCAAAGACTGGGGCTAATGTTCGCCATGCACATGAAACATCGTGAGGAATCTCACCCCAGGCACCTTTATCACGACCTTTTCTGGCCCTTGCTGATCGTCCATGAGGAACAGCTTGCTCAATTGCACTTCGAATAGCACCAAGATGTTCAGGTAAGTCACTGGCCGTTAAGGACGTTTTGCATGCTATCATACCGCAACCGATATCCACCCCAACCGCTGCCGGGATAACACAGTCAACCGTAGGCACCACACTGCCTATCGTTGCCCCTTTACCAAGATGCACATCAGGCATTACCGCCAACCACTTATATACAAAGGGCAACTGCGCTATATTTAATAATTGTTGTTTAGCCGCTTGTTCAAAGGCAACATCACAGGTCCAAGCTTTAATGGGAACACCTTTTTGCCCTTGAACAACTTCATATTTTCTACACATTGGGATGTTATCTCGTTTAGTCAAATACAGATAAGATAATCAATAGTAAACAAAGACCATGCCAAAATTTTTTATTTAAAATTCAATGGGATAGAAAATAGCCATCCAACTCTGACTATCCAAAAAGATAGATAGTTATCAATAAAGTGAGAGTCATATGCCCACCGATTCTACATCTTCTCGGTTACTGCATCATCCAGTCATTCGTAAACTTTATGGCTCCTGGCGACAATCCCTTTATGCTGCAAATGCAGAATGTGACCGTCAAACTCAGTACAAAGTTTTTGCCCATCTCATTACACAGTATCAACAACCTCACCGCCACTACCATACTATCTACCACCTGGCACATTTGATAACGCTAGCCGAACGGTTTGCTCACTTGTGTCATGACTTACCAACCATTATTTTAACCATCTTTTATCATGATAGTGTGTATAAAAGGTTTAGTAAGAAAAACGAAACAGAAAGTGCCAAACAAGCCACTAAAGAGTTACCACTACTGGGAATGAATGCCGCTCACACTAAACAAATCAGCCAGTGGATACTTGCTACAGAACAACATCAACCCAGCTCAAACAGTAAAGATGAGCAATTTTTTCTTGATTTAGATCTAGCCATCCTGGCAACACCTGAAGCACTTTATAGGAGATACCTGCATCAAGTGCGTATGGAGCATCGTTATATACCCTTGTGGTTATACAGACGCTTAAGAAACAAAGTACTTTCTAGCTTAATATCACGCCCAACCCTTTATCTTACACCTGAATTACAAGCCCGTTGGGAACAGCAAGCTAGAAAAAATATCCAGCAAGAACTTCAGGGAGAAATGGCCACAACATCTGGACTGAAGGAGTGTGGTGTCTGAACCGTTTTTAACAGCCAAAAAAAAAGCTACCTTTCGGTAGCTATCAACATGTTGTTGGAAACAGAAATTAGTCTATAAACGATGCTAAGAGACAGCCTGACGAATATTCTCAAGTGTTTTCTTGCCCACTCTTGGCAAAGAGATCAATACCTCGTCAGGTGCTGTTGCAATTGCATCTAGTGATGTATAGCCTTGATTAAATAGTGTTTTTGCATTTGCGAGTGATAAACCTGTGATCACTCTGGTTTCTTCTTTAATAATCAAGTCGCTAATCCAGTCTTCTTTATTTTTAAGCTTTCGTTGTCCCCAACTATTCCATAGTGGGTTTGCATCCATTTTAGCACTCAACGCTTCTAGCTTTTTCTCATACGCTAAATTGCTTTCAACAATTTCTCGGCAGGTTATTAGAAACGCTAAATACTCTGATTCCTCGACAAAGCCAATATCACTTTTAAACATGCCATTTTCATCGGAACGAAGTGCAAAATCTACCGAATTTATCCACTCTCCATTTTTCTTTTGAGTCGACTCTTCAGGCAGTTCTTCAACGTGCTTACCATGCAGCTGAAGCACATCCAATGAAGTATATAATGTTAAGTTAGCAGCAAATACAAAAGCACCATCTTCAGCCAGTTTTTGTGGCTCGATTGGAGATTCTTCACGTTTTTCTTGCGTTGCTGTAACCTGTTTAATGTCCTCATCTTGTTCACTTGACTCAGTGCCAATTGAGTCAAACTGCGTTGATTTGTCTTGTGACTCATCCTCTACCGCTGCAGCTTGAATATCCTCTGAAGACGGCTTGTGAATAACTGGTTTATTATTCACAATGTTTTCTTGAACCTGATGAGTTTTATCCTGCTGATCAGTCAGATGACTGTTATTATTTGTCTTATCACTAGTGTTATCCTCACTAGTTTTAGCACTAAACCATGAAAAGAGTTTTTTAAACATTCAGCCTCCGTCATTAAAACGTACTGAAAGTATCTTCAATAATGACTTATTTATGATGACTGCCACTTACATTCCGTAAATATGCACACACTTTCTTATCAATTAAATAGCATAACCAATACAGCATCATTCTTTCCAAACATGCAATACCATGCTATCACGCTACTGAAAATACTAATAACACTTAAACTCAGCAACACTTAACACTTGCTTTTTGTACGTAAACAACATGCCGTATAGATCTTAATATCACCACACTCTCTGTATATCCCTTGTTATCAGCATATACAGCTAATGGCAAATGATAAGCGTCATAAAATTCAAGTCCCTATTGAAAATTTAATATATACAGTGAAATAAAGTTACACGAGGTAAGAAGTCAATACTACTCTATGATAAAAAGCCTTGACCAGTTACAAACCAATAATAAAACAAAAAAACACTATATTTATGAGATAACTCACACTACAAAATAGTAGTTAAGCAACATAAACATCACAACAATACACAAAAAAACATAATGTCACACGAATATACCCACAGCGAAGGATTTTTAGTGAGGCTAGTCCGGTCTATTAAGACTAGCCATAGCAACAATCGTTGTATTAAAAGCCCTAGCTGGGTTATCAAGACAAGAGATGACTAGCCTCTACTGCTCATGGTGCTCCCAGCACCTGTGGTATTTCGATGTACGTCAAATAATACACATCGAACTGTTTGGCGACAACCAAGCCTCCAGGGAAGGATTTACGGCGTGTTCAAAGGGCGTTATGCAAACGCTAGACAAAGGTACTTAAAAAAATGGCTTTAAAGGTAAGTTATTTGCGATTGCCCTGCTGGCCTCAAGTAATTAATTTAGCAGTTTTTTATTTACCTTTAGCCACAAACTGCGACAAATAATTAAATCCACCCAGTTGCTTTACTTGCCGTCTAATCCAGTTACTGCGCTTAACAACATAGCTTGACGGTCTATCAACTCGATAAATGACAGGATTTGGTAATACTGAAGCTAATCTTGCAGCCTGCCAACCATTGAGTTCACTGGCTTTAATATGATAATACTGTAGTGCAGCTTGTTCTACGCCAAAGGTACACTCACCAAACTGTGCAACATTTAAATAAACTTCCAAAATACGCTGTTTAGACCAAAACAGCTCAATTAAAAGTGTAAAATATACTTCCAAGGACTTTCTAAACATGTTTTTAGCAGGCCAAAGAAATACATTTTTTGCAACTTGCTGTGATATCGTACTACCACCTCGTATTTTTCCAGTCTTTAAACGTGTCTGTAGAGCACTTTTCAACGCAGTAAAATCTAGCCCCCAATGTGTTGCGAACTTTTGATCTTCTGCCGCTATTACCGCTATTGCAAGTTGCTTAGATGTTTTAGGCCAAGGGGTCCACTGATAGCGAATAGATGAACATGAAGCGTCTGCAGATAACCGTTGCTGCAACATAAAAGATGTTGTTGGTAAAGGTAACCAACGAAAAAGCAGAACAAGCATTACCGAAAAGAAAACCCAGATTAGCATTAAACTCTTCATAAAATGCGTTACACGCATCATTAGGTTTTGTTTTTTGCGTTTATGCCGAGCGTTTTTAGTCGCCATATGTCTTGAACTGTTAGGTCTGAAGTTGACAAGAAATACTCTAAACCAAGTTAGTTATCTGGTTCACCTGCGAGCTGTTGGGCTCATAAAAACTTAAATAGTTCCTACTAACCTATTCACCACTTTTCCTCACACTCCCTTACAGGCACCCTTCAAAGAACCACAAACAATCATGCTTCCTAATAGCCAATATCTATTGCTGTAATGTGCTGTTGTATGAGTCCATAACTCAGATAGAGTCTGATATAAAAAGTATGAGTTATATCATACTTTTAAAATCTCCGCGAAACCCCAGGGGTGACTAAGTGACTAACCCTAGAACATATAAGCCCCATCACAACGGTATCACTTATAGTTCATTGCTGATGTAGGGGATGATACCCCTAATACAACTCACTCAACTTACTAGATAGGTCAATAATGAAAAATGCGTTAAAGCTTACACTGTTAGCCACAGTACTCTGCTTACAAGTACCCGCACATGCTGATTCTGCAAGCCATCAAGCCGCAGCAGAAAAGTTACTGACGGTGATGAAAGTAGAAAATATGTATAAACCACTTTTCAGCCAATACAAAACGATGTTCACATCTCAGTTAACGCAGTATGCGAAAGATCCAGCAACCAAAGCGAAAGTGGAGAAACATGTTGCTCAAATCACATCCATTCTCCAATCAGAACTCACTTGGAGTTCAATCAAACAAGACTTCGTAAACATTTATATGAAGCACTACAATGAAAACGAATTAACAGAAATGACCAAGTTTTATCAAACGCCTGTTGGGCAGAAAACGATTAGCATCATGCCAACAATTTCTAAAGAGTCGATGCAGATAGCGCAAGAACGAGCAAAAAAGCTAACCCCCCAAATTCAAAAAATATCAATGGACCTCATCAAATCATTAAATGCAGAAAAGAAATAGCCACTGCACACGGTGAGAAAATACTTCCCTCGTTTATACCCTTATGCCAAAGGGTATAAACTTACTACCTGCTTTACCCTTCATATTAAGCATTCTATGATGATGGTTGGAGGGACACCTTGAACACCCATTTAAAATACCCGTCTACTTTGTGAAACATATTGATAGATATTGTCTTTGATTCGTGGCAATTTCTTGATACATGACTAGGTTTTTGATAAAAAACTGACTCATCTTTCGAACGTCATAATCAGTTAGACTGTGTAGCCTCAGTAATCATCTTTGCTAAGGGCTAAGTAAACACACAAATTGCAGGGTTATGACTTCACAAGTTTTATACATTTGACCAACCACTATGAACACTCACATTAGTGACCATCACTGAGGTAAAAACCCAGAACACGAGTACGCGTATAACAAAAGGTACTGGTCAAGCCAAAAGCAATAAGCAACTGTAATGTACGTTGCTTTCCTTGCAACAAAGTCGGATATGTATGAAAACGTTAAAACCCTTATTTGATAAGAACCAAGCATGGGCAGCCAGGGTTACTCAAGAAAGCCCTGATTTTTTTGCCAACTTATCAGCCCAGCAATCACCAGAAATATTGTGGATTGGCTGCTCTGATAGCCGAGTGCCCGCCAACCAAATAGTTGATATGGAACCTGGTCAGCTATTTGTTCACCGAAACATCGCCAACCAGGTTATACAAAGTGACCTTAACTGTTTATCTGTTGTGGAGTATGCAGTCAATATTTTAAAGATTAAGCACATCATTATTTGTGGACATTATGGATGTGGGGGCGTACAAGCTGCTTACGATAATATACAGAATGGCTTGGTTGCTTACTGGCTTGCTCACATTCGAGACATTTATCTAAAACACCAAACTAAGCTGACAACCTTTAGTAAAGAGGATCAGCTTGCCAAACTTTATGAGCTTAATGTCATTGAACAGGTTTACAATCTTTGTCGTACCCCTGTCATACAAAAAGCCTGGCAGCGAGACCAAACACTATCTATTCACGGATGGATTTACAGCCTTCACACAGGCCTAATAACAGATTTATCGGTATGCGTTACTCATGAAAATGAATTAGAACAAGAATACAGCAGTGCAATCGAAACCTGCTACCAATCAGAATCGAAGTGTTAATACTCCAATGGGGCCTGCTCTTGAGTAATTTTGCGGGCCCCAGGCACAGTATATTGGTCATATAGTGCATGATAAAAGTCCATTTGCTTAGCCTGTTGAATAATCTTGTTCAAATACTCCACATCGGCTGCAGGCACACTTGCTCGACTAAAGATAATAAAAAGCGGATTATCATGAACTTTATAAGGATGAATATCCACTAAATCTGCAATACCTGTTTTTTTTATATGATGTTTAATAAATACCATATCATTAACGACACCATCTGTCCGGTGATTAACTAATTGGGCAAGGTGTTTATCCATATCAGGATCAAGAGTGAGCAAGTGTTTATACTTAGGGTTA
>NZ_JAGSOY010000053.1 GCF_018837975.1 Zooshikella harenae | reverse complement strand
TACCTTTATAAAAACCATTTTATTCTAAAGCACCTGTGTATAGCATCCTTCGAACATGCCGTGAATCCTTTCCTGGAGGCCACTGTTTGTCAAGATAGTTACCACATCCTTGTGGCAAACAGCTTGATGTACATAATCCAGCCTTCGTTTAACACAGGCGTACATTGAAATACCACAGATGTTCATTGAATCATGATTGAGGTGCAGCAAGATGTGGGTGCAGTGCTTGAGTTGGTTTGTGAAACAGGTGCTAGGAGCACCGTGAGCAGTAGAGACCAGGGAGGGTCTTCTGCTGCGGGAGGAACAAATTAATTCATGCGCTGCATTGGCACAGTCTACACTCATCACGAATTATTTTTATATGCAATTACCCTTATATTTAGGGCGCCTCTAAAAAGCATAATGAACAGATAAATTTTAACATTTATTTGTTATTTTCAGCTTTACTGCGTTCAGCTATATTACCTTCAATACCCAGCTTCTTCGCACGTTCTACCCATTGTTTCCTGGCAAAAACTCGCATATCTTCAACATTATCAGTTTCGTCTATAATTTCCATTCCAATTAAAGTTTCAATGATATCTTCAAAGGTAACCACTCCTTCTGTACAACCAAACTCATCAACAACAATTGCAATATGTTGGCGTTCCATAAGAAATTGACCCAGTAAGTCTGACAGGGTAATTAGCTCTGGCACTGCCAGAATTTCGCGCTTCAAAGACTTGAGTTTTTCATCTGTTCTCCCCTGTGTATTAAGTATCAATACATCATTTTTTAGGACAAAACCGGTTATATCATCAATGTCTCTTTTAAAAACCGGCAAGCGTGAAAAAGGAGTTTGAGATACGAACCTCAATGCATCACTAATCAACATATCTTCAGGGATTGCAGATATTACCGTACGCGGAGTCATAATGTCCGTTATTGTTAATGAGTCAAATCTTAATAAATTTCGAATAATACGCGATTCTTTCTTTTGGATATGACCTGTGTACTCACCCACACGCGCCATAGCTATCAACTCATCTCTACTAAACTCATGCAAACTGTTGCCGCGCGCAATTAATCTTGTAAGCTTTTCAGAAACCCAAACGATTGGGTAAAGCCCCACAATCAGCACCTGTACAACCAACGCGGTGGTTGCAGTGAGCTTTGACCAATAGACGGCACCAATCGTTTTTGGAATAATTTCTGAGAGGAAAAGGATCATCAAAGTCATAGCCGCAGAAAAAAAACCGAACCATGCACTTCCAAATACGACAGTAGCTTTAGCTCCAGCTCCAATTGCACCAACTGTGTGCGCAATCGTATTTAATGTTAAAATAGCCGCCAGTGCTTGATCGACTTTCTCTTGCTTAAGTCGTTTTAAAAGAGCTGCAAGCTTCGGCCGCTTATCTTTAAGCCCCTCAATATAGGATGGTGTAACACTCAAGAGAACCGCTTCCGCTACTGAACAAACAAATGAAAACCCCAATGCCATCAGCACATAGAAAATTAACCAAATGATGTCTTTATTTAACCCTCCACTGTTGGACAGCGTTTCATTCACAGTAACGTCTGCAAGACTAAAACTAACGGATATTAACAGCAATAGAACAAAAGCTATTGAGCGCAGCTTTTTGAGTGTTGATCTTAAGCTCATTCGATAGCCTCCTGGCACAGTGATTTCAATAATTTATAAACATTATCATACTTCACTTTGACTATTTAAACTCCATCTACACCGACGCCAAAACCTGTATGTGCTCCATGTACCAGGCATGCAGGTTGCTTTGCTACTTAGTTAATTATTTTAACCCCATCGGTTTGGACTTCTAAAGAATTAGCACTTTTCAGCCATTCAGTAACTTATTAGTAGCTTGTAGTTATTATTTTTATGATCGAGGTCTAGATGTTTGCAAAGCTTACACATCTCTTTCCAATTCAAGTTCACTTTAACATTTTCTTGCTTCACGACAGGAAGCTTATCCGGTTTTTCGATAAGTTATTTTTATTTAATGACGATATTGACCAACTCAATGGCAAATGCTAACTCTTCTGAGGCCGGGTCTTCGAACCAGGGAGATTCTTTGCCATTTAATGATAGAGGATAACCCAACTATTAAATGAATACTTGTTGTTAAGATATGCGCCTGTGGCAGCCAAGCCTTCAGAGTACGCTAAACAGACTCTTTAGCGATATTTTTCCCAAATTTGCTCTATTGTACCTGAGTCTATGAGCTGCTTTATAGCGTTATTAAAACGAGGCAGTGCCTCAGCTTTATTGGGGTGTATCCGTAACATGATATCTACGCTACTCACCTCATACCCTACTTCAAAGTTTTTATAATCAGGATGTTGTTTCATCTGATAAAGGGCTAGATATTTGTTGATGATAATTTGATCCAGACGACCTAACTCAAGCATTCCTAAAAGTTGTGATTCTTTAGTCATATCTACCCGTAGAATGGCACCACTTTGAAAAAATTGGGTAAAACTAGGGTACTGATATCCTCGAATAACACCAATACGTTTTCCTTCCAAGTCCTCAGGAGCACTCACCGGAATACGTTTACCGGGGGCAAATAAAAGGATATCTATGGATTGTGCATAGGGAACTGTATATAACCCAGGAACCTTTTCCCTTGCCCTCCACTCCGGATTAACGCCAGGCTCAATATCTACTTGGCTTGTCTCAAACATAAGCAAAGAGCGAGTAAAGGGTACATCATGAAAGCTAAAGTGATCCCCCATCTTTTGACCCAATGCATCGAAAAAGTCACTATAAAATCCTTTAAAGGAGTCGCCTTCTTTGAAAAAATAAGGGGGGAAGTCTTCTTGACCATGGAGGACTACGCTGAATTCTTCAGCCACAATAGATGACTTGGGAAGCAATACCCCAATAAGAAACGTAAAAATAAAGCTTAAAAAAATACCTGCAGACTGACTCTTTGAGTTCATTGTCTTAAATTTTTAGTTATATTTAAGTAACACTTGTCACAGTATTCACTCTTAAATACTAGATCAACATAGTATCTTCACCAGCAAGTCATCTTTCACGTATTATTGATCAATGCATTAACCACTCTGCAATTATTCGAGTAACACTTAAATTATCAAGATAGCCATAAAACTTATGAGGGTTAAGGCCATGCTCACCAACCCAAAAATTATACACAATATGATCCTGAATAAGATCAACCAGCTGACGTTGATACATTGGATAGAAACAGTCCGCATGGCGAATATCACGCGAAACAAAGTCATCTGCCGCAGAAAAGTTATGCCACTCGCTAATATTTCTAGGATAACGCCCATCTTCTGGCTCATGAACATCATACAGCTGTTTTGCGACAGCAGGTTCACCTAATGGTGAGCCAACCGTGATAAATAAATTTATTTTTTTATCATGCAATGCATTGTACTCACTCATACGCGATAGTTTCCACAGCACATCATAAGCCACCACACAGCCTAAACTATGGGAAATAATGCAAATATCATCGCCCTTATGCAGAGCAGGCACGAGTAATTCCTGCAATCGATACCGAATTAATGAACCAATAATGCGGTATTTAAAATAAGCACCTAAATCCGGCATAATAGAATTTATAATTTCATCGTTAACCCCAAGTAGGTTAACGATGTGACTAATAAAACCAATACTATCACTGGCACTGGAAAAATGGTTAAGTTGAAATTTTAAATGAGAGTAAGCATCAGATGACTGTTGTTTAATATCAAATAATGATTCCATCGCTGCATCATAACGTCCATTTTGCTCATAGCTATAATCCCACTGAGTGAGAAAATCGGTCACAATTTTTTTCTGTGGTCGCTGATGAGAGGCCCATATTAAAGCATTAGTAACATCTCCAAAATAAACCAACTCGATAGGAACCACTTTACTAATAACCATCTGCGCCACTTCGTCTGAGTATCTAGATAACCCATGGCTCAGAGCTTTATATACCAATCGATATTTTTCATTTTGTTTGGGTTTAGCGGCCCTTCCATGCACTACGATAATTCTTTTTCCCATTGACCTATTCCTTAGCGCCTTACCGCTTGTAACGATTTCCTTCCACCTATCCCCATTAGGAAATGGTGTATTGTTTTTCTAGTCAATCACTGTGTTTTTTAATAACTTATTATTTCCGTAGTATCATGTTGAGCACACCCTCCAACATATTCATGTGCAATTTCCTGTTGCACCGTATTAAGTTTTATATGTAAAAGTGAAGGAGATGGTGGTTGTAAATAATGTCCTTGTTCAATAACAAACTGGAGTTTTTTCATATTGATAAATTCATATAAAAAACCCGCTAAAATACCTGCTGCCACACCTGTAGCAGATTCTTCCTTTATACCCAAACGGGGAGCAAATAAACGAGTACTGGCATCATGTCCCTGCTGTTTTACATCCAAAGAGAATAAATAACATCCCACGACATCAAGAAATTCTGAATAGTGTTTAACGGTTTCATCCACTACCCGAGCCTTCTTCAATACCGCTGCATTTTTAAGAGGGATAAGTAAAAATGGGTTTCCCATATCACCAATGACGGGTTGTAACGGTGCCAGTAAATCCCTAGCGGACAAGTTCAATCCAGCCAGTAATGCCTGCTCATCATAAGCTTGCCAGATATCCAAAGGAGCATGAAATACAGGCGCTTTTTGTTCAATAAAGACCTGACCATCTTCAAAGTAAATTTTACGAATACCATCAATGGTTTCTTTTGTTGCTTCTGAAGATTGCCACTTACCCTGTTTTCGTAACAAGCTAAACACAGCGAGTGTTGCATGGCTACTATGAGCAATTTGCGCCTGAGGCGTAAAAAACTCTGTTTTTACTGTTGCTGAAGAAGAGCTTGAAACAAATGCTGTACGGTACGTACCAGACTTATGAGCAATCTTTTGTTTGTCTTCTTCTGAGAGATGATCTGCATCTAATACTACTGTAGCAGGATTACCGCCCTCATTATGATCAGTAAAGGCATGCACTCTGTGTAGTGTAATCTGGGCCATGAACTGCTCCTTGTTCAGGCAACAGGCTCTGATAATCAGAGCCTGCGTTATTATTTCACTATTTATACACTCCTACGGGTATATCAATAGCACAACTATTGGTAATAAACCGCTTCAAGTATAGCAAAATAGCTAAGCCCACTTTCACTCAAGTGATATTGTCTTAACCAAGCCAAACCCTGGCATTACGGAACATTCTCAACCAAGGCGCATCTTCACCCCATGCAGGTGGATGCCATGAATGCTGAACCGTACGGAACACACGTTCAGGGTGTGGCATCATAATCGTGACCCGCCCATCTGCTGTCGTTAACCCAGTAATACCCTGAGGTGAACCATTAGGATTTGCCGGATACTGCTCAGTAACTTTTCCATAATTATCAACATAACGTAAACTGACTATCCCTTCTGTCCCAGTTTGTTGCCGTGCTTGATCAGAGGCAAACTCAGCATATCCTTCACCATGAGCAACCGCTATCGGTAAGAAAGAGTTCTCCATATCTGCTAACAATATTGAGGGCGATGCTTCTACTTTGACCCGACAAAAACGTGCTTCAAACTGTTCAGACTGGTTTCGTACAAAGTGTGGCCATGCATCTGCTCCAGGGATTAATTCTCGAAGGTTGGAAAGCATTTGACAGCCATTACACACACCTAAGGCGAAGCTATCTTCACGATTAAAGAACTCAACAAACTGATCTCTAGCACGAGAATTAAACAGAATCGACTTAGCCCAACCTTCTCCTGCACCCAATACATCACCATAGGAAAATCCACCACAGGCTACGAGTCCGTTAAATTGATCGAGGGTTACCTGCCCTGAAAGCACTTCACTCATGTGAACATCAACGGTCATAAAACCAGCACGATCAAACGCTGCAGCCATTTCCAGCTGACCATTCACCCCCTGTTCCCGCAAGACCGCTATGGAGGGTCTGACGCCTGTATTAATAAACGGCGCAGCGACATTCTCTTGAGGGTCAAATGAAGTAATAACAGTTAAACCAGGATCTTGCTCATCCTGAAGCTGATTAAACTCTTGCTCAGCACATTTAGGGTTATCCCGTAATGCTTGCATGCGATAGCTGGTTTCGGCCCACCACTGTTGCCATTTTGCTCTAGCCCCTTCAAGAACCACAGTATCCTCAAAGGTGAAGACGAGCTGTTGATCATTACTGACCGTTCCTAAAGGATGAATACAAGGTGTATCCAGCCCAGCTTTTAAAAGCTCAGACTTAACGTAATCAACATCAGCTTCTCTAACTTGAATGACGACACCCAGCTCCTCATTAAACAGCCCTGCCATTATCGCTTCTTGCTGTCGGACATAGCTATCAAGTGCAATACGCAGCCCCGTATGTCCAGCAAAGGCCATTTCAGCTAAAGCAGCAAGTAAACCACCGTCTGAGCGATCATGATAAGCGAGTAGTTTCTGCTCTTGGTTAAGTCGCTGTATAGCTGTAAAGAACTGACTTAACCGCTGAGGGTCATCAACATCAGGAGACTGATCACCCACTTGACGATAGACCTGAGCCAATGCAGAACCTCCTAATCGCTGCATGCCCCCAGCAAGATCAATTAACAGTAGCTGAGTGGCCCCCTGATTAGTGACCAGTTGTGGCGTTAACGTTTTTCTTACATCTTGTACTGGTGAAAATGCAGAAATAATCAGTGACATTGGTGCAGTCACTGATTTTTCTTCACCTTGTTCTTGCCATTGGGTACGCATAGACATTGAGTCCTTCCCAACAGGAATGGTCAAGCCTAAAACAGGGCAAAATTCCATGCCCACCGCTTTAACCGTGTCATACAGAACAGCATCTTCACCTTCATAACCTGCCGCTGCCATCCAGTTAGCCGACAGCTTAATATCACTGAGCTTGGCAATACTTGCTGCTGCAATATTCGTGATTGCTTCGCCAATAGCCATTCTTCCTGATGCAGGGCCATCTAATAGTGCGAGAGGTGTTCGCTCCCCCATAGCCATAGCTTCGCCGGTGTAACTATTCAGCGTAGTCGATGTGACTGCCACATCTGCCACAGGTACCTGCCAAGGCCCTACCATCTGATCCCGACACACCATGCCGGTAATTGAGCGATCACCAATCGTAATTAAAAAGCTTTTACTGGCCACCGCAGGAAGTTTTAAAACCCGCTCTATAGCTTCTTCAAGCTGTACACCTGATACATTTAGTGGCGGGAAGCTGACTTCTCTACGCCAAACGTTTCGATGCATTTTGGGTGGTTTACCCAATAAAACATCCAGGGATAGATCCACAGGCTTATTCTTAAAGTGCTTATCTGTTACCGTTAAGTGTGTTGCCTCTGTTGCCTCACCAACAACCGCATAGGGACAACGCTCTCGTTCACAAATCGCAATAAATGTTTCCAATGCCTCAGGCGTAACAGCGAGGACATAACGCTCTTGGGATTCATTACACCAAATAGCCAGTGGGGACATACCTGGCTCATCATTAGGAATAGCTCGCAGCTCAAACTTGCCACCACGTCCACCATCATTCACCAACTCCGGCAAAGCATTGGACAGCCCCCCTGCGCCTACATCATGAATAAAAGCAATTGGGTTATCAGTGCCCATCTGCCAGCACTGATCTATTACCTCCTGACAACGTCGTTCCATCTCAGGGTTATCCCGCTGTACAGAGGCAAAGTCCAAATCAGCTTCACCTTCACCAGAAGCCATTGAGGACGCAGCACCGCCTCCCAAACCAATCTGCATGGCAGGACCACCCAGCACAATTAGTTTTGCCCCAACAGGAATTTCACCTTTATTGACATGCTCCGCTTTAATGCTGCCAAGTCCCCCTGCCAACATAATCGGCTTATGATATCCCCTTACTTCTGCCCCCTGCTTAGATGGGACATGTTGTTCATAGGTCCGGAAATAACCACACAGGTTTGGACGACCAAACTCGTTATTGAATCCAGCCCCTCCCAGAGGACCATCCAGCATAATATCTAACGCTGAAACGATACGATCCGGCTTGCCATAAGACACTTCCCATGGCTGTTGGAATCCAGGAATATTTAAGTTCGAAACAGAAAACCCTGTTAGGCCGGCTTTCGGCTTGGATCCTCGTCCAGTAGCCCCTTCATCGCGTATTTCTCCCCCAGACCCTGTTGAGGCCCCAGGATAAGGTGCAATAGCCGTTGGATGGTTGTGCGTTTCAACTTTCATTAAAATATGAACAGGTTGACGATGATACTGATATTCTTTGCTTTCTGATTCAGGATAAAAGCGGTCAGCAGTAAATCCTTCTATTACCGAAGCATTATCACTGTAGGCGGATAACACTCCCTCCTGATGCATGGTGTAGGTGTTCTTGATCATGGCAAACAAGGAATAATCTTGCTCTTCATCATCAATCGTCCATTGTGCATTGAAAATTTTGTGCCTACAGTGTTCTGAATTTGCTTGAGCAAACATCATCAACTCAACATCAGTGGGATCCCGCTGTAGCTGCTGATAGCTCGTCAAAAGGTAGTCAATTTCATCTTCAGCCAGGGCTAATCCTAGTTGCTGATTCGCCTGCTCAAGTGCATTACGTCCTTTAGTCAAAACGGGTACTGTCGTCAGGGGAGCAGGCTCTGTTGTTGCAAATAACTGCTCTGCCTGCGTCATTTTATCCAATACCACATCATCAAAAGCGATCTGAGTCATCCGGTCATATAAACAGCTCTTGATGGCTACTTTATCTTCATTTGTTAGCGGCTCATTTGTCATCAAACAGAAAACTGTTCCCCGCTCAATACGTTCAATGTTACTCAGACCACAGTTGTGGGCAATATTGGTCGCTTTACTTGACCAAGGGGAAATTGTACCTGGCCGGGGTGTCACAAGAACCAGAGAGCCTTCTAAGTCATGGCTGGCTCTTTTAGGACCATATTCAAGAAGTCGTTGAAGAAGTTGAAGTTGAGAGGAAGAAAGGGAGGAGGACGTGTGGATAAAATGGCGAAACTCGGCGTATAAATCTGTGATTTTTGGCACTTTTGACCGGATTTCAGCAAGGAGTTTTAATCGGCGAAACTCGGACAAAGCAGGTGCACCGCGCAATTCAAGCATGGTAGATTCGGACCTCTTTCTTTATCGTCTGCTTGTAAAGTATCAGCATGTTGCTATACCCAGGGACTCGTCAGGTACGAGGACAAACCAGAACAGCCACTAACCAGAACAGGTATTGTGTCGGGCGCTAATCATACTGGATATACTGACTAACAGCCACTATCAACCACCTGTTCTCTCTAGAATATTCCCTAAGAGTTTTCCAAATGTTGCTCGTATCAGTTAATATTTATTTTTTAAATACAAATGATTAGGTGCATGGTTCAGCAATATTGGTTTTGGCTTTCATATTATCAGCGTTGGTCCCGAGGGGTTCTTTTACTGCCCGTTGTATTGCTATTGGCAGCATGTGAACAACCAGTCAGCACGCTTGATCAAATTAAGCAAACCAATACACTATGGGTAATGACTCGCAATAGTCCCACCACCTATTTCCAGTGGCGCGACCAGCCCACAGGGTTTGAATATGAACTCGCCAAGCTGTTTGCCAAAGACCTAGGTGTTGAACTCAAGCTGGTCACTGCCAACTCCCTGAATGATATTTTTGCCTCTATCAGCTCAGGCCCTCATGAACATCGCTTTCATATTGCTGCAGCCGGATTAAGTATCACCAAAGAAAGACAACAACGTGCGCGCTTTGGTCCACCGTATATGAACGTCAACTTGAGTCTAATTTACAATACAAGCCAGCCTCGACCCACGTCTTTAGCTGACTTGGTGGGAAAACGGATAATGGTGATGGCGGGTAGTAGCCATGAAGAGCGACTCAAGGAAGCCAGTGAAACCCTGAATTTGACCTGGGAATCAACCACTGAGCATGAAGCCATGGACCTCATTAAGATGGTGAATGATGGAGAAATTGACTATTCCATTGTGGACTCTAACGTTCTGGCAATGAATTACATTTACTTTCCAAAAGTTCGTTCAGCATTTGACTTACAGCCCAGCGAACAGCTTGCTTGGGCACTTTCTCCCAACGCCGACGCAGAATTTATTGCCCGTATAACACAGTTTTTTGAAAAAATTCGTAAAAACGGCACATTAGACCAATTGAATGAACGCTTTTACGGTCATGTTGATCAGTTGAACTATGTTGGTGTTAAAACCTTTATTCAGCAAACTCAAAAACGTTTGCCCAAACATGAAAAACAGTTCAAAAAAGTGGCCAAAAAACAGGAGTTGGACTGGCGATTACTTGCTGCAATAGGTTACCAAGAGTCTCATTGGCGAGCACGAGCAAAGTCTCCAACAGGCGTTCGAGGACTCATGATGCTAACACGCCCAACAGCAAAAGAAGTGGGTGTTAAAAATCGACTGGATCCTAAGCAAAGCATTCAAGGCGGGGCCAAATACTTTCAGAAAATTAAAGGGCGACTATCCGAAGACATTAAAGAGCCTGATCGAACTTGGATGGCATTAGCCGCTTATAATGTAGGCTTAGGTCATCTGCAAGATGCACAAGACATTACCCGTAGGCTGGGTGGAAATGCGAATAAGTGGGTAGATGTCAAAAAAAGTTTACCCTTGCTTGCCAAAAAACAATGGTTCAGCCAAACCCGTTATGGTTACGCCAGAGGCTACGAGCCTGTGCTTTATGTACAAAATATTCGTCGTTATTATGACTTACTACAATGGCTAACCGTACCCAAAGATGAAGCCTCAACGACAGTTCAAGCGGCTCACACCCCAGGCGTTTTTGAGCCAGAGAAATCAAGCAAAATTAAGTTAAACTAATATTATTCATACGCTATCTGAATTATTTTTGTTATTCTGCTTCAACTGTTTACGTGCATCTCGTCGCTGCTGAAAAAATGCCTGAAGTAATAGACTAGACTCGTCGGCCAAAACACCACCCGTCACCGCAACCTGGTGATTCATATAATCTGCTTGTAACAACTGGTTTTTACTCTTAATAGCACCAGACTTCGGTTCCGAAGCAGCATACACCAAACGCTGTATACGGCTATGTACCAGCGCTCCTGCACACATCGTGCAAGGCTCTAAGGTTACATAGAGTGTACAGTGCAATAGTCGGTAATTTTGTAACACCGCTGCCCCCCGTTGTAACACCATGATTTCCGCATGAGCGATTGGGTTACATTGTGATATAGGCTGGTTATACCCTGCACTGAGTAATCGTCCGTGCTGAACTAAAACAGCACCAACAGGTACTTCACCTTGTTGTGCTGCAAGCCGGGCCTGCTGAAGTGCAAATCGCATCCAGAAGCGATCAATTACCGCTTGAGAAGCTGTTTTTTGTTGACAGGAAGAAAGCAATTGATGGGTGAACGGGACGTGTGGCATAGAAGTTACGACGTTTTTACCGGTTTACACTGTTTATGTCTACAATTTAAGTCAGACCATGGAACGAAACACATTACAAAGGATTTGTCATGACTGCAATACAGGCTATTCCTCCCGACCTCGATCTTAAACAGTTTGATATTTTCAAGCCACTGAGTCAGGCAGATATAATTCTTTTGTGCCGTGCAGGCTCATACGTAGAAATTCCTAAAAATAAGTACATCTTTAATTTAGGCGAACAAGATAACCACGACTATTTTCTTATTAAAGGTACTATTGAGCTGATTGCAGCCGATGAGCGTAGTAAAGAAATTAAAGGTGGCACCCCCACCGCTGTTGCTCCACTCGCTCGGTTACGCCCTCGCCAATTTTCAGGAAAATCGAAAACGCCTGTTAAGCTCATTATTTTTGAGCATGATAAATTAGCGCGTTTTCTCCGCCTACGCCAATCCAGCAACAATCAGGATCATAGTCTTGAGCACCAAATAGCCCAAGAAATCCTGGCTGGCCATGTCATCTTACACTCGCTGCCGAAAGCGATTCAGCTCATCAAACAGCAAGATCTAAAAGACCCTACTATTGAAACACTAGCTCGCTCGATTGCATTTGACCTGGCAATTTGTTGCAAAATAATGTCTACCGCTAATACTCCTTTATTTAGCCCTTATCAACCAGTATGTACGCTGACTGAAGCGATAAAAACCCTGGGCACTGATACCTGCATGCAACTAGTGGAATATTACTGTCAGAGAGAAGTGCAATCAGAAAGTAATAGTTTTGTCCTTAAGGTCATGAGGAACATTTGGTTGCAAAGTGCAGAAGTTGGCAGCCTCTGTTATTTGATCGCGAAAGACAGTAAAAAACTTAATCCTGAGGCTGGCTTACTGTTAGGTATGTTAAACTTTTTGGGTCAACTTGCTATTTTAAGTTACGGCGTTCATCATGATTATTTCGAAGAGCTGGCCAATCAGTTTACCCCTGATGAAACACAGCAAATTGCGCATTTAATTTTAGAAAAATGGAATTTTCCTGTTGAGTTTTGTTCTGCTGTAAAACATAGCTGTCAATGGCAGTATCAGTCATCAAACGAACAAGATTACACATCACTCTTAATTCTAGCCAACTTAATTATGCGTAAACGCCATCAGCCGCAAAACCAAGGGTTACCGGATGTCCTTAGTATTCCTGCAGCCACGCATTTTGATCATAACAATCTACGACAAGTGGCCGAGAATCGCAGCTATGAAGGTGGACCCTCAATTACAGAATATCAAAAACTACTTGCTTAACATTATTTCTTGTTTCAAAAATTTAATCACAGCGAGTTCGGTAAGAGCCAAATTATTATGAAAGACAAGTTTCGTACCGTATCCGACAGTATGGGTAATTTAGAAGTCCCCGTTGATGCTCTGTATGGCGCTCAAACTCAACGGGCCATTGATAACTTTAAAATCAGTGGCTTAACATTTTCATCACACTTTATTGTCGCCCTTGCACAAATAAAACACGCTGCAGCAGAAGCTAATCAAAGCCTAGGATTATTACCTGCAAGCATAGCTGAAGCTATCTGTAAGTCTGCCACTGAAATTATTCGTGGGGAGCACCATGATCAGTTCCCTATTGATATATTTCAAACTGGTTCAGGCACCAGTACTAACATGAACATGAATGAAGTGTTAGCCACCTTAGCTTCTCGTGAGCAAGAAAATACTGTACATGCTAATGACCATGTCAATATGGGGCAAAGTAGTAATGATGTCATCCCCACTGCTATCCATATCAGCAGTGCACAACGGATCGCTAATCAGTTGCTTCCTGCATTGACACATCTTCATCAGCGTCTTGCCCAACGCGCCAGTGAACATATGGATACCGTTAAAACTGGCCGGACTCACCTGATGGATGCAATGCCCGTCACTTTAGGCCAAGAGTTAACGGGCTGGGCCCAGCAGATTAATGATTGTCGTAATCGCATCCGGGCTGTTCTCCCTCGCTTACATACTATTGCGCTAGGCGGAACAGCTGTTGGCACAGGTATTAACACACACTCTGCATTTGCCACAGAAGCAATGGGGCGGCTCAGTGTGTTAGCTGACTTAGACCTAACAATGGCACCTAGCTTTTTTACGTTGATCAGCACCCAAGACACCGCTGTTGAGCTTTCCGGTCAATTAAAAACACTCGCGGTAGCGCTTCTCAAAATCAGTAATGATTTACGCTGGATGAACAGTGGCCCACAGGCCGGACTGGGTGAAATCACCCTCGCAGCGTTACAGCCTGGTAGCAGTATCATGCCAGGTAAAGTAAACCCCGTTATTCCTGAAGCAGTGATGATGGCTGCAGCCCAAGTCGTTGGCAATGATGCAACAATTACCCTTGCAGGTCAGTCAGGTAATTTTCAATTAAATGTCATGTTACCTGTTATTGCTTTTAATCTTTTACAAAGTATTGAGTTACTCAGCAATTCTGTCAATGCCTTAGCAGATCAAGCCATTGCCACATTTAAAGTAAACCAGACAACAATTAATCAACCTTTATACCGCAACCCTATTTTAGTGACCGCACTAAACCCAATCATCGGTTATGAAAAAGCAGCCACGATTGCCAAACAAGCCTACCAACAGGACCGACCTGTGCTTGATGTTGCTCTAGAGTACACCTCACTCAGTAAAGAGCATCTAGAGCAACTGCTTGATCCCTTTAAATTGACACAAGGGGGTTTAGAACATGAATAGATGGCAATAGCCTCATTTTTAAGTATCGGTTATGGGCTGATGTAATGCTTAAGATTTTGATACGCAACATTTAAATGTACATCAGTAAAGGTTGGGCGACACTGATAAAGCGTTTGCAAGGCAAGCCCATGGATCATCGCCTGAGGATTTTCCGTTTCCAAACGGCTCATAACCGATAAAAAGTAGCGCATTAAGTCTGGTTGATAATGCTGACAAAAATAATCGACAATAAAAGGTAAAGCAGGATCCATCCGCTGCAGATGGTGACTTCGACACTCTGGATGCCCAGAAATCACATCTTGATGCTGATTGATATTCTGTTCTTCCTGCTGCAATAATGCGCTTATAAACTGGCGCTGGGCAGGTTCTGGTAACGTCATTAATGGTTGTATAAAGTTACTCGGTACATAGCCTGTTTGTTCCTGCCGCCAATCCTGAATAACAACTATTTTTCTGCCAGGAATAGGAATATATAAATAATATTCACAAGCGGATAAATAGCCAGCAGGCTGATTTTGTAGCGCATTTGTTTGATAAAATACAACTTTCTGCTGACCTGATACTAACCTTGCCACCTGCCAATCAGCATGAGTTAACCCTGTTACTAACATTAACAACCCTACAAACAACGCTAGCCGCACAACCATTCTTTACTTCCTTTTGAGTTCACTATACACCCTATTTGTATTGGGCTGTTTTATAATTTACATCGGTTAAAACTGACCAACAATGTACCAACACACTTTCAGAGGCGGGCCACTATACTGAATTTTTCGGCCAGGACAAACGGCTTGCTTCACATATACTACGGATATTAGTCTTATAAATGCATGTGAAGTAAACAGCCCTACCTATATCCACATATACTCATGCATTCTTCTCGCAAATAACACTTCCCCTTATTAATAACGTCATGGCTTTTGTCTATACCTATTCTTGCAGTTAACACAACTGGATAACCTCAATAAGCACAAGGAATCGCTAAAATGCGTTATTTACTTTTTAGTAAGCTATGCATGGCACGCAAAGCAATTATCAACCACTTAGCCAAAGCACTAGCACTCTGCAGTTTGGCCATTAGTGTACCGAGTATTGGTCAGATACTTGACTCAAATGATATTCAAGCCTATGTGAATGATGCACAATTAGCTGAAGCAGCAGGATATAAAACCCTATATGTTGTCTGTGAAAGCTATAACTACCAACCTGGAATATGCACTTTAGGTGATCTAAAAATAATTCACACCAATGTTCATAAAAAATTATCAAGATCAAGTTGTAATAACAGTGTATGGTCAACCACTGACAACCAAATTATCACCACCAAAGGTTGTCGAGCCGTTTTTCAAGTACTCGCCGAACTTAATGTAAACCCTGTTACTCTTCAGTGCGATAGCAAGAACTACCGCTACCATGAATGTCCATTGCCATTTCAAGTCAAAGGCGCCTGGTTGAGGAAACGCAATTCTGATTCCCCCTGCGAACAAGAAAAAGGTTGGGGGACTCGTAATAATATACTTTGGGTGAATAATGGTTGCCGAGGTGTATTTAACCTTTTCTAAATTAATTTCTTTGACGGTAAAAATAAACAATAAAAAATGTCCCCGACTGCCGTAAAAATGCGGCAATCCAAATTGCAAACCCACCTTTTGCTATATCTAAATCACTTTAAATAATGCACCTGTGGTATTTCCAAATGATGGTATTTTGTGGTGAACAAAGTTGATTTAAAAAGTGGGTAATCTTAAGATAGAAACAAATTGAACTTATTACTTGAAAGCACGCAGAAATAGAATTAAAGGCTGTAAAAGTACAAATACAGCATGGTAGAAGTTTACCATGCTGTATATTTTTATAAATTAGCTGTTAGCTATCGCATACTGACTTCTAATTGGATAATGAACATTTGTTTGAGCCGTTATATTGACGTTTGTTTTACGTTCAAAAACCATAACGCAATCAGACCCACCAAACTGAAAGAAAGAGAACATCTCACCTTTACTCAAGTTTTTGCCAGTCAAACAACCTTGAATTTTTTCATTGAGGAATTTCACTTGTTGGTTGTAATCCAACTTACATTTTTCTTCTTCTGATAATTCAATTGGCTGATGCCCTTCATCCCTTGGTGTAACAAATACAACAGAAGAAACCTGAGCCATACCCATCGGCAGAATAGCGACTTTACCAATACTTGACTCCAATACTAACAGTCCTCGGCACTGAACAAACTGGTAGCCTGTATTATCCTCCGCGTCCAGAAGCCGTTTAGGAGTAACAATATTCGCAGGTTCTTTATTGCCCTCCTCATCAGCATTAACTGTAAGTTCAACCTCCAGATAGACCTGACCAGGAATAAATTTAGCTTCTAATACTTTACCTGCTACTGGTGTATGCATTCTATGGTAATCGTATGTATTCAAGAAACTATGACAGAAAATTCCACCTTCAAAGGCATCCGCATAATCACTATCTTGTAGTAACTCACGAATAGACCATTCAATATTTTTCACGACAATACTTGGTGGAGCAACCAGAGGTGGGCCCACTTTTGTACTCACCGCCCATTGCCCCACAAAAGTAGATTCAGCAGGAAATACTATAACCTTATCATTTTTGGGTTGTGCTACAGGTCTTTGAACATTAATGTCTTTGAATTGACGAGCAAAAAATGCATTAAAATTAGGGTACTCTTCTGGTGCTTTTTCGTAGTCTTGCCATGCATATTCAGGGGCATATTTAAATGATGATAAATATTCTGTTGAAGCATCCGTATTCAAAAATGCCCCCCATTCAACCGCAAAGTCCCTCAACCAGAGCGAAATGGGTGATAACTCTTTTCCTTCTTGTGGTTCAATTGGACTTTGCAAAGCTTCTAACTGAGGCTGGTTAAAGTAATAATAAAACTGTGTAATACGTAAATACACTGTACGTTCGTGTAAAACCTCTCCATACCAATCCCAAACTCGTATTTCTGGCATCCAGGTAACTAATGCATCTACATAAAAGTAAAACTGATCTAAGGTCTTGATACGATCAAGCTCTGGAATACGTTGTTTACTCACTTTTTTAATAGCATTATCGAAAAAAGCAGCATAGTAGTTTGTATCAATAATATGCTTTAATTGTTTTGTAGCTTTCTGTTGGGGGTTATAAGTAACACCTACTGGAGGTAATCCAGACAGAAATGGCCGTGGCTGGGATGGTAGCTCTTTTCCCTCCTCTGCAAGCGGCCCTCGTTTTATCGCATTTTGAAGATCTTGAGCTGTAGCAAGGCGGTGATGTGGAGTCCTAGCGCGAAATTTTCCACTCATAGTGTTATTTCCTTATAACAATGGTTAGTTACTTTTTTATCTTATAGTTGTATGCAATACCAGGCATTATCAGGTTTATCATGCTCATAAAATTTAATTCTTAAATATGCAACTTCCCAGAAAAATAACGAATAATATACCCATAGGGCACAAGATAGAAAATACATAATGTATATTTATTGATGGTTACACAATTATTAACCTTCATTTCTTTATAAAAGTTGCTTTTACCCTTTTTGACACAAGCATATAAGGAACCCAGATAATGACCATGACCAGTGAGCGTGTAAGCTCCTTAATGGTATCAGGGTCAAAAACGGATTCATTTGGAAGAACCAACTTTATAGCAAATGCATCTGCAATAATGAATAACAGACTAAAAATAGCAATGCTGATGTAGCACTTGGGAAAATCTCTGTTCTTAGTGAAGAATAAATAGGCCATATATAACCAGGCTAATAACAAGCCACTATTAATTAATATCTCTCCAATAATGATAGGTGCCCACAGAAAATGGTACATTTCTGCTCCTGGCGTTGTCAGTGCTTCCCAAACCTCCGTTGAAAAAACATCTGAATAAGTCGTCACACACAATATAATAATTCTGAATGGCGTGAGAACTATACCTATAGCAATTAAAATCAGCCATCCACTGATGCCTTCAAGTTTTTTTTCTTCGTTCATTTTTATACCTCTTTTAACAACCTAACTTCAATACTCATCTACACTTGAGAACGATCTTTCAAAGTGAAGGCTTCAATGGAAGCTTAGCTCAAAAAGGAATTTATGGGTTAAAAAATAATTTCACTATTAAATCAGAGCAATTGTATATAAAAATAGTTTGTGATGAAAAAGGGTGGATAATGCTCATCGAACTGTTTGCCGCAAGGATGCAGCAAACAAGCTTCCAAGGAAGGATTCACGGCGTGTTCGAAGGGCATTATCCAGATGTTGGACAAAGACGCTTAAAAAACTAACTCAAGGTATTCCGTAAATGGGCAGGAATAAAACGTCGTTCAACCCCTTCAAAAAGCCATTCTGTAAAAATAGCAAGTAATGCTGCAGGAACAGCACCAAACAACACGAGTGTCGTATCGTTTAATGAAAGCCCCATAACGATTGGTTCTCCTAAGCCACCAGCACCAATAAAAGCCGCTAATGTAGCAGTACCAATATTAATAATTGCAGCTGTTCTAATACCAGAAAAAATCATGGGCACTGCAAGAGGTATATAAACATGCCGTAATTGTTCTCTAGGGGTTAACCCCATACCAACAGCAACTTGTTGCATAACAGGGTCTAGGGTTAATAATGCAGTCAATGTATTACGCACAATCGGCAATAATGAGTACAAAAATAATGCAACCACCGCAGGTATCCAACCAATCCCCAGCAGTGGTATCATCAATGCTAATAGTGCAATCGAAGGTATTGTTTGTAGCAATCCCGTACAATAAACTAACATACGACTTGCTTTTGGCTGACGATATACAGCAATACTCAGTGGTATGCCAACCAGACAGGAGCATATCAGAGCCAAAATCGTCAGTTGTAAGTGTTCAACAATATAGCGAGGTAACAATTGCCAGGGACTATTCAGGTCCTGAGATTCGGACGATTTAGATTTAATCAATGCCTCATCAATTAAAAACTGTTCCGCAACCTCTGCGAAACTTTGATCATCATTAACAACCTGGCTATTCAACTGCTGCATTTTGGCTTCATCAATTCGATTAGCCAATGCTTGTAAACTGTTGATTAATGCTGGATCTGCATCATTGCGAATCAAGGGCACTGCATCATATCGCGGAAAAAATTGTTTATCATCCTTAAGAATCCGCAGTTGATATCGAGCAATATCACCATCCGTCGTATAGGCATCGGTAATAGCAATTTGCTCATTAGCAATCGCCTGATAGGCCAAACTATGCTCAATACCCACAGGCTGATAAGGTAAGTCATATGCAGCCGCTAAAGGTTGCCAGCCATCTTTACGCTTTAAAAACTCGTGGCTAATGCCCAAACTTAAATCAGGATGATTAACCAAGTCAGAAATACTGGAGATATTATTCTGTTTAGCAATTTGTTCACTAATAACTAACGCATAAGTATTATTAAAACCTAAACGAGGTAATACCTTTAAACCCTCTTTTTTTGCTCTTTGTTGGAGCACTTTTAATGAAGGTGTATTTTCTAACTTTAAAATTGCTTGAGCTAAAGTCCCAGTATATTCCACATAAACATCAATTTCGCCTTGCTTCAATGCTTCATAGGTAATAATAGTTTTACCCAAACCTAATTTACGTTCAACATCAAAGCCATCATGTGCTAGCTTTTGTGCAATTATCTCACCTAACAAATAACCTTCATTAAATGCTTTACTACCAACCACCACTGTTTTTGCAATACTTTGTAAAGGTAATAGTAAGCCTACTATTAAAAAGAAAAGCCACCTACTCATCTTAAATATGCTCCTGTACAAGTCGAGCAACATAATCCGTGGCAGGTTGACTTACCACTTGTTCTACAGGTGCAAATTGAACGATCTCTCCTTGCTGCATTACTGCAATATGATCCGATAGTTTCACTGCTTCACGCATATCATGAGTAATGAGTAATACCGTTCTTGGTTCTGTTTCTTGCAATCTTAAAAAATACTGATAAATATCCATACGCGTTATAGGGTCTACTGCTGAGAAAGCTTCATCTAAAAGCAGAATTGGGGGCTTTAACATCATGGCTCGGCAAAGCCCGACACGCTGAGCTTGCCCCCCTGACAGTTCATGAGGAAACCGAGATAAAATAGCTTGATCAAGTCCCATTTTTTCAGCCAAATAGCTCAAACGCTCTTGTATAGATGATTCCGTCCATTGCTCAAGCTGTGCCAACAACACGACATTATTTGCCGCACTAAGGTGAGGAAATAAGCCAATTTGTTGGACTGCATATCCCATATGCCTGCGCCATTCCGCTTGATCATTATGTGATACTTGCTGCCCACAAATATGAATTTCCCCATCATCAGGTTGAATAAGCCCATTAATAAGCTTTAACAAAGTTGACTTACCACAGCCACTAGCACCCACAATAGCCGTGATTTTTTCTGTTGGTAACTCAAAGGAAAAGTTCTGAAACAGTGGCTGGCTATCAAAACTTAAACTAATGTTTCGCAGCTCAACAGCTGCTTTAAGCGTTGAGTCTACTTGCACAACAAACCCTTACTCATTATGATACATGCTCTCATCGTTATACCCTTCACGGGGGTACAATACAGACAAAACTCAGCCTTTCATTTTCATATATTTCACCAAACATATAGCCTATATTCTTTAGTAGTCTCACTGTATAGGCCATCCACACAAAAAAAAAGCGGTTATCTTGTAGATAACCGCTTAAAGTAAGACCATACCATGCATGATTTACAAATTCAAACCAAAGCAAACACCTTGTTTGCCAGCAATACCCTTTACTATGGCTGAAAACAGTAGGGAAAATCCTAATAGTTAGTTTATTTTTTCGACACTAAAAACTATACCCTAATGTTAATCCAGCAAAATTTTGCCCACTATTTTTTTCTGTCAATCCTCCATTTGAAAAATGCCTGGCAAATAATTCAACATTGATACCGTTATCAAACCGATATCCCACTGCTAATTTTTCTCCAAATGTAAATTTAGAACTAATTCGATCTGTTTTTTTATCCTTTATATATGCGCCTAACCCTAATGAGAGATAGCTATTAGTTCCACTGAGTAATGCAACATCCTTTGAAAAACCAAAGAAGTTAACATCAAATTTTCCTAAGGCTCCATCTCCTTTATATGCACCCACTTCAATATTATTTCGTGCAGGCAATCTAAAAAATGTGTCCGGTTGACTATAAGAAATCGCACCAAAGTGAAGTTTTTCAAAACCATCACTTCTAAAACTTTCTCCCCCATGAATAGCCAGTTGATTACTTTTATCACCAAACATGGGATTTACTTCAATATCTTCATCAGCATGTACAGGTAGGATAAGAATATTTATCACAAATAATACTGCAATAGATTCACATTTCATAATAGCCTCAAAAATGATATTTCTTACGACTTAATGAAGAGAAAACCAATATTGAAATAAGCATAACTTATACATGAATAGGCTACCATCAGAGGTTCTTTAATTGACAACTTACACACAACTTGTTTTAGTAACAGACCACAAACTAACGGCGTGCAGCATCCATCAATTCAACCTCTATTACATTTTGCGATCTTTCATAGCTAAAAATAAAAACACAAAAAAATTCATTTATATTTATTCGCATTCCATTCAAACCCATACCCTTTTATAAAACCGTTAAATACAGCAAACAAATAATTAAGATAACAAATTGTAATTCACACATTTCTTATTACACATTAATTAATATATAAGCTCACTATTAAAAATAACGTTCCATTTGGAGTGATCTTATATGACTACTAAAAAAAGTTTAATTTTTGGCACTATTATTTCTCTATCACTTATTTCAGCAGCAACCTCAAACGCTAGTTCTTACAATGATAGTGATAGCTGTAAACAATCAGGAAAAGGATATTCTTCATGTACAACTCATGCAGGGATTAACTTTAAAAATAATAAAACAAAAACTTCTAATAATAATGACTGGTCGTTTCCAAGCAATTTCCCTACTAACTTTCCAAGTAACAATGATTGGTCATTTCCGGATTTCCCCGACTTTCCTGACTTCCCGAATTTTCCAAACGATAATAATTGGCCTAATACTGATGACACCAACTCAAATATATGCCAAGACATAGCTAAAGTAGATCAACTGAAAGATTGGAAAACAACGGGTACAGCTAAATTAACAGGTCCAATTCAAAGTAGCATGTGTGAAGGTAAAAATGAATTTCACTTAAGCGGTTCTTCTTTGCAAAATGGAGAACTTATCTACCCTCTCACCTCAGGTAAACAGTACAGTCTGGATATCATAGTGCATGGCTTAAACAATATTGCCACCAAACTATATGTTAATGCCTGTGGCTCACAAAGCACATTATCGGTTAAAGGGGATGGAAAACAACACAAATCAACAGGCAGAGTGAAACTCAATTCTATCTATGCTAACTGTGATGCTATAAGAATATATACTGACTATTCTGAAAATCCTAATTACACAATTGCAATTGATAAGCTTGAGGTAACAAATAATTAGTTAACAACTCGTGTTAAAAATAATTATTGCTTAGTTCATATATCCAATGTAAAGGGTTATATCTTTGGATAATAGAATATTTCATTTCAAAAATAACAAGCGCAATGGATGCGCTTGTTACTACTAATGTTAATAACTGCCCCTATGCTACTAACAATTGATTACATATAACTAAAACTTTATCGACTAACTTTACATGCATAACTCGTTATTGATAATTTTTGGTATAAACATGCTAACTTTCTCGGCTTTTATTCAAAACAACTATCAATCAACATAAAACTTATCAAATTGTAGCAACATAACGCGAACTGCATCACACAGTTATGAGAACCAACCCACAAAATTATAGTTCACCAAACACTATAATAGGTTCTTTTACCAAACAAACATAACTATGGATACACGTTTTTTTGAAGGTATACTGATAATTTTTGCCTTTTATATTGTTATTGGCTTAATAGTTTTAGATATTTACTTTTTTTTATAAATATAGCTTTGCCATATTTATACCGCTATTCGATACCTATACACGCATAAAGCGGCTTTATAAGTACATACGTCTTCTTTCTTAATTTTATATTTTTAGCGTCAATTTAACCTTGACTAATAAAAAATAATTTTCCTATGAAAATTATTTTTTAAAATACCACCATACCAACTAAGAATTTTCCCTTACCCTCCGTAATAATTTTTACTTTAATACTCACTCCCTATTTCCCTAGTGAGCACTCTTATCGTTGATAACGCTCCTTGACTCATTCTTGATTCAGGTCACTGTTTTTTTCAAATGACAGAGTATGTTTATTGTCATACAATCTACAGTATTCTAAAAACAAAACTGACATGAGTCTAAGATATGAACAAAGCAATCCGCCTGAATGCCGCAGATAATGTGGCAACCTTGCTGGCTGATGCCCATAAAGGTGAACAGATCCATGTTATCTCCGCTAGCAACGGGCTAGAGGGCATCATCACCTTGCTGCAAGATATTCCATTCGGCAATAAAGTCGCTTGGCAACCCATGCAGAAAGGGCAAACAGTCATAAAAGGAAGTTTTTCCATCGGCAAGTCAATCAAGCCTATTGCCACTGGCCAAATGGTTCATGTTCACAACGTCCGAAGCCAAAAGCTTGATATTCCCACCGCAATCATTCAGCAGATTATTCAGCAAATGAATATTCAGGAGGACGTATGAAGCATTTTCAAGGGTATTTACGTTCAAATGGAACAGTAGGTATTCGCAATCTGCTGTTAATTATTGCTGTTGACGAGTGTGCTGAAGGCATTGCACGGGCGATTAGCGATAAAGTAACTAACAGTGTCGTACTCACCAACTACAACACATGCATGTATGGTGGTAATGAGGAAATGATTGCCACCCTCATCAATGCAGCCTGTAACCCTAACGTTGGCGGAGCGCTGGTGATTACGATGGGTTGCGGCAGTATTAACCCTACTATCATCACTACCCCGATTGCAGCCTGTGGTAAGCCTGTGGAATCGCTTACCTGTATCAAATCTCAAGGCACCCGCAGCACAATTCGCGAAGGCACCGAAAAAGCACAAGCTATTGCCGATGAAATCAATCGTGTAGAACGTGTCGAGGTGCCTGTAAGTCAATTATTTGTTGGCGTTAAATGCGGTGGCTCGGATACCACATCAGGCATCGCTTCAAATCCGAGTGTTGGTCGTGCTGTTGATAAACTGATTGATAATGGTGCTTCTGCTGTCGCAGGTGAGCTTCTTGAACTACTAGGTTGTGAGGATGTGTTAAGACAACGCTCTATTAATGACCAGGTAGCGAACAACATTGAACGATTAATTCAAGAAGAAGAAAAACGCTGGCATGTTGCAGGCACAGACCTGGAAACCATGAGTGTTGGAAACAGTATAGGTGGTTTAACCACTTTAGAAGAAAAATCACTGGGTGCACTTGCAAAAACAGGGTCACGTCCAATTCAAGATATTTTAAAAATAAATGCAAAACAAATAGATAAACCCAAACAACCAGGTTTATATCTTTCCGAAACAACCATGCTTTGCGGCGGCGCAGGAATGCATTTTGCGGCCCTTGGCTGTCAAGTTATTTTATGGACGACTGGCGGCGCCGGTTTTAATAACCCTATCGTGCCTGTAATACGTGTGAGTGGCAATCCAGCACTAATTAATGACGATATTGATGTCGATGCCACTGGCATTATGTCAGGCACAGACAGTATCGAAGCTGTTTCAGAACGAATCCTAAATTCATTAAACAACGTTATTAATGGTGAACCTACCGCTATCGAAGAAATTGGTTACGCCTATTGCACGCTGTATCAAAAGGATCAGCGAGTCGAAAAATTATTGGGTATTGAGCCTAAATAATCCTTTCTAAATTGAGAGGTTTAATCATGAAAATTACCGATGTTGAAGTCATTCACCTGCGAATACCACCACTAGATGAAGAATGCGAATGGGGTGAAGATGCATTGGTTGTTCGAGTCCATACCGATAAAGGCATTATTGGCCTTGGTGAAGCTGATAGCTCTCCTATGGTTATTAAAGCCCTTATTGAAGCACCTAATTCAAACCTCTATTGCAATGGATTAAAAGCCTTATTAATAGGTGAAAATCCTCTTGAAATAGAGCGTTTGTGGCAAAAAATGTATTGGTCATCTAACTATGTGGGACGTCGTGGCGCAGGCATTCATGCCATTAGTGCCATTGATATTGCACTTTGGGATATCGCTGCACAATTTTATGACGTTCCATTACATACACTTTTAGGAGGAAAATATCGAAATAAAATAAAAGCCTATGGCACCTTTATTCCTGTTGATTGTGCTCAAGAAAACATTAATTTTGCGAGTAGTTTGGTAAAAAAAGGGTTTACCAGTATTAAGTTTGGTGGTGGTATGATGGGTAGTCATCCTGAAGCAGATTATCAAACCGTGAAAATCATCCGTGAGACTGTCGGTAACGATATTGAACTGCAAATTGATTTAGCTACCCGCTGGAAAACTGCCGGCCATGCACTTGCAATGTGCAAACGGCTCGAACCATTTAATCTTAACTGGATTGAAGAGCCTTTATTAGCGGATGATCGCTACGGCTATCAAAAACTCGCCAGCCAAGTGTCGCAAAAAATTGCGGGAGGTGAAACGCTCACAACCCGTTATGAATTTAAAGATTTTCTTGAGTTTCACCAACCCGATATTGTACAGCCTGATATTACCCGCTGCGGTGGTATCACAGAAATGCGCAAAATAAATGACTTAGCCCAGTTATATGGTGTGCAGCTGATTCCTCACGGTTTTAGCACAGGTATCTTGCTTGCAGCATCGGTACATTTTCTTGCTGCAACAGAGCATGGCACCCTGATGGAGTACTCGGAAAGTCCAAGCCTATTAGCGAATGACAATGGATTAGTCATTAACCCGATACGTTTCGACCAAGGTTATTTGGATGTTCCTGACCGCCCTGGACTGGGCATAGCGCTAAACGAACACATTATAAAAAAATATCAGGTGATGTAATCCTTGTTAGTTGCGCATTCCTTTATCCCAACTATGGGGAATGTACAAAGGAGATACCGATGAAAACGACAAAAAAATTAGACACTTTTCTACTCACAACTAGCCTTATTACGGTTGCAACCATTGTTATTAGCCTGACAATGTTCCCTGAAGCCGGTAAAGCTGGTGCAAACTATCTTTTTAACCTACTCACCGCCATCTTTGGCACCCCCGTATTACTGGCTGTTTTTGGTGCAGTCATTTTCCTCGTATTACTTGGCTTTAGTAAGTATGGCAATATCAAACTAGGAGAAGGGACACCAGATTACTCAACATTCAGTTGGGTAGCCATGATGATTTGTGCCGGCTTAGGCTCTGCCACTGTGTATTGGGCCTTTGCTGAATGGGCATATTACTTCAACGCACCACCCTTAGGTGTTGAGGCAGGAACAACCGCCGCCTATGAAATCAGTACAGCTTACAATCTATTTCACTGGGGTGTGAGTGCTTGGTCAACTTACTGCATTGCCGCATTACCCGTTGCCTATCACTTCCATGTGCGTAAAAACTCCGGTTTAAGCTTATCTGCAGTCTGTTCTGCAATACGAGGCAAGAAAGAGTCTACTCCTTTATGGCGTAGTACTTGCCGTGTTATTGATACCATTTTTATCTTTACCTGTTTTGGCGGCCTTTCAATAACCTTAGGGGTTTCAGTACCTATGGTGGCTGAAATCCTTGCCTCTATTATGGGGATTCAACCTAGCTTTGGTATGAACTTATCCATCATCCTGCTTATTTCTGCAGTTTTCTCCCTAAGTTCTTATGTAGGCATTAGTAAGGGAATGGCGCGTATTAGCAGCATGAACACTTACCTAGCGATAGGGTTTTGTCTGGCCGTCTTTTTAATTGGGCCCACACTGTACATTACTAAATCTACAGTGAATGGCTTAGGCACCATGTTCCAAAACTTTATTAAAATGAGCCTTTGGACTGATCCGGTTGATAACAGTGGCTTTCCTGAAGGATGGACTATCTTCTACTGGTTATATTGGATTACCTACACTCCATTTGTAGGCTTATTTGTCACTAAAGTGTCCAAAGGACGTACTATACGTGCCGTCATATCTAACATGTTAGTGAGTGGCAGTGCGGGTTGTTTCTTCTTCTTTGGCATCATTGGTAACTTCTCACAACATGCTAATATCACAAGCACCGTAGACGTTGCGGGACTTGTTGCAGCGGGTCAGGGTAACCCTGCCATTGTACAGTTGCTGAATACCCTACCAATGAGTACTATATTTATTATCTTATTTGCTGCCATTTCAATATTGTTTTTAGCCACAACCCTAGACTCTGCGGCATTCACTATGGCGGCTACCGTCACCCCAGGACTAAAAGCAGGAGAAGATCCCTCACCCATGCACCGCTTATTTTGGTGTATTTTACTAGCCGCAGTGCCACTCGCTATGCTGTTTATAAATGCACCATTAAATACCATTAAAACCTGTGCCATTGTGACCTCCATACCCCTCACATTTATTTTGTGTTACATGGTTTATGGCTTCGTCAACTGGCTAAAAGCAGACTATGGCTTGCAAACAGCTGAACAAATAATGCAGGAGTCCGATATTCTTCCCAAAGAAGGTATTGTCCCCCCTGCAACAATAGCAGCAACAGACAGCTAATTTGAGTGTTTTAACACAACAATTAAAGCCGAGATTACAGTCTCGGCTTTTTTATTTCCGATTTTGTTTTAAATTTTTGCCCAGCTCAGTAAAGGTAGTAATATTTTCCTTTGCTAGTTTACCCGCCAATGCGGATTTTCCTTCACAAATAGCCGCCACAAGCTGTGTATGACTATTAGCACTTTCCTTAGCATCAAAGTCCAAATGTGTCATGCGTATAAACATCATTAACTGATTCAATACACTATTGTACATTCGAGCCAACCGTTGACTACCACTTAACTCAACAATCAGTTGATGAAGCTGCAAGTCAAACTGGCATACTTCATCAAGATCAACGGTATCAGACTGACACAAAGCAACGTATTGCTCAAATAATGCTTTTAGCTTCGCTCCCTTTTCATCTGTTATACGTTCCGCCAGCATTTCAGCAGCCTGACTTTCTAATGCAACCCGTAAATGATAAATCTCCCAAAGATCGTCTTCAGTAAACGAAACGACACGCCAGCCAGCATACGGCTTTTGAATCACTAAGCCCTCATTTGCCAGAGTATTTAGTGCCATTCTGATCGTCGTACGAGACAACTCTAAGTCTTTGGATAGTGTGCTCTCAACCAGCTTCTCACCAACCCCATAATCTCCAGAAATAATTTTTTCCCGAAGGTATTCAACCGCTTGCTCTTCTAGGCTCTGTTTAGAAAACTTCATTTAGTCATTAGCTCAATAATGTGGATCACTCGAAATCTAGCGTATTGCTAAAAACAACTATATTCAAGTTTTACCTACCCATCTGCAAAACTGTGTAGCTTTAAGGATGCAGTAACCAAGCCTCCAGGTAAGGCTTCACGGTGTACTCGAAAAGCATTATGCAAACGTTGAACAACGGTACTTTAGAAAATGGTAAAGTTATCTGTGATTGCCCTGGTTTTTTCCAAGAGGAATGATAACTACTCTAACAGATTGGGTTTAAAGCATTCTCCGAACAAGCCTGGCGCCTCTTTTGGCAAAATGATGCTTAATAACAAAAGCTATATGCCCAAGTACAAAAAAGCCAATAACCCATGCACCTATTTCATGCAATTCCATAACAACATTCATAGTCGACTCTTTTTCTTGCATAATATCAGGCATTGCAAACTGAAAAAAGTGTACATTATATGGGCTACTATCCATGATGATATAGCCTGTCACAGGCATAAATAACATAAGTATATATAGTAAGTATTGCCCTACTTTCGCATGCATTTGCTCACGTTTAGAAAAGTAAGTTGCAGGTAATTCAGGGTATTTTCCTATGTTGCGAGCCACAACTCTCAAGATCAAAAACAGCAACACCAAAATACCACTAGCGTGGTGTAGTTGTATCATTAAAAATGTTAAACTGCCTTCTTCGCCCATCACTTTTGCATATAAAATAGTGACAAACTGAATAGCAATCAACAATGCCATTATCCAATGAATTAACCGAATAGATAATGAGTACTTTTTATAGTCATTCATTTGGCAGTTAACCTCCGTGTTTTTTAATATAAGAGCACCTCTAAGGTCGTTAACCTGTATACTATTACAGTTTTGAATGATTGAGTAGCAAAAACGATAAGTCAAAATTAATATATAATAGCCAACCCACCTTCTGGTTTTAACTTTAATCTGACTTTTTTTCCTGTCGCTATTAAATCACCTATACCTGAAGGTGCCGAATCAAGCCTCTCACGTAAATCGGACAAGGCATTCTTATCTGATGATCTAATAGGTGCAAAGTCAACGACTGTTAAAGTAAGTTTCGCTGAACTATCTTGAGGACCTTTCACATTCAGTACTATGCCCTCTGGAAGTAATCCAACATAATGTAATTCATTACCCTGCCACAATGGTTTTGAAGAAAGTTTATCTTCAGCAACACTGGGAATTAACTCCAATTGATGATACGGACTATCTAGCTTGACATATAAGTAAGGCGACTGTCTTCTAGACTTAACTCGAAATGCATTAACCATTGATGAATTTCTCGCCAAACCTGTATTTTCACCCTTTGCAATGCCTTCAAATGCAGTCCATGTTGTTACCAGAGGGCTTTGTATATTTATAGCATCTCGCTTTTTCATAAAAACTTGATACCACGGCGCTGGAATATACTCTGGCGCTGAATGTGGGCCTTCAACATTATTTAATACCTTAGGAGGGATTACTTCACTGCCAAACAAATCCATTGGCACAAATGCATAAAAATGGCGACTAAAGTCTTCTGACTCCCCCTGGTAAATCCAGTGATTGAGCACACCAGGATGGTTTTTATTATTTACAGGCAATAATAGTGATGCTAAAAACAAGGCTGATAACACAAGAGAAATACCATAAACAATTCCTCGCGGACTTATTATTTGGTTCATAATAACAGACAGCGGCATGACCAATAAAACAACAGGTATAGTAATTATGGCACAGCTCATAATACCAATACCATCAACAACCCAAAACGTAAGTGGTAACCAAAGCAAACAAACTGGTACCCAGCACAAAAACTGCAGCCAGTATATATTTTTGCTCTGGACGAAAACGTTAAACTTTAATAACGCAAGACAAAAAACAACAGCCATTAATGGCACTATAAATAAATAAGATGCCACCTCCAACATCAATGAGGTACTAAGCCCTAAAACAACATAAACGCTCCATACGCCCAACCAAAAGTGTAAACCACTCTGGTTTTTAATGAACTTTTTAACCAGTTGTATTACGACAAGTATGGCTAATAAAACCTGCAATGAAAGCGTTACATAAGGATAAGCACTCCAAGGAACAGCTGTTTTTGTAATGAATTTCAATAACATTTCTACACTTAACGTGAGTGCAAATGCCAAAATACAACCTACAGGTACACTAAGAAAGCCTAGACCCATTTGACTTAACTGTTTTCGCCATCCACCATAATGTTGAGCTATTCCAACACTCAACACTATAAATGCTAGACAAAGCAACAACATTACAGGCAATGTCCATTTTGCATTCCAATAAACAACCCATCGAGTTAATACATCAAAATAAACTACACTCTCTTTATTCGATGCCTGATTTAATGAGTTTTCATCAAGTGAATCAATATATTTGATTAACTCAAGTACATTATTACCTTGATGTTGGACACTACCCAAATCAACATTATCTATTGCATCTAAAGGGGTATGGTAATGGTAAATATTTGAAAAAAATGCAAAGTGAGCCCCAGATTTACCTTTTGGTAAATAAACTGACATATCTGATGCATTAGGTAGATGAGAATAAATAAAAGGCGCAATGGCATTTCCTGCAGGGCGACTAAGTGCCTTAGCAACAGCTAATGCTGTAAATGCTTGATTTGTACCAGATTCAATTAAAAAACTGAGGCCTTGATTACCTCGCGCTTCAAGGTTAATAATATAATCTACCGCTTTAAAAAGTGGATTTTCTACGAATAAAGATGCGCCAAGCAAACCTTGCTCCTCAGCATCTGTAAACAGTAAAATGATATCCCCTTTTATGTTTCCTTGTTGTAATAGTACTTTAGCAACTTCAACAAGGCTGGCTACATTAATCGCATTATCTGCAGCACCCGCTGAAGCATTTACTGAGTCATAGTGGGCGGTCATCACAACTTTTTTTGCTGGATTTTTACCTGGAATTACCGCTAGGATATTACTCACCAATCCACAACGATTGCCATTGCATGCTTCACCCACGTTTACTTTTGGCGATAATCCTAAAGACTTAAGTTGTTGAACCAACCTTTTCCTCACGTCCTGTTGTGCCAAACTACCTGTTGGGTGTGGTTTTTCCGGAAAGAAAATTTTTTTATAAATAGCTTGGGCGCGATTGGCAGAAAATAGTGTATTACTGGCATCAATAGGTAATGGTTTAGGTGGTTGCAACATATAACTTACTAAAAAGATCAACACCAAAATGGAAACTACGCAGAGAAAAACGGGTAACCGATCGTTACTCTTTTCTATATCAGCTATAGATTGGTGATAACCACTCAAATGTTTTTCATGTAAGTCTGAATACATAAACTTT
>NZ_JAGSOY010000052.1 GCF_018837975.1 Zooshikella harenae | reverse complement strand
TTTTTAGTAACCTGGAAATAAAAATTAGTTTGTAACAGCATCACCACAGCGACTAGCAGTGTTCCGTTCGCTTAGCTCATATTTAAGTGCAAGAAAGACGATGACAAAATCGATCAATGCGGTTCCTAAAAAGCCAATGATGGACTGAATAGCTGCATAGTTTTGTGGGCTCATCAGGTAAGCGCCTATGTTCGCAATCCCGAAGAGAAACCAAGTAATCTTGCTGACTCCTTTTCCTGTTTTACTTTTTAACAGTGCAATTAACTGAATCACTGTAGCGGCAGGAAAAATGATCATTGGAAAAAAACCAGCAATGGTAACAATGATCTCAGGCATAATATATCTCCAACTACTGCTTAACTAATAACTACTTGGCAAATTAGTATTTACCGCCCCCTATCCCAGGACGATTCACCTTAGATTCTCTTAAACAACCCAACCCTCTACACCCTCTTCAATGGGGTATTATTAGGGGATTATACTGCAACCAGCCTTATATAAATTGATACCCGTCAGCAAACCTCAGCTATTTGGAACCTAGTTCACTTACTAAAACAAAAAAATACTTAACCATACTATTAGATCAAATAGCGAACAAACTCGTCAATCAGCCATCCCTAGCCTAATCATCACTACAAGCTGCCCTATTCAGCTCCGATGTCGAAGCCGCCAACAACGATGAATTTTTTGGTTTCGAGCAAAGTCTGGGTCAATAGTTTTGTTAGAAATATCTTCCACCTCAAACTGATGAAACAAGGAATCAGCAAGTTTGAAACGCCTAAAGTTATTGGAAAAATACAAGGTACCTTGCTTATCTAAATGTGACATGGCAAGTATTAATAATCGTTCATGATCACGTTGAATATCAAAGTCTTGCTGAGTGCGCTTTGAATTTGAGAAAGTTGGAGGATCAATAAAAATCAAGTCAAACTTACTGTGCTCCTGCTCCAACCACGTTAAGCAATCCGCTTGAATGAGTTCATGCTGCTCCCCTAACCCATTCAACGCGAAGTTTTTAGTGGCCCAACTAATGTAGGTAGGAGACAAATCAACACTGACTGTACATGCTGCACCACCCAGTGCAGCATGTACTGATACTGAAGCGGTATAACAATACAAATTAAGCACACGTTTCCCACTGGCTTCCGCAAATATTTGCCTACGCATTGGCCGGTGATCCAAAAACAGTCCTGTATCCAGGTAGTCTTTTAGGTTAACCAATAGTCGAGCGTGATACTCAGTCACAGAAAGCAGCTCGCCCGTCTGATCTTGCCGTTTATACTGCTGAGTTCCTTTCTGTTTACGACGCTGCTTGAGCACGACTTGATTACTCGCAACACCTGTCACCTCAGGTAAAACACTTAATGCATCAAGTAGACGTTGTTGTGCTCGTTCAGGATCAACACTCGCTGGTGGAGCATACTCCTGTACATGCAACCAATCACTGTAGCGATCAATTGCGAAAGCATATTCAGGCATATCCGCATCGTAGATTCGATAACAATCAACGTTCTGTTGTTTAAGCCAGGGCTTTAGCTTTTTAAGATTTTTACGAAGCCTATTGGCAAACATTGTTGCCCCAGCAGAAACATGCTCTCTAGCCTTTGCCTCATTATTAGCTGAAGACTGATCTTCTACGGGCCTTCGGGCTTTTACTAAGTACTCAGGAGATACTTCAAAGGTCAATAGCTTACAAGGCAGCGCACCATTAAAAAATGAATACTGCCGTTTTGCTCTTAACCCCATCCGCTTAGCCAACTCTGGATTTCCTGTTATCAACCCTGCATCCCACCCCATACAGTGCTCTCTTAGCTGAGCTCCCAAATTTTGATAGAGGTAAAGCAGTGTCGCATCATCCCCTAAACGCTCTCCATAAGGTGGGTTTGTTACTAAAAATCCCTTCTCAAGATTTCCAATTACTTGTGACAGTGTTGAAAGGTCTTGGTGTTTAATTTGAACTTTGTCCTTCAACCCTGCACGCTGGATATTGTTACATGCAGCATTAAGCGTTGCTTGATTAGTTTCCAGTCCAACCAGCCCAGGCAAGTCTCGCTCAAGACCCACAGCAAAGCGATCCTGAGCTTCAGCAACGACTTCTCGCCACTGCTGGGGAATATGTCCATACCAACGGTTAAAACCAAAAAACTGGCGATTCAATGCTGGAGCACGATCCATAGCCATATGAGCTGCTTCTATTACCAGCGTTCCTGCACCACACATTGGATCAATAAGCATTGGGTAATCTTGCCAATGACTAGACCAGCCTAAGCGGTACAAAACACCGGCTGCTAATGTTTCTTTAAGTGGAGCTGCTCCAGCCTGTAACCGATAACCTCGCTGGTGCAAACTTTCACCTGATAGATCCAAAGCGATGATGACGTTATCCCGCTTAAGATATGCATTAACCCTAATATCTGGCTGCTTTAGTTGAACCGAAGGACGCTTTCCAGTCTTCGCCCGCAAAAGGTCAACAATGGCATCTTTAACTGTCTGCGCGCCAAAACGTGTATGACGAATTGCATTCGAAGAGCCAGAAAAATCAACTGCTATTGTACCTGTTGGTGATAAATGATCCTCCCAAGGTACTTGTTGAACCAGTGTATATAAATCATCCGCCTGCTCAACTTTTCCTTGAACCAAAGGGAGTAAAACCCGGTTGGCAAGACGACTCCACATACAAACACGATAAACATCAGGCATCGATGCTTTGAATGTTACTCCAGCAACGGTTTCTTTAATGCTATGCCCACCTAGCGCTTGAATCTCTTCAGCTAACAGGCCCTCTAGGTGTTTTGCACATGTTACAAAGCAGTCAACTATCGTATTTGCCATAGTACGTCATCATCTGAGCAGGTAAAAAAATTGGGCTATTTTAGCGGATCTGTTATGAATGCAAAGCATAATCTTCATTATTGCTTATTGTTCCTTGTATTGAACTACCTCAATGAACTAGACTCATATAGGCAGGATTAATAAAAGATTAATTATCTATAAATAATGATTTCTTAACTTTAAGAGTGCTATCCGCTATTACTCTAACTGAGGTGTGTGTTAAAAGGAGTCACCAACCACCAGTTTTATGCAAGCATTCCTTTTTTACAAATATTTACCACTGTAATCATTCAATTCACTCATTTAAGCCAGTGAGGCGATCTGGATTATGAAAAGACAAAAAAGAAGTAGAGAAGAAAGGGCTTTCCAAAAAGGGTATCAATCAGGTATTACAGGAAAACCTAAAGAATCCTGTCCACATGATCAACTCCATCAACGACAAGCATGGCTAACCGGCTGGCGCGAGGGGCGAACCGATAGCTGGGATGGCTATACCGGTGTTTCCGGCATTCATAAGCAGCAACAGTTGCACTACAGTTAGATTATCTTCTCTTAATTTTTAACACACTACGTAAACCGGGGCCTTAGTTTCAAAGGCCCTGTTAAGCAGAAACTTATTTTCTCTCAGCTAATGACTCTTTAATCGCGAGTACACAATCTCTAATTAATGCTGGTCCTTGGTAAATAAAGCCAGAGTATATCTGTACGACGTTGGCACCGGATTTAATTTTTTGTACAGCATCCTCTGCACTCATAATCCCCCCCACCCCTATAATTGGGAAATCAATCCCCAACTCAGCCCGCAAAGCACTGATGACTTTATTCGACTCTTCTTTTAAAGGTGCACCACTGAGTCCTCCAGCTTCTTGTCCATGCTTAGAGTCAGATACCAAGTGCTTATCAATCGTTGTGTTGGTTGCAATGATGCCATCAAACCCTTGATCACGAACTGCATCTGCCACTAGCTTGATCTCTTCATCCGTTAAGTCAGGTGCAATCTTAAGTGCTAACGGCCGATAACAGTCATAACGTTTAGCCAGTGTTTGCTGCTCTGACTTCAAACAAGATAAGAGCTGCTTGAGAGAATCTCCAAACTGCAATGACCTTAAGCCTGGAGTATTAGGAGAAGAAATATTGACAGCAATATAATCAGCTGCAAGATAAACTTTTCGTAAGCAGGTTAGATAGTCCTCATTAGCTTGCTCAACAGCCGTCGTCAGGTTTTTCCCTATATTAACCCCAACAATACCTGAATACTTTCGACGAGCCACCTGCTCTACAAGGTGGTCAACACCCTTGTTATTGAACCCCATCCGATTAATGATGGCCTGCTTCTCAGGTATTCTAAATAAGCGCGGACGTTCATTTCCCGGCTGAGGCTTTGGTGTGACCGTGCCAACCTCAATAAAGCCAAACCCTAAATTGCCCAGTCCATCAAGGCAATCAGCATTCTTATCCATACCTGCAGCAAGTCCTACTGGATTGGGAAAAGTTAATCCCATAAGTTGAACAGGATAATCAGGTACTTGAGGCATAAAAAAACGGGTTAAACCTAATGTTTGCCCCGTCTTGATAGCGCTTAAACCAGCATCATGTGCTAGCTCTGGTGGTAATGTAAACAATAATTGACGCAATAAGTGATACACAGGCTTAACCCTTTACTCCATAGTTGCTGATTCGCGCAAAATTATAACCTGAAAACTTACTATCGCTATGGTTATTCTTCCACTTCCTCTTTACTGAGAGGCCGATGTAATGTAACTGGTACACCTTGACGACTTCGACGGCGCATATTGAGCATCTCCACACCAAAGGAAAAAGCCATAGCAAAATAGATATATCCTTTAGGAATATGAAAATCTAATCCTTCAGCAACTAAGGTCGTTCCAATCATTACCAAAAAGCTTAATGCCAGCATTTTTACACTTGGATGGCGGTCAACAAAATCACTGATTGATTTTGCAGCTACCATCATCACCAGCACAGCAATAATAATGGCAATAATCATTACTTGAACATGCTGAGCCAAGCCTACCGCTGTAATTACAGAATCAAATGAAAAAACAATATCAATCAAGGCAATCTGGACTAAGACACCTATAAAACTAACCTGTTGCTGTTTATGCTGATGACTTTCTGGCCCCTCAAGAGAACTATGGATTTCAAAGGTACTTTTTGCGATCAGAAACAAGCCTCCTGCAAGTAATATAATATCTCTACCCGATATTTCCTGTGCCATAACAGTAAATAATGGAGCTGTCAGCTGCATTATCCAGGTTAAAGATAGCAACAACGCAATCCGTGCAACCATGGCAAGCGATAGGCCAATAAGTCGTCCTTTTTGTCGCTCACTTTGAGGCAAACGGCCAACCAAAATGGATATAAAAATGATGTTATCTATGCCTAAAACTATTTCAAGTGCTGTTAGCGTAGCCAAAGCGATCCAGGCTTGTGGATCAAAAAGCCATTCCATATTAAACCTTACATTGTTGACATTGAGGAAAAGGACTTTGACAAGTATATAAGCATCAGCCTATCAATATGATGTACGTCAAAATAACCTCTTAAAAAATTTACGAATTATAGAAGCAATTTAGCAAGAATCCATACTCGCATTGTATTAATGCGGTCTCTATTAAAAGATAATTAATGGCTTACCAACTTAATCAGTTGCTTCGTAAGCATCCCCTTCATCTATGTCATTTGAACTATCTTGGTTTACACAGTAGGTGCTTGCATTTTCGTTCAAGTGGTGGCAATCTGTGACGGTAATAACAGTTAAATCAATAAGTTGGCTTAAAACTATATATGCAAGGGGCTTAAAAGCCCTTTTTCATTTTTAAACACTGTCAACACATTCATACGAAATGTATTGGGTGTGTTAAGACTATTGTTTTATATACCCAGACCGCGCTTTTCATGGGGATTTGACAATACATATAGACCCTATAAATGCTTCGCGAAAGGTATAGTAGTAACGAATGATGGCTTTGCGCTCTGCACCAATGGTAATAAACCGTTTGATTGATAGTAGTCAGGACATTGAAATAAACTACCATGCTACAAGCTTATTGCCTTTGTTAGGGTCAGTTAAAGCTTCATGGCATAAAACAATTGACCTAAAAGCCATCCTTTTTTGATAGTCATTGGTAAACTGCTCATTTGCTTAATGCTTATCCAGCAGATTATCAGAGGGTTTTGGTATGAATGAGATTTCCCATGATACACTCATGGCAATGAAAGCTGCTGCCAAACAAGCTGCTGCTAATGCCTACTGTATCTACAGTGATTTTCCCGTAGGTGCAGCCCTTCTCACAAAAGCCGGACAAATAATTCCCGGATGCAATGTCGAAAACATTTCTTTTGGCCTAACCAATTGCGCCGAGCGTACTGCAATTTTTTCTGCCGTTGCACAGGGACTAAAAAAAGAAGACCTTGTAGGTTTGCTGATCTACATGCCAGGTAATAAGTTGTACTCACCATGCGGAGCATGCCGTCAAGTTATGGCTGAGTTTTTGTCTGAAAGTGCGCCAGTCTATGCAGCATGTGACAAAGAAGAAACAACGCTTTGGCAGATGAACGAGCTACTCCCGGCTAGCTTTAATTTCTAAATTCGTTTCTTTAATCGACATTGAGAAGAATATCTTTGTGATTTTCTTCTCAAGATTTAAGGTTGGGTTACCAATTTTTATATGGTTGCTATCGCTTTTATTGCCCTAAAAAATGTAAATTGACCCAGGTTAAGCAGAGATAAAAAAGTAAATAAAATTACTTCTATAGTTTTTTTCGATTTGTAATAATCGGTGCCAAATAATATTAAAGCAGTAAGAGGTTTATGCTCCATGGAAATATTAATCAGTCTATTAGGGATCGTTACCCTACTCGGAATAGCTTTCCTACTCTCAGACAATAAAAAAGCTATTAATCCACGCACTGTTGCAGGTGCATTCTTTCTCCAAGCAGGTTTAGGTGCTTTTGCACTTTATTTTGATGCTGGCCGAGCTGCGGTCGAAGCTCTTGCAAGTGGCGTCAGTAAACTCTTTAGTTATGCAGATGCAGGTATCGGATTTTTATTTGGCAGTTTAATCAATCCTGGGGCTGGCGACTGGGGCTTTTTATTTGCGATCAAAGTCTTACCTGTAATCATCTTCTTCTCATCTTTAATTGCTGTGCTATATCACATGGGCATCATGCAATTAGTGATTCGTGTAATTGGTGGTGGAATACAGAAGTTACTTGGCACCAGCCGCTCCGAGTCTCTCTCTGCCACAGCAAACGTTTTTGTCGGGCAAACAGAAGCCCCCTTGCTTGTTCGTCCATTTATTTCACGTATGACTCAGTCTGAATTATTTGCCATTATGGTAGGAGGCCTAGCATCTGTTGCAGGTACTGTACTATTTGGTTATGTCAGCATGGGTGGTGATCTTAAATTCCTGTTAGCCGCCTGTTTTATGTCTGCTCCAGGTGGTCTACTCATGGCTAAGATTATTAAGCCTGAAGTTGAAGAACCACACCAAGACATCCAAAGTGCTATCGACGAAGACCCAGATCAACCTGTAAATGTGATTGATGCTGCAGCTGTTGGTGCATCTAATGGTCTTAAGTTGTGTGTTAACGTTGGTGCAATGCTGATTGCTTTTATTAGTTTAATCGCAGTTCTTAATGGTATTACTGGTGGTGTTGGTGAAATCTTTGGTATGTCAGATTTAACCATTGAGAAAATTTTAGGCTGGGTATTCTATCCAATTGCCTTCATTATTGGTACACCTGCAGCAGATATAACTCAGGTAGCTTCTCTTATTGGTCAAAAAATAATTGCCAATGAATTTGTTGCCTTTATGTCTTATGGCGAACTTATTAAAGCAGGTGACCTAACAGCACAAGGTCAGGTAATTGCCAACTTTGCATTGTGTGGCTTTGCCAATCTATCCTCTATTGCTATCTTGTTAGGAGGCCTTGGTGCAATGGCACCTAACCGTCGTCCTGATATTGCTCGCTTAGGGTTAAAAGCTGTTGCCGCTGGTACTTTATCAAACTTGATGAGTGCGACCTTGGCCGGCTTATTCTTCATGCTTTAAGCATAATTGCCCAGTCCAGCAACACCTACTTCTAGTAGGTGTTGCCATTCTAAAAAGCCTGTGATTTTTGTAATCATGCAAAAAGCTTCATTTTATTTCGAGACTTTTTTCTTTTGCTATTGTTTACATTAAGGCTTTTTTCGCATTAGAAACTAACTGTTATAAATAGTGATATTTTAACCTCCTTTTTCTCTGGCATTACGTCCAAAAAGGTTTTTAATGAGTGAGACTTATGGAAAATATTAAAGACGCTGCATTACGTGCACTTCAACTCATGGATCTGACGACACTTAATGATGATGACACTCATGAAAAAATCATCACACTGTGTCAATCAGCCAAAACGCCTGTTGGTAACACAGCGGCTATTTGCATTTATCCTCGCTTTATCCCTATAGCCGCTAAAACATTAAAGTCACTCAAGGCAGACGCTATCAAAATAGCAACTGTTACCAACTTCCCTGCAGGTGATGACGATATTGAAATTGCCTTAAAAGAAACGGCTGCAGCAATTGCTTATGGTGCAGATGAAGTTGATGTTGTATTCCCATATAAAGCTTTAATTGCAGGCAATGAGCAAGTTGGCCATGACTTAGTTGCTGCTTGCAAAAAAGCATGTGGATCAAAAACCTTACTTAAAGTCATCATTGAAAGTGGTGAGTTGAAAGACTCAGCTCTAATTAAAAAAGCCAGCGAGATTTCTATAAATGCTGGAGCTGACTTTATTAAAACATCAACAGGTAAAGTACCTGTCAATGCCACTCTTGAAGCATCTGAAGTGATGCTCATAGCCATTAAAGAATCAGGTAAAAACTGTGGTTTTAAGGCTGCCGGTGGTGTTAAAGACGCAGCTCAAGCTGCTGAGTATATTGCTCTTGCAGAACAAATAATGGGTAAAGACTGGGTAACACCTGAACACTTCCGTTTCGGCGCCAGTAGCTTACTTGCAAGTTTACTTCACACATTAGGTCACGGTGAGCAACCCACTGAGTCAAAAGGTTATTAATTATGTTTTTACCTCAAGAAATTATCCGTCGTAAGCGTGATGGCCAGATACTAAGCAAAGCTGAAATTGATTTTTTTGTTAGTGGCATCACCAATGGTAACGTATCAGAAGGCCAAATATCTGCCTTAGCCATGGCTATCTTCTTTAATGGAATGACCATGGATGAACGTGTGGCACTCACCTTAGCAATGCGTAACTCAGGTACAGTACTAAGCTGGGATGATTTAAACCTACCAGGACCCATTATAGATAAGCACTCTACTGGCGGAGTGGGTGATGTTGTAAGCCTAATGCTAGGCCCAATGCTCGCAGCATGTGGTGGGTATGTACCTATGATTTCTGGACGAGGCTTAGGTCACACTGGTGGCACATTAGACAAGTTTGACAGCATTCCTGGCTACCAAACCTGTCCAGACAATGCACTGTTCAGAAAAACAGTGAAAGACGTTGGTGTCGCCATTATTGGTCAAACTGCAGACCTCGCTCCAGCAGATAAGCGCTTTTATTCCATCCGAGATGTTACTGGTACCGTAGAATCTATTCATTTAATTACAGCTTCAATCCTTTCTAAAAAACTAGCTGCTGGCTTAGAAGCATTAATCATGGATGTTAAAGTGGGCTCTGGTGCTTTTATGCCTACTTATGAAGACTCTAAAGCACTGGCTGAAAGTATTGTTGCCGTTGCTAATGGAGCAGGCACTGCCACTTCAGCGCTTCTCACTGACATGAATGAGTGTTTAGCAAGTTCAGCAGGAAATGCTGTTGAAGTACGTGAAGCAGTTAAATATCTAACAGGCGAATATCGTAACCCTCGGCTGCATGAAGTTACCATTGAGCAGTGTGCAGAACTCTTAGTACTCTCAAAATTAGCCGCCAACTTGGACGAAGCCCGTAGTAAACTGAACACTTGCCTGGATAATGGCCAAGCAGCAGAAATTTTCGGCAAAATGGTCACTAGCCTGGGTGGACCTGCAGACTTTGTAGAAAATTATGACAATTACCTTGAAAAAGCAGAGGTTGTTAAACCAATTTACGCGCCAATATCAGGCTACGTCTCAGCGATGGACACCCGAGCACTAGGTTTAGCTGTCGTTAAACTCGGTGGTGGACGTCAAAGACCCACAGATACTATTGACTATGCCGTTGGACTGACAGATATTTGTCAATTAGGCAATCAAGTCGATACGCAAACACCTCTAATTACGGTGCATGCACGCAACGAAGTCCAGTTTGCTGAAGTTCAGGAGCAAATTATTAACGCTATCACCATTAGTGATCAGCGCCCAGCAGCAAACCCTTGCGTGTACGAACGTATTACGAAGGAGGATGTGAGCTAAGCAGTAGGAGATGCACTCATGAAACGAGCCATTATTCTGGTTCTTGATTCTTTTGGTATTGGGGCAACAGAAGACGCTGATAAGTTCGGCGATACGGGTGCCAATACCTTAGGTCATATTGCAGCAGCCTGTGCAACTGGTCAGGCTGAAATTGAGGGTCGTTCAGGCCCTCTTAAATTACCCAACTTGTCACGACTGGGTTTAATGCATGCAGCACAAGAAAGTGCTGGTACATTTCCTCAAGCCGTAGAAACCCAAGTTGATATTACGGGAGCCTATGGTTACGCAAAAGAACTTAGCAGTGGTAAAGACACGCCTAGTGGTCACTGGGAAATAGCTGGTGTGCCTGTACTCTATGATTGGGGCTATTTCGAACCTAAGGAAAATAGTTTCCCTCAAGAGTTACTGGATGAGTTTATCGCTGAAGCCAAAGTACCAGGTATTTTAGGCAACTGTCATGCATCAGGTACTGAAATCATCAAAAACTTAGGCGAAGAGCACCGTCAAACAGGCAAACCAATTGTTTATACTTCTGCTGACAGTGTATTTCAAATCGCTTGTCACGAAGAAAGCTTTGGCCTAGAACGTCTTTATGAACTTTGCCTTATAGCCCGCAAGCTTTGTGATACATACAATATTGGTCGTATTATCGCGCGCCCCTTTGTTGGAAACTCACCTGATGAATTTCAACGTACAGGTAATCGTCGTGATTATGCAGTCCCCCCCCCCGCAGCGACTATTCTCGATAAATTAGCTGCAAAAGGTGGAGACGTTGTCAGTGTAGGCAAAATAGCTGATATATTTGCTCACCAGGGTATTACCCACAAAGTGAAAGCGACTGGTCTTGAAGCATTATTTGATGCCACTTTAACTGAAATCAATCAAGCTTCAGATCAAAGTATTGTTTTCACAAACTTTGTAGATTTTGATTCATCATACGGCCACCGTCGTGATACAGCAGGTTATGCCAAAGCGCTAGAATATTTCGATAAACGCTTACCTGAGTTGCTAAATATTATGCAAGATGATGATGTACTTATTATCACTGCAGATCACGGTTGTGACCCTACTTGGCCTGGTTCAGATCATACACGCGAGCACATACCTGTACTTGTTTATGGTAAATCGGTTAATCCTGGTTCATTAGGTGGTCGAGAAACTTTCGCCGACATTGGCCAAAGCCTCGCGTCTTATTTTTCTTTAGAACCAATGGATTACGGAACATCTTTTCTTAATTAATTGAGGTAAAGTAGTTATGCCAACACCACACATTAATGCTAAAGAAGGTGCTTTTGCTGATACAGTTTTAATGCCAGGTGATCCTCTACGCGCTAAATTTATTGCTGAAAACTTCTTAGAAAACGCTGAACTTGTTACTGATGTACGTAATATGTTTGGCTATACTGGCACTTACAAAGGCCGTCGTATTTCAGTAATGGGATCAGGCATGGGTATTCCTTCAATATCCATTTATGCAAAAGAATTAATTACTGAATATAATGTTAAAAACATTATTCGTGTCGGTAGCTGTGGAGCTATACACTCTGACATTAATTTACAAGATGTCATTATTGGTATGGGAGCAAGCACTGACTCTAACGTCAACCGTATTCGTTTTAAGAATTATGATTTTGCTGCACTTGCTAACTTTGACTTACTGCAAAATGCTTACGTCACAGCAAAAGCCAAGAATTTACCTGTAAGAGTAGGTAATATTTTCTCTGCAGACTTATTCTACACACCTGACCCATCATCTTTTGATACTATGGAAAAATACAATGTACTAGGTGTAGAGATGGAAGCCGCAGGTCTATATGGTGTAGCTGCAGAGTATGGTGCTAACGCTCTTGCTATTCTTACAGTGAGTGATCATATTCGTCGTGGCGAAGCATTATCTGCTGAAGACCGCCAAACTACCTTTAAAAATATGATTGAACTTGCATTGGATTCCATTATTGCTGGTGATCAAGCATAAAACGTAATCAAAATAAAAAAACCCCATTTTTGGGGTTTTTTTATACCTAAAACTTTAAACAAAATACTAAATTATGCTACGGCTTTTTTAGTATCTGTCTCATGCTGTGTATCAACCGTAATAACCGTACTAAGCCGTTCAGGTCTTACAAAAAATCGTGCTAGCGCAGGTAATAACCAAAGTGCTCCAAACATATTCCATAAGAACATAAACGTGAGCAAAATCCCCATATCTGCTTGAAATTTAATCGGTGACCAAATCCAGGTTCCTACACCAATCGCTAATGTTACACCTGTAAAACTTACCGCCTTACCTGTAGTACGTAGTGTTGCATAATAAGCTTCTTGTAAGTTTTTACCTTGCCTTAAAAAGCTTTCCAAGCGGCTATAAATATATATACCGTAATCAACACCAATTCCCACGCCTAAAGCAATAACAGGTAAAGTTGCCACCTTAATACCTATCCCTAACCATGCCATTAAAGCTTGGCACAGTACTGAAGTAAGCGCCAAAGGAATAATAATACAAACAACTGCACGCAAAGACCGAAACGTAAGTAAGCATAAAATACTCACAACACCGTATACCCAGAGTAACATCTTGTCTTGCGCAGACTCGATAACTTGATTCGTTGCAGCCTCAATTCCACCATTGCCAGCTGCTAACATAAACTGTAAATCAGGCGTATTATATTCTGCTGCAAATGCTTCAGTGGCATTTACTACCCGATCTAATGTTTCGGCCTTATGATCATCCAAAAACACCATCACTGGAGCCAAACTACAATCCGTATTAAACAATTGACTAGCTTGGGCTATCGATGCATTTAACACATAAGGATTTCTAGCCAGGGTCTGCCATTTTGGATTACCTTCATTAGTACCCTTTATATACAGCTTAGAAACTGTCACTAATGAAACAGCCGACTGCACCCCAGGTACATTTTCCATACGCCACATATATTGATCAATGGCTGACATGGTTGCATAAGTCGAACACTGCTCTTTTGGGGTTTCCACCATCGTCACTAGAACATCAGCACTGGTAGAATAATTGTGAGTAATAAATGCATTATCCTGGTTATATCGTGAATCAGGATGTAATTCTGGTGCGCCTGGATCTAAGTCGCCAATTTTTAAATCTTTACTCCAATACAGTCCTAAGCTAAATCCAATAATCGCTAACACAATTGAAATAGGTGCAACAATAGGGTGTGAAAAGTACGATAATAATTCCCAGCTTCGTGTTTTCCTTTCCCGATTTTTCTGAACTTTACGAATAGCTCGTTGGCTCACACCAATATAAGACAGCAATATTGGTAACAAAAATAAATTCGTAAAAATAATAACTGCCACGCCAATCCCAGCTGCAACCGCTAAATCACGAATTACATCAATTTCAATTACCCATAGCGTCAAAAAGCCAATAGCATCAGAAACCAAAGCGAGCATACCTGGTATATAGAGTCCACGGAAAGTACGCCTTGCCGCAGTTAAACGATCTGCACCTAGAGATGACTCAATCCCCATGCTATTAACCATCTGTACTCCATGACTGATGCCAATAGCGAAAACTAAAAAAGGAACAAGCACTGAGTAAGGATCTAACCCATAACCTAAACTGGATAATAAACCTAACTGCCAGACTACCGCGATAACAGAGCAAACTAAAGGAACAATAGCACTTTTAAAACATCCAGAATAAATCAACAACAATACTAACGTTATACCAATGGCTATTGCAAAAAAGTATGTAATAGAACCAATGCCTTCAATTAAATCACCTACTTTCTTGGCAAAACCAATAATTTTTATATCAACAATATCTGAGTTATACCGTTGCCGAATTTGCTGTTCTAACCCTTTTGAAAGTGCTTCATAATCTAGGGCTTCACCCGTTTCAGGATTTTGATCAAATAACGGAACCTCTATAATTGACGACTTAAAATCATTGGCCACCAAACGACCTATTTGGCCTGATTTTAATATGTTCTCTCTTAGGCGATTTAAACTGTCTTTAGTCCCATCATAGCTTTGTGGAATAACGGGCCCCCCCTCAAATCCATCTTCTGTAACCTCTATCCAGCGAACATTAGGGGTCCATAACGACTTCAGCCCAGAACGGCTTACACCAGGCAGATAAAAAACATCGTCAGTAATTTTTTGTAAAGTACTCATGTACTCAGCAGAAAAAATATCACCTTTTTTTGCTTCAACTGAAATACGAATTGAGTTTCCCAAATTTTCCAAATCATCCTTATTTCTCAACATATTTTGAATAAAAGGATGTTCAGTAGGAATCATTTTCATAAAGCTGGTTTCTGGTTTTACTTGAGTCATTTTATAACCCAAAAAAACCGTAACCAACGCAAATACCAATAACACAAAGAGACGATTATTAAAAAATAAACGCTCTAACACTACTTCAGAATCTTTATGATTTGCAGGAGACATAGCAGGGTCCTCCAATGTTGGCCAGAATTATGGGCGTATTGCTAGATCATTTCCTTGGGGAATGTTTTTTACAATGCCCCCCTGCCCTACCAAAATATAATTGCCATCAGCCGTTTCTGTAATACCCGACACAAGTTTCCTATCTGATTGCTTATGTAAATTAAACTGCTGACCATAGTCATGACTTATTAGCCAAACACCACCATTTCCAGCCAGCACTAATCGACCATCTACAATATATTGACCCCCAAATAAACTTTGTTCGGTATGAGTAGGAATTGTTGACCAACTATTTAAAGAACCATCATAACGAAATACATGCCCTCGCAGACCAAAAGCTACAAAACCATGTGGCGTACCATTAGCAATCACACCAAACAATGACCCTTCATAAGGGCTTTCAAGACGTTGCCATGTCATCCCCTGATTATCAGAGTAATAAACAATCCCAGCTTCACCAGCAATAACCATCTCCCGCTTATCCTTAAGCCCAGTAATGCTATTAAAGTGAAACTCTTCTTCATTTTCGATATGGTCTGACCAATCCTCCCAACTTTTCCCACCATTACTGGTACGCAATATTTGTCCATAAGCGCCCACAGCAAAACCTTCAAACTCACTGCTAAACCATACATCTAATAAAGGCGCTTCAGTCGTTAGGTTTTTATATTGCTGTTGCCAGGTTTGGCCACCATCTGTTGTCGCCAAAATCAATGCATCATGACCCACTGCCCAGCCTTGTTTAGCAGAAACAAAATAAACAGCAGTAAGCAACTGTCGGGTGGGTACTTTGGCCTGCTGCCAAGTATTGCCATTATCATCCGAATAAAGAATATGTCCTCGGTCACCCACCGCAACCAACCGGCCACTTTGTCCAACAGTTGTCACATCAATTAATAGTTTTTGTTGGGCTAATGCTGATGGTTCTGCAAACACAACAGGTGTGCTCATACTGTTTTCTTTCGCTTGCAAGGCAGTTATCATCAAAGCAAACAGTAAACACACCGTTAGCCCTATACAAGACACTTTAGACAGGCCGAGCTTACTCAAACTAGTGCCTACCTGATCGGCTACTCGCATATGCCAACCCCTTATTTCAGTCTTTTTTATAATTGTCTTAGCTATGTCTATGTGGCTACACCACAGTTTATTGGTACACATATCTCATAAAAACTTACTCCCATGAAAACTTAGTCCCATGAAAACTTGGCGAATCTTATTCAAACGACCGTTATAATATCGCTGTTATTCCAGCATGGCTACCAAATAAGGGTAAGTAATTTAGCGACAAACAATAAGTTTGACAAATAGTGATTATTTCTTTTAACAAAAACTGTCTAACAATAAAGTAATATTACTAAGATAATCATCCTATAGTCAGTTACATAAAATAATTGTTGTATATATTAACAAACTAACGGTGAGTACCTAGTAAGGTGCTCACCGTTAATTAACACATGGAAACTCCTTTGGTAAGTCTCTGGGAGAACAACAAATCACCGAGTTGTTATTAGGCCCACACTCTTCAACAAAAGTAATTTTGGCAAATTCATCAATAACCTCTTTAGGATAAGTAGGCCCTTGATCTCGATACTCACGCATAAGACTGAGATGATCATTTTGATAACAAACTGTTTTTTGTGGATCATTAATTACCCACCGAGGAAAGAAAATAACACCATGTAATTCAAGCTTCTCTAAATTTACGGTGAGGCTCACAGTCGTGCCTGTAGGCTCATCCCAAGAAACTTTATAAATCTGATCACCTATTTTGCGTATCTTTGCCTCTTGGTCCGTCACCCAACGTCCACCCACGATACCGCTATGAATTCGGTAGTCAAAAACTCTGTCAGACTTGACATAAATTTCATACTGCCAACCGTTTTCATAAGTATAAATTAAATGCTTACCTACAAAACCTGAAAGATCTTGCTCAACTTCATTTATAACCATTTGGTTCTCCAATTGCCTTAACATGTTTATTTTGCACAAGCTTAAACATTGTTTTTTCGATTGAAAAACGTTATTTTTAGCTTATATCCATCGAAATATTTGATTATTCATATGTTTAGATCAACGTTAGAGCAATGGTTTGTCCTACAGTGTGTTATTGAGCAAGGAGGCTTTACTGCCGCAGCAAAATTCCTACATAAGAGTCAGTCCTCTGTAAGCTACACCATCACTAAGCTGCAAGAACAGCTAGGTGTTACATTAGTGATTGTTCAAGGAAAAACAGTAGCACTGACACCTATTGGCAAATCACTATTAGAAGATGTGCGGCCTTTTCTTAATGAGCTAAAAAACATTGAATACAGAGCCAAAGTATTGGCTGCAGGCGCAGAAGTTTCTATCCGTATAGAAGTTGACAGCATTTATCCCAAACATTTTTTATTTAAAGCGCTTAAGTGCTTTAAAAAGAAATTCCCAGAAACGCAAGTAGCATTACAAGATGTTATTCGCCTTACGCCACAAAATAACAACGATCCAATTGATTTATCGATTGCCTTTCCCTTTAATACAAACTTACTGGGAAAAAAATTGTTAGATGTAGAGCTACTTGCGGTAGCCCATCCCAATCACCCTTTACACCAATTAGATAAAAGCCATCTAACAGCGTCTGATCTAAATTTATTTACGCAAGTCCATATTGAAAATAGTCAATCTGCTGATGAGCATCCCCTACCAAGTCGTAAAGTATGGCGTGTTAATACCGTCCATACTGCTATTGCCGCAGTAGCAAGCCAACTATGTTTTGGCTGGTTGCCAAAACATGAAATTGAACACTTACTTAATACTAGACAGTTAAAAGCATTACCACTCACCATAGGACAAATTCGTAAAATCCCACTTACTCTCATTTATAACGATTTTTCTCAAGCAGGTCCCGCAACACGCGAATTAGGTAATATTTTAATCGAGCAACATGAAAATTAAAATATTTAATAACAAGAATCTTAAATAGCAATCAGTGTATATGCTCAAACACAACCATCCAAGGAACAGAATTGTTTAGACAATTCGACTTCATCCCTATCTTTATTACTTATAATCGATTGAATATAAGGTATTATTTTTTCTGCTTTTCTAAAAAAATCCCGCACATTGATCGAAAACCACTGACCATTATTCTCCAACGCCAATGTTGGAAATCCTGAAAAGCCATGCAATACCATTAATTGTCGACTTATTTTAATATGCAACTCCATTTCTTCCACACTTTGATTCAGTTTTTCAATAAATGTATAACGTATTAATCCTTGTAACTCAGCAATATCAGCTAATACATTAATTTGAGCAATTTCCCTACCTTGTAGATAATGTGCTTTTTGTATTTGATCTAACATTATTAATGGTGCTATTCCCATCAACTCGGCAACTAAAATAGCACGAATAGGCAAATAAGAATCAAACCATGCTGTTGCGTTATGCAATAGCCCTTCTGTATAACCGTTACCAAAGATTTGCCCCGTTTCTAATTTAATTCGCTTATCATGCTCCATTATAAATTGTTGCATAGCAGCCGTTACCGGCTGCTTTTGCATCATACCACCGGCATGCATCACAAAAGGGATATCTTTTATTAAAGCGGCAGCATGAATAATGTCCAAAGCGCCATAACACCAACCACAAAGCGGGTCATAAAAATAATGCAATGCTACCATTGCATTTCTCCTTTAATCACTTTAGCACCAATGGTTAATGCAATCTCTAACTCAGCTTCTGGATACGCATTTTTCATCACATGAATTAATTCTCGACTATTCTTCGCATGCTTAGCTTTGCGTAAAAACGTCACCAAATAATTACGTGTATAATCAATTGTAGCCACATCCATTTTAGTCCCTGCTTTCATATGACCAGGCACAACCAATAATGGATTTAAATCTTTCATTTCATCCAGCTGCTTTAACCAAGCATCTTGTTCAATCTTAGTTTGAGAATCTGCCATCCATAAATGCAAACCACCAGAAACCGCCACATTTCCCACAATCGCACGAATTGAAGGAATCCAGACATAAGGCCGATGAGCAATAGCACCGGTTAACCCTTTAATTTCCAATACATGCCCGTCAACATAAAGTTTATCGCCTTTAAACTCGGTAGGAACCACAGGATGTTGTGGTGCATTAACCCCAAGCTTAGGCCCCCAATAAGCAACTTTAGCCGGTAGTTTTTTCTTAATTTGTTTTAGGACTGCAGGACTCGCTAAAACCTTAGCCTCTGGAAAAATATTTTTTAAAACTTCTACCCCAAAATAATAATCAGGATCAGCTTGACTCACATAAATAGTTTTCAGTGTTTTACCACTATCCAATACATTTGCCGCGATACGGAAAGCATCAGCTCGAGTAAAACCTGCATCAATCACCATAGCTTCATGAGCACCTGTTACCAAACTAGAGTTCACATGAAAACTATTTCCATCCGCATGGTAAACCTGAACGTTTAAGGGAGAATCATTCTGGACTGTAGACTGTTCATTCGCATTTACACCCGAAGCAAGCAATACAGCAGCACCTATCAAAATTCTTTTCAACATCATTTAATTCCTTAGAAATTTTGAAACTATCTATACCCACAGCGAAGGGTATATGTCTTCAAAGCTATTGCTGAAGCACAGTGTCACTATAAGAAGTTGACTTGATCAGATATAGATCTAATATTGCACATCATTGTTTCTTAATTCGATCTAATACTACTCATGGACAGACTAACCGCCATAAATGTTTTCATTGATATTGCCCACTCAGGAAGCTTCACAGCCACTGCTGAGCGGCTTGATATGTCAAGATCCATGGTGACTCGTTATATATCAACCATGGAGTCCTGGCTCAATGCGCGCTTACTACAACGCACAACACGTCGTGTCACCCTCACGGATGCAGGTCATCGCTGCTTAACCCAGTGTTTGAATCTAATTGAACAAACTCAAGTGCTAGAGTCAGAAACATCACATAATGATAATGAGCTACGTGGGTTGCTCAGAGTGACAAGCAGTATGTCCTTTGGTCATGCACAACTAGCAAAAACAATCTGCAGTTTTTTAACCGAACACCCCAAACTTAAAATTGATATCGATGTAAGTGACAAACCTGTCAATTTAATTGAAGAACGTATCGATCTTGCCATTCGCATTGCCAGTAATCCTGACCCATCTTTAATAGGTAGACCTTTAGCTGTTTGTGAGTCTGTACTTGTTGCATCACCAGACTACCTTACCAAATACGGTCCCCCCTCCACCCCAAAGGAATTACGCCATCACCAATGTTTAGGTTATCGACACTTTGAGCGTAATGTATGGTATTTGTCGTATAATAACGATTATCAAGCCATTGATGTTGATTGCCACTTAACAGCAAACGAAGCCACAGTTTTATTAGAGGCCGCAAAAAATGATGGCGGCATTGCATTACAACCAACCTATTTAGCCAATGAAGCAATTAAACAAAGCCAACTTGACATTGTGCTACCTGATTGGAAACCAAAAGACTTAACAATTTATGCACTGTATCCTTCACGCCAGTTTCTCCCTCCAGCCGTCAGATCACTTATAGATTATTTAGTGAAGGACTTTGCTAGCAAGCCATGGTGAGATATGCTCTACCTGTATTGTACTTATCTGGATAAAGGTAAGAACGCAGAAAAAAATCACCTAATGCAAGGACGCAAAGAATGATTCATCACCTGAAAATTACTCAAGAAATTTTAAGCTATGTCAGAGATGTATCTCTTCGTGAAAACGATACACTCAATGCATTAAGAAATGAAACTCTGAAAATGGCAGAGTGCAATATGCAAATCATGCCAGAACAAGGCCAGTTTATGGCTTTACTTGTACGCTTAATGCAAGCCAAAAAAGCACTTGAAATTGGCATATTTACTGGATACAGCGCTTTATGTGTGGCACAAGCACTACCTGACAATGGCGAGCTCATCGCCTGTGATAGCAACGCTGACTGGGTAAATATGGGTCGAAAGTACTGGCAACAAGCAGGTGTAGAACACAAAATATCAACGATGATTGGTAATGCTAAAGACAGCCTGCGACATCTCATTGAAGAAAAGCTTGAAGGTTCATTTGATATCGCATTTATTGATGCGGATAAAGAAAACTACGATACCTATTATGAGTTTACACTTAAGCTCGTGAGAAAAGGTGGTCTCATTTTACTCGATAATATGCTGTGGTCTGGAGCAGTCGCAAATTCATCAATAACAGATAAAGAAACTGAAGCTTTGCGGGCACTTAACAAGAAGTTATTAAGTGATGATAGAATAGATTTAAGCTTACTTCCTTTCGCTGATGGCTTAACACTTGTGCTTAAACGCTAGGGTTTTAGCCTATTCTTATTACCATTACTACATCTTTATTTTAAGTAGCGAAGCACTCTTCGCTACTTATTCATTAAATTGCTACTCTAAAATATCAAGCGCTGTTATTTCATCAGACTCCGTTTGTTCTTCTTTTTTCTTCGCACGGAAGGCTTCCAAACGTTCTTTATGCTCCTCTTCATACGCTGCAAAGTCTTGATCCAAGTCTTCGATCATATATTGTACTTCTGCCATTCTAAGTTTAGAAAGACGCGCAAAGACTTTAGCAGATTGTTCAGCCTCTTCAGGGGAAGCCATACCATTATTAATACGCCCTATAAGGTCGTTATACTCTACAGCACGTTCCAAATCCTCAACTTGTGTCTTTATCTGCTTACGGTCCAACTCTTTAATTGGCAGATTAATATCATAACCATAAATTACTAAAGGAGAAGCATTAGACTCTTTTTGATCAGAATCCATATCCTTAACATTCACTTGCTCTTTAACACTCTGCTTTCCCACATCACCTGCTTTACTTTTCTCAGAATCAGCAATAACGACCGCTTTTTGACTCTTAGTAACTGCTTTCGATGTACTATTCAAATATATAGCAATGGCAGCAAAAAGTATCGCAAAAGCAACAATAATAGGTACTTTTTTATTCATATGTAGTTTCAATAGTGAGTTACTTTAAAAATAGTTAGTCCGTTCGATTAAGTAGTTAGTAGCATTGTACGCATGGAATAATATCATATATAATACACTGGTTGTTGTACATTGAAAAAGAATTTACACAATGATAGTAATATCTACTGAAGTCTTATCTTTAGCTAAATGTATAAGACAGCATATGTAACTAGCACTATTCTCATTGCGAATCATTTTTAGGGATTGTAGCCAGCAGAGCTCATCTCAGACGTTGGCCACTTAAGCTCATGAGTGAAAACCAGCTACTTCATAGTTAACAATAGAATTCTTGACTTCTATCGAAGTGCTGACGGGAAATTATCACTCGACAAAAACCTATAATATTCATTCGTTCTGAGTATAGTTTTACACTAAAAGTGTTCGTAATTCCTATATAAAAAACTAGTCAGTATCTAATTATTGGACTTTTTGTATTATATACAACTTACTACGGAATAAGTAAATGATCAAAAGATTTGGACTCCTTGCACTAAGCATAAGTTATGCTATCGCGAGCTATGGAAATACGCCAATTGAAATAAACTACGCACCCGAAGATCAACCAATCCTCGCAACTGTCGATGCTCAGGGAAATATTGTTATTAACCAATATCCAAAATCCTTTAGCATTAATAGCAACCTATATATAAGCTCTAGTCAAAATTACCCTCTTGATAAGCTTGTGAATACATGCAAAAGCGTAGATGAAGACCTTGCTATCTATAAATCCTATGAAAATGCACCTTTCCTTCAATCTCATATCAAAGAACGTATTCGAGAAAGTAATACTATTCAACTAAGTTCTTATATACTACCTTGGTTAACAGGTGAATTCTTTATAGCGGCAAAGCAAGCAGCTCAAGATGCAGGTATTAATGCCAATAAATATACAATTATTAACGGATTGTCTGTACAAGAACTCACTATTTCTATTATCCTCACTGACGACGCTGTAAGTAATACCATAGGCGATAAAGTTCAACTCACCCATCAGTTGCAGTCTGCATTAGCTAACACTGATTTAGCAACAGGCCAACAAACTGGACAAATTAATGCGCTCGATTTAACCTGTGATATGTTAACGGGTAAAGCGAATATCACCCTCCAAGTTAATGGTTCAAAGCAACAAAATCATTCCTTTGATACCATCCTATATGGAGATCAAATTCAAACGTTAGCAAAAGCCATTAACACCCTTCCTAAAACATTTTATAAAAACATAGCAACCCTTCCAGAAAAAACAAAAATTACAGCTTACTTAATTGGTCAAGAAACATACAAGAGAAATATTAGTTTAGCGCCAATTGATGTCAATACAGTGTTAAGCCATTTAATTGATAAAAATACCGGTATGCTCGTTAACGATTTAGACCTGCTAATTAATAATGGAATAACCAAGCCTAAACCTCAACAGGATTATCAGGGCATAGCTACTTTTAAATTTAAAAACATATAATTTAATCTGGGGAGAATTATAATGAAAAAGAGTATACTCGCTTCAAGCATTCTACTCGCTATATCAAGCTCAGCATTGGCAGCAGGTGGACCACTTTATAAAAATAACTGTCAGTTAACACTAAACCATCCGTTACTGAGTACTGGGATTTACTTTGATGAGTCATGTCAAACAGCTTATGTTGCACCACCAGTGATCGGTGATTTCGAGGTTAACCACTTACATAAAGAAAGTACAACCTATTTATTCTGCCCAGATTATGATGTATCAAAAAAAGCAGCTACAGCTAAAAAAGAACTTTTAGATAGCTACATAGAACAAGTCAAAGAATACAACCAGCTAATAAAAGAATCTAAGCTTGGAGAATACAAAACAGAAGAAGCCAATATAAATACCAAAATAAACGAATTATCAACTAAACTTAACAAATTAAAGGCCGAGAAATCAGAAATTACTATTCGATTTAATAGAGAATATACAAAATATGAAGACTGTCTTGCTGATATTACAATTAAGGATAAAGAAAAGTGCAATCCTCAATTAGATAGAGCCTCAACAATACAAAAAGAGCTATTTTCAATCAAAAAAGATGTTTCAGCTGTTGATGAAGAACTATATAATGCTCAAATAGCACTTTTAGATATTCAGGGAAAAATCAGACTGGAAGTTATCCGGAATAATGATTTAAAGGAAATGCAAGAAAAAACGGCTGATCTAGTTAAATCTATAGAAAAAATAAGATTTGAATCTTTAAATACATTCCAAAAGTATGCAAGCCTAATTGGAGGTAGTGCTTCGCTAAGCTATTTTTTAAATTGGCAACAACTTATTAATGATTACGCAGAACAAAATCCTAATGCCAATCTGACTTGGTTACCTTTACCTATCAATAACGCAACATTTCATATCAATCTAAGAGCCGATACAATTGGAGAAAACCGATTTCCAGTAATATTAGCAACAAACTTTCCAGGAATAAAAAACCAAATATCGGCAATTAATCCTCCAGAAGGGAACACAGTTTCGACATTGACAACTGTTTTATCAACCAGAGAACCGGCAGAAATTGGTTTTAGCCATAGCATGAGAGGAACTCTTGATTTAAGTGTTAATGCTATGTGTACACTTATAAATGAAGATAACTCTGACTACAATAAAATTTTTGACACCTATGTAAGTCCTAAAGTTAACTATAATTTTCAGTTGAAGGTCCATAGAAAATACACAGCAAAATACAACCTTGAACAAATTTATAAACGGATTGAAGAGCTAAAAGACAAACATGGCTTTTTAAGCTCTAAATCAAAACATGAAATATTTGAAGATAGAAACTCGAAGGAACTATTTGATATAAAATTCGATGCAGATGATAGTCGATTTACATGGACTCCTGAAGAACAGGAGCAGCTAACAAAAGACATAAGAAATACACTGCTTAAGAGAGTATTAGAGCAAATATCTTTATTTAACAATATTGGTACTAATATCCCCGAAGCTAAGCTACCTGAGACAGGTGTTGGCAAGCTTGCAAAACTATTACAAAATGCAGACTGTTCATCCCCCAATATCATTGAAGAAGTGGCTAATACTGTTTCCAGTGGAAACTCCGACTCAACAGCTAACGCTTCAGAAAACAATAGTGATAACTTAAATGAATCCGAAAACAGTACATTACGCGCTTTTAATGATGCCTGTAAATTCACTTATGACAAAAAACTTGTTGATAAATTAAGTAAAAGCGAGAGTATGTTAGTCAATGTTGCTGCAAGTTTTGCAAGTGGCAACTACCTTGCTGTTGCAGGAAGCATATTATCTAGTTTTGGCTCTTCCTCAACAAAAGTGACTTTTATACAAAATAACAGTCACACCGCAGAGGAGAAAGTAGATCAAGTATCATTTGTTGACAAAACCACAACGGTTACTTTCCGCCCTAAAGCACAGTAACACGTCAACATCTCTTATGTAACAAAGCCTCCCCCTTGGCAAGGGGGAGGTTGGGTGGGGGTTAAAGATCTAACAGAATTACCCTATTCGGAAAACTGCATCCATCGCTGCTGTTTCAAATACCGTATCCCAAACACCTTTTCGGCTACCCATTGGTTATTTCCTGCTTTAAAGTGGGCGATGGCTTTGGTATCTCCATCGGGGCCATCGGCTTGACCTAACCAATAACCCGCTAAACAATCTTCATTTTCTTTAAATTGACAATGCTTGCTGGCATAGCCATACATCACTCCAATTTGGTTATTAGCGCGGTGAATAAGATTAGCTTTGACCTGTTGAGTTATGGCATCTTGCTCGGCTATGGAGAAGGTATATTCTGGTGTACTACTATCAAACTGAATATTAAACCAGTCTTTGGTAATCACACGGCGAATAATGTAGGTTTTTTTCTTTTTCTTAAACCAACGTTTTTTCTTTTTGGTCTGGACAATGGTTTGGATAAATTTATAGAGGTTATATTTCGCCACATAACCGCGCCTGACTTCTTCTTCAAATTCATAGCTTAATGAGGGGGCTACATGCGCCGCTAGTTTTTGCGCCTCTTGCGGATACGGGCTATTGGGTGCATAGGACAAACAATAACCACTCATACTTAAGCCAATGGTACTGTTAATCTGCTCAGGGGCATTAACTGTTTCGGAAGGATAACGTTGTACGGTATGGTTAATGGTACCCTCGCCGTTTGGCATTAAGGCACTTTCATACCCTAATAAGTTACTGTCATTGACTTGGGTATACAGCACATTCGGTAAGCTAATATCGACATCACCAATGGGTGTTTCTCGCTGCTGTCTAGGCAAGGTAGCAATAACCTTCACATCCGATAATGGCATCGGTTTAAAGGTAACATCAAGCTTACTGTTTAGCCCTTGATACTGTTGAATTTGATCCTGCCAATTCAGGTTATAATGTACTTTTGCAGTGGCACCATCTAACTGGGCATATTCTTTAAATACGGCCAGTTCTTTATTGGCTAATTCATAATACTGGCTTAATACATTATTTAATTGCTGATCCAATTCCACTAATGCTACAAGCTGTGCTTCATAGGCATTAATTGCTTCATCGTATGCGGCTTGTTTTTCTCGACGCAGCGTTACGGCTTGGTCCAGTGCTGTCGCAAACTGGTCTAGTTTAGCTTGTTGCGTGGTTAATAGTTGCTGTTCATTGGGACAACTACCACTCGCATTATTGGCTAATGCCAAACAAATTTCCCACTGATAATCTAACTGCGCATATTCTCGTTTGGCTTTCAACCATGCGGTATGTGCTTTATATTCTTCAGTATACGCTGATTGTAGGGCTTGATAAGCCGCTGTTTTCGCTGCCACCAAAGCACGCAAAGATTGAGCCTCATCCAAAGAACCGACAATGGTTTTATAACGTGCCGTTAAATCCCCTAATTGACTCACCACCTGTTGTTTGGCTTTTACGGTATTGACCAATACAGGGCAGACAGAAGCTGTATTTTCAGCAGGTATTAACTGTTCCAGCGTGGTACTGCCTGTTTGAGGAGGCGTAACATAAGCCGTACGACAAATATCATCATAGTGAATCGATGAGGGATTTTGTTCAGGGTGTTGAGTCAATAATTCACGGTTACAAAAACGGCTACGGTGGCGGGATGGGCCTTTGTATTTGCCTAAACCTGTGTCAATTTCAGCACTTGTAAAATTACCTTCAGGTTTTGCAAAAGCAATAAGGTCAGGTTTACCGGCTTGTTTGATGATTAAGTCATCGCGGCCGTCTTTGTTGCGGTCTTGAACAATAATTTTCGAGCTAAATAAGTCGACACTTGTACGAGGTGATAAAACTGAATCAAACTGCCACAAAAGACTAAGAGAAATACTACTCATTTTAGCATTATCAGGTAAGCTACCGTATACCATACTAAAAACCTGGTCTTTAGGAAGTTTTATGTTTTGCTTACTCTTCCATAACAGCTTATCACTACCAAATAAAATAAAACTATAATTTTTTATATGCTGTATATTTTCTTTTAGCTTTATAATCAGAATGAGATCACCTGACTTATCACCATTAAAGTCACCAAATACTAACCTGCTGTCCAATACTTTACTATTATTTACAACCCCCTTGCCTGAACACTTTTTCACTCCAGTTTTTTCAACAAACTCTAGATTTCTTTCATTAAGTTTACTAGGTAAAATTAATGCATTTAAGCTTAACATTTCACTCCCAAATTTTTTTCTCACTTCAGGTTTCCCATATGGTGATTGAATTAAATTCAACACAAGCCCAAAAAGATCATTTATAGGATATAAATAAGCTGAATAATCACTCTTCCTTAACACAGGTATAAAATTATCGTAACCACATTCAAAAGATGGATACGAAACTACAATTGATGGAACCTGTATCATATTAAGACTATATGTACCTGGCGTAAAACCACCTACCTCTATAGCACTTTCATCAATAGGAGAGGCTTTGGATAGTCGCCCCACAAAAGCAAATATCATTAATATAGACAAAACTACTATTTTTTTATTCATTCCCTGTACCATGATATAAATAACAACAAGTGACGTATTATAACATACAGCCTTCGTGAATGAGCTTTAGGATAAGCCCAATATTCATAAAACCAAAACATCCCCCACCAACCTCCCCCTTCAAAAAGGGGAGGCTTGAGATTGTGCAAGTTAATGATCTCAACTGTAATTCACAGTGAGGGGCGCTTAGCGGCGGCTGCCAAGTGACGAATCTCCAAGAGCTTATATTAATAAGTGACTGGAGTGAGGAACGCAGGCAACAAACGATAAGCGTTCCTCATGAAGAATTACCCTAATCAGCAAACTGCATCCACCGTTGCTGCTTGAGATACCTTATCCCAAACACTTTTTCGGCGACCCATTGGTTATTCCCAGATTTAAAATGGGCAATCGCTTTGGTATCACCATCGGGACCATCAGGTTGACCTAGCCAATAACCCGCTAAACAATCTTCATTTTCTTTGAATTGACAGTGTTTGCTGGCGTAGCCATACATCACACCGATTTGATTATTCGCACGATGAATAAGATTAGCTTTGACCTGTTGGGTAATCGCATCCTGCTCAGCTATGGAGAAAGTGTATTCTGGTGTACTGCTATCAAATTGGATATTAAACCAGTCTTTGGTAATTACACGGCGAATAATGTAGGTTTTTTTCTTTTTCTTAAACCAACGCTTTTTCTTTTTGGTCTGGACAATAGTTTGAATAAATTTGTAGAGATTGTATTTCGCTATATAACCGCGTCTGACTTCTTCTTCAAACTCGTAACTTAATGAGGGAGCTACATGAGCCGCTAGTTTTTGCGCATCTTGTGGATACGGACTGTTGGGTGCATAGGATAAACAATAGCCACTCATACTTAAGCCAATGGTGCTGTTAACTTGCTCAGGGGCATTAACTGTTGTGGATGGATAACGTTGTATTGTTTGGTTAATGGTACCCTCGCCTGTAGGCATTAAAGCTGTTTCGTACCCCAGTAGGTTACTGTCATCGACTTTAGTATACAGCACATTAGGTAAGCTGATATCAACATCACCTATCGGTGTTTCCCATTGTTGTCGAGGCAAAGTGGCAATCACCTTCACATCCGATAATGGCATGGGTTTGAATGTCACATCAAGCTTATTGTTTAACGCTTGATACTGTTGGAGTTGATCCTGCCAGTTCAGGTTATAATGTACTTTTGCAGTGGCACCATCTAACTGTGCATATTCTTTAAATACCGCCAGCTCTTTATTCGCTAATTCATAGTACTGGTTTAATACATTATTTAACTGCTGATCCAGTTCCACTAATGCTACTAGCTGAGCCTCATAAGCATTAATCGCTTCATCATACGCGGCTTGTTTCTCAAGACGTAGTGTTACGGATTGGTCCAGTGCTGTCGCAAGCTGGTCTAGTTTAGCTTGTTGCGTAGTCAATAATTGCTGTTCATTGGGACAACTGCCACTGGCATTATTGGCTAGTGCCAAACAAATTTCCCACTGATAGTCTAATTGGGCGTACTCTCGTTTGGCTTTTAACCAATCAGTATGGGCTTTGTACTCTTCCGTATAGGCCGTTTGTAATTCTTGATAGGCTGCTGTTTTCGCAGCCACCAGTGCACGCAAAGATTGAGCCTCATCCAAAGAGCCGACAATGGTTTTATAACGCGCCGTTAAATCCCCTAATTGACTGACCACCTGTTGTTTGGCTTTTACGGTATTGACCAATACAGGGCAGACAGAAGCCGTATTTTCTGCAGGAATTAATTGTTCCAGCGTGGTACTGCCCGTTCGAGGAGGCGTAACATAAGCGGTACGACAAATATCATCGTAATGAATAGATGAGGGGTTTTGCTCAGGGTGCTGCGTCAATAATTCACGGTTGCAAAATCGACTGCGGTGGCGGGATGGGCCTTTGTATTTGCCTATGCCTGTGTCAACTTCAGCTTTAAGAAACGTGCCATCGGGTTCGGCAAATGAGATTAAATCGGGTTTACCAGCTTGTTTGATGATTAGGTCGTCGCGGCCGTCTTTGTTGCGGTCGGTAACTTCAAAGTTTGCTGTTGTATAGTCAATACTTAACGTCCCAAAGCTAAAAAGCTCTCTTACGGGGTAGTAGTCAAACTGATAATCATTAAATAATGGTTTTAAGTTATTAATATCATTTTTATAATAAATCATCCCTAAAAATTCTAACCCTATAGGGGAATACCTTTGCCTATGAAAAGACGGAGTGGTTTCTATAAACCTTCCCCCAATATCCCTTCTTCTAGCTAAAGAAAAGTAATTTGCTTCCCTGGTCCAGTAGCCATCAATTGATGACCAATTAAATTTATCACTTTTACCAAGGTAAATTTTTGGTAAAGCCCAGTTTTTAAATAGTTTATCCTTAATAATAACTAACACATCATTAATACTATCACCATTAAAATCAGCATATTTCAATTCTACTTCTATATTATTATTCTTTGGAAGCAAGTAACAAAGATCACTATAACGTTGCATATCGTATCGAGATGGTTTATTTTTACTCTTATAATAATTTGCAATTTCTCGTAGTTTTGGTTTCCCTTTAATAATCCATCCACTATCATAACGACTTATAGTGTCAACAACTGGAACTTTTTTAGGTGGACCAAACCCGGTATAAGTCGACTTAATTACTCCATACTTGCTATCAATATTTATAGATAAGTATTGCCAGCTATCTTCAGCTGGTAACTTAATTAAACTTCGACTTTTCGAAAAATCTACAGCACATGGATGCCCCTTAGGATAAGCAGTCTCAAACCACATTTTATGGGAGCCTGGATAAAACTCGATTAATTCCTCACCACTATCATTAGCTGAAAGTGCTATTGATGAAAAGCCCCCCCAACAAAGCTACAACATACGAAGCTATTCTTTTTTTATTCATTCCCTGTACCATGATGTAAATTACAACGAGTGCCGTATTATATCATATATCCTTCGTGAATAAATTTTAGACTTCGTTATCTTCACTCTTCAGTCCAGTCATTTATTACACATAAACTCCTGAACTTCATCGTTTGAGTGCCTCGTCTAAAAATCCGTGTCCCCTTGGTGAAGGTGTGTAAGAGCAAATTTTTCTAACCAACTACACAGTTGCCGAGGGGACACGATGAACTTCATCCATCGGCACACCCCAAGATTTGACTTTTTCCATTTCCCGAACCATCAACCACTCATGTTTAGAACCACCATTTCTGATTCTATCAGCAATAGCGTCATATCGTTTTGGATCGGATATTATTACCCTCAACTCATCAATAGATAAGTCATCAAACCACTCATTAAATCCTTGTCGAACAGTAGGTATTCGACCATTAGGCATTAATTCATCAAGCGATCTTATCGGTGGAGTATTGTTTGGAACTACCTTTTTATGGCAGTTCCTTTAATGACGATCTCCTCGCCTATATGCTGAATTGAATCCAAAGAATTAATTACATAACTAGCAACATCATTATCTTCATTAAAAGCAATACCAAGAATATCGAACTTATGATAAGCATAAAGATATTCATATAGATATGAACCTTCAACATCGATGAACTCAAGTAGCGAAGGATAGTCTGCTGCCCCAGGATAAGGAGGCTCGAATTCACCTGTGATTTGGTCATCTTCTTTAAGCTCTTCAACACCTTCATCGTACATAGGTGTTAATTTATCTAATAATTCTTCCTTAGCTATTTTCATTTCGTAGGAGAAAGTTTGAAAACCATCCCCTTTTCCGAAACTTAACTGGCTAAAAGTCATCGCATTAGAATCTATATCATTTTCATTTACTTTAAGCGAAATCATTTTTTTAACTTCCTGGAGGTAAGATAATAATTTTGCCATCGGGAGTTATTGTAATTGATCCCGATGGAATATACGGCTGACCAGCTTTCAAGTCTCCACCAGCTCTAGTACCAGACCTTTGGAAGAACTGCTCTGGTGTTGTCATCGTTTCGATTGTCTGCGTAGTTTTACCTGGGACAATCGTAAGCTCTTCCATTTTTAAGAAATTAGGATTATCGGCTGCCGTTTTATTGATATTTTTGATAATTCTTTGAGCTTGTTTTTCTGATAAACTTCCAAAACCAACATCAATATCACTGCCTTTGCCAAAGTCACCTCTTATTCTACTTCCACCAAATACTACTGTTGAATCTCTTTTTAGTCCCTGTTCTAAAATTAGAGTAGCCTGTTCAGTTGTTAAACCAGGTACATGTTTTGATAAAAACGCAGACTGCTCTGCAATACCCGAAGTTGTTAAGGTTGTTTTCTCTGGGAATGTATTAAAAAGAGATTTATCTGTCCAACGTTTGTTTGGAACAACTCACTACTACCCTCTGTCATTTACTCATTTCAGCTAGCTTTCGAGTCAATAGCTTCAATTCTCTCGCAGTAACTTCTCCTAGGTCTGCTCCAGTATCCGAGAGACTCTTTACAGCTTCCTCATAACTTCCCAATTCGTCTGCTTTTGACTTGAAAGTATTTGAACAAAGATAAAATCTATTGTTTCTCGATCTTTTTAAGCTCCAAAAATCTTGGTTACAGCTTTCAATGCATTTAACAAGCAAATCATTTAATACGTCCGAATTTTCCGGATTAACATGAAACGAAATGTATAGCAATGAATCTGAGTCTTTCAAGCTAGGCCCATAACCATGCCATCCTTTTTCGAAAAGATCGTCAATCAAATTGAGAAATTCACTTGCAGAACTACTCATACTATTTTCACTGCTATTCATTAGAAATTCCCTTTGTTTAATTTAATATTACTGATGATTTCATCGATATTAACCTCATTTGGAATCTCTGGACTGGATATTCTCCATGACACACCATCGGGATTGGCTTCATTCAGCATTTTCAAATACTGACTTTGGGGGATTGGGTCAGCAGAAACAAAAGGATCAAATATATAACGCCCATCGGTATAGACTGAGTGATGAGCAAAATTTTCAATCTGCCCATGACGTAGAGGAACATTCACATCAGATGGACTCAAACCCCAGTTATAATTAGCAGGCCAATTCTCTGCTTTGCCAGAAAATATTACAATCTTGCCTTCACCACCTGCAGAGCTGAATAGATTTGTTGCACACTCCGTACACCATGCATCTGGATCATTTAAATCCAGTTCATCATATTGCTTTCTTAGCGTTGAACTAGCTTCTGCATTCGGAAGGGACTTACTGTTTGGAACCTTAGCCTTGCACTACCACCTTAACCGCTTGCCTATCGCATTGAGATGTACACCCAAATATATAAGTTTCATTTCCCAAAAATAAGCAATAATCATCAGATGAAAAACTGTCTGGCTGTTCGGGAGAAGTAGATAGTTTTGAAAAAGGGAAGTTTTCTGGTATTTGACAAATTAACTTCATTTCACCTCCGCATGAACAAGTATTCACCTCTGGCTCTTGTAACCAAAAGGGATCTCCTCCAACCCTGATATGATCAGAGTGAGATCCTATATCTTCAGAAGGTAAAAATTCCATTTCAAATGACCTTAGGAGCTTTTCATTTTTATGAATTACTAATTCTTCTCCTGGACTGAACAAAGCAACATAGAAATGCCCCTCGTTTTTTTCCCAAAAAGTTTCATCAAGCTTACCTTCTTTAAATTCTTCAAATGAAGGGATTTCATTACACTCAGGGCACATACACACAATCAACTGACTGCCAGATAGGAATGGCAGTTCAAGCTCTTCCCTTAATTCAATTTGTAAGAAAAGAAGTAAATCTTTCCCACACTCTTTACATTTAGGAATATCGGTATTTTTGGGAGCCCACGCCATCGTTCCGGTCGAACTCTTCGGATTAGAATCATCATCAATGGGTTTTAGATTTACCTGATAACTCATAGTAAAATTACTCTTCTATTCATGGGTACCGCCTTTAAGAAACCAATCTTTGTCAAACTTCGTATTAGACAGCGGGTTATACGTAACATCAATATTTTTAGATGGAAT
>NZ_JAGSOY010000051.1 GCF_018837975.1 Zooshikella harenae | reverse complement strand
ATCAAGACTCAATAACATAGCCATTGCTTGACTAGTAAAACTAGGCTGTTGTCCACTCAACGCACCGTCAAAATAACCTACAGCATACAACACAGGCATACTTATTATATTTAGAATAAAAGCATCAATGAGCGAGGCTCCCAATCGACTCCAACGACTTGCAAGTTCACCTTCCTCTGACATTGGAACTACTGTTTCCAAATCTGAAGATGGCGCTTGATATACATTATGACTACCTGACATACTACTATCCACCTTAAACGCTCATAAATAACATTAATAACAAAATTGAATTTACCAGCATATTTTATGTGTATTATAATGCCGCAAATTCAAATTATATCTGTTGTATTTAGGTATTCATAGTGTTTATAATGTAAGGTGAAGACATACAGCGGGTGTAGTTCAATGGTAGAACATCAGCTTCCCAAGCTGAATACATGGGTTCGATTCCCATCACCCGCTCCAAATCTAAAACGTTATATGATTCATTATTTTCAGCCTCTCTTGTCATCTTTTTGTTACATAGTCAATTCATGATTATATTATGACAAACAGTTACTATGTAACTTTATCCGAAGCAAAGTGATTATCCATGGCAAAGCTTCTATCGTCTTCTTTGCAATATTCTTAATACACACTTAAACATTAACTAGGATGGTTAATATGGCAAATAATGCAGAATTAGCACTAGAAATTCTTAAAGGACATCTTAATCAAGCTGAAGGGGCAGGAGATTGGCTTAGTATTGATCAAGATAGAATCAATCTCTTTGCAGATGCGACATTAGATCACCAATTTATTCATATTGATCCGGAAAAAGCTGCAAAACTTTCTCCCTTTAAAACAACCATTGCTCATGGTTACTTAACATTATCATTAATACCACACTTGACCGAGTCAATTACGGCACCGTACAAAGAAGCATTCAAAAACCTGAAAATGATGGTTAATTATGGTTTGGATAAATTACGGTTTATGAATCCTGTGCCCGTAAACTCAAAGGTTCGTGCGCAAAGAACCTTACTTGAAGCCGAGTTAAAAGATGAACGTACCATACAACTTAAACAACAAGTAACTGTTGAAATAGAAGGACAATCCAAACCTGCTTGTGTCGCTGAAATTTTAGTGCGTTTAATTTATTAAACTAGTATATGAGGTCACATTTCATAGTATAAAAATGTATGTGGCCTTAGCAGATTACTCAATAACTTCATTACTTACGTCAGGTGAAACAGTTTCCAGAGGGAGTGGGCTGGTTAGTCGTCGCTTATTGTCTGTTAAAAAATCTCTGACAATAGGTGCTATCTCTTTGGTTTTGGTCAGCAAGAATAAATGCCCACAACGTATTATACGCAGTTCTGCATTAGGAATTCGTTTTGCCATTAACTTTGCATTGGCAATAGGAATAATTGGATCATCATCTCCAGCTAAAATCAAAGTTGGTTGCTTAATATTATGTAACCAGTGAAAACTGGTCCAACCCGCCCCTGCTAATAATTGATAATAATAGCCAATCCCACTGGGCGAACGAATTTTTAATGAATGTTTTTTAATTAAGTTATCATTTCTCCGGAAAGCTCCACCATAAATAGAGGCTGCAATACGCTGCATATAACTTGGTTGAACATATCGCCTTGGGCTTGCCAATTTCAACAGTACTGAGAGCTTAGCAGGAACAGCAACTGACCCCATTGAAGTAGCCGCTAAAATAAGACGCCGGCACCGATATGGATGATCATAGGCAAACTGTTGGGCTAGCGCTCCTCCCCAAGAAACACCTAATACATTAATTTGTCCGTAATTCAGCTCATCTAGCATTTTTCCAATTACTCGTGATAATCCAGCAAAACGATAAGGAAATGTTGGCGTTGATGATCCCCCCGTTCCTGGTGCATCAAAAGCAATTATTTCAACACCTTGTAACTCGTCTGCAAAAGGTTTAATTAACTCTAAATTCGCACCAATACCATTAAATACTAATAATGGCAATATTGGTTCATTACCTGGCCTGATAGCTGCTCGTATTATTTGGCCGTTTATATTAAGTGTTTTAAAGCGAACCCTCATGGGTTCGCGAATATTAGTTGAAAATGTCGTTTCCAATGGATCACCTAATCATGTACATATAAACCAGGTGCTGGTTCTAGAGGTGGATATTGTTCATTACCCAAGCATGGTGGCGCATCTTTTTGTTCACCAGAATGAGCAATGATCCATTTTTGCCAGTGTTCCCACCAACTACCATTATTACGCGTTGCACCTTGATACCAGTCGCTAGGCTCTTCAGCATGAGCTTTATTTGTAAAAAAGTGCGCCTTTGGATTCCCTGGAGGATTAAGAATACTTTGAATGTGTCCACTATTGCTCAAAACAAATTCACACTGACCTCCCAATAATAGTGTAGACCGATAACAAGCGTCCCACAGCGTAATGTGATCCGTTAGTCCTGCAACTGCGAATACATCTTGTTTCAAAGCGTTAGCATCAACTGGTTGACCAGCAATTTTTAGAGAATTAGGATGTATCAAGCTATTTTCTTTATAAATATCAATAAATTCTGCATGGAGTTTGGCTGGAAGTCTAGTGGAGTCATTATTCCAATATAAAATATCAAATGCTGGAGGCTCTTTCCCTAGTAAATAGTTATTAACCCAATAATTCCAAATAAGATCAGTTGGCCTCATCCATGCAAATGCACGTGCCATATCCCTGCCTTCTAAAACCCCTTTAGCAGCTGATGTTTGTTTAGCTGTTTCTAACGTTTTTTCGGTAACAAAAAGCGCTATATCAGAGTTAACTTGCGTATCAATAATACTGACTAATTGAGTAATTGAATTTATTATTGGTTTATCCATGCTTTGCAGATAGCTGGATAACAGTACAGAAGTTAAGCCTCCTGAACAAGCTCCTAAAATGTTTATAGTGTCAACTTCAGCAATTTCATGGATAACATGAACAGCTTCGCTTAGCCCCAAAATATATTGATCAAGCCCCCAATTACGATGCTCCGGTGTTGGATTTCGCCAACTGACAATAAATACTTGCAGGCCAATAGAATTACAGAAACGAATAAAACTTTTTTCTGGGCTTAAGTCAAAAGCATAAAACTTATTGATTTGTGGTGGAATTATAAACAGAGGTATTTTAAACACTTTTTCTGTTGTTGGTTTATATTGAATAAGTTCTAAAATATCACATCTGAAAACCACATTACCTTCTGAAGTAGCAATATTTTTCCCTACGGAAAATGCTGATTTATCGACTTGTGCCGGCATTCCACCATTATGTCGAATATCATCAAGTAGGTGCAATAAGCCTTTTTCCAGGCTAAGACCACCTGTTTCAAAAAACCGTTTTATAACAGCAGGATTTATCAATGAATTTGAAGGTGCAATTGCTTCTGCAAAAAGAGAGATAATAAATTTAGCTCGACGGCTATCATCATTATCAAACTCTGCATCATCAACCCAATCATTAAGATGTTTATACCATGCAAAATATGCCTGCATATAACGACGATAAACTGGATTTTCAAGCCAAGTCGGATCGCTAAAACGACGATCATTTCGTTTTGGTAAAAACTCTGAGGTTCCCAATATTACTTGAGACATATCTTTACCAAATTCCAGTAGCTGCTTTAATCCTGCCTTTGGATGAGAAACAGCTTGTTTGACAATCGTTCCTGCAGTAGAAAATAAATCTTTACTATGTAACCTTACAATGGGTGTTCCCATCGCAGCATGATCAGGATTTGACCGCCCATTCGTTTTGCTAGGCTGATGTTCTGCTCCTAACTCATTCTGTAATGTTTTTTTCAACCGTTCAGCTGCTCTTCTATCTGTTTTCTCTAACCGCTGAATAGTTTCTCTTAATACTTCTATGCGTTGGCTAATGTCATTTATCGCAGCTTCGTTCTTCATGAATATCTATTTCCCTGTGCTGTGTTTACCAACCATGGCTTGTTACATTTTTGTTAAAGCCAATCATCTCAAAAGTATCAAATTTTGATGACAGAATAGTGGTTTTATAAACTTTAACTATATAAATCAAGTGATTTATACAGGTTACAATGAACTAACACAACACAATAACTACTTCTAGAATGCTTCCAGCAATGACCTTAAAAGCGCAACTAAGCAACAGTTTTTTGCCTCCTTATGACTATTGTAATTGGCAAATTTAGTATGTTCATTCTAATTTTCATTGCTATAGTCGAGCTATTGAATAAAATTGAACTGTAGAACTGTTATTTACCCTTAGCTTATAAAGTTGACATTTACAGTAAAGTACTTCTTTAGTAGTAAAACACTTAGTGTTAAGTAATAAAGCTGAGGTTTAGCCCCCAAAATACATCGTAAAGGGTTACCCAGCCCAAGCAACGAGGACGCTACAATGTCAGATGCTAAAAAAACTGATAAATCAACTGATAAAGAAAAATCATTACTTACTGGAATTCGTGATTCTGCTCATAAAATCTGGCTGGCAGGATTAGGAGCCTATGCTCAATATGAAAAACTTGGCCAAGAAGGTATTCGTTTATTTGAAAACCTGGTTAAAGATGGTGAAGAAGTACAAGCCCGTACACAAAACAAAGTGGACGAAGTAAAGGAAAAAATAAAATCTAAAACAACTGATCGCTTAGAAAGCAGAATAAAACAGTTGAAAGATAGACTATCAAGTGGATCACGTGATGAACTAAAAGAGCTAAGTCATCAAATTGAAGAGTTAAGTCAATCGGTAAAGGCCTTAACAGCAGATAGAGGCGTTAGCAGTAAAAGTTCAACATCATCCGGTACTGCCAGCTCTTCTTCCAAAACTTCAACCACATCAACGGCTAAAAAACCTGCCGCTGTATAATATAACCTTAGAGATTAAACCCTTCGTGTGATAAAGCTTTCCACGAAGGGTATATATCATACCGGAAAGCTAACAGATGATTTGTAAATTAGGCTACGCTTATCTAGTATTTCACGCTGCTCATCAATCATATAGGGCTTAACCAAACAAATCACTTGGTAAATACCCTGATTTATATAACATGTATCGTAGCCTTTCTTGGTACGCATAACCTCATAATTAAGCCAAAAGGTTGCAATAACAGTCGCATTATCGGCTAAAACAGCAATTTCATCATCACTTGCAATTAAGTATGAAGCATCCCTCAAATATTCACATATTTCAATAAATGTTTTTCTTTTCTTAATCAAAACACGTGTAAAACGAGGTTTTATTTTTTTATTTTTCGCCAATAAATCTAATAAATCTCTATATAAAAAACGATAGCTATGTATAGTTTCAAATATTAAGTGTAAATATAACCAATAATCATCAATCGCTAATGAGTGCCTACTTGGTGAATCTAAGAGTTCAACAATTTCACTTTCATATCTTAGATAAAGCTCTGTGATAATTTCTTCTTTTCCCTGAAAGTGATAGTAAAGGTTACCTGGGCTGATATCCATTTCATTCGATATATCTATCGTTGTAATATTAGGCTCACCATTACAGTTAAATAACTCTAAACTAGTTACTAAAATCCTCTCCCTGGTTTTCATCTAAACAGCCTTGTTAAGTTAAAAAGTCAGAATCCCTATTTTTAATGATCCATCCGGTTTTTTAAACTTTTCCTAATGAGTTCTGTAGCTTACCGTCAATATACCCAGTACGAAGGTTTTTTAGCGGCGGCCGTCAAGCGATGAAGCCCCAGGGCAAGTTTACTACTGTGAAACTTGCGGTAGCGACTTTAATTGATATAACAGCGCTGCTGGGCGGTTATATTAATAAGTGACTGGGGTGGCAGTTAAATGCTCCTGCATGAACTGCATTCACACCATCCTTGGTGGTCAAGAACGCTGACAACAAACCCTAAAAATGATTCGTGAAGGGTATACATTCATTTAAATATCGATCATAACGGCAAGCATTATTAATATGATCAAGTAACTTTAAATGAGCTACTATTTTATCATTTTATCTAAACGCTGATTTATCTGTTGCTCAATTGTGCCTCTAAATGCTTTCATAATAGCATTGAGCTTCACATCAATTTCAACAAGTTCTTCAGTAACCTTAATAGAACCTTGAACACCTGTTTGCTTAAAGGATAAGTGATAATCACTGTCCCACTGGCAAGATAAACCCATAGAAGACTGCATTTCATCAGCAATCTTCTGTACGACTTGTTTTGCCTTATCAATACTCATGCCGTGTGAGCGTTTAATTTCAATATTAGCCATTGACCTAATAGATCCTCAAATACAACATAAACCACTTTGTTAATGCTAGGGCCAACAACCCTTCGCCTTATAGCAAAGAGTATACAAGGCTATTTCATGATTCAACTATAACGCTCTTGTTTCATAGTAGGCCTGTTCTGAAATTTTGTGGTAATCCTTTACTTGCTTGGCAAACTGCACAAATGATGCGTAAATCCGTTTCGTTAGCTCATTAGTTTCAGCTATTTCACCAACAACTACTTCCGATGTATCTTTAAGCTTTTTTAAGACATCATCCGGTAAGCGAAGTAAGGTAACGTTATACTTATGAACTAATTGTTCTAATGCGCTATTATTCCTGGCTGTATACTCATCAAGCATGTCTTGATTCGAGGCACGCACAGCTTGTTTGACAATTTCCTGTAAATCCGCAGGTAATGATTCAAGTGCTTTTTTATTGATAATGACTTCAAGTGTCGTCCCTGGCTCGTGCCATCCTGGGTAATAATAATATTTAGCTGCTTTATATAAGCCAAATGCCAAATCATTATAAGGACCGACCCATTCTGTTGCATCAATTGCACCCGTTTGTAATGCGGTAAATAACTCTCCTCCAGGAATATTAACAGGCACGCCTCCTAATCTTTTTAACACTTCTCCGCCAAGACCAGGAATACGCATTTTCAAACCTTTCAGGTCCTCCGTAGATTCAATTTTTTTATTGAACCAACCAGCCATTTGCACACCCGTGTTGCCTCCAGCGAAAGGCTTAAGATTGAATGGGGCATATACCTCATCCCATAACTCTTGCCCACCCCCATAGTGCAACCAACTATTCATTTCCTGAGCATTAAAGCCAAAAGGTACTGCCGCAAAAAACTGTGCAGCAGCTGATTTTCCTTTCCAATAATAGGCTGCACCATGACCCATTTCTGCTGTACCATTGGACACAGCATCAAATACTTCTAACGCAGGCACCAGCTCACCTGCTCCATATACTTTAATTTCCAAGCGCCCATTACTCATAATTTTTACATTTTTAGCGAAACGCTCAGGTGCTGTGCCCAAACCGGGGAAGTTTTTTGGCCAGGTTGTCACCATTTTCCAATGTATCGTGTTTTTCTCTTCGGGTTTAACTACTTGGCTGCATTCTTTTTCAGACTGCTGAGAACATCCAGCAACAGCAACCCCGACTGCACCTAAGCTAGCTGCAGTCATAAAATCACGACGTTTCATTTTTTATGACTCCCTACACTTTGCTCATTTCATACCCTCAGCTGACGGGTTTATTGTTGTTATATCGGCTCGGGTATCCTCTTTTATTCTTATTTGGTCTTCTTTTATTTTTTAACCACTATAACTCAAACTTATCTACCCTTCACTGCAGGAAAACTTTTGTTATGAGAGCTTTATATCTCCATCCATTGGGTATATATAAATGTACCTTGCTCATTACTGAACGTGAAGCAGTAATTCAATGAAGTGGTCATTAATCGCTAAATAACCTCTAGTTTTGCATATGAGACCACTAGCCATTTAACGCCCTCACGATCAAAGTTCACTTGTACACGCGCCTGAGCACCTTGACCTTCATAATTCAAAATAATCCCTTCACCAAAAATACTATGCATTACTCGTTGTCCAAGCGCCAACGCTGTATCTGGTATTGAAGCTTTCATAGGCTTAGCAGTTAACGAGACGGGTCGAGAAATCTTAGTGGTAAGACGTACTTCCTGTAGCAATTCTTTGGGTATTTCTTTCAGGAAACGAGATGGCCTATTCAGGTTTTCAGTACCATGTAGGCGACGAGTTTCAGCATATGTGAGATACAGTTGTTGCATAGCGCGTGTAATCCCCACATAACATAACCGCCGCTCTTCTTCCATTCCATCAGATGTTTCCAGCGACATTGCATGTGGAAAAAGGCCTTGTTCCAACCCAGCCATAAACACCAATGGAAACTCAAGCCCCTTAGCAGAGTGAAAGGTCATCATTTGCACACTGTCTTCATACTGAGCTGCTTGTGTTTCTCCAGCCTCTAATGCCGCATGGTCAAGAAACAGTGCAAGAGGACTCAGCTCATCCTCACTATCAGGAATAGCCTCCACAGGGTCAAACTCTTGAGTTGCAGTCACTAACTCCTCTAAGTTTTCAATTCTGGCACGTCCTTTCTCACCTTTTTCTTTACGGTGGTGTTCAATCAAACCACTCACAGCGATCACATGATCTGTTAGTTCATGCAACGGTAAACCTTTTGTGGCTTGTTGCATTGTTTCAACAAGCATATAAAACTGTTGAAGTGCATTGGATGCACGTGCAGGAAGCAGTTTACGTACAATAACCTCCTGACCAGACTGCCACAGAGACAACTGTTGCTCTCTGGCAAAATTTCGGAGTACTTGTACCGTTTTGTCGCCAATCCCTCTTGCAGGCACATTGATAACACGCTCAACGGCTGTATCATCAGAAGGATTGCTTAATAGTCTAAGGTAAGCCAGTGCATTTTTAATTTCGGCGCGCTCAAAAAAGCGCTGACCACCATATATGCGATAGGGGATACTTGAACGCAGTAATGCTTCTTCCAGAACCCGGGATTGAGCATTTGAGCGATATAGGATTGCAATATCTTTATAGCAGCCATGCTCATCGACCCAAGCTTGAATCTGCTCACTGATAAAGCGTGCCTCATCGACCTCATTATAAGCAGCATATACATTAATTTTGTCGCCATCATCACCGGCCGTCCAAAGCTCTTTACCAAGGCGATCATTATTATGAGCAATTAAAGCATTAGCTGCTTTTAATATAGTATTCGTTGAGCGGTAATTTTGTTCCAGACGAATTGTGACAGCCTTTGGAAAGTCATTACTAAACTGCCGTATATTCTCAATTTTTGCACCACGCCATCCATAAATTGACTGATCATCATCACCCACCGCCATCACACTTGCCTGTTGACCAGCCAAAACCCTAAGCCATGCATACTGCACAGCATTAGTATCCTGAAACTCATCAACAAGAATATGCGAGAAGCGTTGCTGATAATGCTTCAGTAGTTCTGGCTGTTTTAGCCATAGTTCGTGAGACCGTAACAATAATTCTGCGAAATCAACCAACCCTCCGGCTCGACACGTGGCTTCATAAGCTGTATATATTTTCAGCCATGTACGGGTTTGTAGATCACCATAATCTTCAATATTCTCTGGACGCAGCCCGTCGTCTTTTTTGTTATTGATAAACCACTGCGCCTGTCGTGGAGGCCACTTGCTATCATCTATTCCCATCTCTTTCATCAGTCGTTTAATCAAACGAAGCTGATCATCACTATCCATAATTTGAAATTGCTCAGGCAAACCTGCTAGTTGCCAGTGCGCCCGTAATAAACGGTGTGCAATACCATGGAAGGTGCCTACCCACATACTTCTTGCTGGAATATTAAGTAATGACTCAATCCGCGACCGCATTTCTGCTGCAGCTTTATTGGTGAATGTCACTGCTAACACGCTGTGTGCAGAGAGACCAACAGCTTGCACTAACCAAGCAATCCGATGGACTAGCACCCGTGTTTTACCACTTCCTGCTCCCGCTAGTACCAGTGCAGTATCTGCTGTAGTGGTAACTGCTTCGCGTTGTGCGTCATTTAAGTCATTCAGTATATGAGAAATATCCATAAGCAGTGGAAAAAACCTTTAGCTATGTCGCTTGAATCGCCAGAAATCAGCCCATTTTCGCTTCTTTTGACCATATTGACCAGTTTCTTCTCGTAAAGAGTGCAACATGACACGAAGCGTGATAATTGTCGTTTAATATAAGAATTTTGTAGTATTACTACATTGTTAATAGGAATGAGTTTGATAATGCAGTCGAGCAGCCTACTCAATCAAATCAGACAACAGTTTTCAGCGTTAAGAAAGTCTGAACAAAAAGTCGCTACATATGTACTAAAACATCCATCTGCTGCGATCCATCTGAGTATTGCTGATCTTGCATTGGCGACAGAAGTGAGTGAACCTACTGTTGTACGCTTCTGCAGAGCAATTGGTTGTAAAGGCTTCCAGGATTTTAAACTACAGTTAGCCCAAAATCTGGCGCAACACAGTAATTTTGGAGCCTACCGTCTCCAACAAACATACACACCTGCTACATTGGAGACAGTATTCGATAACACCATTGAAAGTTTACTAAAAGCCAAAAACACCGTTTCCCCCGCAGTAGCCGAACAAGCTATTATCAGGTTGGCAAGCAGTGAACGTGTTGAGTTTTATGGCTTTGGTGCATCTGGCATTGTTGCGCAAGATGCTCAACATAAACTTTTTCGCCTGATTAAGCACTGCGCCGCCTATACAGACCCTCATATGCAGGCAATGTCTGCTGCCACACTGAGCGCTGATGACACCGTAGTGGTTATTTCTCAAACGGGAAGAACAGATGCTTTATTACAAACAACACAGTTAGTAAAACAGACATCAGCCAAAGTGATTGGCTTATGTCCAGAACATAGTCCTCTCGCCTTACTTGCTGACTGGGTATTAGATATTGGCATTCAGGAAGATACAGACCGCTATACCCCCTTGTTATCTCGAATCGCTCACTTGGTTGTCATAGATATGTTAGCGATGGGTGTAGCATTAACAAAAGAACCAGAAATCAATAACCAACTAAAACAAATTAAAGAAAACTTAAGAACGTTACGCTTAAACAAAAAAGAGAAATAACTCACACTATCAAAACACTTTTCTAGGAAGTAGTATTAAACATTGATATTTACCACTTTTCTTCTTGAGGTTGTCACTTTAATTTCATAATTTCGTCATCTGAATATTGCATCTTACCAATAACGATACGATACAACAGAAAGGTGCGGCTATGCGTATTGAAGCAACTGAAACTAACAATAATAATCAATTTTCAACGCAACACGCTGTTAAATCCAACCGAGAAAAATCATCTCAACGTTCTCTATTAGCACGGAGGGCCATTGAAGACTACTTTGAAAACAAACGTCTAAATTCGCTAATTGGTGATGACTATTGGGGAAAGGGTAACTAATAAAAAGATTTAAGCATCGCTCACAAACTTATTCTATATACCCTCTGCGAATAACTTATAGGGCGCACCAAATGATAAATTGAAGAAGCTTATAAAAAAATAAGTGACTAACATTTTATAGAATGCGAATTACTCTCTAAAAGTCATTCGTAAATGGGTATAACAATAGATGCATATAGAGCAACTATTGTTATTAATACTTTTTAAGCAACACTATTAAGTAAAATACCATTGCCCGTAATGCGAACTTTTTCCCAATAATTCAAGATAGCCTGACTCAAAATAGTGCTTTCCGCACTAATAGGAGTCAAAAACTCTACTAAGCTATTTATGTAACCAAGCTCAATAAGTGAGTCACTATCAACAGTACTTGATGCTTTTTTTAATTTATTAAAAAGCACTATTGTCTTGCTCGTCATCCCCTCACCTAATTCATTTTTAAAATTATTTTGTATAGACTGCGTTAGTGCATAAGCTAAAGCCTGACTGATCAACATAGAAAACTGTTGACGGCTAATCACGAGTGAGGTTCTTGTTTCATAAATATCAGCATTATGACCATCCTTAGATAAGTCAAAAAGCTCATTAGTTATCAAATCTGCACCAATTAACCGTGTAGCTGGACCTATTAATTGATTAAGTTGGTAACATGCTAAGGTACGACTCAATAATCTTAATAATGTAGGATTATAATACCGAATATGTACCCAATGTTTATTAGGTAAAATAAACTCCAGTACACGTTGTAAGTGCACAAAATAAGCAGCAATATTTTCTGAACAAAAAGCAAAAAAGCCTAGTGGTTCCTGACAAGACTTATTAAGAAGCCACTCATATAGTGTGCTATCAGGTTCCAACTTAATTAAGTAAGGTGCTTGTGCAAATAAGTCTTCTGCAGTGGTTCCTCTAAATAATGATTCACACTGTGGGTTAAAGTTATCATCAAGTTCCCATATTTTATCAGGCAATTCAGGCTCACAAGCTGAGTCTAATACAAAATATAGGTTGTCTGCCCCCTCTTCTTCTATTGCTGCAGACATCTTCTCCCGATAGGCAACGAGCAGCATCACTCCCTCCATTGGCATATTATGCGTGTTTGCTTTTATTTGATCATGTTATCTGCAAACAGAATTGGTTTGATCCCTTTTACTTCTCTTATTGATCTTTACTTATATACAAGTCATACCATACAGCATATGATCATCTTAAAATCACTAACCTTGAATAGCGTAGCACAACTTATAAACTATGCCATGTCAAGTCAAGTCAAGTAGTGACTCCAAGCTAAACAACAGGTTTTCAATACTTTTTATTATATTTGTATGATACAAAACCACTTAGTGTATCTTACATAACAACACCTACAATCAGCATATCTCAATATGTAAAAACGTTCTTCCCAATACCTCGTATGTACTAAAATATTTTATCTCTTTGCATAAGCATAGCTATATTTTATATATAAGACATTATACGTATATTATAAAAACATACTACTCAGATAAAAGGTGCATTACTCTGGATTAACTATTAGGCCCCCTCTATAAATAGAGTTTATTTGTGAGAACAAGGAAGCACTGCACGGATAACCACAGTGTATAAGGAATACATGAGATCTAAACTGCTATGGCATGTTTAGCGATAGCAGCTTTTAATATGTATTAATGCTAGCAGGGCCATGAGTATAACGTTAACACAGCTATCATGAATAAGTGCATTTTTAGAGGTGGCCACCAAGAGATGAAATCCCAGGGAATGTCTACGACTGTAAGACTTGCGGTATCCATTTTACTTTATCTAAAAGCGCTGCAGGTCGGTTATAATAATTATAAAAGCAACATGCATATTCAATGCAACGGAGATACTTTTCCCTTAGCAAAAAACCGATAAAAATAACAACACCTGTCAATATAATATTCTAAAATCTTTACAACATACTTTTTACAAGTCTATCAATATAATACTCTAGAGAACAGAAATAAAGCATATGTTTTATTTCTGTTCTCTACGTTTTTGCTTTAACGATTAACCCAAAAACACTATTTATTTTAGAGGTCATTTTTACTTCGTACGCATAACGAGTGTTGTTATACATGCATTATGCATTACCCTGTTACAATCAAGCCAGGAGCACCATACCAATAACCATTACATTCATCTTCAGCCAGGTCATTAGCCTCACTCCCACCCAAAATTTGTTGCGCAACATGTATCACCTCTAACGTTCCTTCATGTTGAGGAGTCACTCTAACCACATCTACACCAGCTGCTCTTAATGAACTCATTAATGGTAATAGATTACATTTTTTACCAGACAGGGTTTGAATACCGTTCAGTGTAAATAATTGATCTTTTTCTCTGGTTTGGACTTTTAGCCCCTCTGGATCATCTAAACAATTACGCTGACAGTTATCTTTTTGAACACCTTTTGCTCTTGAAGAAAAACATCTAGCTGAAAAAGCTAAGGGTAACCATCCATAACTGAAAACTTCAACCTCAGGACGCTCTTGCTGTGTATTATCAAGCTCAAACAATGTTTCTTTAATCTGTTGACCTGACATTTCAACCGGAGGAACCCAGCGGATAAGTCCTTTATTCAGCAATACAGACAAGCTGAGATGGTTATAAATATTAATACTGCTACCTATAACAAAAGGCACTTGCATTTCACATAACAAGGAGACAGCAGCCATATCATTCGCTTCAACCATCATGCCTGCATTACAAACACGCTCTATCAGCTTATAGTCACTATTTGCACACACAAGTGCTAAACTCGATAAATAGACTTGCTTACCAGCCTCTTGCAAACTATCAGCAATTATCAGCCAATCTTCTAATGACAGCTCATTACGCTTAGCACATACAGTTTCACCAAGATAAATGTAATCTACGACACTTGTAGCAACTTGCTCATAAAATTGAACAACCTCCCCTTTTGGCCAGTAGAAAGGTATTGCAGACAAAGACAGTTTCATATCATTTCTCATTGCCATGGCCGTGAATAAGCACCTAATGTTGTTTGCACCCCCTCAGACAGCTTACATAGCTGTTGAGCCCACAGCTCCTGAACAAGAAAGCCCTCTGGGTTTACTTTAAGCTGATCAATCGCTTCACGCCAAATACGCACAACATTAGCCACATACGCTGGACTACGCTGACGTCCTTCAATCTTTACCGCTTTCACCCCCATTTGATAAAGCGCTGGCAACAGGCTTAATGTATTTAAACTGGTTGGCTCCTCTAATACATGAAATGTTTCCTGGTTAACCTGAAAACGTCCTTTGCATAAAGTAGGATAACCAGCAGGCTCATCTGGCTGATAGCGATCAATAAGCACACCATTCAAGCGTACATCAAGATGTTGTTCCTGAGGCTCCCAACGCACATGATGTGCTGGAGAGCAAGCACCATTTTTATTGGGAGACTCGCCTGTTAAATAAGACGACAAGTGACAACGTCCTTCGGCCATAATACATAAGCTACCAAACGCAAATACTTCAATATCAATCGCTGAATTGGCTACCACCTGTGCAACCTGCTTGGCTGATAAGACTCTTGGCAAAACAGCTCGTTTAACGCCAAATGTCTTCTGGTAAAAATGCAATGCTTGAGGATGTGTTGCTGAACCTTGCACTGACAGGTGAAGTGGTAAGTGAGGATAGTGCTGATGTGCGTAAGCCATAAGCCCTAAGTCAGCAATGATTAAAGCATCCACATTCATCGATGCCGCTTTATCAATTGCTTGTAACCAAGGCCTAATTTGTGCTCCTTGTGGATAAGTATTTAATGCCAGAAAGACTTTGGTGCCCTGTCGCTTGGCAAACTGAATACCTTCTTCTAACTTTCCTGTAGAAAAGTTCAAACCCGGAAAGTGACGTGCATTGGTCTGATCTCGAAACCCAACATAAACAGCATCAGCCCCATGAGTAACAGCTGCTTTTAAGGCAGGCAAATTACCCGCAGGACACACAAGCTCTAACATATGGACACCTTAAGCAGCAGGAAAATGTTCAGCAAAGTAACATAGTCTGCTCACACTACAGTTGATTGATATCAACGCAATTCTTTTGCAGGTTTCCTAGATTGGACTACTACTGATGACAACGAAGATAGCTATTATTCCATGAACTTATTGTTTACAGCGCTTGAGAAACATGCAGCACTTCTAACAAAACCTGTGCAGTTATGCCCAACGGCTTTACAAACACATGTTTTAGAAAAGCTTCTTAATCACTTACTGCATTCTGTAGTCAATGAAGGGGAACTTGACTTTCTTGAGGATCAGTGGATCGAGCTAAAACTCTTGGACTGTGATTTAAACTATTTTTTAAGTTATAACCCACACGCTCAGCGTTGTATCGTGCAAGACAAAGGAAAAGCAGATGCCAGTATCAGCTGCAAGTTAACTGATGCGATTGCATTAATCACTCAACAGGTTGATCCTGATACATTATTTTTCCAACGCCGACTTTTACTGGAAGGTAATACTGCACTCAGCCATGGCTTCAAAAATATACTTGATACCATTGAACTAGACAAACTTGGCTTTCCACTTGGACATATCATTCAACTGTTGTCTACGACTTTCCCGCAACCACAGGCTTAATGGCACCGCTTAAAATACACTTTTTTTCGTGGTACCCTTAAGAATTAGCTTTGATCAAAATCAACTTAATTCTTAAATTAATCCAATAAAAAACCGTAGCCCACTCATTCCTAAAACGAGCTTGGGCTAACATAATGCTTGGAATCATTCCTAAAATTATTATACCTAAATAACTACTCATTAAATCATAGTATGAAAAAGTCCTATAAATAATATGTTGTTGGGAAAATTCAGCATATGTTGCATAAATAGCCGTTATCACTGAAATGAGAATAACACAGAAAATACGATACTGTTTTAAAACACCTAAAGCATTAGCAACCAGTGTTAAAACAATAAAACCCATTGCTAAAAAATGCCCTAACTTATCCCCACCAGGAAACTTGTAAATACGATACAAAGCATACGGTAATGTACCTTGCTCTGCACAATATATAACCCAAATAACCAAACAAGAAAAAAGCAAAAAAATAAGCCTAATCATGAATATCTATTATTGAATACCAAATCAAATTAGGAGGAAAAATATCTATGGCAATAGATATAATTCGAAGAATAGATACGCACCTTAGAAATAACAATTAAACTCTCATTTAATTTCTAATGATTACTAAAGGTAAACTTCCAAAAATTGCAACTACACATTAAACTGCCTTTCAACCCATAGGAACAATAACAGACTGACTTTATGAGCTTATTTAACGTTAACGCAGTACGACAAGATTTCCCTGGATTGCTCCATTCCGTACATGGGCACCCATTAGTTTATTTTGATAATGCCGCTACAACCCATAAGCCTACTTCAGTTATACAAGCCGAAGTCGATGTGTATCAACAGAGTAATGCCAATGTTCATCGTGCAAGCCATTACTTAAGTAGTGTCGCCACCCAACGCTTTGAAAATGCTCGCAAAAAAGTTCAACGCTTTGTTAACGCTACGCGACCAGAGGAGATTATCTGGACCAAAGGTGCCACAGAAAGCTTAAACCTGATTGCACAAAGCTATGGGTTATCAACCTTACAAAAAGACGATGAGATACTAATATCACCACTTGAACATCATGCGAATATTGTTCCTTGGCAAATAGTTGCTCAACAAACTGGAGCAAAACTTAAAATCTTACCTCTCAGTCATACACTACATATCGATCCTCATACTTTGCCACAACATTTTTCAGAAAAAACCCGTTTACTGATTTTAACGCATGTATCCAACGCACTTGGCGTGGTCAATGATATTGCAGCACTTTGTAAGCTCGCTAAACAACATAAAGTCACTACAGTTGTCGATGGTGCACAAGCCGTGGGACATTTTCCTATTGATGTACAACAGCTAGGATGTGATTTTTACGTTTTTTCAGGCCACAAGATGTATGGTCCAACGGGTATTGGTGTACTGTATGGATGTTATAATTTGCTTGAAGCTATGCCCCCCTGGCAAACAGGTGGAGAAATGATTCAGCAAGTTAGTTTTGAAAAAACAACATACAATCAACTTCCCTTCAAGTTTGAACCTGGAACGCCAAATATCGCAGGCGCAATTGGTTTAGGTGCCGCAATTGATTATCTTGAAAAGCTTGATCGTAGACAATTAATAACCTATGAACATCAATTAATGAATTATCTACAAGAGACACTAAATACAATTCCAGGGATAAATATTATTACTCCAACAATTTCAACAGATCAATCCAAGAACATTCCCATTGTGGCACTGACATTTTCCCATGAACATATTCAAGACATCGGTATGTTACTCGATCAAAAAGGTATTGCTGTTAGAGTTGGACATCACTGTACAATGCCTCTGATGGCATATTTAGGAATTGCCGGAACGTTACGTATTTCTCTTTCTTTTTATAACACCCGGCAAGAAATTGATTGGTTAGTGGAATCTCTTAATAGCATATTAAAACATTCAGAAGAAAAACACTCTGAAACCGCGTATCCTTCCTCAAAGGATTTACAGCCTCTATCATTAGACAGCCAACAAATAGCCTCCAAACTCTTAGCACAAAAAAACTGGGAAAACCGCTATCGTCTTATTATGCAAAATAGCAAACTGTTACCACCATTGCCTACAGAATATAAAATTGAAGATAATCGAGTATCAGGGTGTGAGAGCGAGGTATGGCTAGTCTCTGATTTCAATGTTCAAAATAAAACACTGCAGTTTTGGGCAGATAGTAATGCACGAATTCTAAGAGGCTTACTTACCTTGGTCATAAGCCATGTAAATAATAAAACGCCTGAAGATATTCTTGCCTCTGATTTCCAGCAGTTATTTTCTACGCTAGATTTAGCTCACCACTTAAGCCCATCAAGAAGTAATGGTTTAAACAGTATTGTCAATGTTATTCAGCAAATAGCACAAGATTATCTAACCATTAACCATTAAAGTGGCTACAACAATTGCGATATATTTTTTGCTCTTTTTAAAACCTTTTCTATTGCACGAGCTGCGGCAGTTAACCCAAAAGCCGCAGTAACCATCGTCACAGCTCCGAAGCCACTGGCACAGTCGAGTCGGGTACTGCCTTCTTGTAAGGACTTTTGTTGACAAACAGAACCATCAGCCTGTGGATAAACAAGTTGCTCAGTGGAATAAACGCATTCAATACTAAAGCGTCGTTTTGGGTTTTGGCTAAAGTTATAGTTTCTTCTTAACAGAGAGCGCACTTTGGCAGAGAGCGGATCATTGTATGTTTTGCTTAAATCACCGTAGGTAATTTGTGTTGGATCTTTTTGCCCACCCGCTCCACCAGTCACAATAATAGGAATTTTTCGTCTTTTGCAAAAAGCAATAAGTGCCGCTTTGGCTTTAACACTATCAATCGCATCAATTACTACAGAGAAATCAGTTGAGATATATTCTTCAAGGGTTTCCTCAGTAATGAAATCATCGACTTCTTCCACCTGACACTCAGGATTAATCTGTCGTATACGTTCCGCCATCACTGCAACTTTGCTGTGACCTACAGTACTTTGCAGGGTGTGTGCTTGGCGATTGGTATTAGTAACGCAAATATCATCTAAATCGATTAAGGTAAGTTTGCCAACACCTGTTCGCGCCAATGCTTCTGCGGCCCAGGAACCAACACCACCAATTCCAATGACACAAATATGAGCATTAACAATGCTGTTAGTTGCTTGCTCACCATACAAGCGTGTTATACCAGAAAACCTTTGATCAAATACGTCTTTATTCATCGTACAGTGCGTGCTAATTATCCAAGCTGCTAATTATACCGTCATCCCTGACGATTGATACCCACAGTCAACTTCCTGTTACTGCAGAATCAAGCTGTAGGATGGCTGCGATTAGCTGCTCTAACTCAGCACCTGTATTATAGATGTGAGGGGAAACCCTCACACCAAAACGCGGACGATAATCCACTGCAATATTTTTCTGCTTTAAGCTGTCAACCGCTACTTCTGGCTGTGCCATAGCAATACAAATAGTCCCTCCTCGCTGCTCCATAGGCTTTGGTGTTATCACCTTCAAATTATTTGCCTCCATTGCTTCAATGAGCACATCGCCCAAATACAGGTTATGCGCTCTGATTTTTAACAGGCCAATAGCCGTTAATTGACGTATAGCTGAAGCTGCTACAGCAAATGATTGAATGCTTGGCGTTCCCCCCATAAATCGCAGCGCATCATTAGCATAGGCGAAGTGAGTAATATCAAACTCAAACGGGTCCTGATGAGAAAACCAACCTACATCCGTTGGCTCAAGAAGAGAAAGGCGATCATGCTTAAGAATTAAGTAGCCACAGCCAGGCCCTCCGCATAACCATTTTACGCATGAACCAATGACAGCATCTGGCTGCCACTGTTTAAAATCAATAGGAACAATACCTGCTGACTGCGCAACATCAACCACAGACCAAATGTCGTTTTCTCGAGCAAGCTTCGTTAATTGCTCTACAGGCTGTTGATAACTGTTACCATAAAAAACATGGGTAAATAACGCTAGCTGAACATGCTCATCCATACATTGCTGCCAGTCTTCGACAGCAACCACTCCATCACTGGCCGGAACAAGCTTCACTTCATAACCAAACGTAGCCGCTTGCTTAGCAACAAATCCCATTGACGGAAAATCCAACTCAGAAAGCAACAATACATTACGTCCTGAACGCCGAGGTAAAGCACCGATGAGCTTACTTAGCCCTGCACTCACATTAAGCTGTGGACAAACTTCGTGAGACTCACAATTAAATAGATCTGCTACTGCATCACGAAACCCCTGTAAGCTAACCAGCCATGGCCCCCATGCCGCATTACCCAGCTCACGCCATTGCTGGCTGAACTCCTGTTCAGCTAAGTCACTTGCTTTAGTCTTAGCCCCTACAGAGTGATTAAGAAAGTAGAGGCCTTCTGGTACATAAAATGACTGTCGGTAACTCATTAACTTTCACCATCGCTAATTGAAGGTCGCTTAACACCATACTCCCCCCCCCAGGAGTCCGTCATTTGGTTACGGATTTCCCATAGTGCAGGATAAAAATAGTGTTGTACTCCTTTTTCCAGCAAGCCAACAGAACGCCCTTTTAATGACTTAGCACCCAAACCAATACTTCGCTCGATAAGCAATAGGTGGCGAAATCGAAATAGCCTAAATTGTTCATCAAACTCTGCAAGTGATTCTGCAATAACATAAGCATCATCATGACTGTAAGCTGAGTCGTAAACTTGCTCTATTGATAACTTAGAAGGTTTTAAATAGTACTGCTCATAACTTTTCCACAGTTGTGGAGCCATTTTTAGTAAGCTGCGAAAACCAGGAGACTCTTGTCCACTACCATTACCCAATTGCAAACGAATCACCTGGTATTCCTTGGGCGACATGGTTTCTAAAATAGACAGACCATTGATCATTTGCTGTTGCAGTTTATAAACCCGCCCAAAGAGCGTTAATACTCGGTTGGTGTGCTGTTCAGCAAGAAAGTCATCAATCTCTAATAGTGTAAAACCAATGAGCTTCATCCATAGCTCTTGAACTTGATGAACAATCTGAAACATTAACTCATCACGGTTACAAAACTCATCATAGGGTTTTTGGCATGTCAGTAAACGTTGCGTCTGTAAGTAGACTTCATAATCTAACTCACCTTCACCTTGCATCAACTGATAATAGTGCTGACGATCCATATACAAACCTCCAAGACCTTATTTTTTATACGTTTAATAGTTGTTTTTTGGTAAGCGCTTTTGCTAGTGCAATGGAGGAGGAATCAAGGGAAAAAAAGAACTAATGCGGGATCAATGGTTACCCAAAGAGAAGATGTATTAGGTAAGAGGCTTTGGCTGCTTGCCTCAGCAAGTGTATAACCACGTGTTACACTCATAAGGGGCTCATCTTATTAGATGTTCGTTATATTTATTATTGTGTTAAACCACGAAAACACTCTAGATAAAAAGCCCCAAGCATGCAAATAAGACAATAATCAAAATGTGGTTATAGTATTTAATAATGTGGCCTGTTAAGCCTCTATGCTGCCAATCACACACATACATCAAAACTTAGATTAACAGGCCTGGGGTTATCCTTCCTGAGTTTTTAAAATAAGGTGTTTGCAATTACCAGCACAATAAGCAATGGACATACAATGCGGACATACCATGGCCATATCTTCCAGAAAAAGCCAGTAATCAACTCCGGATAGCCCTGCTTCAGCTCAGCAATGACTTGCTGTCTATTCCACAACCAAGCCCCCAAAATACAAGTCACCAGTGCCGTAAGTGGTTGCATATATTCCGTTGATATAACAATCACTAAACCAAATAACTGCTTAAAGTTAAAAATAATCAGGGTACTGATTAATAGTGCCAACAAACCTAGTCCCCAGGAGATATAGCTACGTTTTTGTTGTGTTTTTTCTTGAATCAGTGCTACAGGCACTTCAAGCATAGATATAGATGAAGTCAGGGCAGCCAAGGTCATTAATAAGAAGAATGCAACAGCTAATAAACTACCTATGCCTCCCATTGTTTCAAATAGTGCAGGGAGTACAGCAAAAACCAAGGTATCTGAACTTAATAACTCACCGTTATCTCCATAAATCTGTACACCATGATTCATTGCCACAAACATCGCTGGCAGAATCAGTAAACCGGCAATAAAAGCAACGGAGGTATCAATGGCTGTCACTTGCATAGCCATCTTAGGAATATTTTCTTTCTTAGCCAAATAAGAGCCATAAACCATCATAGATCCCCCCCCTATTGTCAGGGAGAAAAAAGCCTGGCCCATCGCGCTGATTAACAGCTCTGAATCCCAAAGTTTCTGGGTATCAGGAATGAGATACATAGATAAACCCTGGTAAGCTCCAGGTAATGTCAATAAGTATGCAATGAGTGCCGCAAACAGGAGAAATAAAGCAGGCATAAGCCGTTGAGACCACTTCTCAACTCCATTACGTACCCCACTTTGCACAATAGCAATCGTCAAAATATAAAAGACTGCGGAAGAAACAAGATTACGTGAAATGCTAAAACCAGTCAGCCACTCAGCAATGGTGGTCAACTGTAACAGATTAGCAATTGGAGCCAACATATAGCATAAGAACCAACCAGCTACTATGCAGTAAAACGTCATCACTAATGTAGGTACAAGGATAGTTCCTAAACCCGCCAAGCTTGAAAGCCACAAGCTAATACGACGACGATCCAGCATTCGTAAGCTATCCCAAGGGTTAGAACGGCCAAAACGACCTATCGTAATTTCAACAACCAGCATAGGGTATGCAAGTACTGCGATTAGCACGACATACGCCAGCAAAAATGCTGCACCACCATTTTCTGCGGCTCGTGTTGGAAAACCCCAAATATTTCCTAAGCCAACTGCTGCACCGGCTGCAGACATGACAAACCCGAACCGGCTTTTAAACTGTTCGCGTACTTCACCCACAACTTCAACCCTATTTGTAATGAAAGCATATGCTAACAATTAACCATTAAAAGACGTGGCAAGTTACCATGTAACCAACAAAATGCAATGACATACGTTTGTATACCCATAGCAAAGGGTATAGATACTTAGTAGCTGAATTGAGTAACTTAATAAGTAAGATTGAATGAGGTAGATGACAACTAGAAGATTTACTCAGCTCAAACATTGAGGTAGGCAATCAAACCACAAAGTTATACACAGCTTTTAAACAGAAAATCTACAACTTAATCACACAAAAATGCTCAATGAAAATCTGATTCTATGCTGTATAGCAACTAGAGAGGGGGAGGATATCCTCCTTACACTTCCATGAAATATAAGGAGGATTTATGCTTACTGATGGAGCAAAAACAGATCTTATAAGTAGCTATTTATTATTTTTTCAATGCTTCCATTTTGCTCCATGCGCTTTAAAGATGCATTTAATTGGTTAATCGTTTCATCATCTGTAAATTTATTCATTGCTAACCAAAGGCCACTACTATTAAAAGTATAAACAACAACCAAGTCATCTAATTTATGACGCTTAGCAATGAATGGACCTGACAGTGAGCTTGTAGCCCAAGCATCAATCTTGTTTAGTTTGATTTTTGTTGCATTAACTACATCGTTATGAGCTTTTTCTACTTTAATGCCTTTCTTTTCTAAAAATTCAGAAATAGCATCATCCTCGTAGCTACCAATACGGTATTTTTTCATATCTTGTAAATTAGTGACTTTAATAGCAGAGTCTTTAGGCGCCAATAGGATCCACTCTTCTTTAAACAAAGGGCCAACCCATTTAAAATCTTTTTCTCTGTCTGGTGTACGGAAAGCAGAGTAAATACCATAATTTGTTTTCTTAACTGCTTTTTTATAGCCACGATCCCAGTTAGAGTATAATGTCAGTTCCATATCAACATTTGCACGATTGAACATTTCCCGAACAATCTCAGTGGCAAAACCTGTTACTTTTTCGTTTTTACCAAACGTACTGTATGTAACAGTCATATTTAGTGGAGGGAATGGCTCTGTAACTAATTGAATAGTCTGCGCATTGCTTATCCCACTTAACAAAACGAGTAAACTTAGTGCTATTACTTTTGTTCGCATATCTTAGTCCCACATACTACCGCGCTAACGACATTAAATTTGATAAGCATTCTATTCTTACCAAAACTTAAACCCACTCATCATTGCCCATAAAATACCCACTAGCATGATCATCACCAGAGGCATCATACGTTCAAATGACATTAAATAAGGTGGATACCCTTTAACTTAAGGATAGAGAGCTTCACCGACATCGATGCTTAACAACCAGCAAAGCTGATGAAATTATCTACTCAATTTTTCTGGTGCCTATTTTCACCGGAATCAGTTCACATTTAAATGAGCAAGGCCCGTGATTTAATTATGTAATTTCCGAAATGAAAACGGTTGAGCACGCAGGAAAACCAATATATGTGACAAGCATCACACTAAAATTTGTTTTTATATAACAATTGGCGATATAAACGGCAACAAAGTTTTTTAATGAAGCCATTCTCGCTAAAAATATTTAAAGAAAGGTATAACAATTACTGACTAAAGGAATAGCCAGATTATTAAGCTAATCAATTACCCAGTCTTTCTGATAGCGATTAGGGCACACATCACTAAATAGGGGGGTTCCAACTTTTTTCCCCATTACATCGTTCTGCTCATGAAAAAGTTTATAGATGAGCCTCAGTATTTTTGCCGCCTGAGGGTTTGACCTGGAAACAATGATATGTAAATAACTTCGTTGGTAAGGCTTCGGGTGAAAGGTTATCTTTTTTGCATTCTCTTTTGAGTAATACCTTTCCAAGATAGACATAGCATTTTCCATATTAAGCGGTACAACGTTGACTCGTTTTTTCAACAGTAAATTGAATACTAATCGTTCAATTCTTACTTCTTTCAATTCCAACGAATATTTTTTTACTGCATCGGCAAACTCGTTACCGTAGTCATAACCTGTTGTAATACCAAACGGTTGATGAGCTTTTAAATCCTCATAGCCATTCCAGCTAAATGGATATTCTTTCAAATGGAAGAAATATTGATCAATAATACTTATAGGGAATGAGAAGTAGTAATCCTTTGCTCGTTTTTCACTACAGATCCAGCCTGCAGAGATATCAAATTTGCCCGCCAGAGTCTGATTATACACAGCAACCCAGTTATTCAGCCAAATATATGTGTGTTTAATGTGCTGACGGTTCAGTACTTCAGAAATACGCTTCTGTTGTATGCTGTCATTGATATTATTCTTAGAATAGTAAGGTGGCCATTCTGCTACAGCAATAGACAAATCATAAGCATGTGTAGCTACACTGATTATTGTGCAGAATAAGCACAGGGCAACAAGTAGTTTCATAGTTGGAGGTTAGCTCATCAATACTATCAACTTATATACCCACCCACTGTATTGGATACAATCAAATAGACATTAAAAGATTACCTTTGTAATGCTAGTATAGCTTTTCTACCCTCATAACAAAAAACCCGCACTTAAGCGGGTTTTTTTATGTAACATCAATTCAGATATTATTTCTTTTTCCTAAGGGAAATTCCAAGCAAACCTAATCCTAAAAGAACTATAGGTGCTGGAGCTGGTACTGGCTTAGGTGGTTTAGGAGGCTTTGGTGGATTAGGACAATTGTAGGCAACAGCTGTTACCTTCAAAATCATATCATCATAATCACGATCAATACTTCCACCATCATCATTTAAACCAATGTAGTAACTATTTTGACCCGCATAAGAAACAAAGAAAGATGGTTTAAATGAACCAGCACTGTTATTTAAACCATTTTTAACAGTGCCTTTCGGTGTTCTGAAATTGAAGTCCAGCCATCCAGTATCAGATAATACTTCTGTAATTTCTGTACCTTTCGCGGTTGTTTTATTAATAAACGTCCCGCCAACAGAGCCAAATATATTACGCCATGATGCTTCATAGCCAAGATACGTATAAGTCAGTTTAACTGCTGCAGTTGCTTTTATATTAGCTCCCTGAATAACAGTCATTCCTGGCCTGGTTTCTCCTGTATTCGGATTATGACTACCCGGTAAACGTGTAGTTACCCCACCTTCAACAGAAAGTAAACCAGCATGCGCACTTCCAATACAGCATACGGCTAAAGCAACTGCACTCACGATTTTTTTCATGATTATTCCTTGTTTACTGCTTAACACGACTTAATCTACTGTTTAGTATTTAATCAAATAAGTGGTAGATTTCTCATTGCTATTTCTAATTAGCAATCTAAATGCCACATTCATGAATATTGATTAAAAAAATGAGTGACTCTAGGAATAAACATTAATGCATATACAACACGTTGATATTATTACAAAAAAAATAGACCTTACGACTATCTTTATTTAAAGCCTGCCAACAATCTTTTCTCTGCCAACAATCACTACTGAAAAGTGTATCAAAACTGTAAAATTAGAACATAAATATACTCTAATATAAGGTATACTATTTTGTTACGCTCATCACAGAAGTCTTTGTTAATAATCTGAGTTATAATTTTTTGATTATTTTTTAGCCAAATTAAGTATTTTTTACCTGTAAAAAATACCAACACCCATACATACCCAAAGCCATGACTTAAAAACATGAACTCTTTACATACTGGGTCTTCATAGCGATTGAAGTTCAACAAATGTAGCCTTCTTTTCTTGTATACCTCCCTTACATAAATAATCAATAATTTGTTAATAGTTCTCATTTAATGTAATTTATCATTGGCAAGCTTTTAAAGCTGTAAGTCAATAATAATGGAAGCATAAAATAAACAACTTACTTCCCACTTTTAAAGGAGATAACTTATTACATAATTTCATCACTAATAATTGTTTACAATTTAATCGATACTAAAGTATACCTTATAAAAAAACCTATTTTCATAACTAAAAATAACTACATAAATATAACGATATGAAAAAACTAATACACTTCCTGCTTATTACTACCGCAATCGCCTTTTTAAATCCTGCATTAGCAATGCAACAAACGATTAGTCGTATTATCGTTTTTGGAGATAGCTTAAGTGATACAGGGAAAATGTTTGAAAAGTCACTGAAATGGATTCCATCTAGCCCACCTTATCATGATGGTCGATTTTCTGATGGCCCTGTCTGGGTTGACTACCTAAAAAGCAAACTGATGCAAGATAATATGCCAATATCCATAATTAACGAAGCTGAAGGAGGTGCGACAGCTGCTGCGTATGACATTACCAATAGCCCTGTAACCCTTTTCATCAATACATTAAGCAATGAATTATCCCAGTTTCTCAGCAAAGATTATTTCCGACCTGGAGATTTAGTCATAGTCTGGGCAGGTGGTAATGACTACTTAAACCAAAAACAAGAAAGTGTGAGTACTGTATTATCTGCTATCGATAACTTACTGAATCATGCCATAAATAGTAGTGCTCACCAGGTTATTGCGTTTAACTTACCTCGATTAGACAGTACACCACATGCCAAAAAAAAGTTTCCCAACAAATTAAACGAACTCGCTAAGATAACAAAAGAACACAATAGCCGTTTACTTCAACTCGTAAAAAAATACGATAGTGACAAGGTAAAACTGTTTGATGTGGAGTCATTATTAGCGCATATGATGAGTAATCCAGAACAATATGCCTTAACGAATACAACACAAGCATGTTACACAAAAGGCTATCTATGGAGACCTTTCATCAAAGGTAAAAAAACGATGCCCTACATTGATGATTATCATTCAGAGTATTTAGCATTAAAGCCAATTGATCAAATGACGCCTCAAGAGCTAGCACTTTTGTTTCAAAACCCTGCATTCACAAACAACCCCATGCTTCAAGATGCATTACCACGTATACAAAGCAAGAAATCAGGTCCCCAAAGAATTGAACCTGCAGGTGACGCTCCAGAAAACTGTGATGGCTACTTATTTTGGGATAAAATTCATCCAACCACAACAACACACAAAACGTTAGCAAACGAATTTTATGCATACTTATTCGAATCAATGCTTTAAAACATAACAGCACAAAGTCCTTATGTTTACCTGAGTAGTTATCTGGATAGTCTTGTGCCCCTATCTCTTACAACATCGTAACATTCCACTTGCAAACCTAGCTGTACGGGTTTGCTTCTAAATGATTACCTCTTTTAATCTAGACTAGATAGTTTTTAAACAGTGCTAGGCATACTTGATTTCAAGTAATAAGTGCAATTCTTAGTAATTACAATACAATGCTCAACTTTCATTGATACTTAAAGGGCACCTCTAACGTTTGATGTAAAATTAGTTTTAGCTAATTCTATCATTTAAATTAAATTATAGATGATAGCAGCCCTAATTATATATTTCTATACACCACTTCATTTCTTTTAAAAAAACTTAGATTGCCTAAGAAGGTAATCTATTTTTATTGAAGTGGTTTTAACTTTATAAATTTTAACAAGTTTAGATATTCTTTTTTTCATGCAATTAAATTAATCTTCCAGTTTATTCAATAGGTATTCTGATAGCTCGAATAATGTAAAAGCAGTCACTGCAAAGAAAACCTATGCATTCATGTCATCAACACAAGTTGCTTACAGTTTCAATGATACTTAGCGAAGTATCTATTTACGCTACTACTAACTATTTAAAATAGCTTTATTTATGAAAATAAAAACAAGTATCATGATGCTACATATTGATATAATTAAAAATAGAATCCAACATTTCAAGTATTTACTGGGATGTTTTTTATTCCTAGTGAGTTTTTACGCACAAGCCGGATTAACAATCGATCGTATTATCATATTCGGAGACAGTTTAAGTGATACCGGGAAAATGTATCAAAAGTCTAAAGGATGGTTACCTTCTAGCCCCCCTTACCATGAGGGTCGGTTTTCAGATGGCCCAATCTGGGTGGATTATTTAAAAGAAAAGCTGCAGCAAAAGTATACTAATCAGATTGAAATTATCAATGAAGCTGAAGGTGGAGCAACCGCTGCTGCATATGAAAAAGATTCATGGAATCCTACTTATCAGGTTATTAACAATCTTGACTTTGAGTTCAATCAATATACAAAAAACTATCAATTTAAAGCCAATGATTTGGTAGTCATATGGGCTGGTGCTAATGATTATATGACAAATGGCTGGCGCGACAGCGATACCGTTATGCTTGCAATCGACCAACTCATTACTAAAGTCTTATTGGCTGGAGCCAATAATGTCTTAGTTTTTAATCTACCCTTGTTGAGTACTACCCCTTTTGCAATTCACTATGAGCCGGAAAAATTCAATGAGCTTAAAGAAATCACTGAAGAACACAATAAAAAGCTACGTCGATTAATTAAAACTCGGAGTTACAAGCATGTTAGGTTGTATGATATCGCTTATGAATTTTCAAATATAATGAAAACACCTACTTACTACGGTTTTCATCACATAGATCAAGCATGTTATAAAAAAGGTTACATTTGGCGACCTTTTCTCAATAATTATTACCAATCACAACAGATGATTGCTAAGGACGTTACTTTTCCATCAGAAAGCAATCAGACAAGGACTCTCGATGAAATGAGTGCAAAAGAAGTCTATCAATTGCTCATGAACTCTTCGCTCGCAAATAACCCAATGATGCAAGATGCACTTCCATCTCAACAGGTTTATTACTCCCATGATAGACGCGCAGAGAAAAACCTTGATTTAGCAGGCGATAAACCTGAAAGCTGTGAAGGTTATTTATTTTGGGATAAAGTGCACCCTACAACTGCAGCACATAAGATTTTAGCTGATAAAATTTTCAAGTTTATCCAACAACGCTATGTTAATTACTACAGTTCATACTAACTATTTACAGTAAACAATTATTTTTTACTGTTAGGCACTTTAATAGAATCAAGCTATAGTAACACCTTCCTTTAGTCAGTATTTCTAATATTAGTAACTTTAAGGAAGAATATGTATAAGCTTATTTTAATCACAGGGGCCAGCCGTGGTATAGGAGCAGCAACTGCACTACTTGCTGCTTCACAAGGCTACAATGTAATCATCAATTATAAATCCCAAAAAGATAAAGCAATCCAGTTAAAAAAACAAATTCTAGAAAACGGTGGTAAAGCTTGGGCAATCCAGGCTGATGTAAGTTGTCCAGACCAAGTGATTCATATGTTTAATGAAATTGATTCATTAGGTATACTGACAGCGTTGGTGAATAACGCAGGTGTTGTAGATTTACAATCCTCATTTGTGGATGTTAGCCCCGATCGCTTACAACGTATTTTCAATACAAATGTGATTGGTGCTATGTTATGCGCTCAACAGGCTATTAGACGAATGTCTACTCGCCATGGGGGTAATGGTGGTAGTATCATCAATGTCAGCTCAAGCTCAGTGATTACTGGCAGCCCAAATGTATATGTTGATTATGCTTCAAGTAAAGGTGCGCTTGATGTTTTCACTAAAGGATTAGCCAAGGAGGTTGCTCAGGAAGGCATCAGAGTCAATGCTGTTCGCCCTGGTTTTATAAGCACAGAGATTCATGCCGATACAGGAAATACAGATCGCTTTAACAACGCAGATAAAATTATTCCTCTTGGAAGATGTGGAAGTTCTGAAGAAATTGCCGAAGCAATCTTATGGCTTTTATCAGAAAAAGCATCTTACTGTGTTGGAAGCTTCTTGAATTTAACAGGCGGTTTGTGATTGTTGGTAATAAATAGTAGTGTCAGACAATTTAAACAATAGTACTAGCAAATGTGATAACAAGCTGAAAGTGCCATAAAACATACTCAAAGGAGTTACTTAATCCACTCTATGGAAAGAGGGATCATCCGTGATTATTAAAAACAACCATCCACTTATAAAAGCATCAACATACATGCCTCAATGGCAAATACGTCACTTTAGCTGGCTACCCATTAATCAGATAGTTTACAATTATGTGCATTATGATCATGGTATTGCTAGCTTTGGGACGGATATTGACTGGTTTAGAGCATACTGGGAGTATGGTTTACAAAACAAAGTCATTGGCAGGCTTAAGCCTGGATTTCATAGTTGGACACTTAATAACCATCTTCGCTCTGAAACCAGGCTTGCACACAAAAGTGGGCTAAAATACAAGCTCGATATTGTGATTCAACATGAAAATTTTTGTCAGCTATTTAGCATTGGAAGTCTCATGCCTGCGCAGGTTGTGTTAGATAACATTCTAAGTAATTACCAGTTATTTCAAGAAAAATTGCAGACTTTAGCAAATAGCCTACACAATATTATTGATGAGACTGGCTCTAAGATCTACTTAGAGCCAGATATTTCGCTACGTGATCAACTGGTTATTAACAATAAAATTCAGCAACCCGCTGACAGCTTAAATCTCACCCACATAGAAAAACAGTGCCTGGATTTGCTTAATCTAAAATACTCTACTAAGGAAATGGCCAATTCATTAGGACTAAGTGAAATTGGCATAAAAGCTATTATTTATCGTATCAATGCAAAACTAAAAGAAGATCACCCTGCTTACTTTCAATTTAAGGAAAAAAGTCAGTCTATTGGTTTAATGAAAGCTTAGTTTTATTATACCCTACAATGTTAGTTTTATAGGAATTCAGGCTTAAACATTCTAGGTTTGCTGAACATTGTATGTTTTCTTCAAGGCGGTTTCCTATAAAGCATTATGCTGAAGAAACTCAGTCAACCAAATGCCTTGTATTATGGTAATTATTCAGATTCTCATCAGCAGTGAATACGCTTTAAACATTAAAGCTGGGGACAAGGAAGGATAAGAAGTATATGTCAATTTCAAAAAGACAAATAGCACTGGTTATTGCTGGAAATGCTTTCGAATGGCTTGATTTTGTTGTCTATGCAAGCCTATCCAGTGTGCTGACTAAGTTGTTTTTTCCCAATACAGATTTTAATTCTGGCTTACTAATGACATTAGCCATTTTTTCAATGTCATTTTTAGCACGCCCCATTGGTGGTTTAATATTTGGACATTTAGGAGATGCTTACGGAAGACGAGTTGCTTTGTACACTTCTGGGGGTATTTTAGCGTTTACATCGATAGCAATTGCACTCATGCCAACCTATGAAACACTGGGTATTGTTGCTCCTATAATTTTACTGTTAGTACGAGTCATACAATCCATTGCTATTGGAGGAGAATACCCAGCACTCGTAACTTACTTAATAGAATCAAGTCCAACAGGGAAACGGGGACTTTACGGTACCTTTGCTCAAATCTCAACCACTGGCGGTGTATTACTGGCAACCTTAGTTATGATGGGGCTTAATAGTTGGCTAACAGAAGAACAAATTATTGGCTGGGGTTGGCGCTTACCGTTTGGCATTGGCTTCATTACATTACTAATATGTCTTTATTATCGATTCAAATTACTAGAAACACCTGAGTTTCAAGCTGCGCGCAAGAAACTTACACATTTTACGAAAGCCCCTGTCAAAGAGGCATTAACACAGCATTATCGCAGCATCATTTTTATCTTTATTATGATTATGGCGCCTGCGGTTGTTTTTTATACTTATAATATTTCAGGGCAAATGTTAGTAAAACGACTGCCAGTATCAGACCAAGTCAAACTGTGGTTGCCTGTTTTCAATGCAATATTACTGACAGGCCTTATGCCCGTTTGTGGTCTATTAATTGATCGCTTAGGCTGGCAAAAAGTGATGGGTACTGGTTTTATCTTGGCCATTATTGCTGGAACACCAATTTATTATATTATGCAGCAACCAGGGTTATTCGCTTTACTCTCAGCACAACTACTATGGGCTATTATTGCAGCTCTCATTCTTTCTTGTGTGCCAATCTCACTTGTTGATAGTACAGAAGTCAGTACTCGTACCACTGTGTTAGCAATTAGCTATAACTTATGCTTGGTACTCTTTGGGGGATTTACACCAACCATTAATCTTATGTTAAGTAACTATAACCCAGTACTACCAGGTGTTTATATTTCTGTAGTATCAGTTATATCGCTACTCTGTATAGTTAAATTCAGTCCTCAAGCATATACACAACAACTACAACGCGCGTAGTTACTGCTATTTTTTGCACAATAAATATTTTAAAAGATCATAAAGCCGGAGTCATGTCCGGCTTTTTATTTCATAGCAACATTTCACTTAAGCATTAAAGAGTCGGGTTTGGCTCAATAAAAAAATCATGTTCTAGCATTAACTGCAGCAAAGAACCATCTTTTTGCATTTTTTCAAGACTACTATTAAATACTTCAACAAGCGCTCTATTTTCTTTACTAAAAGCTACGTGTAATTTATTTTCAGATAATACTTTAGGTAAAAATACTACTTCTTTTAGCAGTAGCGGAGATATTTTTTTAATTTCATGTCGAGCAACCAATTCATCTTCTAATGTTAAATCTATCCTATGATGTAACAATTTATAAAAATTAATAGCAAAAGTTCGTTCAGAAATTTTAGCTATTTCTTTAGATGCATCAAACTCTTTATTATATGCATAATCACGTACAATTCCTATTCGATAAGACTTTAGATCAGAAAATTTATTATAAGTAATATCACTATTGGTACGCTTAATAAATTTTATTCGATTATACATATAAGGATCAGAAAAATTTAGTTCTTGAGCTCGCTCCTCAGAATACCAAACATCAAGCAAACCATCATAGTCTCCTTCTATTGTTCCTTTAAGGGCTCTAGCCCATGGCAATATTAATATCTGGACTTCATCTTTATTTTTACTAAAAATTTTTTTAATAAGTTGAGGAGAAAAACCATTACCTTTTAAGTTCGCACCACTATAAGGGGGCCATTCAGTTGCAGCGAATTTAAGCTCTTTACAGTAAGCAGGTGACAGTAAAATCACAAAGGAAAATACTATTGAAAACAAACTAATTGATAATGAGCTGTTCAACTTTGTTATCATGAACAATTCTCGGCAATAAGATTATCAATGCAATGCATTACTAATGTAATTAAAATAAGGCTAACTTAACACTAGCACTGGTCAGTATCCCCTTCCAGCAAAGAATAAAAGCAAATAGGTCAGCACCTATTATTACCTATAAATAGGTAGATAAAGTGAATGCCTGGCCGAACCCTTCGTTAAGCTTGTGGGTATTTTGCTAACTGTATACTCACAACCAAATCATTACCGACTTTTTTAATAAGCGTTCGTTTTAGTGAATACCATCTCCGTGAAATGA
>NZ_JAGSOY010000050.1 GCF_018837975.1 Zooshikella harenae | reverse complement strand
CCGTGCTCAGAGTATAGTTGTGGATCCACAATTACCTAAAAGTGTCTCCAGCAATAGCAAATGGACTAGTTAAGAGTGTTGTAATGACAAGTATTCATCAGTTTATCCGCAAGCTAACCATGAATGATTTGTACGATTGGGCAGGTGCTTCTATTGTTAAGCGTGGTAAAGGCTATATCGATTATGTAGGCGATATTTTTATCACCGAACAAGATGAGTTGATTGCTGAAGTTGAAGGTACTGAGTTTTACGTAACCCGCATACTATTAGATGAAGAAGGCCAATTAACTGGTACTTGTAGCTGTCCTTACTCTGCAAACTGTAAACATGCTGTTGCATTGATTTTGAAAATTGGACAGTATTTGAAAAACGCAAAGGAATTTCCATTACTCACGGAAGATGATGATCTTTATTATGAGCTTTATGGCGATTACGATGAAGATGATGCGTCTTCTCTGGAAATTAATAGCGAAACAACGCTCTCCAGTTATGAGTTACAAGTACATCAAGTACTGATTAAAAAAAGCCATGAAGAACTGTGTGATTTACTAGTTGAAATAACGAATAGATATCCTGAAATAAGAAAAGCAATTCTAGAAAGTCATCGCTTTAATCATAGTAGTGTTAAACAGCAGGTTAAATTATTACACAAAAAAATCAGGGAACTAAGCCGAATCGATGCCTGGTCTAACCACTGGGACAATGACAGTAATATTCCAGATTATGCTCCCGTTCGCATCCAGTTAAAAGCACTATTAAAGCAAGGTCATGCAGATGATGTTCTGCAGCTAGGGGAGTATCTGTGGCAACAGGGCTATAATCAAGCACAAAATGCCAATGACGAAGGTGAAACAGCAAGCGAAATTGGCGAATGCATGGAAATTATTGTACAAGCACTGCCTAATACGAGCCTATCCCCTGTAGATCAACTACTGTGGATTATTGATCGGCAGTTAAATGACGATATTAGGGTATTAGATAATGTCTATAATCTATTCGATTTTTCAAGATACACGCCGACTGACTGGCAACACGTTGCAGATAATCTTATAAATAAATTAAAAGCAATGTCTACGTTATCCGCGAGCAGCAACTTTTCTAAACGTTATTCTCGTAGACAGTTAGTTGAACAGATTATAAAAGCTTTAAAAGCAGGTGAACAATCTGAAAAAATAGTATCTCTACTGGAAACAGAAGTGGAGCAGTGCGAAAATTACCAAGACCTTGTCGATGAATTACTAAGCATCGGTGAAGTCGAAAAAGCCCGACAGTGGTGTATTGATGGTTTTTATAAAACATTGGAGGATTCGCCAGGAATAGCAAACCAACTGCAAAAAAAATTATCTGAGATGGCTAAACAAAACCGTCAATACGACTTAATGGCTGCTTACCATGCGCAAAGCTTTTTTGAGTTGCCTTCTCTAGAGGCCTATCGAAGTTTGCAAAAAGCCTGTGAGAAAGTAAACTGTTGGAATGAGGTACGTAATAAAATTCTAAATTATTTAGAAGTGGGTCAGCGGCCTGATTTAACGGCTAAAAATAATCGTAAACAAGACTGGCCATTACCTAAGCCAGAGGTGCTTTACCCTCAAGAAAGTAAGTTTAAAAGAATTTTTCCTGACTACAGCTTACTCATTACAATAGCCATTCACGAAAAACGTAATGATGATGTGGTTGCATACTACTTAAAAAGCCAAAAAGACAATAGTAACCGATTTTTCAGTCGCTACCACCGCCATCAACAAAATGTTGCAGAAGCCGTTGCTGACACCCACCCCAATATTGCATTAACAATTTGGGACAAAATCGTTGAGTCATTAATTGCTGAAGTAAATGCCAGGTCTTATATAGCAGCCATGGATTATTTACGTAAAATGTATGCAGTGTATAAAAATAATGATCGCATTAAGGAATGGGAAAAGCGTATTGCTAGAATTCGTTCTGAACACAAACCCAAAAAGCGTTTACAGCAAGAATTAAACGCACTTGTTTTCGAAAAAGTGGCTGGATAGGCTATAAATAAGATTCATTGATCTATCTTGCTGATTTTAAAGTCAGAGTTTAATTTTTGCCCATTATTGCGTAATGACGCATTATGTTTTAGTTTAAGTATAAAACGTAAGATGTATTAATTAATAGCAACTAAAGTCTTTTATCTATTGGAAATACAGTGGATCAATAATAACAAAGCCAGGAAAATCCTGGCTTTTTAAAGTCGACTTAAGCGAAGCTACTTAAAAATAACTACATATCCCAATAAGCTTCTTCCAAGCTGTCTTCTCGCTCTGGTAAACCATGAGCTAAGCGTGGTGAGCTTTGCACAAGAATTTCATAACTTACCCGGTTTGCATATTTACAAACTTGAGCAAAAGAAGAATACGTCATGTAATTACGATCGTGCTTACTTGAGCTTGGCATGACTTTAAGGTGGAAACGGTTCGCTGCCATATCATGCAGTAAGGCCGCTAATGCACCATCACCTGCACCATTGGTATTTACAATACGTTCAGGCCCGCCCATAAATGGACTTATGTGCGAAATAACTTTAATAGGCTCTTCGCAATCCTCTTTGAGTAATGGCCGGGAGAATTCGTAACGGTTGTATTCAGGGATAACACCTGACTTTAGCGGGTACTTGGTAATTCTTGCACATTGCTCATCAGTGTAGCCACCAAAGTATAAACCCGCAGGTCCTGCTGTCAGTAGCACCATATCAGCCATGTCTAATAGTTTATCCATGGCACCGAGAGGGTCAGCCTCTCCTGTCAGTGCTTCAGCTTCATCTTCGTTACAGGCAATCAAGTTAACGTGAGCACGAATAAATGCTTCGATTTCATCACGGTACTCAGAAACCATAAAGTGCGTACCCAACGTTAAACCCACAGGTAAGTTTCTGGCTTTGGCAAGCTCAATACTTTTTTCCATTGCCTCATAGATAGTGCCATGCTCACGTGTACGAAACAGGTAAGCATTGAATACAACAGCAGATGCATGCTCAAAAGCTTCTTCAGGAATAGACTCTGGTTTGAGCAAGTCCATGTCTCCAGGCAGAATGACAAAACTACGTTCACTATCAGGTGTTATTAACGTCAATGCCCGGCCAATACTACCTACTGGTTGCATATAGTCTAAGTTAACACGGGTACTGGTCGTTCTGAGGAAGTGGTATGCAGGTGAACCAACATGGATAGGATCAGCCATTACTCCTAGCTGAATCGCAGGAGCGTCAGCTAAGATAGAAAAGTTATGCAATGTGTTACCAATAGTACTACCCGCTTGTTGATTGCAAATTAAGCCTTGGGCAGTTAGATCTGCAAGTATCACTTCCCCCACTTCAGCACTTGGTAATACTGAGGTTCCAGGCTGAATGCCATACTTTTCCATGAATTCATAAGAGACATGGGCTTCTATGTCTACCAGCGTTTGTTCAACACCAACCAAGGGATAGACAGCTTCAGCGATGAGATCACGCTCAGGGGAAAAGGGACGTGGAGTACCCACAGGGAAGTAATGCTTAACTTTGCGCTTGCCTGGAAACTTCATGACTAAAAGACTTATCCGCAAAACGCGCTATTGTAGTGACTTCAACACTTAATGCCAATGGGTAAAGGCCGAAAGATAAAAGCGTTGCTTAATTAACTTCTAGCCTGCTAGACATAACCTGTCTAACAGCTTTTTCTTATACTAGCAGTCCAAAGCACAAAACGTGTTGTTTACTCTTCAACCTCAGCTAAACCAGCGCTTTACAAGAAATATCAATTACTCGGTCCGGCCAGCCTTGAATAAATTCCCGTTCATGAGAAACCAAAATAACAGTTCCCGGATAGCAAATCAGAGCTTCTTTCAAGGCTTGTTTCATTTCTATATCCAGGTGTGTTGTCGGTTCGTCCAGTACCAGCGCATTGGTTTCTTCAACCGCCAAGCAACACAGCTTCACCTTGGTTTGTTCTCCACCGCTTAGTGTATGTATAGGTTGTACTGCTTTACTACCTGCCACTCTAAACTCAGCCAGGTATTTTCGAGCTGTTTTATTGGTAAGCGTGGTATTTGCGGAGCATACCACCTGTACTGGAGTAGATTCAGGGTAAGGCCAATATAACTCTTGAGCAAAGTACCCCCATTTAACTGATTTAGTGATCTCAAGCTGTCCGGAAAGCAGTGGAATTTCGCCAACTAACGACTTAAGTAACGTAGATTTGCCCACTCCATTAAAACCTGCCACTGCAATCTTCTCGCCACGCTGAATATATAAGTTAAGATCTGGCAATAATGGGTAGGTATAACCAATACTTAATTTTCGACTCACAATGACAGTCTGTGCATTGAGTGGAGAGTGTTTAAAAGTAAAATAGTAAGCTTGTTTTTGCCTGTTTATTTCAATTCTATCAATTTTAGCTAACTGTTTTTTTCGACCATTTGCAATCTTTGCATTCACACCAGCACCATTTTTTGCAATATAATTTTCCAGTTTTTGTATTTGGCGCTGCTGAGCATCATATTGGCTTTGCAACTGAAGACGCTCCTGCTCTTTCTGAGACATTGCTTTGGAATAGTGACCTTTATATTTTTTAATTTGTTGATAATCTATATCGCAGATTCCATTTGCAATAGAGTCCAAAAAGCTAATGTCATGAGAAACAACTAAAAAAGCTCCAGCATAATTAGCCAAGAAGTTAGCTAACCACTCTACATGCGCAGTATCCAAAAAGTTCGTGGGTTCATCTAACAGCAAAACCTCAGGTTGCTGAAGTAATAACTTTGCTAGCATTACTTTATGGCACTGTCCTCCACTCAAACTACCCATCTTGCTGGCCATCCCCAAAACATCAATTCCTAAACCAGCGGCAATTTGCTCAATACGATAATTCAAACTATAAAACTGCTCTTTTTCCAGTAAAGACTGCAACTCAGCAGCACGGTTAAGCACTGCAGGGGATGTATCTGTAGCCATCTGTGTATAAAGGTTATTCAAATTTTTTTCTGCTTCAAATAATGTCTCAAAGGCGCTTGATAGAAATTGAAATATGGTTAACTCAGGATCAAAGGTAGTGTGCTGATCCAGATAGCCAATCATAATGTCTGGTTGCCAAAGGATTTCACCTTGATCAGGTAAAAGCTCAGAACGCAGCAATTTAAGTAAAGTACTTTTCCCTACCCCATTCTCTCCCGTTACACCAAGATGTTCCCCATGGTGCAGAGAAAAATTAGCCTGTTGATAAAGACGTTTTTCTGCAATTTGGTATGTCAGGTCTTTTACTATTAGTAAGCTCATATTTTTTTAAACCATAAAAAAAGCCGGTAACTAAGTACCGGCCCAAGGATTTTGCAATTTAATTTATATCTAACTACTGGATATAAAAAAGGCCGGTGATGAGGTGTCATCACCGGCCTTTTACAATTTTTCACAGACAATAAAGTCCCTACGATAAATTACGTATCCTTGTATACCCTTTGTTATGGGTATATTACGCTTCGCTGAGAGTATGTCTGATGAAGATTTCGTTATTTAGGCTCTGAGCAACACTTCATCGTGTATCTGCACAGAGCTTTGCCTTCTTATTAATTTCATTTCGTAAACCATATAATGCTGTATGGTCAATATATAAGACCTTATCCGTATAATCAACTTTTAACCTTGTGCTTGATATCCTCTAAGGCAGTCTCATATAAAAATTTAAAGAGCAAAAAATCATAAACTGGATGAAACAATTTTTGCGACCAACTTATTGATATCACCCTCAAAAAAGTGCCCCCCGTCTACCTGATGGGTATCCACTAAAATATGGGTATACTCCTGCCAGGCTTGCAAATTCTCATAACTGACATGATTATCTTGCATGCCATGAACAAGCACTAGCTCATGCTCAGATTTTTCACAGGGTGTCATGTGCTTTAACCTATAATTAATCGAGAATTCATTTCTCATAATAGGATAATAGAACTCTTTAAAATCATCGTCTTGAAGACACTCATCGTCTAGTTTTCCGTACCCCTTTAACCTTTGATAAATCTCTTCATCATTGTATGAAGCAGGATCTTCCAAAAACTCAGGTATATGAGGTGCAGCTTCTGCAGCAATAAACACTTTATTGGAACGTAAGCCCATGCTTAGTAAAGACTGCGCAAAGAGGAAAGCAAATAAGCCTCCCGTGCTATGTCCATATAATGAAAAACTATTTTTTTTTACAATATCATATATTTCACTTACTGCTTCACTCACAATATTTTCGACATCATTTCTCAGCGGTTCCAACAGCCTTTTTCCCATTCCTGGGAGCTGAAAAACATAACAGTCTATATCTTCTCGTATATGACTCAAAAGCTCATCAAATACATCTGAGCTTCCTCCTGAGTACGGAAAAAACAAGAGCGTATGATTTTTTTCCCCAGTACAATGACTACGTTTTTTTTCAAACCACATGGCATATCTCACTTTCATACCAATCCGCGATACTCTCAGCGAGAAAAGCAGAGTTTTTCGGTCCATTCATCGTTAAATGATTTCCAGCAACAGGTATCACCTTAAAGGACGTGTGGCCAAGTTTTTTCCAAAAGCGATCTTGATGCGCAGGAAAACTCGGAATAACGTCAGTATGCGCGAAAAATAAAATATCACTTACCGATTTTGATGGTTGGTATTTTTGCATTAATCCATTATTACATTCCCAAACACTCAAATAACGCGGTAAAAACGCTGCGGAGAGAATGGATTCATAGGCTGTACCTTGGCTTATTTTTCCCAGGTACTCAACCTTATCTTCCAAGGTCTCAAATGCTGCATATACGGCATTATCCACATTGATTTCTGCCATACCAAAGGTCAACAAATAATCAAGAATTTCAGCGCCAGACATGCCATCAGGTAAATTCCCGTAACATGGACTATCTACCATTATGACAGGTGCATTGACGCCATACCCATGCTTATACTGCTGAGCCATTTCGTAAGCGACAATGCCACCAAAAGAAGAGCCTGCAAATATCGGTGTTTGTTTTTTCCCAACGCAAGAGATAACCCCTTGCAGATAACTTTCTGCCATGTCTTCCAAACGACTAAAGTGAACATCACTGGTGAGCATTGGAGAACGGATGGCGTATACGGGATAGTCTTCAGGTAAAGCTTTTGCGAGATCCCAATAAAAATAAATATCTCCACCAATAGGGTGAATGAGTATGATCGGGGGATGGGACGGCTTCCCTTTTTGCAATAAGACAATTGTATCCTGTTCTTCTGACTGATCTTTTTGCATAGCAGCATTAAGCGCAGTAGCAATGGCATTAACAGTCAATCTTGGCAACTGCATAAACTCAATGGTGACACCAAACTGATTTGTCACCCTGGAACTGTATTGAACAGCCGTGAGCGAATCACCTCCAAGCTCAAAGAAATCTGCATCAGGATTTACTGTCTCAAGCCCAAGCACATGGCAGCAAATATCGCTGACTTGCTCATTAAGCGCTTTATCAGAACTGATGGTGTTTTCCTGCGTTATAGCCTCAGGAACAACGGTTTTAGCCTTATTTTCACCTATCCAGTAATGATCACGTGCAAAAGCATAGCCTGGTAGTTTAATTCTGTTTTCTGGGGATAACTGCCAGAACTTTTGCAGATCAACTGGGACAGAAAGGCAGAACAGTTGCCCAATCATCGACATCAAATGTTGATAGGGGGAGCGCTCAGCCAGGCCCTGAATGACATGATGCGTAGGCCTGCGACCTTGGTGACGTTTTGCCAGTACACTCAAAATCGTGCCAGGTCCTACTTCAACCAACACCATGTCAGAAAACTGCTTGTTGTTGAACAGTGTCGAAAGACCCGCTTCAAACATCACGGTTTGGCGGAGATGTTCTACCCAATACGCCACAGAGCATGTTTGCTCTGGCTTAATCCAGTCACCACTCAAATTCGAAATATAAGGCAACACTGGAGGGTTCAGCTGTACTGAGGCAACCAGCTGTGCAAAATTATCCAAAATGGGATCAAGCATAGCAGAGTGGAAAGCTCTGGAGACTTTCACACTACGGTAGGTAATTCCCTGTTGGTTTAATACGGCTTCCAAAGCCGCTACCTTGTCAGGCGCGCCAGATATCACACATGACTGCGCCTCATTAATAGCGGCAATATCCAACTGGTGAGTCTCAACAAAGGGTCGAATCTCCTCATAGGTACAACGCACCGATACCATTCGACCTTGGGGCAGCGATGCTAACAACTGCCCACGCTTAATCACCAGCGATAGCGCATCAGTCAGTGACAGAACACCTGCACAGCAAGCTGCGACATACTCACCAAGACTATGGCCTATCATTGCTGCAGGGGAAACGCCTTTATCCATCAGCCATTTTGCCAGTGCAAACTCACAGATAAACAGCGCCGGATGAGTAATCGCTGTGTCATTGATGCGCTCACTGGCAGCCAGCAGATCCTCACGTGAGACCTCGTTGCCTAGCATTGGAGCAGCAATATCCAAGCACTGCTCTACCCAAAAACGGAAAGCTGGCTCATTATCAAATAACCACTGAGTCATGCCTTTATATTGCGCTCCCTGCCCTGGGAACATAAAGACCACTGACGGTGCTCGATCAGGTTTATGGATTATCTGGGGCTGTGCTACTAAAGCCTCTGCCAACTCCTTGCTGTTGTTGCCCATCACCACCCTCTGGCAATCAAATCGGCTCCGAGAGTGCATTAACGTATAGCCCGCACGCACCAGTTGCTCGGTTTGCGCACCATGGACAAACGCGGCCATTGCTGCAGATTGGCGGTGCAAGCCTTCTTCATCGGGTGCTGACAAGCAAAATAGTAACGGTCTACCTGTAACGCCTTCCTGTAGTGAAGTATTCGTTTCAGGTGCCTCTTGTAAAATCACATGGGCATTGGTTCCACCAATACCAAAAGCACTGACCCCTGCTGTTCTTAGCTCACTGCCTTGATCTTGCGTCCATTCCTCGGTCGTTTGCTGAACTTTAAAGCCTCGTGTAGCCAGCTTCAGTTCAGCATTTTCCTGCTGGAAGTGAACCGTTGGCACCAGGGTTTTATGCTGTAAACATAAAGCGACTTTTATGAGTCCTGCAATTCCAGCCGCAACATCAAGGTGTCCGAGATTACTCTTCAACGCGCCAATTGCGCAGGGCTGTTTAGATGTTCTGCCAGAAAGTGCCTGAGATAATCCTGCAATTTCAATGGGGTCTCCTAACTTGGTACCCGTACCATGCGCTTCTATGTAAGACACATCATCGGCAGAAACCTGCGCATTGGCCATTGCTTGGCGAATAACAGCAGCCTGACGGTCTTCACTCGGCGCGGTGAACCCCGCTTTATGATTGCCATCGTTATTGATTGCGCTGCCCTTAATAACAGCAATTACACTGTCACCGTGTTCCAGTGCTTGAGCAAGCGGCTTGAGTAATACAACACCAACACCCTGCCCCTCAATCGTGCCAGAGGACTCACAATCAAAAGGACGACAATGACCATCCGCTGAGAAAATCATTCCTGGCTGATAAAGGTAGCCTTGCTTCTCAAGCTGGCCCAACGAAATACCTCCCGCAATAGCCATCTGGCAATCACCAGCCTGTATTGCGCGGCAGGCCTGATGCACTGCCACCAGCGAGGAGGAGCAAGCCGTCTGCACGGTCATTGCGGGACCTGTAAGGTTTAGGGTGTAAGCGACTCTGGTTGCCAAAAAGTGCGACTGATTACTAATCATCACCTGATAGTGATCAACCAGGTCAGCATGCTTCATTGATGGCAGCACATAGTCTGACTCGTAATGATTATTCCCAACACTGGCATACACACCCACATCATTCGTGATGGTTAGTGGGTCATAGTTAGCATTTTCAAAAGCATGCCAAACACACTCAAGGAATACCCTATGTTGCGGGTCCATCATCATGGCTTCTTTGGCTGTTAGCCCAAAGAAGCCCGCATCAAAGCACTCAATGCCTTCTAGTTTACTTTGTGCCAACACATAGTTGGGGTTACTAAGCTGCGACTCAGGTACTAACCCCTGCAGTTCTTCAACGGAGTAACACGACACAAGCTCTTTGCCTGCTTTCAGATGCTCCCAAAATTCAGCCAGGGTTTCAGATTGTGGAAAGCGGCCCGACATACCGATTATTGCAATATCGGTATGTGCGATAGATTGTGCTTTTGGCTTAACCACTGCTGGCTTCGCTGTGCTAGCCTGCTGTTCAACATAGTGCACAATGCTAGCAATGGTCGGCAGCTTAAACAGGTCAATCAATGACACTGTAGACTGCACATCTACAGGTAATAACCCATGCATACGGGTAAGGAGTATTGAGTTTCCGCCTAACTCAAAAAACTTATCCTGAAGCCCCACTGACTGTCTTTGTAGCAGCTGACACCAAACAGACTGCAACACCTGCACTAATGGCTCACTTTCAGCCTTGAATGCTTCATCATCGGTTACCGGGCTATCAAAGACTGGTGCAGGCAGCGCCTTGGAATTCAGCTTGCCATTTACTGACATAGGTAAGGCTTCCAGTGCAATAAATTGCTCAGGAACCATATAATCAGGCAGCTTTTGCTTCAGCCACTGTGCTAGGGTAAGCGAATTCATATCAGCAGCTGACGACACATAATAGCCTACCAACACCTGAACATTGCTAGAGCCTACTGAACTATTTACCAGCTGAACAGTGACTTGCTGTATCTGCGGATGAGCCAGCATCGCCTGCTCAATATCCGCTCTTTCAATACGGTGCCCCATGACTTTAATTTGCCCATCCTGGCGCCCCATAAACAACAAGCTGCCATCATCCAGCTGCCTGACCGTATCCCCTGTTCGATACCAAGTCCCGTCTGCAAAGGGCAAACTTATAAACCTGCTTTCGTTTAACTCAGGCTTATTCACATACCCCTGTGCGACACCTGTACCGCCGATATAAAGTTCACCACATGCGCCTGATGGTAAAGGCTCACCCTGCAGTCCTAACACAGTGCAACTCTCTCCGGGCAAAGGTCGCCCAATACTGATAACGCCTGTGTCTTGTCCCGCTAAATAGGTTTTACTGGTAGACCAGATGCAGGTTTCTGTTGGCCCATAAACATTAATCACCCGTGAAAACTTAGCAAATGCACGTTGGGCCAAGTGATGAGATAAGGCTTCACCCCCCACCAGCAGCGTACACTTTGTGGTTTGCTCGAATGATGGCAACGTAAACTCAAGCATGCTTGGCGTGGTTTGAATAAAGTCGAGTGACTGACAGTTAATAGGACTTTCCCTGTAATCACCCAGTGTCAACGTACCTCCAGATAGTAATGGCAAACCAAACTCTGCCCCGAAAATATCAAACACCATGTTGGTCATGCTGAAAGTATTCAGCCCAGTCTTATTCGGGAAGTGAGCCTGCCATAGCCCATGTAACGTTGCCATAAACGCACTATTGGATAACGCAACACCTTTAGGCTGGCCTGTGGTGCCAGATGTATACAGGATATACGCGGTATCTTGTGGCTTGATCTCCGCCTCAGCTAAATTCGCTGGAACATTGAGTAATGCCTGCTTGGCGCTATCCAGGACAAGTGTAGGAATAGATACATTTGGTAATAGCTGGTCATGCAAACCATCAGTAACCAAACAGTCAGCCTGGCAATCCTGCAAAATATACTCAATTCGCTCTGCAGGATAGTCATAAGACAGAGGCACATAGGTTGCTCCAAGCCTCCCTATAGCGAGAATGACCGTTAATGCTAACGCATCTCTTAGCATTAATAGCGCAACTCGCTGTCCTGGGCTTATGGCGTATTCCGACTGAAGACAGTATGCCGCTGCCAATACTTGCTGATGTAGTTGTAAGTAGCCGAGTACTTCACCAGAGTGACATAGGGCAGGCGCGTCTGGCTGATGACAAGCATAATGTGCAATCGCTGCCGCCAGGTTACGGGTTGGGATTGCTGGAGCCATGTTTTGCAGTTTTTCGCCTGTCATTATGGATGGCGCAAACTGCAATTGCTGCTCATCAGGATCGGCCAGCACCTGCGTTACTATCTGCTGCAACACATTTAAAGCCTGTTGCATCTTCGTTGGGCTGAACCACTCTGTCGCAAAGTCCAGATAGATATTGATTGCGTCTGCTTGTTCTTCAACTTGCAGTGCCAGTGGGTAGTCCCGATGTTCCTCTCGGGATACGAATTGATGATGTAAGCGGTCAAGGTCGTTCTGCAAACTTGGGTCAGGATAGTTTTCAAAAACATACAATGAGTCAAACAGCCTGCTTCCACCCTGCTGTAAGTCTGCCAAACTGACTAAGCTGCGGCTATTGGCTTCTCCCACGGCATCCTGTAATGCACTTATCTGCTCGAGTATGCTGGTGCCCGTATCATGCTGGTGCTTAATTGGCAGGGTATTGAGAAACATGCCAACAGCATGTTCAATGCCCGCTACAGGTAACATTCTGCCTGCAATGACAGTACCGACAACCGTTTGTACCGCCCCAGAATACAATGATAAGAGCTTGTGCCAGGCAAACAGGAACACGGAGTTCACCGTAATACCGTACTTTTGTGCCAGCCCACTCAAAGAAGACAGTTCAGTGTTGCTCAATTTGAGACTAAGTCGCTGTAATGATTTAACCTGACGCTGTTGTCGATACTCTGCCGGTGAAACCTCTGGATGCAGCAGCGAAGATAAAGGCATGGCCTCGTCAACATCACTTAAATACTCACTCCAATAGTCTTTATCGGCATTTTGATGTTGCTGTATATAGCTTTGAACGGCACTGAAAGCATCAGAAACTAAAGGTAAGGGGGCGTCTTTCTGCAATGCATCATAAGTGTCATGTAAATGAGCCATTAAAATAGGGCTGCTCCACCCATCAAGAATGGCATGATGAACATTAAACAAGCAGCAATAGTGATGCTGATCCAGCTTCACCAAACAAACTCTGAACAGCCCTCCTGTACTAAGGTCATAATTGCCCCTTCGATCCTCCTGCTGAAGCTTCGCTAACGCCTGCTCACGGTCGCTAGCATTCATGTCACTGAAGTCATGATAAGCCCAGGGAAAACCCATTTCTCGGTCAACCACCTGGACAATCTCTCCACGCCAGTCAAATCGGGAGCGCAAACAGGCAAGCTGCTTTTGCAACAACTGCCAGGCTTGGTGAAAGAGCTGAGGCTCAACCTGAGCGTGGTAATCCCAACGTACAGCAATACGATATGAGGCATCCTGGTCACCATAGGCCAGGCTGTGATGTATCATCCCCTGCTGCAGGCTATTTGCCCTAAATACCTGCTCAACTTCTTGGTGCTTCTGCAGTTGATCCAGATAATTTTGAGACACCACAAAGTTAACATCAGATTCTGTCAACCAAGTGCGTTGCTCATCTCCCAATTCAGCTAGCAGCATATCCAGTTGCGCAGAAAGTGCTTCCGCCACGTTCTGTGCTGTTATATCTCTGAGGTTGGATTTTACTAACAGCTGTAACTGACCATTTGCCAGCCAACTGACGACTTCCAGTAGATGAAGTGATGGGTTTTTTGAGTGGCTAGATAGCTCGCTATACGCTAAAGCCAATTGCCATGGAGAAGACTCAGTAGACTCAATCCTGCCTAAATAGTTAAGGCTTACCCCATCTAAAGAGGTACAGGGCATCGAAAAAGCAGCACCATAACTCAACCCTTTTTCAGCACAACGTCTTAACTGATTTTTTGTGTCTATTAACTGTTCACGGCTATTGGTTTTCGTTGTTAAACGAACAGGGTAGCGACTGGTAAACCAGCCTATAGTGCGGGAAACATCAAGCGTTTCATGCTCATGCTGTCGCCCATGTCCCTCTAACCATAACGAGTGGGATTGCTGCCCTGTGTACTGTTGAAGAAAACGGCTGAGCGTCAAAGCCAGGCAGTCTTGGGGTTGCATACCCAAAGGACGAGTCCGCTCAAGCAAAGAATCGGTGGTGTCACTGCTTAGCTGTAAACGATATTCTGTTGATTCCCTACCTTTGGATGCAGCCAGTAACGCTGCTTCTGGCCCAGGCAACTGACTTTGCCAAAATGACATCTCCTCATCAGTAACCGATAGGCTATTTACCAGCTCACTCCACTGCCGATAACTGCTACTCTTGGACCCAAGTGGCTGCCTCAGATAGGCCTGATATAAATCCTCAATCAAAACCGACTGACTAACGGTATCAATAATTAAGTGATGCCAGGCCATAAAGAGCCGACCTTGTCCATCACTGAAACCATCAAGGTAAGCAAACACACTTAGTGGACCGTTTGCCAAGTCAAACTGGCTATGAAGATCAGCGAGCGCCTCTTTCAAGCAGGCATCAAACCCAGGCTCATGTTCTTTGACTGACAGCTCTCTAATATCCACTCGATGACAGGCCGGTTTTGCAGAGTCGGGTTGATAATGCTGCGCCCAATCACCACCATCATTTACCGTAAAACGTAGTGCAAAGGCATCATGGTGCGCTACCACTTGACTGACAGCTTGCTCAAGACGAGAAAAGGACAGAGGCGGCGTCACTAACATGGCCGTTTGATTCCAGTGGCTCGCTACCGTCCATTCATTTGAAAAAAACCACTGTTGAATAGGAAGTAAAGACACCTCCCCAGTTAGTGAGGGCTGTTCGGTTTGAGGCTCAGCAACATCAGCGTTTGAGTTTTGCAGTTTGTCTGAGACAAACTCTGCCAAGGTAGCTACTGAACGATAAGTAAATAGCTCCCTTAACCCAAGCTCAACTTGCATTTCTCGACGCAGACGACCCACCATCTGAATTGCCATGACACTGTCACAGCCTAGAGAAAAGATATCATCATGAATCCCCAGCCGTTGTTGGGAAATGTTCAGTACCCCGGCCCAAAGCTGACAAAGCTTAGCTTCTATCGTGTTACTTGGCTGACAATGTTGATTTGACGTATGGGTATTTGGCACAGGCAATGCGGCCCGGTCTAGCTTGCCATTGGCCGTTAGCGGGAGTGAGTCCAGAGCAATGAGGAAAGGCGGCACCATATACTCTGGTAGACGCGACGCAAGCGCCTGGCGGAGTGCCAGCTCATCCACCTGAACTTTCGTCACATAATAACCCACGAGATTTACCGCTGAGTTTTCTCCATCCACAGGCTGAGTGAGGACAAGCGACTGCTCAACCCCCTCAAACTGAGTAATCACTGCTTCGATCTCACCAAGCTCAATACGATGGCCGCGCACCTTGACCTGAAAATCATTGCGTCCCTGGAAAATAATATTGCCATCAGACTCAACACGACCTAAGTCACCGGTTTTATAAATCCGTCCTAAATCTGGATGTTCTATGAAGCGCTCACGGGTCAACGCCTCATTTTTCCAGTAACTTAGCGCCACGCCTAACCCACCAATATAGATTTCACCAGTCACCCCCACCGGGCAGGGCTGCAACTGATTATCCAAAACACTCATGGTTTGGTTCGGCATTGCCTTGCCATAAGGCACTGAAGCCCAATCAGACTGACGAGATTCAATCGGGTACCAAATTGACCAAATACTCCCTTCTGTAGCACCCCCTAAGCTGAGTTGCTTGGCTGCTGGGAATGTACAAGCGAGCCTATCAAGGAGGTTGAGTGGAATCCAATCGCCACTCATCATGAACAGTCGCAGCGATGGCAGCGGAGTATTGGTTGCAGAGGTAGCTTCTTCCAAAAGACCCGCAAGCTGGGGAACAGTATTCCAAATGCTGACCTTTTCCTGCTGAATCAACGGTAACCAACCGTCAGGGGTCTTCACATGTTGCTGATCAGGAAAAACAACTTTGGCACCTACAGCGAGTGCACCGAACAAGTCATAAACTGACAAATCAAAACTGAGTTCAGACAATGCAAATAAAGCATCATCGGCAGTGACGTTATACTGCTCATTCACCGCAATAATGGTATTCACTGCGCCCCGATGACTGATCGTCACGCCTTTAGGCTTGCCAGTAGAGCCTGAAGTAAAAATCACATAAGCAACATCATCTGGCTTAACCTCGGGTAAGCTCACTTTGGCGCAACAAGACTCATCGACCAGAGCGGTCTCAATGCAAAGGCTTGAGATGCTTTGCATCAGTTTAAAATCACGCTGAGCCTGAAGCTCTGTGATTAAAAGATGGTCTGCCTCAGCCTGTGCCAACACACCATTCATTCTCTCTTCAGGCCAGTCAACATGCAGTGGCAAATAACCTTTACCGGCCTTCATTATCGCTAAACAAGCACACAGCTGGGCGTATCCCTTCTCTGCCAAAACGGCTATTAACTCTCCCTCCATGGCTAGACAGTGACTGGCTAAACACTCACTATCCTGCTGTAACTGGGCGTAGGTATAACTTTGTCCTAAACGCTCATCATAAACCGCAATACGGTGTCCCTCCCTGGCCTGACTTTCAAACAAGCTGACCAGAGTTTCTTCACTCACCGGCTGGTTGGCACTGTTGATCAATGCAATACAGCGCTCATCCTCTGGCGGCAAATAGCCTCGAGGTACACTCCTAGACCATTCTTGTGTAGCCAAGTGGGTGATCAGCTCGCAATAGCAGCGATTTAAATGTGGGATAAAATCCGGTTCAAAAAGCTGATCGACATATAGCCACTTACTCATAAATCGATCACCCGACTCGACCGCCTGCAAATCAATCCATGCTTGGGATGTCTGTGCACACCAGTAACGCTGTTCCCTAAGTTCACTCTCGATAAGAAATGACCGTTTCTCCCAGCGATCTGTCTGCTGTCCAATAACACCGGTAAAGACAATAGGTGATGTAGCAGCATTCGCATCAAGCTGATGTTGTTTCACCAGCTCTCGCTGTACTTGAATACCGTTATAAAGTGCATGATTGACATCATCCCACATGCGGTCATGAGTACGGGTGATGGTTTCAAGTAGCTGACTGCCAGCATCCTTGAAGTGAAATAGGTTAGTCGATGTAAAGTCACCCAAGATCTCATCAACACGCTCACAAACTGGATAACGGTTAAACAGCGTCAGGGTAATTAAGAACTCGTCATTACCAGAAAAACGCGCAATCAGGTAACCGTATAGTGCAAGCAGTACAGAAGAGTAAGACACCTGATAATCTTGAGCCTTTTTCTTAAACTGCTGCCAAATTTCAGGCTCCAAATAAAGCGTATGCTCGGAAAACGTCGGCTGAGTGACGTTCATAGGCTCTTGCTTAAGCGGTAAATTGGGACGCAAAGGCAGGGTTTGTAACTTTTCAGCCCAATATGCTTTATCCTTTTCATACCAAACAGAGTTTGGCAGGTGCACGACATAGTCCTGATAATCTTTGAAGTTAACCTTTGGCAAACTGGCCGTAATATCCTCACCACGATATAGCCTGTCGAGTAAGGAATACATCATCAGCCGGCTTTGCACGTCCAACAGTATTAAATCAATGCTGACATGCAGCACATAACAGTCTTTAAACAGACTGACTTCAAAGGTAAACAGCGGAAAGCAGGAAACATCATAGACCGCGTGAGACAGCCTATGGCGAACATCTGCCAGAGTGGCATCGCTCTTATTAACATCAAAGTAGTTGGTATGCACACAGTAATGCCCAACCTCACTTGTTGGTAAGTAGCGCTGGCGCATGGTGTTTTCATCAAACACTGTGCGTAACACAGGACACTGGGTAATCAGCTCGTTGATTGCATTTTCCAGCCGGTTAATGTCCAGTGAGCTGTACACATACTCGTTGTATATATGATTTGCCACATTGCCAATTTCATACTGCCCCATACGTCCAAGCAAATAAGCTTTTTGGATTTCCGTCATGGCAAAGTCTTGCGAGCTTTCCCCTTTAGCTGATAAAGGCAACTGTGCTAAATCAGCCTCTCCCGAGATAAACTTAAAATCACTCGCCGAGTATTCTGTCGTCTGTTGGTTAGCACACAACTCAACCAGCGCAACCAATGCTTTCTGGTAACAGTCCAGAAGCTTCTGACTAACAGCTTCAGTCAGGCAGGATTTAACTTCGATATGCAGCTGCCCATCAACAACAAAGCCAAAAATGGTGATGCTAAAAGGCCAGTCTTCAGGATGTCCTATCGTTTGTCCTGTTTCTGTCACTACCAGATGCCACTGCTCAGTATGCTCTGACGTAGGCTGTACCAAGGTATCTAGCTGACCTAAGTAGTTAAAGCACACTGATGGTATGGGCAGATCACTGCTTTGTGCCCAGGCACCATAGCCTACGCCATTACCAGGCATCGCCCGCAGTTGCTCTTTACAACCTATCAAGGTTGTTTGCAGATTCTGGCAGGATTGCAGTTTGTAAGGAGATAAACTGGTAAACCAGCCCACTGTCCGTTCGATATCCAGGGGACTATCAATGACCTCGGCAATAACTTCTCGGCCATGGCCTTCTAGAGAGATATGGGTGACTTCGCCGGCTAACACTTCAGTTAGTGCGGTGTCTGCCGCTGCAATCAGTACATCATTAATCTGCGTATTAAATGCTTTATGACACTCCCCAAGCAGCGACTGGGTCAATGATTGAGGCAGTTTAATCTGGCTTGAGGTAAATGGCTGTTTATTGGATAGAAAGCCTTGCGGGACACGGTAATCTTCCATTAATGCTTGCCAATACCCTAATTCTTCAGGGTGTTGATGTGGATACTGTTCAATACATTGGGTCCACTGTCGATAGCTACTGCCTTTCTGCGGAAGCTTCTTGCCTTGATATAATACCTGCAGGTCATGAACAATAATGCCCCAGCTGACGCTGTCCATGATCAAGTGGTGGAAAGCACAGAACAGCAGCCCTCGATCTGGTTTGAGTCCCTCAATATAGACAAACTGAAATAAAGGGCCTGAGGTGAGATCAAAACTGCTTTGCCAACTGGTCATTAACTCACTCAACGCTTGCGCATCAGTACGCTCAGCCAGATTCATCTGTATGACGTTAACTGGTTGCTGCTCACCATAGAACTGTCGAGGATATTGACCTTCAGGGGTATCGGTGTAATGCAGTCGCAAGGCGTCATGATGCTTTACTAGCTCAGACACAGCATGTTGCAAAGCATTCTGCTCTAACAACGGTACATCTATGCAAAACGCTTGGTTCCAGTGCTCAGGTTGATTAAATTGACGCGTAAAGAACCAGCACTGAATAGGCAGTAAGGGCACCTCGCCACTTAACACCCCTTCTTCTACTTGATAGGTAATGCTTGATCGTTCTTTGCCTGCTAACTGACAGAGTGCACTTATCGTTTTTAGCGCAAACACATCCTTTACTGACAATTCCAACATTGACGCTTGGCGAAGCTGGCTGACCAGCCGAATGGCCATGATGCTATCTAACCCGAGCTGGTATAAGTTGGAGCTACATCCCAACTGCTGAGGTTCCAGCCCTAACAGCGCTGCAACAATGTCTCGCACAGAGGCTTCTAGTTCATTTTTCGGAGCAACCACATTATCTTTGAGTGTGCGTTCTGGGATTGGTAATGCTTTTACATTCAACTTGCCGTTGACCGTTACGGGTAGCGCATCTAAACGGACAAAGGACTCTGGAACCATGTACTCAGGCAAGGCTGCCAATAGGTGCGACTTAAGTATTTCATCGCTACATTCATCTGCGGCAACGATATAACCAACCAGCCTGGGCTGCGCGTCCTTCACCACAGTTACCGCTGCTTGAGAAACAAGAGGATGCAACTCTAGGTTCGTTGTGATGTCACCCAGCTCAATTCGAAAGCCACGAATTTTGACCTGGAAATCATTCCGTCCCAAATAAACCACAGAGCCATCGGGTTGCTGGTATACCAAGTCACCCGTTTTATAAAGTCGTCCATTGATTCCGAGTTGTTTATCTTCAGTGCTCTGGTAGGGGTTTTCTACAAACTTTTCTGCAGTAAGTGCAGGATTATTAAGATAACCTCTAGCCAGTCCAACACCAGCCAGATGCAACTCACCTACCGCCCCAGGTGGGAGCAATCGTAAATTTTCATCTAAGACGAGAGCCTGGATATTATCGATTGGCTTACCAACCAGCACTTTTGATAATGCCGGATCATTACAATCGAAAAACAGCACATCAATTGAAGCTTCGGTTGGCCCATAAAGATTATGAAGCTGGACATCAGGCAATAAGGCTTTTATGTCCTTCACCTGAGATAAGTGCAACGCCTCACCACTACAGAACATATATTTCAATGAGGCCAAATGTGCGAGTGCGTTAGGTCTAGCGCCCAGGGTCTGGGTGAAGGCGCTTAACATTGAGGGTACAAAGTGCAGTGTTGAAATTTTTTCTCGCTCGATCAACTCAATCAAATAATCAGCATCTTTGTGACCATCAGGATCTGCCATAATGATCGCAGCACCATACCAGTTAGCCCAGAGCAACTCCCAAACAGATACATCAAATACATAAGGTGTCTTTTGCAGAACACGATCATCCGCAGCCAGTGGATAGTTTTTTTGCATCCACTCTATACGGTTAATCAACCCTCGGTGCTCACACATAACGCCTTTAGGCTTGCCTGTCGTACCTGAGGTATAAATAACATAAGCTAAGTCGTTAGGATTCACCGCAACAGATAGGTTTTGAGTTTGCTGATCTGCAAGCAGATGGCGAGTTTCAGGAGTGTCGAGTAGCAGCAAGCGCTCTTTATAATCAACGAGACTTTCTGCGTGCTTACTGTGAGCCAAGATCACGGCAGCTTGACTGTCACTGAGGATATATTCCACTCGATCCTGCGGAAAGCCTGGCTCAAGCGGAATATACGCGGCACCAATTTTCAGTACTGCCCAGATACTGATGACAGTATCTACACTTCGCTCCAGGCTTAATGCAACCAGGTCACCTTGGACAACCCCTTGCGCTATAAGGTAGTGAGCAAGCTGATTAGCGCGCTCATTCAATTGCTGATAAGTCAGCCGCTGCCTGGCATCTGCTACCGCTAAGTGGTGAGGTGTTTGTTCAACCTGCTGCTCCAAAATAGCCGCGACATGGGTCTGATCAGAAAAGTCACAACGTGTATCATTCCAAAGCTGGAGTAGCTGATGTTCTACCCGATTTGAAATAGGTAACAACTGGCTCAGTGGAGACAACCACACACCTTCATCGTGCTGTTTTAGAGAATCCACAAAGCTATTAAATATGGCTTCGATTTGTGCCTGCTCGTACTTTTCTGCAGCATAGGTCAGTGTGAATGACAAACAGGAGGATTGCACACCTGCAATCAGTGAGATACCAAACTTTTCCGCCAGGTCTGCATAAGGTTGAATTTGATATTCAGTGTTTTGAGTTTGTGCTGAATACTCATCAAAGTTATGCAGGGTAAACAGCACCTGAACCAGTTCAGCCAGCCTTGGCGCGCCCCCCTGAATACCCTCCACCAGTTGCTCAATATTGAGATTATTCATTTGCTGGTATTGGATAACGGTATGATGCAAAGTCTTCGCATTGGCTAAAACACTCTCTTTTCTGTTGAGAGCAGGAACAACAGGCAACGTATTAATAAATGGTCCAATGGCAGCCTGAAATGCCTCTGGCCGGTTAGCAAGTGTCATTCCCACAGGAAACGACTCGTTTTGACCGGTATACACAGCGATTGAATGGATGAAATGGGTAAACAGGATTGGATAGAGTGTTAATCCATGCTTACCACATAAATCAGTAAGGTACTGATACTCCTCTTCAGTTAGTGTGGCTGTTAGGTGGGTAGCAGCATTTGAGCCAGTAGCTGAGTAACATTGCCTTAACTGAGGCACCTCTGCTTCATTAAGCTGGGCAATTAGCCTGTCTTTGAATTGAGTTTCAGCCCCCCCAAGCGCTTGAGCCTGTTGATAAGCAGAGTAATCGAGATAGGTTGGCTGTTTTAAGGTTGCTGCAAAACGTTGTGGATTTTCATAAGCCGCAGCCAGTTCATCTGCTATCACAGGGACTGAGTAGGCATCGGACAGCATATGGTGATGGATACAAGCAAGCATCCAGGTATTCTTGTCCGCGAGATAGAGCAACTCAAAACACGTAAACTGTCCTTCTTCAAGAGGGAACACCGTTTTGGCCAAGCTATCTTTATGCTGCTGTAGTTCAGAGGAAGATATTTCCCTCACTGGGCATTGAAACAACGAAGCTGGAAGAAACGCTCGCTGCAAGTTATCAGCAACACTTTGACAAAATAGTGGATGCTTTTTTAAGAACAGCTGTATAGCCTGCTGCATTCTTTGTGCATCCAGTTCATTGAAGGCAATAAACAGTGGAATAGTATAAGTGTAGGGTAAGCTGTCGATCTGACCCTGCAAATACATGCCTTGCTGTATCGAGTCTAGTTTGGCTGGCCAACTTGCCCGTGGCAGTGACAGAAATGGCGAAGCTTTCGCCTGTTCTTCGTTATGAATTTTATTAGCATTAAGCAGCTCAATCAGTACTGCTTTGTGCGCAATAACCTGCTGCTTAATCGCATCAGGAAAACCCCGATTTTTATCGAATGAATAGTTAAGCTCTCCAGCCTCATTCACCCAAAGAAAAATATGCTGGCATTTTAGGTCGTTTAATAAGCTTATAATTGTCACTACAGAACTCCAACTACTCGCTCGTGATTTTCCATTTGTGATTCAGCTTGTTCGGCCATTGCTATCACGGTGCTGTTGTTATAGATATCTTCCAGTTTGAGCTGGACGCCCAGCTGTTGATCAAGGCGACGAACCAAGCGCATCGCCAAAAGCGAGTTTCCTCCACAATTGAAAAAACTTTCTGCACAATCAATGTCGGTGGGCTGACACTTCAGTATCTTGGCCCAGACTTCACAGAGCTGCTGCTCCAACTTAGTGACGGGTCCCTGAAAGTTTGTATCAACGTTGACTTGTGGTAAGCGGGAGGCATCGACTTTGCCATTTGCAGATAGAGGTAACTCATTGAGCAGCACAAAGTGCTGAGGAATCATGTAATCGGGTAGTGATTGTGCTAAGTGATGGCGTACTAAAACATTCAGAGGCTGGACATCCGCATGAACATCACTTACAGCTTTATCCTCTTCGCGCACAGCACCTATCGCCATGGTGTACAGGTTATTTTCACTCAGTGTTAACCCGAGCATACAGCAGCCAATATCATGACTGACTAAGTCATCACTTAGGTGCTGAAACAACCAGCCAGCATAAACATAGTTAGATGTGCTCTGAGGACCTTCAAGATGAATTAACCCTTGGGCACCACTTACAATGGCATGAACATCAGAAGCCTTGACCAGTACAGGCTGTTGCTCGATGTCGAACAGATTACTGCCTGTCGTGCTACGGAAATAAGCACCCTCCCGGTTATAGAGTGATAGCTTAGTATCTGCTTGGTCTGTTGACTGATTCAGAGGAGCACATAGTACTAACCGGCATACTAATGACTTAGTCGCTGATACATCCGGCTCAAAAAACGCTACGTGATAACCTACTTCCAGTTGCTCACACTGATCCGCAAGTAAAGCCAGCATATGTCCCGCTTCCAGTAGTGCGAGCGCTTTTGCACGGTCATGATAAAGAGGCCGGATTGCCTCCCAGTTAATGACTAGATCAATGAAGTTTACTGAAGCGACACCGTTGGGCTGCTCAACATTAGGTAACTCATAAAGTGAGTGACGTGTGGGATGATAGTAATAATACCCGTTACGAGTCGCATCAACCTTATCATTGAGACCCACATAAGCCTGGACACTGTAGGTACTCCCTGCTGATGGGTAGCGATATTTAGGAAGCACTCGATTGGGAAGTTCCAACCCAGCACATACGGAGAGAATGCGCTGTAAGTCATCCCAAGTCGCTGCATTGCCAGTAGTTGAAGACCAAGAGCGATTCTGGCGTAATGTAATCAGGGTATTAACCCTGTGGCTATCAATGCCACAGTCATCGAACTTCCGATAGCTTTTACGACGCAGATAATCATCCTTTTGCAATGAGTGTGATAATGCCAAACCAGCATTTTCAACGGGGACAATGCCTCTTTGCTGAAGAATGAATAGCTCTTTATCTTCCGTATAGACAGGAACAGGCTGTTCTTTTTCTGGAATCAGGTAAGCCACTAACGCAGGGCTGGTCTCTTGTTGCTGTAAGTGAACCAGTGCTTGCGAGATCCCTTCTAGCTTATTGATATGTGCTGCAATTTCTTCTAGCTCAACACGATAACCATTCAGTTTTACCTGATTGTCAGTGCGCCCTAAAAACTCAATGAAGCCTTGCTCTGACCAGCAACCTAAATCACCTGTTTTATAAAGTCGGCCTAACTCAGGATGGTTAATAAATCTCTCTTTGGTTAACTCAGGTGCATTCCAGTATTCAAGGGCAACACCATCCCCACCAATATGAATTTCACCAGTAACCCCAAACGCACAGTGTTCGCCCCGATTATCCAGCACATACATCGCCTGGTTTGGCATCGCTGTTCCATAGGGAATACTTGTCCACTCTGGGTCTACTTGTTCAACTGGATACCAGATTGACCAGATACTTCCTTCTGTCGCGCCCCCCAAACTAATGACATCTGTCTTATTATTAAGTGTTTTAATACGGCTAGGTAAATTAAGCGGTATCCAGTCTCCACTCATCAAGAAAAGCCGAATATTCATTGAAATATCCGAGCGAGACTCAAACTCATCAATGACTAAACCGGCCAGCTGCGGGACAGTATTCCAAAGCGTGACATGATGTTCATGAACAAGCTCTAGCCAAACGTCAGGCTTTTTACAATCTGTTTGGCATGGGAAAACAATTTTTCCTCCAGCTCCGAGCACACCGAATATGTCGTATACAGACAAATCGAAGCTCAGCTCTGATAAAGCAAGAACCGTATCACTGGCGTTAATATTAAAACGTCGGTTAACTGCTTCAATCGTATTAAAAGCACCATGGTGGCTTATAGCGACACCTTTTGGCCGTCCCGTTGAGCCTGAAGTAAAGATAACGTAGGCCAAATCTGTCGGCTTAACGCTTGGCCATAGAATATCCTCACATGGCCCTTTCTCTTGAACAAATGTTTCCAGTTCCAAGACCGTTGCATTCAAAAATGAAGATTCACGCTTGAGCCTTGCATGCTGTGATTTAGACACAACAACGGTATGGCAGCCAGATTGCTCCAAAATGTCATTCAAGCGCTCAATTGGCCAGTCAGGATGCAGTGGTACATACGCGGCCCCTGCTTTCATAATTCCCAAAGTAGCAGTGACATGCCAATAGCCCTTTTCAGCTAAAATGGCAATTAATTGGCCTTGAGTTTCTCCACTAGCCATTAAGGCTGCGGCCACGCTTAAATAGGCCTCATGAATCTCAGCATAGGTAAAACTCGTTTGTAACTGTGAGTCAACAACAGCTGTAGCTTTGGAGGTACTTATTAAGCTGGGTGATGTTTCAAACAGCTCAACCAACGTCCTCGATGGGTAGCTTGCCTGAGTGTTATTCCAGTGGGTAATTTGTGCTTTTTGCCAGTCCGGTAATTTAACAAAAGGCAAAGCCATTAAGTCCCAGTCGCGATGTGCAACCTGCTCGATTAAAGCACAATAGCTGTCGTGCATTGCCTGAATTGTTTGTAGCGAAAAGAGCTGATCTACATAGTCCCACTCTGCAACAAACCCTGCATCTGTCTCATACGCTTTGTGGTCTAACCAAACCTGAGAAGTTTGAGAAATAGCGTATTGAGTACCCTGGTAACTCTCATCCAATGGCAAATCAAACATGCTGGCTTTACCATTCATACCAATAACACTGGTTAATACAACCGGTGCCACTACTTGGTGAGAAGGTAAACTTCGTGCTTGCTTGAGCATACGTTGCACATCAATACCATCACACAAGTTGTTATCAACATCTTCCAATAACCGGGAATGCACTAACTCCAGCTGCTGTCGGGCAGAGATATCATTACGCAATTGATAATCAAACAAACTTAAAACAGTAAAATCACCAATAATGTCATCTACTTGAGCATGTAGTGGCAGTCGGTTAAACAGCGTTAAGTTAAGCGTGACTTTTTCTTGATCTGACCAAAAACAGAGCACACGACAAAATAGCTCGGCAATCAATGCCGTTGGGCTAATATCATTACAGCGGCACTTATCTAAAATTAATTGCCATGTTGCTTGTGGAACAGTCCTGGTTACTCGTTTGAAGTATGGCTTCTCAATACTTGATGGGTTTGCAGCTAAAGGCAAATCCATTTTTAACGACATTTGCTGTGTTTTTTCATGCCAGTACTGCTCAGCCTGATGGAACAGCTCACTCTGACGTATCCGCTCATATTGAGTATGATAATCTCGGTAGTTGATTAATAGCTTGGGCAACACTGCCTGCGGATTTTGATATAAAGTGATCCACTCTGAAAATAGAATCTCAAAACTCTTCATATCAATGATAATCGCATCAAAACTCACATGAAGAATGTAGCTATCCCCTACTTTAGACAGCAATATGTCAAAGAGCGGATATACGTCTGCCGCATAAACTTTATGGGAAAACGCTTGGCGAATCCCTTCTAGCTGAGAGTGATTAGTAAACTCCTGATAACGAATTTGGTAATGGGGAACTTGGTTTAAATAACGTTGTTCTCCATTTTCAAAAACAGTTCTGAGTGATAAATGGCGTTTGATTAACAGGTTGAATGCACTTTCTAACCGAGCATGATCTATATAACCAAATGCATACTCATGATAAATATGAGTCGATACATTGCTTAACTCAAAGTTTTTAAAACGGCCAAAATAGTAAGTTTGCTGAACATTATTAAGGGTAAATGGATGATATTGATGCGTAATATCTGACGATTTAATAATAAAATCACGATACAGAAAATCACCCTTACCGGCATTGACTAAAGGTGTTAGGCTGGATACATTTTTTTGTTCAAAAATATCTTTAATTTTTATGTCACAGCGAAATTCGGTATTGATTAAGTTAACCAACTTAATTGCCGATAGGCTATTTCCACCTAAAGCAAAAAAATCATCTGTTAAACCAATATTATTCTTATTTACTCCTAGCGCTGAACCAAACAGCTGACACAATACACGCTGAGTCTGTGTTTCGGGTGCAATAAACCGATTGTTATGCACCAGGTTTATCGCAGGTAAAGCCTTGCGATCTACCTTTCCATTAATATTTAATGGTATAGAAGCAAGGAACATAAAATCGACAGGGATCATATATTCAGGCAAATAACTTTTTAACCAATCCTTTAAATGATCGACCCCAATGGGTTCCTTAGCGGTATAATAAGCAACCAGAAAAGGCTCGACATCACTTTCCTGGTCTTTTTGTAACTGAACAACAGCCTGCTCTATTCCTGGATAGTGTTTAATAGCCGACTCAATATCACCCAACTCGATACGATGCCCACGTAACTTAACTTGAAAATCTGCTCGGCTTAAATATTCAATATTACCACATGATAAATAACGAACTTTGTCACCCGTTCGATACATAGTAGCGCTATGATTATTGCCCAAATGGACAAATGGGTTAGCAATAAATGCTTTTGCTGTCAGTTCAGGGTTATTGAAGTATCCTTGTGCAACACCATCACCGGCTATGTAGAGTTCACCCACTACACCTGGTGCTACAGGCTTTTGCTCATCATTAAGTACATAACATTGCGTATTTGCTAAAGGTTTTCCAATCAATACTTTATTAGTGATTTCATTCAAGCAGTATGCGGTTGACCATACTGTTGTTTCGGTAGGGCCATAGACATTCCATGCTTTTTGCGTCATTTTGACCAAACCTTTAGCGACGTCTAAAGGAACAGCCTCACCACCACACAATGCAATAATATTAAACTTTTCTTGTCCCAGTTCAGCAACAGCCTGCCGCCAAAAAGATGGGGTGGCTTGCATATGTGTAATATCAAACTCGGTTAAATATTGCTTCAATATACATGCATCTAATAACGCTCGTTGTTCTGCAAGCACAACAGATGCACCAAACATTAAGGGCATAAACAACTCCAACGTGGAGATGTCAAATGCCAATGTGGTAAGTGCCAACATGCGAGACTCAGGAGACAAATGCGTGCGATGACAAAAGTCATAGGCAACATTAACAAAATTACGGTGCCTGACAGCAACACCTTTAGGTACACCTGTGGTACCCGAGGTGTAAATAACATATGCGAGCGCATTAACATCGCCAGAATTTAATAATTCTGGCGGATTACAATATTTTTCTATCGTGGCCAATAAATCATTTGTTATTGATAACGCTGTGATGCCATCAGGTAATGAAGCCTCTGGCATATCATTTCTGGTTAATACCAGACTAGGCTTAGCATCATTCAGTATTGCCTGGGTTCTCAATAGTGGAGAAGTTGAATCTAAAGGAACATATGCAGAACCTAACTTAAGGATAGCGAGCAGACTAATCAGTAATGACTCATCTCTTGGGAGCAGTACAGCAACCCTCTCACCTTCAGCTACTGAAAAGTGTTCCTTCAGGTAATGTGCTAACCCGTTTGCTTTCATATTAAGCTGACCATATGTCAGCTCAGTATCACCCACAATTAAAGCTAATTTATCAGGATTAAGAGTTACCTGCTCTTCGAATAGAGCAGTAATTGTATTTTGGGGATAGAGTATTTGCTCGGAGTTACAATCCAGATAGTAATGCTGAATCAATGCCTCTGGTAGTTGACAGAAGTTATTCCAGTCAATTGTGCCTGATTTAAAATCATCAATACGTGCTAAAAATGCCTCAGCATAATGAGACATCACAGAAAACAAAGGAATATTCTTTTTGTAGATAAGCTTTACTTGATGAGCGTCATCCACCGTTTGAATTAACAATAAACTTTCATCTATTAGCTCGTCATTAACTTCACATATCCCAACACTTGGAAATAGTAGCTCTGAATAAATATAGTCCTTATCTATAAAAGTAGCTGGAGATTGTTCATGAGTGACTATCTTTTCTAAATCAGCATAATATTCTGAGCCTTGTAACAAGGTATACTGTCTTGAAACGCCTTGTTCATTTTTAGTATAGAAACCATATAGAGCTGCTTTTTCAGCATTAAAAATATATTGCATAAAAAGCAAAAACAATGATTGATCCGCATGACTCCATTTATAGGGAAAAACAAGGGTTTCACTATCGACGTCACAGATCTCAGTGCTATGTACCTCTGGGCTAATAACAAAAGTTTCATACTTTTTTTGTAATTCATCAAAATAGCGTTTACCCGCTAAATTTGCTGTCACTGCATTAAACCAAAGGTCAACATCGTTTGAAAAGCTGTAAACTTCAAGCTCAGACAAAGAGTCATTTCTACTTAAGTGAATAAAGCCATCAATAAAAACCTCAGCGATTTGTGCTTGAATAAACTGAAAGTCTGAGCATGATTTAGCTAAACTACAATTAGCCAATATGCACTTGTCATTATTTTTTTGGTTCACTATTGAGAAAAACTGAACGTCATTGCCCTCTTTATCACATAGTGCTAGCTTTACTTGGTTTGCATCAGAAAAAGAGGTTTCAACAGCATAGCAAAACTCGTAATCTATTTTATAATGGCTTATATCATTCTCATTAATAAGATGAATATTATGATGCTCTTGAGCCAACCAAAAGCTTTGCTCTTCATCATGTGAAGCTATCAGAAAAACTTGATGACCAGCATCTGCGAGATAACCAATTACGTTCTTACTTACTTCATCTACACAGGCTTTAGTGACAACATTTAATATATTCATCTAAACTACCCTTCAACTTGGCTTGACTGCTTTCAAAACAGGTAACACACCACGTTCGTTATAAAATACATCGGTAACCTGCAGTCCAGCCTCCTGCATTTGATGCCTAATTTCTTCCTCGCTTACAAAGTTCAGATAAGTCGCTTGTAAAATATCACCAAAAATAGAAAACTCACGCTTTAAGTCTTCTTCAGGAATGCCGTATTTTTCCCATCCAGCATCCCCGACTTGCGGAGGAGGGGTAAGAAAACTAATATATAAACGCCCCCCCGGCTTAAGCGCTTTTGCAAAGTTACTGTATAACGCTATCAACCTTTCTGGCGCTGATTCATACATGTTAAGACCATTACTGGTAATAACATCAAACACACTTTCATAATCTAAATTCCAAGCATCCCTAATTTCAAAATCACATAAATTCGATAACCCTACTCTTTTTGCTTTTTCCTTAGCATGAGAAATAGATTCAGGATCAAGATCGATGCCTTTTATTTGGATTTCAGACTGATGGCTATAATCTTGATCCAGTAAGTCATCCATCACGCCACATGGTATAGAAGCAACAGTTTTAGCCGTTGAAATTTCACTTTTAAGTAAATACTTAAATCGATGGAATCTTTCACGTGCCTGGCTTAACAGAGAATCTTCCATCAACCATTTTTTTAATGGATGTTCTTTTTCTGAGTCACACTGTTGAGTAAAAATATAAGACGTCCAATAACCATTTAAACCTCGGTTATGAAGCAGAAATCGCCCTAGATCAAACTCAGCTAATTCATCAACAAGCGCAAGCGTATCCTCAAGAGGCAAAATTAAATTGAGCGAGTTATTTCTTACCCTATTCTTTATTGCATCAATTATTGATTGTGTGTCAGGGGATATAGAAACTTCCGAATGAGTTTTATGTGAAATTATCTTTTCCATAATTCAACCATACTACCTAAATAATCCACCCAATGTTAGTAAACCCAGACTTAACATTTTCATCATCTAGCAACCCGGTTCTTTTTAATGCACTTATTACATTTTTCACAATGGGAACATCTGGTGTTACTTCAAAGCCTTTATAAATAGTATTTACTGTCTGTTTATTCTCTTCATGGTCAGCAATAATACTGTCAAGGTAATTCAGGTTAAACTCTTTTTCAGACTCAATATTCAAATACATTTTCACGAAGTCAGCGATATTAGCGCCAATATCTCTTCGTGCCTTATCAGGTAACCTATCCCACGTATACTGCAGAAGCTCCAGGAAGTAAATATAATGACGTGATTCGTCATTCATGTGATCATTTACATAGTTCTTAATCGATGGGTGAACCGATTCTGACTTAAAAAATTCAACCAACTCTTTAACTAAAGTAGTCTCAAATATACATACAGCAATTATTTCAAATAAATCATGATGCTCCGCATCCAGTCGCTTCATAATTTCATTAACTGCACAAAACGAGTCAGAATCAGGTAGAGCATCTTCTGTCAGGTAGGGAAATCTGGCCTTTAACTGATTAATTAAGTCCCTGGCAACATAAACATGGTAGTACTCATCTATAATAACCGTATAAGCATTCATTTTTATCTGTTCAGGATAAGCAACAGGTAGATCATTATAGATAATTTTATTGCAAGCAGAGTTTATTAGCTTTATTTCTAACGTAACAATATCATTCAGATATTTAAATAAAGATCTAATCATTAACTCTGACTTATTTTCTATACTAATATCCTTAAGTCTTCGATCTAATAAAACTGGCTGTTTATCCTCAGGAAAAAAGAAACCATCAAGCTCAAAATCAATTTTCTTTTCTGGGCGAGTTCTTATAGATGATCGCTTTTCCCACTTTTCAACATATTTTGATGACAAGCCAAAGCTTTGTGTATTCCCAACACTGGTTTCTAATGCCATAATTTTTTCACTTTCATTTTTAATACTGTAGAGACATCAAGCAGAGGAATAATGTGCGTTACACAGGTATATTGAATAGTAAAGTTCCACCTTTATTAATATCAACCCTGTTATATACTCTTCACCTTAAATATAGATGCCCTTCACGAACAAGCTTAATGTACAACAACTTTCGCTTTAAAAGTCATGAAGAGCATAGACTAATTTATATTTGTTAATTAAATAGAGTCTGCGAGTGAAACCTTATCCTTTTGAAGATAAAACATCATTGATAACACAAATGCAACCAATGCAATACCTAACATAATATAAGCCATCTGCTGAGGCTCTCCATTATACAAATAACTACTTAAGCTGGTAGCAGCCACAACCAGTAACGAACGAGTACTCATATTAAATGAAGAGGCCACCCCAGATATCTGCGGAAAAATGCTCATTGAGCGGCCAAAGACGATTGGATACAACAAGGCAAAACCAATACAGAACATACTCATAAATAGTGTTAGCATTAAAGGATTATTACCCAGAACAGCGAGCATAAGCATACTGAATATAGCCACAAAAATACCAATTTTCTCAGTTTGAGATTCTCCACCTAAAATAGTAATTAACTTTCCTGATAGTAAGCTGGTGATAGAAAATGAGACGACGACACAAAAGAAGTGAGCAACAAACTGAGCAACAGATAGATCAAATGTTTCTCTATACAAAAAGGCACTTGACGCTACAAAAACCATATATGCAGCAAACAGCAATGAGGGTACAAGCGAAGATATTACAAATTTACTACTAAATACTAACTTGGAATAGCTTTCAGTAAGAAAACGTAAATTGATTGGAGTCTTATCTTTTTTAGTCTCAGGTAAAAATATAAAGAGTGCTATAACAGATACAAAAGTAATCAGCGCGACAATTGCGTAATTGCCTCTCCATCCCAAATAATAGTTCACCCATCCACCTACAAGTGGCGCAATAGCCATAGCAATAGACATGAATGCATTTACTAGCCCAAAAAGACTATACATTTTCACGCCTTCATATTTATCTGAAATGATTGCAAAAACAACAACAACTGGCGCACACGCACCTATTCCCTGTATCAACCGGGATAATAGCAAAAACTCAATACTGGTAGAGAAGACACAGCCCAAAGCACCAATAAGCATCACAACAGAACCCGACAGAATAACGTTTCTACGCCCGAAACTGTCAGACAGTGGTCCGTAAAATAATGCGCCTAACACAAAACCCACAAAGTTGAGAGCTATAGTCATTTGTACCAAACTAAAGTTTGTATTCAGTTCAGCAGCAATGTCAGGAAAGCTTGGTATCGACATATCAACTTCAATACACCCTGCTAATAACGACAGCAAGAGTATCATGGGCAATATATCAAATCTGTCTTTAATAGAATCCATAAATTAAACCTTGTTCACTATCAAGTTGCACATGCTAGCAACGTTTTAGATGCTTTTATTTTCACTTCCATATTGCGCGGCTTATTAGCTCATTTAAAAAATGAAATAGCAATAAAACGTTGTATACAACCATTGACTGGGCTGTTATTAACCGAAAGCCAGAATAACACTACTGACAACGGAAACCCTTTAGTTTGCTTGATTCTAATATAAGCACCGGATAATGGTGAAAACCATTAGTTGCTTCTGCATATTCACACTCTACGACGTAGTTAAACTGCTATACACTGCTAACTACATATTTATCATGGCTATTTTAGTTTGTATATAATACTTTGGTCGTATATGCCGCCTGAAAAATGTCACCGTACAGTAAAATCAAGCCCTACAAGTTAGGTCTAACGATAACCTTTGACCTTCTCTTATGCATACCTTATTTGATAATGGTAATATTCTTCGATAAGCCAGAGGCAAACAAAGGCTGGATAACTCTTGTTGAACACGCCGTGAATCCTTCCTTGGAGGCTTGATTGCCGCATCCATGAGGCAAGCAGTTCAACATGGGCTTTCCAGCCTTTGTTTGCAATCAACACACTGAATTATTCGAAAGGCTTACCTGATTTGATAGAGATTGATGTAATGTTAATAAGCTGAAACTCCTCCACACTCTTAACATTAATTATGTAGGAGTAACAAATGAGCAAAAATGGCTGTTATTTAGATGTAGAAGGCAGTGCAATTGCATATAAAAAGAGTTTGTGATAATCAGAGATTGTACTCATGCAATGCTTGAATTCATTTGCTCCTCCCGTAGCAGAAGACCATCCTTGGTCTCTACGACTAACGGTGCTCCCGACACCCAGGGCAATCGCATATAAAAATACAACAAAATCAGTATAATAGGATGATTAGCAACTGACTTAGAGCATAACATTGGAAAAAAATAATACAATTGCAGATCATTTTAGTCACTTAGATGACCCTCGAGTTGAACGCCATCGTCGTCATACGTTGGTTGATATCATTACTATTACGATTTGTGCTGCGTTGTGTGGAGCAGATGATTGGGTTGCTATTGAGCGATTTGGTAAGGCCAAAGAAGCATGGTTTCAAGGCTTTCTAGAATTGCCTAATGGGATACCTTCTCATGACACCTTTGGTCGTTTTTTCTCGCATCTTTGCCCTCGTTCATTTCAAAACTGCTTTATCCAATGGGTTCAATCAATCACT
>NZ_JAGSOY010000005.1 GCF_018837975.1 Zooshikella harenae | reverse complement strand
TAGGAATATTGACTTGCTGCGAATTAATAATTTCTTTGAAGTGATCTTTAGAAAAAAAATCATTAATTGTTATATGCTGGTATGGATTAGTTTCAAATTTAGCATCTCTTATTTTGTCAGCCAGATAGTCAAATTCATTAATCATAAAAGTTCCTCAAGTTAAAAAGTTAACTAATTATGACTCACCCTAAGCTATCCTCAGCAATTTTCCTGGTAGCGCAGGCGTTCTCAGTGCAACGTAGGCAAGTCTTGGTATAAAATCTTTTAAATTAAACCGTCGATTAAAACGATACTGAAACTCTGCAAGATAACGTTGTGCATACTTAGGCCGAATTGCATGGTACGTACTGCGTAATGCACTTTTTAAATTCCCCAAAATGGTATTAACCCAATAAAACTCAGGCTCTTCTACTGACGCACGCCCACCACCACAGATAATTTTATCGTGTTTACAGCCCGCATCAACCACACCATTAAAACAAGCTAACCCATCTGAAATAACGGTACTACCACTCACCACATTTTTACGGCTCCAAACCGTTATTTCTTCCTTGAAAAAACCTTTTAAAATGCTGAGCTTAATCCGGACAGGCTGGCCTTCTGCTTCATACGCCATGCTGATTGGTAAGAAATACCTAAATGACGATGAAGCTCTATAGCTGAAATACCCTTTTTGTCTTGAGATATAAGATAAAAAGCTTGAAACCAGGTGGTAAGAGGTAACTTAGTGGACTCAAAAATCGTGCCTGCTGTTATTGAAGTTTGGTGGTGGCATTTATGACATTGCTGAAGGCTTCTCTGTGTCAACTGACAACATTTATTGTATCCGCACTTTGGACATATAAATCCTTCAGGCCATCGCAACTTATACAGGACTTTGAAGCATTGCTCTTCCGTTCCATAATTTTCAATAAACTCGTTTAGACTGAGGCCTTTTTGAAACTGAACTTTGTTGATAGCCATTTTTAACCCCCCTGGCTAAAATTGTCTATAACACAATAGTACTGCAAGTGATGGCTTAAGAATAGTCATAATTAGGTACCCATTTAAACGCATCATTATCAGCACTGAATGTATTGAAGTTAGAGGATCAGCGGTTAAAAGGAAGCAATGATAGAACGGTAATTTCAATGACCTCATGGAAGCGTAAAAAATTTAATCAACATTTAATGGAAAAACTTTTTGACAAGTTAGGGTTGAGCCTAAGTATTCAAAAAGTCGCTCAAGTGTATGAACAGCTGAGTGACTATGGGGCTATGGCTGCGTAAAAGTATCTACAGTATTGCTTAAGGATAGTCATATTTAAAGTTCGTGAAAGCAATTTACAAAATTGCTTATTCAATCAGCCGTTGTTAGCCTATTACAACAAAGTTCCCTGGTAATTAGTTCATCAGTTATCCTTCGGTAAGGATAAATACATTTTAATTCATTTTATCTAATATACAAAAATAATTTAACCCTACATTTTTCCAGCCAAATTTATCAACAACATATTTCCTACCATTTTCAGCTAAACTATTCATTAGCTCATCATTAGTTAATAATAGTTCTATATTATCTGCAATAGATCGTGGGTCACCGGGTTTTGAAAACAAGCCCGTTCTATGATCAATTATAATATCATGTATTGCAGGTAAGTCAGATACAATTACAGCACAACCACACCCAAGAGCTTCAATGATGACTAAACCTAGTCCTTCTTGATCGCCTTCTTTTGTGACTATTGATGGAGTAATGGATATTTTTGATTGTTTCAAAAGTTTAGATACTTCATCACTTTTTTTGGCACCTAATAGTTTAATATTTTTCTTTAAGTCAAGCTCGCTAATTAGCTCACTAATGATACCATACAGCGGACCATCACCAACCACATTCAATAAAATATTTGGATATTTATTTCTCAAAATATCAATAGCTTTCACCAAATATACCAAACCTTTCTTCTCAACCAACCTACCAACAAATATCAAATTTTGTTTTTCTATACTTCTATCGAACACAAATTTATTTTTAAGATCAACCCCCATTGGCCCTACAAATATTTTACTATCATCGATATCAACCATCTCTTTTACAACTTTACACATATATTCACTAACGACTGTTATACCATCACAATTCTTTAATACATAGCCTTTTAACTGCGTAAGCATTCTACTTTTGAGAGAAAACAAATCCCCCCCATGAGATGTACATAGCACTTTCGGCTTTATTTTTCTTGGCATAATTTTTTTAATTAAAACAGCTATTAATCCTTGAGGAATAATCCAATGAGCATTAATCACATTATACCTACATCGAATTTGCAAAAAAAAAACCCAAAAAAATTGCATAACTACAAATAAAATAATCAAAAAATACTTAAACTTATTTTTTTTTAAATTTGACAAAACTCCCCCATTATAACTGAGCCTCTCCAAAAAAGGAAAGAAATAAACAAATCTAAAGATACGACCATAATCTTTCTCTTCAAAAATTTTTGATTTTTTAAAATGAGGGGACAAAATATCAATTTTATGTTTTTTTGAAAGCTCTTTTGCAAAAGATTCGACAAAATAAGGCTCGATATCGCCATCCCACCTTGGAAAAGTTGAGGTTATTATCAGTATTTTTTTTCTTCCATTCATTCATACACTCAGCTAGTAAATAATTAAAAATATTAAGCAGTTGCTTCCTTCAATACCATCAGAACTTGCTCTGCTTGATGCTCCCAGTAGATAGGCTTTATATTACAATGACAGCCAGACAACTTCTTAACGACTTTTAAATACAAGTCATTGATATCACCATATTTGTACAAGCTATTAGGGTGATTTTTCAATATTTCATTCACCTCTCCCACGCTTGCAGCAACAAATGGTACTTCGCATGCTATGGCCTCACATAATTTTTGTGGGTAACAAAAACTCCCAAACCCATCAGGTGTTAATCCAATAATTAAAACATCTATACTTGAGTATAAATATGGCATATCATTATGATCTATATTTCCAACAAAAATCATCTTATCATTTATAGGAAGTCTAATATTATTCTCAAAAGTTCCAGCAAGCAATAAGTATAAGTCATCATACTCCAAAGATAACTTATCAAATAAATGTAACACTTCCTCAAGATCTCTATTTTTATATAAAGAACCAACAAATCCTATTACCTTATCGCTTAACGACAATCCTATCTTCCTCCGGAAAATCATTTTATCTTTTTTTATGAATTTTCTTGAGGCTGCATTACCTATTACATATACTTTATCAGGAGAGTATCCCTCTTCATTTATATACTTTTTCAAATTATTACTTACAACAATCCCACGAGTTGCTCTTTTTACAGAATATTTAAACAATTTATTAAAAATAAATTTCTTTGTTAAAGGATAGCTCTCAATATTATCACAAAGATCTACTAAATAATTAATACCAAACAATTTAGAAACAATAAAACCAGTAAATATATGAACAACATCTCCACTTGTAATTAGCAAGTCAGGCTTATCACCTTTCAAAAACAAAAACAACTTTCTTAAAAACAAAAAGTACCCCAGAAAATATTTTAAATTTAAAGAAAACATATCTATATTAAAATTATCATTAAAAAAATATGATACTTTATACCTCCTTTTCTCTTTATAAGCCAATCCAAAAATATTGACTCTTACACCTTTATTAGCCAAAAAAAAAGGTATTTCGTAATACCTTCCAAACTTATCCAGTATTAAATCTTTATTTGTATAGTATCTTTTTGTCAAAAACACTATATTCATTGACCATCCATACCTATTTTCTATAAATTAACATGGTAATTTGCTCAGCAACCAAACCAATAAGGAATATCATCACCGCATTACTTAATAATAATGCACTCATATTTGTAAATCTACCATCATTAATAAATGTATACAAATAGTAAAGCACCCCAATTAGGATATGAGCCATTGATAATGGAAAAAATATTTTCATAGGGGAATATAAAACCCCAATTTTGAATATAATTATAAAAAATCTCACTCCATCTTTCCAAAGATTGATATGACTACCTACCTCTCCACGTCTCTTTTCCACATTTATTCTTTCATAGCCTACTGTATAACCTGCTCTAAAAAATGCAATGGTTGAAGTCGTTGGATATGAAAATCCATTTGGATATAACTCTATAAACTCTCTCATTTTTTCTGTATTAGCCACACGAAAGCCCGAAGTAAGATCCTTAACTTTATGACCGACTATCCATGTAGTCAGTTTGTTGTATATAATATTTGCATATTTTCTGAAAAGTGAAGCATGATCATTTCTCGATCTTGCTCCGATAACCATATCATACCCTTCTTCATATTTTTTAATTAGTTTTTTAATTTCATCTGGATTATGCTGTCCATCTGCATCCATTAAAATCACATGCTCTGTATCAACATTTCTTAATCCGGTTTTTATAGCTGCCCCATTTCCTTTAGAATAATTATGCTTAATTTCTATCACATTATACTTTTCACAAAGGTTAGAGGTGTTATCTGTTGAGCCATCATTTACCACAATAATTTTAATACTTTGATTTTCCACATTTTTTTGCAGAGTATAAATCACGCCACCTAAATGCTCATACTCATTTTTTGCGGGTATAACCAAGGTATATTTCGACATAAATTAGCCTTTCTCAAGCTTAACCAGATCATCTATCATACTAGCATATATATCTCTGTAGAATTTATCCTTAAAATAATTACCTGATGATATATTCATTGCTTCTTTCAAGGTAGACACCAACATTGAATTAAATTCTAACGCAGATAGCAAAGATATTTTTTTAAACATTAACTGATGATTTTTATTATTCAGCTTTACGCTTTTATTTATAAAATAAAGTGCTTTTTTATATATTTTTTTATGTATATATAAATCATGCTTTATTGAGTAAAGAATTGATCTATCATAATTTCCTTTATAAAACTTATTTAACAAAAACCCATCAATCACATCCTCAACAAAATCATAATTAACTTCACGGCATTTATTATCTCTAGCCAACCTCGACAAAGTATTAATTAAAGCAATACTTCCATTATCATAGTAACCAGAAATTATTTTTCGTTTAATATCTTCATTTTCAACAGCAAAATTTAACTCATTATCGCATCCAACAATAACAGATTGAAGCAACATGTAATTATCACCAGGAAACTTTTCTTTCCCACTAGCAATTAAATATTTTACTGCAGCCATATCCCCACTAAAAAACCTTTCATTAATAAAGGACTGATAAGCTCTTTTTGAATTTGGATGCTCTACGAATAACACTTTGGCTAGTTTACTAGAATCCCCCCATATTACCGCTGATTGACGAGATAAAATCAAACTTATTAAAACCAATACACACATCACACCATATACAATTTCTTTTTGTTTAAGTTGATCTAAAATACCTACTAAGGCAATTATAATGCCTACCATAGGAAGATAATTTCTATGCTCAAAATAGAGTTCAAGCGGCAAGCATGTTGATTCAAGTAAGTGCCCTCCAAAAAACCAAAATATGCCAAATTTAACCAATTTATTTTTAACAAATAAAGCAACAACTAAAAGAGATGCAACAAATATTATTGACAAGACAGTTGTTATTGGCTCAAAAAGATTTTTGGAAAGAATTATATCATCATTGACAAATCCTGACCCTACAGAACTTGGCCTTACAATTTTATCCAAGTAGTCAATTAGAATCCTCGATTCTGTCATTAATCGTTCTAAAGGCGTAAAACCTCTTACTTGCCAAGTAAAACTATCAAAATTAGCATAAAAAAATAACAATCCAATGAAAGCAAGCCCACCAATATAAACAATAAAAACCTGAATCCAATCATTTTTTTCTCTGCGCTGTCCCTGCAATACAATTTCTAAAACACACAAGTAGATAGGTATCAAAGCAGCTGTTTCTTTAGACAAAATTGCTGCAATAAATATTGCCCCACAAATACTAAAAAAGTATACACTTTTATCAAAGCTAACTACTGAATTTCTATTATACAGATAATATATAAAAAAAATCAGCATAAAACCTGTTGCCAGTTGGTTCATTCTCTGTACGACCAACAGTACGCCACTTATATTCATTGGATGCAACAACCAAAAGATCATTACAAATATGGCATATATATTAGCTCTATCTTTGTTTACACCCGCTAAAAATATTATTTTTCGAGCAAAAACAAATATTAAGACCCCCACCAGACAATGAATTAATACATTAGTATATTTAAAAGAAAATTCAGCATTTGATGGCCAATTAGTATCATTCAGGAGAAATGAAGTAAGCGCTAGGGGCCTACCCAAAGGCCCCGCTTTTCCATCAAAAATAAAGATTAATGCTTTTTCTAACGAGTCGACACCACCAAACGCACCTAGTGCTTCTAAGTTGGGAATATCATCAAAAACAAAAGGCCCATTTAGCGAAGGCCAGTATACATAAAGAGTCAATAGTAAAGCACAAAAAAATAGCACAACAACTGCACTATTACTAAAAAAATCTTGGTTTTTATTAGCAGTCATTTTTTAACTTAAACAGGCTCCACTCGGTCACATGAGCACCATGCTCTAAGGAGGAGCCTGACTAATAATTATCTACAATTCGAAGGTAGGTATTTACTCTCTACAGTACCTGAACATGTCCATATAATTGATCCTCCTGAAGCCATTGATGGCGTTAGTACAAGAGTTTTACCGTTTATAGCGCTATCATTTGAATACGTAACGGTTATTACGCCATCGCCACCATTAGCTTTCACCTGCGAAACATTATTGCCTTTTATGCTGGTAGCACCTGCTAACCCATAGCTAGAATTACTCCCTGTTGGAAAACGCCCTAGCGATAATCTTGTTTCAGATACTGCCGTTTTTGCACCGGATGCCAGTGACATTCCTTCAGAGACTTTTGTGCGTACCGTATAGTCCTGGTAAGCAGGTATCGCTACCGCCGCCAAAATACCAATGATCGCGACTACGATCATTAATTCAATTAACGTAAAACCTTGTTGCATTTTTTTCATGAGAATCTCCTCCGATCAAATCCTATTCACTTGAATAGTCATAGTACGGATGTGGGAGCAATGCCAATGCCAATTTTTTAAGTTAGTAGACACTCACTTTGATAGTATTAACATTCAGCATCATTATGAATAACTTAGCACGATAACTAATACAAATTGATGTCAGGATCATTTTTAAACAGTTACCTTTATCACCACTTAGTGACAAAATTTGTCACATACTTTATGTTAATTATATCTCTTTTATAGATTGCTACTTTTCAATCTATACTTTGCGTATCCTTCATCAACTAGACACAGTAGTAACTATTCCATGTCCAGAATCATGCTTACCGGTCTTGCCAAAAGACTTGTTGATGACAAACTGCTTGACGAAGAAACAGCACGAAATGCATACCAAGAAGCTTCAAAGCAGAAAATTCCTTTTGTGACCCATTTGGTTAAATCTGACTTTGTCAAACCACTGGATGTCGCACGATTGGCTTCTGAGGAGTTTGGCTCCCCCTTGATGGACTTGAATAGTTTTGACTTTGAGCTAGCACCTAAAGATGTTGTTGATGAAAAACTCATTCGTAAACACCACACAATCCCGCTTTACAAACGAGGTACACGACTTTTTATTGCTGTTTCTGACCCAACAAACTTATCTGCTCTGGATGAAATTCGCTTTAACACAGGGCTCAACATCGATTCAGTGTTGGTTGAAGAAGACAAGCTTAATACCGCAATCGAGAAGTTTCTTGATAACACAGATGATGGCTTATCTGATCTTGATGATGAAGGTTTAGAAGATCTTGATATTAGTGCGGTTGATGAAGGCAAGGATGAAGGTGGCCCTGTCGCCAGTGAAGCTGATGATGCCCCTGTCGTGAAGTTTGTCAACAAGATGCTGCTATCAGCCATTAAAGGGGGCTCATCTGACTTACACTTTGAGCCTTATGAAAAAACGTATCGGGTACGCTTTCGTACCGATGGTGTGCTACATGAATCGGCTAGACCCCCTATCAGCTTAGCCCCACGGATATCTTCACGCTTAAAAATTATGTCCTCAATGGATATATCAGAACGCCGTAAGCCCCAGGATGGCCGGATTAAGATGCGGATATCAAAGACGAAGTCTATCGACTTTCGTGTGAATACCTGTCCTACCTTGTGGGGTGAAAAGATAGTACTGCGTATTCTTGATCCAACCAGTGCACAAATGGGAATCGATAGCCTAGGTTACGAGGAAGCGCAAAAAGATCTTTATATGACTGCCCTGATGCAACCTCAAGGCATGATTTTAGTCACAGGACCTACAGGTAGCGGTAAAACTGTATCACTCTATACAGGCCTTAACATTCTCAATACTGTAGAACGCAATATTTCTACGGCTGAGGACCCAGTAGAAATCAACCTCGAAGGTATCAACCAGGTTAACGTCAACCCCAAGCAAGGTATGGACTTTGCCCAGGCATTACGCGCCTTCTTGCGTCAAGACCCTGATATTATCATGGTGGGAGAGATTCGAGACATTGAAACAGCTTCTATAGCCATTAAGGCTGCCCAAACAGGCCATATGGTAATGTCTACATTACACACTAACAGTGCAGCTGAAACCTTAACCCGCTTGCTTAATATGGGCGTTCCGGCTTTTAACCTTGCCACAACGGTCAACTTAATCATCGCCCAACGTCTTGCCAGAAGACTGTGCAGCAACTGTAAGCAAACCGTTGAAGTACCCGAAAAAACCCTCCTCGAAGAAGGGTTCACCCCAGAGCAAGCAAAGTCTGCTGTACTTTATGGGCCCAAGGGCTGTGAAAAATGTAATAAAGGCTACAAGGGACGTGTGGGTATTTATGAGGTAGTGAAAATCACCCCCGCTTTATCAAGAATTATTATGGAAGAAGGCAACTCGATAGAAATTGCAGAAGTTGCAGAGAAAGAAGGCTTTAGTAACTTACGCAAATCAGGACTCGTAAAAGCACTACAAGGTGTTACCAGCCTGGAAGAGGTCAACCGAGTTACTAAAGATTAAACAACCTACCAATAAAAACATGAAATAGTTGGCATTAATAAGTATTTAGCCACGTTATCAGTATTCGCAATAATGATAAATAAGCTACACTAATTGTGCGAACTATTTCATGAATAATGTTTTATATTGATCATTTTGTCTGAAAGATAGCGCAAACAAGTATGAAGGTTAAGTCTCTTATAATGTGCAGATATAAAACTGAGATGGTTGTACTTGGATTCACATAATATTGTTACATTCATGTTATGAATTAAAAATAAACTTTTGCACTTCCGTCGTTATCGCCCAATACTTTTTATAATTCTTACTCTTCGGGTCATTGGCGTAGACTCAGCCCAAGGAACAGATCATCATGGCAACCAAAGCAGTAAAAGTAGCTTCCTTTACTTGGGAAGGAAAAGATAAAAAAGGTCGTAAGACTAAAGGCGAAATACAGGGTGCCAACTTAGCCACCGTCAAAGCCGAGTTACGAAAGCAAGGCATCGTCCCAACCAAAGTACGTAAAAAAGGGATGACTCTAGGTGGTAAAGGCAAAAGCATTAAGCCTTTAGATATTGCAGTCTTTACTCGACAGCTTGCAACAATGTTACGCGCAGGGGTTCCTTTAATACAGTCTTTTGAAATCACTGCAGAAGGGGCTGATAACCCTAACTTAAGAGATTTGCTCAATAATATTAAAAATGAAGTGGCAGGGGGTAACACGCTGGCCGACTCCCTTCGAAAACATCCAAAATACTTCGATGACTTATATTGTAACTTAGTTGCTTCTGGTGAACAGTCGGGTAGCCTAGAGTCATTACTCGCACGGATTGCAACCTATAAAGAAAAAACCGAGTCTCTCAAGATGAAGGTTAAGAAAGCTATTCGCTACCCAATCGCTGTCGTCGTCATTGCCATCATCGTAACTGCTATTCTACTCGTAAAAGTCGTTCCTCAGTTCCAAGAGGTGTTCCAAGGCTTTGGGGCTGACTTACCTGCATTTACCCTTATGGTCATTAATCTATCTGAGTTTATGCAAGCTTATTGGTATTATTTCCTTATTGGTATAATTGCTTTTGTAATTATTTCCAGTAAAGCACTTGAAAAAAATAAAGGCCTTAGGGATGCCCGAGACAGAATAGTGCTTAAGTTACCCATTATGGGTGATATTTTGCACAAATCAGCAATGGCCCGCTTTGCCCGAACACTCTCTACCACTTTTGCGGCGGGTGTACCTTTAGTTGACGCTTTGGACTCTGTTGCAGGTGCTGCGGGTAATGTGGTGTTTTATGATGCGACAAAACAAATTAAAGAAGATGTCTCATCCGGTATGCAGCTACAGTTTGCGATGAAAAATACGGCTATTTTCAGTAATATGGCGGTACAAATGGTCTCTATTGGTGAAGAATCAGGTGCTTTGGACGAGATGCTGGATAAAGTGGCCAGCTATTATGAAGAAGAGGTTGATAATGCTGTTGATGGCTTAACCAGTTTGATGGAACCTCTAATTATGTCTGTGCTTGGGGTACTCATTGGTGGACTGATCGTAGCCATGTACCTACCAATATTCCAGTTAGGCTCTGTTGTATAACCGTCTCGTTTAATACTCTAACTGTTGTAACCACTAAGGGCAGCTTCGCTGCCCTTTTTCCTGTTGATAAGCCTATCTCGCTCCTGTAGGAAAATAAATGAGCATTCTTGAATATTTAGCGTATAGCCCAATAGCCTTATTAGTAACTTTGTTAATTTTAGGGCTAATCGTGGGAAGTTTTTTGAACGTTGTGATTCTACGTTACCCAGTCATGCTACAACGACTATATGAGTGTGAGTGTCGTGACCTACTCAAGCTACCTCAGGAAAACCATCAAGAAAAATTTAACTTAGTTTTTCCCCACTCTCACTGCCCGTCTTGTAAAACACCTATAAAGCCCTGGCAAAATATTCCTGTTATAAGCTACTTACTTTTAAAAGGAAAATGCGCCAATTGTAGTACATCAATCAGCATGCGTTATCCACTGGTCGAGCTAATTGCAGGTTTACTTGCACTTTTGAGTGGCTGGTACTTCGGTTTTTCATTAAACACAATTACTGCTTGCTTATTACTGTGGGCATTATTGACCTTAACGATGATTGACTTCGACCATCAAATACTACCTGATGATATTACTTTACCTTTGCTTTGGGTTGGCCTGCTTATCAATTTTCAATGGCAACTCTTTACTACCATTGATCAAGCACTTTGGGGCGTTATTGCTGGCTATTTAACCTTATGGTGTGTTTATTGGCTGTTCAAGCTTCTCACCCAAAAAGAAGGTATGGGCTATGGTGATTTCAAGTTACTTGCAATGTTAGGTGCATGGCTTGGCTGGAAAATGTTACCCTTGATTATCTTACTATCCTCTTTTATAGGCGCTATTATTGGTGGTTTACTCATTCTTTTTAGAGGTCACGACCATCAAATTCCTATTCCTTTTGGACCTTATCTGGCAGGAGCAGGAGCGGTAGCGCTGTTTTGGGGAGAAACGATTGTTCAACAGTATTTTCAGCTAGCAGGCTTTTAATAATGTTTATTGTGGGACTAACAGGAGGAATCGGTAGTGGTAAAAGTGCTGCTGCAGCGTTTTTCAAACAACAAAGCATTCATATTGAGGACGCAGACCAAGTTAGTCGAAGGCTTGTTGAAAAGGATTCTCCTGTACTTTCACAAATTGCGGCACACTTTGGTAACCATATTTTAAATGATGATAACAGCTTAAATCGTCGAAAATTAAGAGAAATCATTTTCCAAGATAAACAACAACGGCAGTGGCTAGAACAGTTACTTCACCCACTGATTAATAAGAAAATGCTAAACGACTTAAACCGTGCATCTTCTCCCTATGCAATAATGGTTTCTCCATTACTATTAGAGACAGGGCAACATAAGTTGGTAAACCGAGTACTGGTCATTGATACAACTGAAGAAATCCAGATTCAACGTGTTTGTCAACGGGATAAGCAAGATTCAGATCAGATTGAAGCGATTATTGCCTCACAACTGCCTCGAGCTAAACGACTAGCGATGGCTGATGATATTATTGATAATAGTGGTAATCTTGATCAGCTTTACAAAAATCTGACAAGTCTCCATCAAACCTACTTATCAATGGTGACAACATGACGCTCAAGGTCAACTGCCCAATGTGCCAAAAAGCTATGGAATGGACGACAAGCAATCCTCATCGCCCTTTTTGCAGTGATCGCTGCAAGCTGATTGACCTAGGGTGTTGGGCTGCGGAGGAACATAAAATTCCTGGTAGTCCTGTTTATGCCGATACTCTTTCAGAACAGCTAGATGAGGCATCAGATGACCTTAACAACGTACACCCACTATTCTCTGATCATCACCAATAGGCACGAATACTGGCTATGCCTTGAGCCCCTTGATACCAGGTCTGAGGCAGCTGATCTTTGCTCATACCACCTAGCCAGTAGACGGGTATGGTAGTTTTGTGCGTTAGTAAATCACGTTCCTCATCAGGTAATGGCATCAATGTAGGGTGACTTTGTGTGTAATTAATTGGCGATAGTGTTATCAGGTCAGCACCAAGTTGCTCTGCCAGTGTTATTTCTTCTTCATTATGGCACGATGCCGCCAATAAATAGCCTGGTTGCTTGAATGACTCTATATCAATAGCAGTAACCTGCTTTAATTGTTGTGCTGTCAGGTGTAGCCCCTTTCCTCCCAGCTGATAGACTGATTGAGGGCTTCCTTTTAGCATCAAACGACACCCTGCAGCTTCACAAAAAAGAAGCAACTCAGAAGCTATAGCGAGATAATCCTTCTCACCAAGCTGTGGCGCTCTAAACTGAATTAACCTATGTCCCTGATCTATTATTCGTCTTACTTTACTGAACAGTTCATCATAATCAATAAAATCTCCAGTAATAACGTATTCAGAAGGTAGCTGTATCGCATGAATTATAGGCTTATTTGCAGAAGGAAAGGTATAAGACCATAGTTCATCCATTGTAACCCAACGAATTGGCTGTCCTTCTAACCCAACAGGCTGTCCTGATAGGTGATCTACATACCACACATCAAGCATAACGCATTTATCACCATAATCATGCGTAATTGCAATCAGCCTTCTTGATGGCTTAACAGTAATGTTTAATTCTTCCTGACATTCACGAACCAGTGCTTCAGTAACCTCCTCACCCGATTCAACCTTACCTCCAGGAAATTCCCACTTATCACCTTGATGTTGATGAGAAGCTCGCTTGGCAATGAGTACTTCACCAGATGTATTAACAATTACAGCAACGGCAACATGAACAGACTTACTGACCATTAACTTCTATACTCCGCATTAATTCGCACATACTCATAAGATAAATCAGTTGTCCACACCGTTTCGCAAGCTTCACCTCGACCTAAAGCAACTTTTATGGTGATTTCTTGCGCCTGCATCACTTGCTGTCCTAGATACTCTTGATAATTTGATGATCTAGCGCCCTTTTCGACAATACAAATATCATTTAAATTAATATTAATCTTACTTATCACTAAATCTGGAATATCAGCTTTGCCTATAGCGGCTAAAATTCTTCCCCAGTTTGCATCCTCTGCAAAAAATGCTGTTTTTACTAATGGCGAGTGAGCAATACTGTAAGCAATAGCTAGTGCCTCTTTTGCTGTTTTTGCCTGAACAATTTCCACAGTAATAAACTTTGTCGCCCCTTCACCATCTTTAACAATCTGTTTTGCTAAAGATACACAACAGTCATTAAGTGCTTTTGAAAAAAGATCATAGTCTGCCTGAGATTCATCATTTATTATTGAATGACCGGCCTGACCAGTTGCTACGATTGCACAGGCATCATTTGTTGAAGTATCGCCGTCAACGGTTATACGGTTAAACGATTTATCTACACTTGAGGACAATACTTTTTGTAATAATTCTTGACTTATATTTGCATCTGTTCCAATAAATGCAAGCATTGTCGCCATGTCAGGCTTGATCATTCCTGAGCCTTTAGCTATACCCGACAGGGTAATTGTGCCTGTTTTTAACTTAACGCTTTTGCTAAAAAACTTTATTTTCGTGTCAGTCGTCATAATAGCTTTTGCAGCAGCCAACCAGCTCGTTGATGACTCTTGTTGCACTAATGTCGGCATCACTTTAGTGATCTTATCTACAGGTAATAGCTCACCAATAACGCCTGTAGAAAAAGGCAATACTTGCTCAGGATTTAATTCACCAATAACTTCTGCAAGCACTTGGCAGCTTATTTTGGCTGCTGTCATCCCTTCTTCTCCAGTACCTGCATTGGCATTACCTGCATTAATTAACCAAGCGAGAGGTCGGTGCGATATGTGTTGTTTAGCAATAATCACTGGTGCGGCACAAAAGGCATTTTGAGTAAAAACCCCAGCCATCATTGCTGTTTGATCCGCGATCATAACAGCAATATCTTCGCCTGATTCTTTTATCCCAGCAGAAGCCGTTGCCCATTTAATACCGGGTACAGGTAATACGTGTAACTCTGACACATCAGACCTCAACTTGTTGAGCAAAAAGTAAAACATAAAAAAAGGCGACATAATGTCGCCTTTTTTTAACTTTCCGTCAACTAGCCCAATCGACCATGGCACTGTTTGTACTTTTTACCCGAACCACATGGACAAGGCGAGTTACGACCCACCTTCTTACCTTCACGGGTAAAAGGCTTATTAGATTCAACATCCTCAACCCCAGCTTCAGCTAATGCCCCACCTTGCTCATGCTCATAACGCATACGTTGAGCCATTGCTTCGCGACGTTGTCGCTCTACCTCTTCAGTATTATCATCTTGGCGGACTTGTACATGTGTCAGGATTTTGATGGTTTCATGAGCAATATCCTGCAACATTTGCTTAAACAGCTCAAATGCCTCTCTCTTATACTCTTGCTCAGGATTCTTCTGAGCATAACCTCTTAAGTGAATTCCCTGACGTAAGAAGTCCATTGTTGATAAATGTTCTTTCCACTTATCATCCAGAACCCGCAACAGCATTTGCTTTTCAAACATTCGCAGTACTTCTGAACCAGTTAAAGCTTCTTTAGCCTTGTACTCGTCAATCAGTGTTTGCGCAACCTTTTGACGAAGAGGTTCTTCATGAAGGGTTTTATCCTCTGCCAACCATTGTTGTATGGGGAGTTTGACATTAAACTCCGATGCTAAGTGCTCTTCTAAGCCCTCAATATCCCATTGCTCAATTAAGCTTTGCGGAGGAATAAATTGATCTATAACAGAGGTTAAAACTTCGTGGCGATATTCATCAATGATATCTGTTACATCATCAAATTCTAGTATTCTATCTCTTAAACCATAAATGTAACGGCGTTGTTCATTCGCCACATCATCATATTTCAGCAAAGCCTTACGAATATCAAAGTTTCTACCTTCAACTTTGCGCTGTGCCTTTTCAATAGCATTGGTCACCATTCTGTGCTCAATGGCTTCACCTTTCTCCATACCCAATGCTTTCATAAACCCTTTAACACGGTCTGAAGCAAAGATACGCATTAAATTATCTTCAAGAGAAAGGTAAAAACGAGAAGATCCAGGATCACCTTGACGACCTGAGCGCCCTCTAAGCTGGTTATCTATTCGGCGAGATTCATGGCGCTCAGTCGCTATAATATGTAAACCACCCGCTTCAAGTACTTGCTTATGACGTTCTTGCCATTCTGCTTTGACTTTTTCTATATCCTGCTCTGAAGGGTTTTCTAATTGGGCAACTTCTGCCTCCCAATTTCCTCCAAGCATAATGTCCGTTCCACGCCCTGCCATGTTTGTTGCTATCGTCACAGCTCCTGGCTTACCAGCCTGAGAAATAATCTCTGCTTCCCTGGCATGAAACTTAGCATTCAGGACTTCATGAGGAATCTTAGCTTTTGTTAAAGCTTGAGAAACTCTTTCAGAGGACTCAATTGATGCTGTACCCACTAAAATAGGTCTTTTATTGGCTACACATTCTTTAATATCAGCAATAATCGCGCTGTATTTTTCCTCAATGGTCAAATACACCAAATCATTGTGATCTTTTCGAATCATTGGTTTATGCGTAGGAATTACAATAACGTCCAAACCGTAGATCTGCCGAAACTCAAAGGCTTCTGTGTCTGCGGTTCCAGTCATACCTGACAGCGTTTGATATAAACGGAAATAGTTCTGGAAAGTTGTTGATGCTAGTGTTTGGCTTTCACTTTGAACACTTAAATTTTCTTTTGCTTCTAAAGCCTGATGTAAGCCTTCAGAGAGTCGTCGGCCAGGCATTGTTCGACCAGTATGCTCATCAACAAGCAAAACCTGATTTTCTTGAACAATGTAATCTACATTTTTATGGAAGATTGTGTGAGCTTTTAGTGCTGCATATACATGATGCAGTAAGTTCAGATTTTGAGCAGCATAGAGGTTATCGCCCTCAGCTAACAAATTAGCCTGTACTAATAGCTCTTCAACATATTGATGACCTTGCTCAGTCAACTCAACTTGACGCGTTTTTTCATCAAGTGTGAAGTGCCCTTCCACAGCCTCTTCTTGACGAGTTAACTTAGGCGCTAATTTATTAATAGCAATATAGAGTTCGGAGCTTTCCTCCGCAGCACCAGAAATAATCAGTGGTGTTCGTGCTTCATCAATTAAAATGGAGTCAACTTCATCGACAATGGCAAAATTAAGCCCCCGTTGGAACTTATCTTCAACACCAAAAGCCATATTGTCACGAAGATAATCAAAACCAAACTCGTTATTGGTGCCATATGTGATATCTGCTTGATACGCTACACGCTTTTCTTCAGGTGTTTGACCTGGAACCACCGCCCCCACAGAAAGCCCCAAGAACTCATAAAGCGGTTGCATCCAGCTAGCATCACGACGAGCAAGATATTCATTTACAGTTACAACATGAACACCTTTACCAGATAAAGCATTTAGATAGGCTGGCAATGTTGCGACTAGCGTTTTACCTTCACCCGTACGCATTTCAGCAATACATCCTTCATGCAGTGTAACTCCACCAATCATCTGCACATCGAAGTGACGCATTCCCATAACACGCTTACTTGCTTCACGCACTACCGCAAACGCTTCAGGCAATAGTTTATCGAGTGTTTCGCCTTGTTCTATTCGCTGCTTAAAATCAACTGTTTTTTGCTGCAGCTGCTCATCAGACAGTTTTTGTAAGCCCTCCTCCTGGGCATTTATGGCTTTAACAATTTTTCTCATGCGCCGTAACTGGCGATCGTTTTTACTACCAAAAACTTTTCGGACTAAGGGGGCTAACATAATGCTCAGCTATATAAAAAAGGTTGGACACATTTCCCAAGGTGGGGATTCCATAGAAATAATAAAAGGGTAATGTTACCGCTAAATTTGTACTATTCGAAACTCAGCACTAACAGTGAGCAAAACAGCTCACTTTCTGGTCAGCATGTTTCTATCTATGTAGCTAGAGGGGTTAACCCTGCGCCCACCTTTAAACACTTCAAAATGAACATGAGGGCCTGTAGAACGACCAGTACTACCTACAAGGGCTATAAACTGACCTTTCTCAACTATGTCTCCAACATCGACCAGTAGGGCACTGTTATGAGCATAAAGCGTTACTAAACCTGTACCATGGTTTATTTCAACTACATTTCCATATCCATTTTTACGGCCAGAAAAAGTAACTACACCAGAAGCTACAGCAAGCACATTTTCACCATGCTTTGCAGCAAAATCAATTCCTCCATGAAATGACCGACGCCCTGTAATAGGATCAGTACGATAACCAAAGCGAGAGGAAATAAAACCTTTAAGAACAGGAACACCTTTTACTAAAAACTCCTCTGAGAGTTTTCGATTGGCTAGAAGGTCTTCAAGAATTTCTAATTGAGTTTCTCGGCTTTCAATCTTACCAATGAGTTGATCCATTAACTCAATAAAATCTGGAGCAGTGTAAGATTGATCTAAATCTTGAGAGGAGGGACCACCTACAGCAGGAGGTTCAGAAAAATCGAACTCACCATCATTAAGCTGTGCCATAGTTGTTAGACGCTCACCCAAAGCATCTAGCCGAACTATACGGCTCTGCAGCTCAGAGACTCGTAATGCTAACGAGTCAAGCTGGACATTAGCCTGCTTTTTTAAGTGTTCAATTTCTTGTTTTTGAAGCGCAATTTGATGTTGCCACTGTTTTGCTGTTTTAGCTGTAACAACAACTTGTGAGCCCATCTGCATGACACAATAAGTTATCCATGCACTGAGCACGACTAAAGATGCTAAAAACAGAATGCTGGCAACAAGAATCGTTGAAAACCGCACATTGACCGTTTTCGACTGTCCATGACTGCGCCTAACGACGATAATATTCATTATGTTTTGCGTTCTACCTGGATCTTAGCGGTCTGAAGTACCAATCCTATTAACGACCAAGTTATAACCTGACGTATTTTCTAGCTCCCTTAATTGACCACTTTCCAATAATTGAAAACTAAGTATAGTTGTTTTCACACATTATGTAGCCAAAAACTATACATAAAGTAACAGTTTAGCTGACGAATTTAACATCTGACTGTAATTCATTCAACTATTGACCTGAAAGAAATACAGAATTTACTGTTGATTTACTTTCAAAGGCATACTTTTGAAAACTCTTTAACCCTTTGTTAACACTCAACATAAATGTGCTTTTATTTATCTGAAAGCACTGGCACCAAAATACTTGAATCATGTTTTTGGTGCAAAAAGTCTAAGACTAGTCTGTGAATGACTCGAAAATTTCAAATATATCCACGCAAGCGCAGTGCAAATTTTATCCTGCACCTACTAAGTGATAACCACAAAGAAACGAGTAAAAATACCTAGCCGACAATGTACAACTTCTATTTTATTCAAAACATTATACTGCGGCTACGGGACGCATATAAGATATGGGAGCTGTTGATGGGTCATCAAATGTAACCATTTCCCAAGCATCTTGCTGAGAAATAAGCTTTCTCAATACTTGGTTATTTAACGCGTGACCTGATTTATATGCACGGAATTCTCCAATAAGGCTATAGCCAAGAAGATATAAATCACCAATCGCATCAAGCATTTTGTGTTTAACAAATTCATCTTCATAGCGCAGACCATCTTCATTAAGAATTCGATAATCGTCCACTACAATTGCATTATCAACACTTCCACCAAGGATAAGGTTCTTTGATCGAAGATATTCAATGTCACGCATAAAGCCAAAAGTACGGGCTCTTGCTACTTCTTTAACAAAAGAAGTACTAGAAAAATCAATACTGGCTTTCTGAGTTCTACTCCGAAATACCGGGTGATCAAAATCAATCTCATAAGTTACTTTAAAGCCATCAAAAGGCAGAAAAGTTGCTACTTTGTCATTATCTTTAATGGTAACTTCACGCTTAATTCTAATGAACTTCTTAGGAGCATTCTGTTCCATGATTCCTGCAGACTGTAACAGAAATACAAATGGACCAGCACTACCGTCCATAATAGGGACTTCATGAGCACTAACTTCAACATAGGCATTATCTATTCCAAGCCCAGCCATGGCAGAAAGTAGATGCTCAACAGTGTCAACACGAATTCCATCAGCATTTATCAAAGAAGTACAAAGTGTAGTATCACCAACATTCTTTGCTTTTGCTGAAATTTCCACCACAGGATCTAAGTCAGTGCGACAAAAAACAATTCCTGTGTCAACGGGTGCAGGTTTTAGTGTTAAATAAACTTTCTCTCCAGAATGAAGGCCAACACCTGTTGCTCGGATTATATTTTTTAACGTTCTTTGTCTGATCATAATTAACGCCGCTTTGTCAAAATCCTGCATAGAGTCACACAGAGCCGGCGATTGTATCAAAGTTGTTCTTCATCACCAACTTTTCGCGAACAACGTCGTACTAATCTGCCTGTCTTCTCAAAAAAGCAGGAATATCTAAGTAATCCATATTATCCGAGTTACGAGCTGCGTCAGGTTTGACAGCCTTTGTTGATGTACTCTCTGCAGCAGCCTGCTTACGCATGACAGTAGGCTTATCCAGTTTATTGTAGTCTAACGTACCATCACTTTTCGTATTATCTACAACTTTAACTGGTTTTTCTGAACTTACATTCTCGCCTAAGCCTGTTGCTACAACGGTGACTCGTAACTCATCAGACATATCGGGGTCTATCACAGTACCAACTACTACGGTAGCATTTTCAGATGCAAACTGCTCTACAGTATTACCCACTTCTGAGAACTCTCCCAAAGAAAGATCGAGACCTGCTGTAATATTTACTAAAATTCCTCGAGCCCCATGTAAATTAACGTCTTCTAACAAAGGACTACGAATTGCAGCTTCTGCAGCCTCAACAGCTCGATTGGACCCTGTGGCAGAGCCTGTCCCCATCATAGCCATCCCCATTTCAGACATGACAGTACGGACGTCTGCAAAGTCAACGTTAATCATACCTGGACGTATAATTAAGTCAGCTATACCCTGTACCGCTCCCAGTAATACATCATTTGCCGCACTAAAAGCGGAAAGTAAACTAGCATCTTTACCAAGAACAGGCAGTAACTTTTCATTAGGAATAGTAATTAACGAGTCAACACTCTCAGCCAACTCAATCATTCCTTCATTAGCAATAGTCAAACGCTTTTTGCCTTCAAAAGGAAAAGGCTTCGTAACAACAGCTACTGTCAGAATCCCTAGTTCTCTAGCAACTTGAGCAACTACAGGTGCAGCACCTGTTCCAGTTCCTCCCCCCATACCTGCTGTTATAAAGACCATATCGGCACCAGAAAGCACTTCAGCAATCCGGTCTCTATCTTCTATAGCAGCATTACGACCAACTTCTGGGTTAGCACCAGCACCAAGTCCTTTGGTGATTGCCGTACCTAACTGTAATAAAGTTTTCGCATGTAAATGCTTTAGTGCTTGGGCATCGGTATTTGCACAGATAAAATCCACCCCATCCACATGTTTACTTAACATGTGGTTTACGGCATTACCACCTCCGCCACCAACACCGATGACTTTAATGACCGCATTTTGCGGTACATTATCGACTAACTCAAACATAACCCTCTCCTTTCTATCGCTTCACATCAGTTTTGCGTAAGGTTGTAGTCCACACCCCAGGCTCTCGTCATTATCAAAAGTTACCCTGAAACCACTGCTTCATCCGCATTAAGATCCCTTCTTGTGATTCCCGAATAGGCACACTCAACCGGCCTTCCTTTTGATGTTTAATGCCATACATTAATAATCCGACACCTGTTGAATAGATCGGGTTCTGTACAACATCAGCCAAACCTTTCACATTTTGTGGAACACCCAATCGAACTGGCATATGAAATATTTCTTCAGCCAATTCAACGGCCCCTTCCATTTTTGCGGTACCTCCTGTTAAAACAATACCTGCAGCAGCAAGGTCTTCAAACCCACTGCGACGAAGCTCAGCCTGCACTAAAGTAAACAGCTCATCGTAACGAGGCTCTACAACCTCTGCTAACGCCTGACGAGACAAGTCTCTCGGCGGCCTATCCCCCACACTTGGTACCTTTATCATTTCTTCAGCACCCGCCAACTGTGTTAATGCACAGGCATACTTAATTTTTATTTCTTCAGCATGCTGTGTAGGGGTTCTCAAAGCCATAGCAATATCATTAGTAACTTGATCACCAGCAATAGGAATAACCGCAGTGTGCCGAATAGAACCCTCAGTAAAAATGGCAATATCTGTCGTCCCCCCACCGATATCAACCAAACACACACCGAGTTCTTTTTCATCATCAGTCAAAACAGCATAACTTGATGCCAACTGTTCAAGGATTATGTCTTCTACATCCAGACCACAACGCCGAACACACTTCTCGATGTTTTGTGCTGAATTTACTGCACATGTCACAAGATGCACCTTAGCTTCCAAACGCACCCCAGACATTCCTAATGGTTCTTTCACACCTTCCTGAGTATCAACAACATACTCTTGAGGTAATATATGCAGTATTTTTTGATCCGCAGGAATAGCTACAGCCTGTGCTGCATCAATAACCCGAGCAATATCTGCAGTTGTTACTTCTCTATCACGAATAGCAACGATGCCATGAGAGTTAAGGCTACGGATGTGGCTGCCTGCTATGCCTGCATACACAGAGTGAATTTGACACCCTGCCATTAACTCTGCTTCTTCAATAGCACGCTGGATAGACTGCACGGTAGACTCAATATTAACCACCACACCCTTTTTAAGCCCTCGGGAAGGATGTGCGCCAATACCAATTATTTCCAGTGAGCCTTCATCATTCAGCTCACCAACAATGGCCACTACCTTGGAAGTGCCAATGTCTAGTCCCACAATCATTTTTCCGCCAGTTGCAGCAGCCATTCAATCAGACCTTCTTACGCCAACTATTTTCATACTTTCATATTCTTTAAATACGACGTTTAACCACGTTGTTCTCGCCAAGCAACTGCAACACCATTTGAATAACGTACATCAACAGACTTAATTCGTTGCTTTTGCGTTTGCAACTCTGCTTTATAAATCAGCGCAAAACGTTGCATTTTTTCTAAAAGATCATCTCTCCCCAACAAAATCTTTAACCCATTTACTTTTAACGTCCAACTACCCCGCTCACTTTGTTGTAGTGATACAATGGATAATTTTAAAGGCCTCAACTGTTGACTGATAGAGTGGTATTGCTTCATCATCTCTAATTGAGTACCTTTAGGTCCTACCAAATGTGGTAATCCCTCAAACCCATTTACATCTTCTGGGGTAAAGCTTTCTCCATTAGCGTTTAATAACGAACGTTGATTCCATCGTGCTACAGGAATTTGCTCAATTATATGGACAGCAAGCTGATCAGGCCATAACCGTCGTATAACGACAGTCTCAACCCATGGCAATTTCTCCAATGTCAGCTGTAGCTTTTTTATCTTTAAGCTAAAAAAACGCTGCTCAAGAAAAGGCTCTATTGTCTTCTGGACATGCTGCTCTTTTAAAGCAGCAAATTTACCTTGCACCTTTACTCTAGCTATAGGTTGATTTACTTTTTTTTCAATGTAAGGCCAAGTATATCCCCCTATAAAAATAATACCGCATAATGCCAATAGTTTCCCGACGATTTTTAGATAAAAAACGAACGCACGGCTCCCTTTTTTATTCGAAGTATTGCGGCTTGCTCCACGCGTTTTTTTTCGTTTACCTCTCACATTGACATCACTATAACCATACACGTCAAGCATTATCGCTTTACCCAAACTGTTTGGCAAATAATCAACTTTTGGAAGTTGCTAAAATAGACATCACCAGCTGGTTAAAATCAATTCCCGCGACTTTAGCCGCTTTAGGAACTAAACTGTGTGTTGTCATGCCTGGTATTGTATTGACCTCTAACAACCAAAAATTGTTCGCATCATCTTGCATAATATCTACACGCCCCCACCCTTTACAGCCAAGAGCAGAAAATGCGTCTAATGCTAGCTGTGTAATTTGTTTACGTTCCTCACTTTGAAGCTCACATGGACAAATATACTGGGTATCATTTGTAGTATATTTTGCCTCATAGTCATAAAACTCACGTGGTGTTTTCAACTCAATAACAGGTAATGCTTCACCATGTAAAATTGTTACAGTAAATTCTCGTCCTGTAATCCAGGTTTCCGCTAACACCTGTTCATCAAACTGATAGGCTTTCTTTAACGCATTTTGCAACTCATCAAGACTTTTTACTTTTGTCATGCCAATACTAGAGCCCTCATGTACAGGCTTTAATATGCAAGGCAAATTTATTGCTAAAGAAGACAACTCACCACGTCGAAATAATTGATAAGGCGGTGTTGGTAAACCTAACCCCTGCCATAATAATTTTGATCGAAACTTATCCATTGCCAGTGCACTGGCTAACACCCCTGATCCAGTATAGGGAATATTAAACATTTCAAGCAGGCCCTGAATGGTACCATCTTCGCCAAAGCGGCCATGCAAGGCGATAAAAGCCCGGTCAAATGCTTTATTTGCTAATTGATCACGTAGATTTTGCGCATCTACATCAAGCAAAAAAGCATCAAATCCTTGTTGAACCAGAGCCTCATAAATAGCTTGGCCAGTGAGTAATGAAATCTCCCGCTCTGCTGTATGTCCACCATAAAGCACAACAATACGGCCAGCTTGTTCCGGTGTTATCACTGCTTTTGCAACATATATCATCGCCACATTACTCTCTATTTTTTGCCTGTCCAACGAATAAATTTTGCTGTGCTAATTCGCTCGCAAGACCTCCAATATCCCCAGCTCCTTGTGTTATAACAATATCACCTGGCAACAACACGTCTTCTAATATTGAAGCAATATTTTCTCGCTGCTTAACATAAATTGGTTCTACTTTTCCTCGTTGACGAATACTTCGACATAAGCTTCTACTGTCTGCCCCAGGAATTGTTTTTTCGCCTGCAGCGTAAACTTCCATTAGCAACAAAACGTCAACTTCAGATAAAACGTCAACAAAATCCTCATATAAATCACGCGTTCGAGAAAAACGGTGAGGCTGATAAATCATCACTAAGCGTTTTTCTGGCCAACCATTTCGTATTGCATTAATAGTTGCCAACACTTCTCGCGGATGGTGGCCATAATCATCAACCAGCATAACTTCACCATCACGCACAGGATAATTGCCATATATTTGAAAGCGTCTACCAACCCCCTGAAATTGCATCAGCGCATGACAAATATCTTCATCAGCAATACCTTCATCCTGAGCAATAGCAATGGTTGCAAGTGCATTTAATACATTATGTCTACCAGGCATATTCAGACAAATATCAAGCGACTTTCCAGAAGGACACACAGCTGTAAAGCTCGTTTTTTGTCCATCTTGCTTTATGTTCACCGCCTGATAATCTGCACCCTCTGCACAACCATAGGTAATCGTTGGTCGCTTAACCAGTGGTAGTATTTCCTGTACAACAGGATCATCCGTACACAATACGGCCAATCCATAAAATGGCAGATTATGTAAGAAATCGATAAAGGTTTTCTTTAGTTTTTCAAAGTCACCTTCATAGGTTGACATATGGTCTGCATCAATATTTGTTACCACAGCAATCATTGGCTGCAAATGTAAAAAAGATGCATCTGACTCATCAGCTTCTGCAACCAGGTAGCGGCTTGCACCTAATTGAGCATTGGTACCTGCCGAGTTTAATTTTCCTCCGATAATAAAAGTAGGATCAAGGCCTCCCTCTGCAAGTACTGATGCCACTAAGCTGGTTGTAGTTGTTTTTCCATGTGTTCCGGCCACCGCAATTCCATGTCGATAACGCATTAACTCTGCTAGCATTTCTGCTCTGGGAACAATTGGAATGCGAGACTCTTTTGCAGCAATCACTTCGGGATTATTTGCTGCGACTGCACTTGAAACAACAACAACATCTGCACTCACAATATTCTTCTGGTGGTGACCAATTGCTATTTCAACACCTAACTGTTGTAAGTGCTCTACTGTTGCTGAAGACTTAATATCAGATCCTGAAATTTCGTACCCTTGGTTGAGCAAAACCTCAGCAATACCACACATACCCACACCACCAATTCCAACAAAATGTATACGCTTTATTCTGCGCATTTCTGGAATAGCAAACATTGGAACTGGTTTACTTAATAACGTACTAGCCACCTTTTACAACCTCCAAGCAATGCTCTACCACTTCATTTGTCGCATCCGGCCTGGCTAACGAATAGGCAGCAGTAGCCATTTGAGTCAAACGTTCTCTATTTGTCATGAGCTGTGTTAATAAAAATTGTACATGATCTTTCGTAAATGCTTGCTGCATAACTAACTCAGCAGCACCATGATTAACCAAATAATGTGCATTTTTTGTCTGATGATCATCAACCGCATAAGGAAAAGGAACTAAAATTGAGGGGACGCCAGCATTAGCCACTTCAGCAATTGTTAATGCCCCAGCACGACATACAACAAGATCAGCCCACTGATAGGCAGCTCCCATATCCTCAATAAACGCCTCAATTTTTCCTGCCACACCATGCTGTTTATATAGTGCCTGAGTTTGTGTCAGATTTTTTTTACCTGTCTGATGCCAAATATCAATCGTCATCTTCTGTTGTAGTTCTGCAATGACAGATGGCATGACTTCATTAATTGCAACAGCCCCTAAACTACCACCCAATACAAGCAGTCTAAAAGGATGCTCACTACCCTCTTTTTTATGTACTTCTTCCAGATTAACAATATTCTTTCTTACTGGATTACCCGTACAATAAACTTTATGTAAACTTGAAAATGTACCTGGAAATGCTTCAAGTACACGCGTAGCAATTCGTGATAACAAACGGTTTGTAAATCCAGCAATTGCATTTTGTTCATGGATAACTAGAGGAATACCAAGTAATTTAGCCGCTACCCCTCCAGGTCCTGCAACATACCCCCCCATGCCTAAAACACAGTGTGGCTTCAGGCTCCTTAAGTGAGATTTCGCCAAACAAATCGCTTTAGTAACCATGAGTGGCGCTTTAACCCATCGCTGAATTCCTTTACCCCGAAGCCCCCCAACATCGATTAATGTCATGGGAATTTCTTCTTTTGTTATCAAGTCAGCTTCCATACTGTTAGGTGTACCAAACCAGTGAACACTATGGCCTTGAGCTAATAATTGCCGCGCAGTTGCCAGCGCAGGAAATATATGTCCACCTGTCCCCCCTGCCATAATCACAAATGTTTTTTGTTCACTCACGGCGTTTACTCCTGCTTTTAGACTTAACAGAAGCTCTAGACCTTCGTGTTTCAAAATCGATACGCAACAGAAATGCAACAGCCATACAACTCACCAATAAACTACTACCACCATAACTCAACAATGGCAGTGTTAACCCTTTAGTTGGCAATAATCCTGTATTTACTCCAATATTAATTAATGCCTGCATGCCAAGAAGTAAACCTAACCCATAAGCTATATAGGCAGAAAATAAACTGTTTTCACGCTCTGCTTCTACTCCAATACACAAAGCACGCCAGGCAACAAAAACCAGCATAAATACGACAAACAGTGCCCCAATTAAACCAAACTCTTCTGCTAACACAGCAAATACAAAGTCGGTATGCGCTTCCGGTAAATAAAACAGTTTTTGAATACTATTACCTAGCCCAACACCGAACCATTCACCTCGTCCAAATGCAATTAATGCCTGAGTTAACTGATAACCACTATCAAATTGATGTGCCCAAGGGTCAATATAGGTTGTTAATCGTTGTAGCCTATATGCTTGTGAAAACGCCATTAAAGCAACAGCACCACCACATGCCATCAGCATTAAAATAAAGTGCGACAGTTTCACCCCAGCCAAAAATAACATGCCAACAACAGCACTTATCAACACGACAGCAGCACCAAAATCAGGCTCTAATAAAAGTAAAAAGACAACTAAAGCCAATAAACACATCGGCTTTAAAAAGCCTGACCAGCGTTGGCGAACTTCTTCCTGGCGTCGTACTAAGTAACCCGCTAAATAAATAATGATAAATACTTTCGCTAATTCAGAAGGTTGAAAGTTAGCAATACCCAAGCTCACCCAGCGCTTACTACCATTAATTTCACGACCAACCAGTAACACGGCTGATAACATCAATAGTGAACTTAAAAACAATAACCAGCCTTTGCTTTCCCACCAGCTCATTGGCACCATTAAAACGCTTATTACCATCACAAAACTGACGCTTAAATAAAGCAACTGCCTGATACAAAAATAAAAAACATCATCATACTGGCTGTAGGCAATTTCTGTAGATGCAGACGTCACCATAACCAGCCCTGTGGCAATCAACATAATTGAGGCTACGACTAGAGGTAAATCATAAGCCATAGCAACATTATTTTTTGATATCCAAGGCCACCAGGATTTAGTCATTCACTAACTCCCTGACCCATTGACAAAACTCATTACCGCGAGCCTCATAATTTGCAAACATATCTAAACTGGCACAGGCAGGGGATAATAAAACAACATCCCCAGGCTGGGCCATTTCAGCTGCCCTAAAGACAGCACTCTGCAATGAATCATGTTCTTCACCTGGAATACCTGCTGACCGACCCACAGCAAGAAGCGGTTTAGCATCACGTCCTATTGCCACCAGATATCGGCAATATTGATTAAATAAATCACCTAAAATATCAAAATCTGCATTTTTGCCGTCGCCACCAACAATAAGTATTATTTTCCCAGTTATTTCGGAACCAATACCTTCTAATGCCGCTGATGCAGCGCCCACGTTTGTTGCTTTTGAGTCATTGATAAATATGACTGTATTTTTTTCTGCAACCCACTCACAACGGTGTGGAAGACCTTTATACTCTCTTAATGCCGAGCACATAGCTTCTACTGGTAAACCAACTTGGAAACCAAGGGCAAATGCCGCAAGTGCATTCGCATAATTATGATGTCCTACAATCTTCAACTCACGCGTATCTAACAGCCGTTCTTGTCCCTTCGCTAAAAATGTTCCCCCAACAGTACTATCTTCAATAATTCCAAACTCTTTTAAGTCAGGTTCATGCAGGGTAAACGTAACATGCGGTATATGTTGTGGAAGTAGAGGCTGGGTTAAAGCATCATCTTTATTACTTACTGCAGCTTTGCAATTACGATAGATTTTTTGTTTTGCTTGGTGATAAGCCATCAGCGAAGGATAGCGGTCCATATGATCTGGACTGATATTTAAAATAGTGCTTACCGCAGGTGAAAACGTATCAACTGTTTCCAACTGAAAGCTTGACAATTCTAGAACAAAAATATCGAAACCATGAGCTAAAAGAGATAGCGCAGGGACGCCTAAATTTCCTCCTACGCCTGTTTTTAAACCCGCTGCTTTACACATGTCACCCATCATAGTGGTGACAGTACTCTTTCCATTGGAACCTGTTATCGCAATAATTGGTTTTTCACAGTAATAACCGAATAATTCAATATCACCAATAACCCGAACACCTTTTGCTTTAGCATTAGCGATAGCGGGTTCAGTAAGTGGTACACCAGGGCTTACAATTAGTTCAGCTGCCCGCGACAAAACCTCTTCAGGAATTCCGCCAAGATAAACCTGTATTAAAGGAAATTCTGCTCTAAATACAGCTAACTCAGGTGGCGACTCCCTACTATCAACAACAATAAATTTAATACCTTGTTGCTGCAAAAAACGAGCACACGCCAATCCGGTTTTACCCAAACCGACAATGACGCGAAGCTGATCAGAAGCAATTAAGCTCTGCTGTTTTTTCATGCTCATATTACCGCAGTTTCAAAGTAGCTAAACCAATTAACACTAAAATCAATGTGATAATCCAAAAGCGAACAATAACACGAGGTTCAGGCCAGCCTTTTAATTCAAAATGATGATGCAAGGGTGCCATTCGGAAAATTCGTCGTCCCGTCAATTTATAGGAACCTACTTGCAAAATAACGGAAACAGTCTCCATGACGAAGATGCCACCCATAATAAATAATACGATTTCCTGACGAACAATTACTGCAATAACCCCAAGTGCAGCCCCTAATGAAAGTGCACCAACATCTCCCATAAAAACCTGAGCTGGATATGTGTTAAACCATAAAAAACCTAACCCAGCCCCCACTAAGGCAGAACAAAAAACAACAAGTTCACCTGCACCTGCGATATAAGGAATATGTAAATAATCTGCAAAACCAATATGGCCACTTAAATATGCAAAAATACCTAAAGCACTACCAACCATAACGGTGGGCATAATCGCCAGCCCATCTAACCCATCTGTAAGGTTCACCGCGTTGCTGCTACCAACAATCACAAAATACGTCAGTACGATATAAAAAATGCCAATATCCAAAGCCACTTCTTTAAAAAATGGCACGATCAACTCAACTTCTGCTGCTGAAGGAGCAGTCTTAAATAAAAAAATTGCAGCCCCAAGACCACCCACTGACTGCCAAAAATATTTCCAGCGGGCGGGTAACCCTCGCGAATTTTTTTCAATTACTTTCCGGTAGTCATCAACCCAGCCAACAGCTCCAAAAATTAATGTAACGCTTAATACCACCCACACATAACGATTACCCAGATCCCCCCATAACAAAGTACTGATAGCAATCGCAACAAGAATTAAGGCCCCTCCCATGGTAGGGGTCCCTGCCTTGCTCAAGTGCGACTGAGGTCCATCATCTCTGACAGACTGGCCAATTTGATAATGTGTCAGTTGTTTAATCAATTTTGGTCCCAACCAAAGCGCTAACCCTAAAGATGTCAACACCCCTAAAATGGCCCTAAATGTTAAATACTGAAAAACGGTAAAACTGCTTTCATACTGCGCTAGAAATTCCGCCAACCACAACAGCATTTATTAATTACTCCCATCATTCCTATCCAAACAGGCCATAACAACATCTTCCATTTTTGCACTGCGAGACCCTTTAACTAAAACAGTAGTTTCATCTGTTAAAAGTCCTTGCAGCTCATCAATAAGATTTTGTTTATCCGTATAGCCATGCCCACATTCACCAAAACTAGCCACAGTATGTTGACTTAAAGAGCCAACCGTTAACAAATGATTAATACCCATTTTTCGAGCATAATCACCTAACTCAACATGAATAGCCTCAGCATCTTGGCCTAACTCAGCTAAATCCCCTAACACCAAAATACGCATACCTGGCTGTAGCGAAAGCAAATCAATAGCTGCCTTTACAGAGCCTGGGTTAGCATTATATGTATCATCAATTAATACGGCTCCCTTTTTTCCTGGTAGCCGGTTTCCCCTACCTTGGACAGGCTGAACCTCTGCCAATGCACTAATAATTATTGGCATTGCAACACCTAAAGCGATAGCCCCAGCAATAGCGGCTAGTGCATTGGCGACTTGATGCTTACCTCCCAGTTTGAGTTCAACAGGAAACACCTGTGCCTGATAGCGCAAGTTGAAATGAATCCCCCCACTGGGTATTGGCTCAATTGCCGTTGCTTCTAGATCAGCCGCACAATCATCAATCGCAAAGGACAAAACATGACACGATGAAGCTTCTGCTTGCCAGTATTCAAAAAACACATCGTTTTTATTGAGAATTGCAACACCATTGGTTGGCAAGGTATGTAAAATTTCTGCTTTTGCCTGGGCTATTTTTTCAACTGTCCCAAACCCACCTAAATGCGCACGCGTCACATTGGTAATAATGCTAACGTCAGGCTTGGCTAAATCAGCGGTATAAGCAATTTCTCCGACCTCACTTGCGCCAAGCTCAATAATGGCAAATTGCTGATCAGCCGTTAACTGTAAAAGCGTTAGTGGTGCACCAATTGCGTTATTTAAGTTACCTTTAGTTGCCAACACAGAGCCTTGCTTACGCAATATGGCTGAGAGCATTTCCTTAACCGTGGTTTTTCCACTATTACCTGTAACTGCAATCAATTTTCCTGAGTAATGCAGCCGGTTCAACCCAGCTAATTTACCCAACGCCTGTAGTGTATCCTCTACACATAGCTGTGGGATTGGCACACTTGTTTGAACCTGGCTAACAATGGCGGCACTGGCCCCTTTTTCATAGGCAGAAGCTACAAAATTATTGCCATTAAAATTTGGTCCTTGTAGTGCAATAAAAATATCTCCAGGCTGCAACTGCCGGGTGTCAGTAGAAACATTACCTATCACAACATCCTGGCCATGCAACTGAGCATCTAATTGGGAGATAACATCCGACAGGTGCAAGTGCTTAATCATAAGCGTACTCCTTCAATACTTTTGCCACTTGCACAAGATCACTGTAAGGATGACGCTGACCACTAACCTCCTGATAGTCTTCATGACCTTTACCTGCCACAACAACAATATCATCAGGTTTTGCTGTTAAAATAGCCTCTTGAATGGCTTTGGCTCGATCAGCTTCTACATGAACCTGAACCAAAGAATTTTTAAACCCTGGCATGATGTCATCAATAATGGCATCAGGATTTTCACTTCGCGGATTATCACTGGTCACCACACATTCATCAGCATACTGAGCCACTGCTTTCGCCATCAGTGGTCGTTTTCCTTTATCTCTATCACCACCACAGCCAAAAACACACACTACTTTGCCACGAGAATGTAAGCGAACTGCTTTCAGTAAATGTATAAGTGCATCAGGGGTATGGGCATAATCTACGACAACCGTAGGTTGTTTTTCTTCACCGAAATATTCCATCCGCCCAGGCACAGTTTTAAGTGTTGATAGTGCATCAACTATTCGTTCAACAGGTTGTCCATGACAACCTAGTGCAGCAACTGCAGCTAATACATTTTGTAAGCTGAAATGACCTAATAGTGGAATATCGGCTAAAGAGCTACCCCAAGGTGTATGTAGCCAACATTGAATGCCCTGAGGTAAATACTGGATCTGACTTGCATACACATTTGCAGAGGTATTCCTTAAGCTGTAAGTGACTAATTCTGTCGCTTCATCCACAAAGTGTTTTATAAAAGCGGCATAATCATCATCCAAATTAATAACAGCATGCTTAAGACCTGGCCATGCAAAAAGCTTGGCTTTGCTTTGTGCATAAGCCTCCATCGTGCCATGAAAATCTAAGTGATCCCGACTAAGATTTGTAAAAATCATGGTTTCAAACTCACAGCCCAGCAGCCTGCCTTGCTCCACACCATGAGATGAGGCCTCCATCGCTAAATAAGCGACTTTTTTTGCCGCTAACTCTGCGAGGTGAGACTGAATAACTAAGCTACTCGGCGTGGTATTGACACTGGCATTGAGGGCATCAAGCATGCCATAACCCAAGGTACCCATAACGCCTGCGGATATATTTAACGCACCAAACAGTTGGGCAATAAAATGAGATGTCGATGTTTTGCCATTAGTGCCCGTGACGCCAATAACCTGAATATGCTCACTAGGGCTATGGAAATAACGACTAATAATGTAACCGGCTTGAGCACTTAAATTATGCATCCAAAATACAGGGATAGAATAATCATGCGGTTCATATGTTTCTGAACTATTTGGCTCAGCCAACACCGCAACCGCACCTTGCTGTATTGCTTGAGCAATAAAATGGTGGCCATTTACACGAGTACCGGACAACGCTATAAATAAATCACCAGGCTTCACTTGTCGGCTATCCAGCGCAATACCTGTTATCGTGATATGCGCATCAACAACCACATCAAAGCCTGATAATAGTGCCTGTAACAACCATGTTTTTTGATCGACTTGCTGCGTATTCATATACTTTTACGACTTATCTTTGATCCCTGGTTTAGCTTCTTGTTTGGCAACAGCAGGCATATTGTCAGGTGGAACGCCTAGCATCCTCAAAGCACCTGCTGTTACATTAGAAAAAATAGGGGCTGCAACTGCACCACCATAATATTTTCCTGCTTTCGGGTTGTTAATCATCACCACTGTTACCACACGCGGATTTGACGCTGGAGCCATACCCGCAAAAATCGACATATACTTTTTCTCTTCATAACCATGTGCACCCACTTTATGTACAGTGCCTGTTTTTCCCGCCACCGTATAACTATCTACCTTGGCACGCGTTCCTGTTCCTCCCCGCTCAATAACGGTGGTCAACATGCTCACCACTTGTTTTGCTACTTTTTTAGGTAAAACTTGTTGTGCTTCGACTCTGGAAGGATCATCTACTTTTAGTAGTGATATAGGACGCTTAATACCACCTGAGGCGAGTACCATATAAGCTTGCGCGACTTGAAGTGGTGTTGAAGAGAGACCATAGCCATAAGACAGTGTGGCAATCTCTACTGGACGCCACTTTGTATGAACAGGTAAAGTGCCACTTCGCTCCCCCGGAAAACCAACGCCTGTAGACTCCCCAAACCCAACACGGCTGAGTAAAGACCATATCCGCTCGACACCAATATCCTGAGCGATTTTTGTGGTTCCCACATTGCTTGATTTAGTCAGTACAGTAGTTAAATCAATGACGCCATAATTTCGGTGGTCTTTCACCGTTTTACGGCCAACCATGATATAACCTGGACGTACATCAATTTTGGTATCAGGTGTATATTTTCCAGTTTCTAAGGCAGCAGCAACAGTAAACGCTTTCATGGTTGAGCCTGGCTCGAATACATCTGTCACCGCACGATTTCGTAGCGCAGAAACTTTCACGCCTTTTCGATTATTGGGGTTATAAGACGGGTTATTAACCATCGCTAATACTTCACCCGTCGTAACATCTAAGACGACAACTGAGCCACTATCAGCTTCATTTTCTTTAATCGCCTCTTTTAGTGAGCGGTAGGCATAATACTGAATGCGCATATCAATGCTCAGCATTAACTCTTTGCCAGGCTCAGCACTTTTAATCGACTGCGCTTGTTCAATAAGACGGCCACGACGATCTTTCAGTAAGCGAACCTTCCCAGGCTTGCCATCAAGCCATTCACTGTACGCTAGCTCTATGCCTTCTTGCCCTTGACCATCAATGTTCGTGAAACCTATAAGGTGAGCAACAACTTCACTGGCAGGGTAGTAGCGACGAAACTCATCCATGGCATAAACGCCAGGAATATCCAGAGCTACGACCTTCCCTCCCTGTTTAGGGGTTAAATGACGGCGTAAATAAATAAACTCTTTGTCTGCACTACGTAAGACTCGCTTGGCTAGCGTTTTACGCTTAATGCCCAAGGTATCTGCCAGCACTGGCCAGCGCTCTTTGTGCTCCACAAGTTCTTTTGGATTGCCCCAAAAAGACTTAACAGGTGTACTAACAGCAAGTGGTTCACCATTTCGGTCAAAGATAATGCCTCGTGTTGCAGCTATCTCGGTATAACGTACTGTACGTTTGTCGCCCTGATCCTGCAGAAACTGACGATCTATGACATGCAAATCAATAATACGCCAGGTAATGACGCCCATCACCAGCATCAAACAAGTCACGACAATACGAAAGCGCCACAGGTAAGGCCCTGTTTGCTTGACCTTCCTCATGGCACCACCATTTTTATCTGATCGGGATTTGGTGCTTCCATATCCAGCTTCTCTGTTGCAATCCTTTCAACACGCTTTGGTGTAGTGAGTGTGCTGTGTTGTAAAAGCAACTGTCCCCACTCAACTTGTGCCGAATTTTTGACAACAAGCTGGCGCTGCAAATCATTAAATGCGCGACGATTCATGTGAGCAACATAAGTAATGGCTACTGAAGAGACAACAATCACCACCATCAGTAAAAAAAACACCACTACTTGCTTTTGCTTCAGCTGCGCTACTACATGAGTCATAGGGACCCTCTTACTAATTAACGCTAACGCAATTTAGTGGCCACCCGCATAATTGAGCTTCTAGCACGGGGGTTTTGCTGAACTTCTTCTTCACTTGGACGAACAGGCTTTCTCTCACCACGAAGACGCTGTGTACTTGCGACCATATCAGCAGTCACGGGTACACCTGGTGGATACTCTGTGCCTTTTTCATGCTTTCGTATAAAGCGCTTTACAATACGATCTTCAAGTGAATGAAAGCTGATAACAACCAGCCGACCACTGACGTGTAAACACTGGAGCGCATCATCTAATCCTTGTTGCAAATCATCCAGCTCTCTGTTCACAAAAATGCGAATTGCTTGAAATGAACGTGTTGCTGGGTGCTTATGCTTTTCCCATGAAGGATTAGCTTGCGCCACGATCTCTGCCAACTGTTTTGTAGTTGTGATATCTGCTTCCTCTCGAGCATGCACAATGGCATTTGCTATCCGACGCGCAAAGCGTTCTTCACCATATTCTTTCAAAACAGTCGCAATATCTCGCACTTCTGCTCTTGCTAACCAATCTGCTGCACTCACCCCATGGTCAGGATTCATTCGCATATCCAGAGGGCCATTCTGAAGAAAGCTAAACCCTCGTTGGGCATCATCAAGCTGGGGGGAGGACACCCCCAAGTCCAGTAAAATACCATCTACCCGCCCCAGCCAGTGATGCTGTTTCACCCACTCCTTTAACTGTGCAAATGAACCATGGGCAACGCTTACCCTTGAATCCTCCTCCGCCAACTGATTAGCAATAGCTATCGCTGTAGGATCTTTATCAATAACCAAAAGTTTTCCCTCAGCCCCCAGCTGAGACAAAATCCTCTGGCTATGTCCACCACGACCAAATGTGCCATCAATATAAATTCCATCAGCAACAATATTCAGCTGCTTAACGGCTTCACCTAGCAGCACAGTGGTATGTTTCAGTTCTTCAATCATAAGCTCACTACAACGACAAGGACTGCAGCTCATCTGGCATTTCACTTCCTTGACTGGCTTCCGCCAGGTAGGCATCGCGACGCTCGTTCCAGCGCAGTTCACTCCAAAGTTCGAATTTTTTACCTTGGCCCAGTAAGATCACTTTCTTCTCAAGACCAGCATAATCTCTAAGCAATGGTGGGATTAACACCCTTCCACTGCCATCTATTTCTAAATCAGTGGCATGCCCAATCAGCAGCCGCTGTATCCGTCTGGCAACAGGGTTGAAGCTTGGTAATGCTTCAATCTTTGCCTGAATGGCTTCCCACTCATCAATGGGATAAATCAACAGGCAAGGTTCTTCTGTATCAATCGTGGCCACTAAGGCCCCATTACAATGGGCATTTAGTACTTCTCGGTAACGGCTTGGAATAGCAAGCCGCCCTTTGGCATCCAGACTGATCGCATTGACTCCACGGAACACAACTATACACTCTCGCCACTTTTACCCCAAAAAAATCCACTTTCACCCACTTTGTACCACTTTCAGACACTATAGGAACGGCCCAGAGTTCCGTCAAGGCAACCCCAAAAGCCAACCGACCCAAAAACGTGATGCAGTTGACAAAACCGTACGAATACGGGTTATTACATAACCTAATGCCATGAGCAATTATCAAGGGGATTCAGCGAGTTAACTCAATTGTTGAATTGAAGTGACGTATGGATTAATTATTTCTGTAAAACACCTAATTGAGGGAAAAGTATTGAAGTGCAACTTAGTTGTTGAACATTTTGCAGAGCACTGCGCTTTCAGATGTTATACCCCATACCTGTCTGCCTAAAGTAAAAAAAGCAGACAACAAGGGAGAAAAGAAATGAGTTGGCCGATAAGCCGGGTTCTGTCTAGGACAGTCATTCATCTGGGATGTATATCACTATACACCTCTAGCAACCTACCCGAATTCGGTGCGGACCACACCAATGAATTCCTATTTGGTCTTGCTCCAAGCGGGGTTTACCATGCCGTGACGTGTTACCACTCACGCGGTGCGCTCTTACCGCACCGTTTCACCCTTACCGGCAAAGTGAATCACTTTGCTTAGGCGGTCTATTCTCTGCTGCACTTTCCGTAGGCTCACACCTCCCAGGCGTTACCTGGCGCTTTGCCCTATGGAGCCCGGACTTTCCTCCATAATGCAAATGCATTACAGCGACTGTCTGGCCAACTCAGCCGCGAAGCTTAGCTACCTTTATTTGAAAGTGCAACTTTGTATAGCAGGTTTTTCTTTAACCCAGAAATTTTCGCAGTCAAGTTTGCTGCCTGTTTGACAGGAAGCTCTGCTTGCAGTGTTTGCAAGATATGTAAAACATCTTCAGGGATCTCATTTTCGGTACTGACAGACTCCGCCTTCCCTTCAACAAGTACAACAAATTCGCCTTTTTGCTGAACAGGCTCTTGCTGTAAACGCTCAAGTAATTCACTAGCAGAGCCAGATAAAAGTGTTTCAAACTGTTTGGTAAGCTCTCGTGCAATGACAACCTGTGTCCCAAGTGGCAACACCTGTTGCATATCAGTCAAACAATCAATAATACGGTGTGTGGATTCATACACTACCCACGTTGCCTGCAATTGTGCCAGTTCCAGAATACGCTGCTTTCGCCGCGTTGCTTTAGCAGGTAAAAAGCCTTCAAACCAAAACCGGTCTGTTGGTAAACCAGCCACAGAAAGTGCCGACATGATGGCACTGGGTCCTGGAATCGGACTTACTTGAATACCCGCGTTCCTTGCTTCTCTCACGATAACAAAGCCAGGATCTGAAATAAGCGGTGTCCCAGCATCAGAAATCAAGGCAATCGCTTGCCCCTGCTGCAACTTAGCCAATAGCTGCTCTGTTCGCTGAGACTCATTATGTTCATGGTATGAAACCATTGGTGTGGTAATCCCAAAGCGAGATAACAGCCGCGAAGAGTGACGTGTGTCTTCTGCTGCAATTAAATCAACTTGCTGTAAAATTCTTTGTGCACGAGGACTAAAATCATCCAGATGCCCAATAGGCGTTGCAACAATATATAAAACACCCGATGTCATTATAATTAGCGCCTTTCCCACCAAGTTAGCCAAATGACTGATTTACTTTTTAGTGAAGCCAGTCATTATGAATCTTATAAAAAAAGTGTGATTTTCAGATAAAATAGAATAACGAAAACTATTTGTTTTACAGTGAAATTCTGCAAAGCAGTAAACGTTAGGTGTTAATCCATTGATTATGCTGCACCTCACTTTACACATTGCCAGCAAACTGTAAAGCCAAACAGACAAATAAACTCTAGCAAGTGCACCTAAATATCAGGATTCAGATCCTCTGTAACTTGTTAAAGTAAGTTATGTTGAGCCCTTGGTATTAAAATGAATGCCATTAGCTGTAATAGCCTATCATAATGGTTAGAGATGCTGTTTCCTGTAATAGCAGTCTTTAAGTTTTAGTGTTCTAGGTATAACGCTTTTGCGGCATTGTTGTTAATCCCTAAAGTAAAGCTCACCATGTTAAAATTAATAAAGGTTATTTTGACCCGCATAAACCAACGCAACAGGAATCGCATTCAAGCATGACAAGCACGATAAAGATCAAAGCCCCCTTCAAGAAAGCCATTAAGTCGCTCGTCGCCGTTTGCCTAATCAGTGGTCTACTTGCGGGCTGTGGCAACTCATTTATAAATCGATCTGGAAGCACGCAAAGTGATCCCCTAGCAACACAGTCAATGGCTGAAGTACAACAACTGCTCTCCAGTGCAGAGCAAAGTACAGGGGAAGAACAAGATGCTCTACGTCTTGATGCAGTAAGCATTTTATTAGAGCAGCAGAAGACAGACGAAGCCAAAAATATTTTGCAACAGCTGTCGCCTAATGCTCAAACTGGTTCTAACCAGGGCCGTTATGCTGTTGTTCAAGCTCAGCTTGCTCTGGCTGATATGAATGCTATGAAAGCTTTTGACTGGCTTGACTCCCCAGCGGTGATTAATAACTCAGATAGCCAAGTAGGGAAGCGTGCTTATGCTGTTCGTGCTGAAGCCTATGCATTGAATAAGGAATATCGAGCCGCAATTGACGAAGTCATGCTGGCTATTCCTTTGCAAACGGAAAGAGAAAAACAGTTATCTTACCAAAAGCTATGGCGTTACTTACTCAACGCTGATACTCCAACACTGGATGCAATGGCGGCTAATACCTCTGACACCTTACTAACAGGTTATATTCAACTCGCTAATATTGTTAAACAGTCAGATAACATTGAAAGCCAGCTTCAAGCCTTTGCTAACTGGCAACAGCAGTGGCCTAATCACCCTGGTCATCAGCAACTCCCTCAAACACAGCAACTATTGAGCAAAGCAACTCAAGAGCGCCCACGAAAAGTTGCGCTGTTGTTACCTCGAAATGGAGCATTAAAAGTTGCAGGTAATGCAATAGAAAAAGGCTTTTTTACCGCTTACTTCCATGCACAACGAAGTGGAGGCCAGGTACCAGAAATTACCCCTTATGACACAACATCTGCCGACCCACTAGCGCTTCTCAATCAGGCCGCAGCAGAAGGAGCTCAGTTGGCAATAGGCCCACTCCGCAAAGAAGCCGTTCAACAGCTACAGAATAATGCCGCACTCCCCATTCCAGTAATGGCTTTAAATTATGCAAACCGAGGCCAAACAGCTGGCAATCGTCCATTCTACCAATTCGGTCTATCAGCTGATGATGAAGCGCGTCAAGCCGCTCGACAAGCCATACATGATGGCCATCGCTTTGCTGTAGTGATCACGCCTGAGAGTGACTGGGCAATACGGGCAAGCGAAGCCTTTCAACAAGAACTACAGTCGCTTGGTGGTGAAGTTGTAGGCATTGGACGCTTTAATGAAGCAAACAATAATTACAAAGCCGTCATTGGCCGTCTAATGAATGTCAATGCAAGCAATGCAAGAGCATTAGAAATTCAACGCCTTGCAGGAAAAGACGTTCAATTTAGTGGACGCCGGCGCCAGGATGTCGACTTTGTATTTTTAGCCGCTAGTGCAACTCAGTCACGTCTGGTTAAGCCTTTTCTGGCCTACCACTTTGCGGGAGATCTGCCCGTTTATGCTACAGCTAATGTGTTTTCAGGCATAGTTAATCCTCAGATTGACCACGACCTCAACAATATTCGCTTTACTGGTATGCCCTGGCTTAAAGACGACTTCAATGACCCATTAAAAGACCAAATTGTCAAAGCACGTCAGGAAAATGGTACCTCATATGCCCAACTCTATGTATTAGGTATTGATGCATTCCGCTTATACGATCGCTTGAGCCAGCTTGCTTCTTTAAGTGGTACTCAAATCAGTGGTGCTTCAGGCTCTCTGACCATGAATCAGTATCAAGAAATTGAGCGAACTCAACCTTGGTATATTTTTAAAGCAGGTACACCCCAGCGCTTACCCACTATGACCTTTAACCAACGCAATACACAGTAAATTTAAGTATGTTTTGGCGCCTTTCCCATCGGCACCGTGGAAGCCAGCACGAAGACCTAGCGCTGGCTTTCCTAAAACGACAAGGATTAACACTGGTACAACGGAATTACGCATGGAAAGGCGGTGAAATAGATCTCATCATGCTCGATAAAACTACCCTTGTTTTTATTGAGGTTCGCTACCGAAAAAACGCTACTTTTGGTGCAGCGACTGAATCCTTAACCAAAAGTAAACAGCGTAAGCTCATAAACACAGCTAAGCATTTTCTACTCACACAGGCAAAGCACAATCCAGCCTGTCGTTTTGATCTGCTAGCAATAACAGGACAGACATCCAGTGAACAAATAGATTGGCTTAAAAATATAATCCAACTAGATTATTAACCCTGTTCACTCAATTTATCGAAGATCTTAACTGCTGTATTTTTGTTTTTTATCTGTCATCATCCCTGTCCTGATATTATTGATTCAGGTTACAATAGCGTCTTCAACAACCATCAGCCAAGCGTAACACTGTTGCCAAACTGTCAAAATGATAGTTTATTAGCACGCCGTATTTATCGTTTGCTGCAACCACTTTATTTCTTCAACTGCTGTCTTTATCCTCAGCAATAAAACAATGAAAGGCTGTTTAACCAATGCATGAACGCATAACACGTCATTTTGCCGAAAGCATCGATGCAGTGGCCCATGCAGCTGAAATTCTCAGCCCCCTTATTGGTCAAGCCAGCGAATTAATGGTCAATACATTACTCAATGAAGGAAAGATTCTGGCTTGTGGAAATGGCAATTCAGCCAGCAGTGCTGCCTACTTTACAGCTAAACTGCTTAATCGCTTTGAGCGAGAACGCCCTGCATTACCTGCTGTCGCACTATCTGCTGATGCAGCAACACTGACCGCGATTGCCAGTGACTATAGTTTTCATGAAATATACTCTAAACAAGTACGAGCACTCGGCCAACCAAATGATATTTTATTCGTTATTTCAGCCAGCGGCCGTTCAACAAATATTGTTCAGGCAATTCAAGCGGCTCATGACAGAGAAATGCTCGTAGTGGCCTTAACAGGTGGTGATGGTGGTGATATTTCTGCTTTATTGGATGCAGAAGATGTAGAAATTAGAGTACCCGAAATTAATTCTCAGCGCATTCAAGAAGTTCAACTGCTCACCATACACTGTTTATGTGATTTAATTGACGAGTTTTTGTTTGGCGGCATTTAACTTTGGTGGAGCTTAACGAAATGAAAAATCCTATCTTATGGTTCCTTTTAATCAACCTGATTACTTTCTCTACAGCATGTACCCCAATTCTAAAAGCAACCAATGATGGTCCCATTCAGCAAGACAAAAGCACGCGCACAATGGGTGATTGGGTCGATGACAACACCATTGAAACGGTTACCCAGGTCAATATTGCCAAAGCTGATCCAGCACTGGAACACTCGCATATTGTAGTAACCAGTTATGACGGTATTGTCTTATTAACAGGGCAAGTCGCGAATGAACGACTCCGTAGCCTCACGGGTGATGTTGCTCGTAATGTGAAAAAAGTACGACGTGTCTACAATGAGCTAGAAATTGGCCCAGCTACTACATTTTTAATTCGCAGTAATGACAGCTGGCTAACCTCAAAAATCAAAACCAAAATGCTTGCTGAAAAGAACTTTCCAGCAGGCAAAATAAAAATCGTGACAGAAAATGGTATTGTTTACCTAATGGGAAAAGTCAGTCAGTCTGTGGCTCGCCATGCAGTAGACATTAGCCGTACAGCTTATGGCGTACAAAAAATAGTTAAGATTTTCGATTACACTGATTAAAAAATAGCAAGCTTCTGCTTGCTATTTTGCACTATCTCATCACCAACCTTTACTTAACCACTTTCAAGCTTGGTTTACCACTAGGACGGGCGCCAGATTGTCCGTCAGTACTAGGGGAGGTTGGTGTTGGCTCTGGATCAGTAGGTGTCTGCTCAACCTCAAATACCATACCTTGTCCATTTTCCTTAGCATAGATAGCCATTACCGCACCAGTTGGAACATAGACATGCATGGGGGATCCACCAAATCGCCCATTAAATTCAATTTGCTCATTACTCATCAACAAGTCCCGCACAGCGACTGGAGAAATATTGAGTACGATCTGATCATCCTTAATGTATTCTTGTGGTACCACTACACCAGCTTGTGCAGTATTAACTAATACATAAGGGGTACAGTTGTTGTCGACTATCCACTCATATAACGCTCTCATGATATATGGGCGGCTACTGCTCATTGACATCAATTGTCTCCTTTACTTTGGCGGGTATCTTATTTCACGGCAAATGAGAGGGCTAGTTAGCCCTCTCATCGCATAGAGAAAAACACGGCACGGCATATGCCCTGCTTAGATACGCATTTCCTTTTCTGCTTCTGACAGACTTTCTTTAAACGACTCCCTTGCGAATAGCCTCTCAGAATATTCAACCAAAGGTCGAGCCTGTTTTGGCAGCTCAATACCCATTACTGGCAACCGCCACAAGATTGGAGCAACACAACAGTCAACCAAAGTAAACTCTTCGCTCATGAAGAAAGGTTTCTCCATAAAAATAGGCGTGGTTGATACCAAGCTTTCCCTAAGTTCTTTACGTACCCTATTGGCTGTCGTCTCTTTAGTTTTGGCATCCAATAGTGTATCTACCTTCATGGCCCAGTCCTTGGCAATTCGGTGCATCCACAAACGACTTTGTGCCCGAGCTACAGGGTAGACAGGCAACAGCGGTGGATGGGGGAAGCGCTCATCGAGATACTCCATCATCACATTGGCTTCATACAAAATTAGGTCTCGATCCAACAGTGTTGGCAGACTATTGTATGGATTAAGATCTGCGAGTTCAGCAGGCTTGTTTTCAGGATCTACATCCTGAATATCAACAGCTACACCTTTCTCAGCAAGAACAATTCTCACGCGATGACAATAATGATCCTTGGGATCGGAGTAAAAAGTCATTGAGGAACGTTTGGCGACTACGCCCATGTTTAACCCCACATTTTGACTGATCCAAAAAACAAACAATGCGCGTACCCTTTAGGAGTACACGCTGTTAACCGTGGCTAAATAGCCATTGTATCAAGCAATAATCGCTTAATGTACGTCTTTCCAGAACTCTCGCTTCAGCAAGTATGCAAAAACAAAGAATACTGCCAAAAACAATAGCACATAGACGCCAACTCGTTTCCGCTCTAGCTGAACAGGCTCCCCTGCATAAGCTAAGAAAGTCACTAAGTTTTTGGTCGCTTCTTTATACTCTTGCTCTGACATTGACCCTTCTTTACCTGTAATAGGCTTAAATCCACATAAACGTTCACCAGTTAAAGTATCACGCTTAGATGGATCAGTATCACCACAGGTATCTTCCTGCAAACCTTGTAGCTCGGCCAATACATGTGGCATAGCCACATCAGGAAATACTTTGTTGTTGACTCCCCAGGGACGCTTGGAGTCAACATAAAAGGTATTCAGATAAGTGTATAACCAATCTGAACCTCGCACCCTTGCCACAAGCGTCAAATCGGGTGGTGCAGCACCAAACCAACGTTTAGCCTCTTCACCACGCATGGCATTTTCCATCAGGTTGCCAATTTTTGCGTCATCAAAGATTAAGTTTTCCATAAACAACTCATGAGGAATACCTAAGTCATCCGCTACTCGCTCATAGCGCTGAAACTCAGTACTGTGGCATCCCATACAGTAGTTTATATAAAGCTTGGCCCCTTCTTGCAAAGCGGCTTTATCTTCCAAGTCAATATTAACATGAGTTAATGGATAACCAGCTCCACCAGCAGCCATCAAGGCAACTGGTAACCATGCTAATAACAGCGCAATCAGTTGTTTTTTCATTAGCCTGTCACCCTATCTGGAACTGGTTTAGTCTTCTCAACCCGCGTATACCATGGCATCAACAGAAAAAATAAAAAGTAGATAACCGTACATACTTGGGCCCAAAAAGTTCGAGTATCAGTGGCAGGCATAGCACCCAGATAACCAAGCCATAAAAAGCTAATAGCAAACAGCACGATGGCTACTTTGCTCATCCAACCTTTATAACGAATTGATTTTACTGGACTGCGATCTAACCAGGGCAAAACAAACAAAATGGCAATCGCCGCACCCATAGCGATAACGCCCATTAGTTTATCAGGAATTGCCCGTAAAATGGCATAAAAAGGCGTAAAATACCAAACAGGTGCAATATGATCAGGCGTTTTCAGACTATTTGCTTGCTCAAAGTTAGGTTTTTCTAAGAAAAATCCCCCCATTTCAGGGAAAAAGAAAACGACAATACAAAAAACAAATAAGAAAACAACAACACCGACAATATCTTTCACGGTGTAGTAAGGATGAAAAGGAATACCATCTAAAGGTACACCATTGGCATCTTTTTTCTTCTTAATCTCAATACCATCAGGGTTATTAGAGCCAACTTCATGAAGCGCTAAAATATGCAGAACAACCAGACCTACTAGTACTAAAGGTAAAGCTATTACGTGTAATGCAAAGAAGCGGTTCAGGGTAATATCAGAGATCAAGTAATCGCCTCTGATCCACTGCTGCAGATCAGCCCCAATGACAGGTATGGCTCCAAACAGGGAGATAATTACCTGAGCCCCCCAATACGACATTTGCCCCCAGGGTAATAAATACCCCATAAATGCCTCAGCCATTAAGAGCAAATAAATGGCCATGCCAAAAATCCACACTAACTCACGGGGTGTACGGTATGATCCGTATAAAATACCACGAAACATGTGTAAATAAACAACAACAAAAAATGCAGAGGCTCCAGTTGAGTGTAAATAGCGGATCAACCATCCCCACTCAACATCTCGCATTATATATTCGACGGAAGCAAATGCCTCTGCAGCAGAGGGCTTATAGCTCATAGTCAGCCAAATACCCGTCAATAACTGGTTAACGAGTACGAGCAAGGCCAAAGAGCCAAAAAAATACCAAAAGTTAAAGTTTTTCGGCGCGTAGTACTTACTTAAATGTTCTTCCCACATCTTTGTGGCGGGAAAACGCGCATCGACCCAGGCCATGAATCTTTGCATTGTGCTCATATTAAGCGTTCTCCTCATCAATCCCGATGACTAGGGTATTTTCATCCTCGAATGAATAAGGGGGTACCTCTAGGTTCAGTGGTGCAGGTACGCCTTTAAAAACCCTGCCAGCAAGATCAAACTTGGAACCATGACAGGGACAGTGAAAACCACCCAACCATTTTTCGTCGAAGTCCATGGCCTTAACTTCAGGGTGATATTTTGGTGAACAACCCAAGTGTGTACACAAACCAATCAGCACCAAAAACTCTGGCTTACGCGAACGATACTCATTTTTTGCGTAAGCTGGTTGCTGTGCCTCACTTGAGCTGGGATCAACAACACGCTTATCCATTTTCTTAATGTTGGCTAATATTTCTTCCGTACGCCGGACAACAAATACAGGTTTACCACGCCATTCAGCAACAATTTGCTGACCTGGCTCTACCTTGGCGATGTTCACTTTAACTGGGGCTCCCGCGGCTTTAGCCTTAGCACTTGGGTTCCAGGATTTAACAAATGGGATGGCGACTCCCACTGTACCAACAGCCCCGACTACTGATGTAGCGCCCACAAGAAAGCGACGCCGGGTTTTATTCACGCCGTCATTCGTCATTAATTATTCTCCCCATCAGAGACATGACCCGTCGAATTTGCAGCTGAAGAATCAGAACAGATATAAAGCGTCAGACTTATAAAAATGATTAAAATTTTGCGAATGTTAAAGAAAATCCCTTCACCTAGCAACCTTAAGGGTATTTTGTAAGACTTAAATAGTGGAAACGCTTAACGATTAAACAAAAAAATACCCGGTCGATGCCGGGTATTTTATAGCCACAATGGGCAAAACAGTGCAAGTACGTAAATTAACGCTTAGAGTACTGAGGACGCTTACGCGCTTTACGCAACCCGACTTTCTTACGTTCAACCTCACGAGCATCACGAGTTACATAACCCGCTTTACGCAATGAAGGACGAAGATTATTGTCGAAATCCATCAAGGCACGAGTAATACCATGACGAATCGCACCAGCTTGACCAGCAGCACCACCACCAGTCACAGTGATTTTTATATCAAACTTGTCAGTCAATTCGACCAGCTCAAGAGGCTGACGAACGACCATGCGAGCAGTTTCACGACCAAAATATTGGTCAAGCTCACGACCATTAACAGTAATTGCACCAGAACCTGATTTTAGGAAGACACGAGCAGTCGAAGACTTACGACGACCTGTTCCATAGTATTGAGTAGCAGACATAGCCAGACCTTATCTTAAATTTCCAGAACCTGTGGTTGTTGCGCAGTATGAGGATGCTCAGTGCCAGCATACACTTTTAGCTTGCGATACATCGCACGACCAAGTGTATTCTTAGGCAGCATGCCTTTAACTGCGGATTCAATAACACGCTCAGGTGCTTTATTGATCAGGCCTTCAAAGTTGATGCTACGCAATCCACCTGGGAACCCAGTATGGCTGTGATACATTTTATCTTTGCTCTTGTTACCGGTTACCCGGACTTTTTCCGCATTGATAACAACAATGTAGTCACCAGTATCAACGTGAGGAGTATACTCTGGCTTATGCTTGCCACGTAACCGACGAGCAAGTTCAGTAGCAAGACGACCAAGGGTCTTATCTGCTGCGTCTACAATGTACCAGTCGCGCTTAACTGTTTCTGGTTTAGCACTAAACGTTTTCATTAAACAATTGCCTCATTGACCGAAATAATTACCGGCAAAACCAAACACCCCAATCACCTTGGCATGAGATGTAAAGTGATGTTTGCGTTTAAGGGGCATTAGACGTTGGGAAACGAATGCGCAATTATACGCATCGAGGTAAATTTTAAAAGTCCTAAGCAGCTTGAATGCCACTTTAACGACCGAAAACTGACAAAACTCCACAATATAATTAGGTCAGAATGGCCTGCAAAGCTATGTAGACTGGGTCTGTATACATTCCATCCAAGCAAAGTCTGCAAACCTTCAACCGTTTCAGCCTTATGAAAAAGCCTATCATTGAGTAACGCCAAATGTGCCTCCAAAAACACACCATACTGCACTTTAACAGGCTACAACTCATTCCTTTACCCATGAACAGCAAGGACTTTTCTCATGGACTATAGACCATTAGCAAACACTTCGCTAAATGTGAGCCGACTGTGTTTAGGCACCATGACCTGGGGAGAGCAAAATAATAAAGCTGAAGCTTTTCAACAGCTTGACTACGCGACCAGCCTTGGTGTTAATTTTATTGATACAGCAGAACTCTATCCAGTTCCGCCAAAAGCCAATACCTACACAACCACTGAGAAAATTCTTGGCAAGTGGTTAACCCTTCACAAACACCGAAACGATCTCATTATCGCGACTAAAGCTGCAGGTCCAGGCGACTGGGTCAGTTATATCAATGAAACGGGGCCAACCTTAAAGCGCTCTGATATTATGCGGGCTGTAGAAGGCTCATTAAAACGTTTAAACACTGACTATATTGATCTTTACCAAATCCACTGGCCCGCTCGCAGCACAAACTTTTTTGGTCAACTGGGTTATCAGTTTGCTGAAGATAAACCCAATATCGCTTCCATAGAAGAAACACTTTCTTCCCTGAACGAGCTAGTGAAAAGTGGCAAGGTACGATATATAGGCGTATCTAATGAAACACCTTGGGGCGTCAGCCAGTACCTACAGCTTGCGGATAAGCATGACTGGCCTAAATTAGTCAGTATTCAAAATCCTTATAACTTGTTGAACAGGACGTATGAAATTGGCCTGGCCGAGTTTGCTCAACGAGAGCATGTGGGTTTACTCGCTTACTCACCGCTTGCGTTTGGTGTTCTGTCTGGAAAGTACCTGTATGGCGCTAAACCTGCTGGAGCCCGTCTAACACTCTTTAGCCGCTTTAGTCGTTACACTAACCCCTATGCTCAAAAAGCCACTGAGGCCTACGTTCAACTAGCCGAGCAATATGGACTTGATCCAGCGCAAATGGCACTAGCGTTTGTCAGTAGCCGCCCATTCACCACAAGTACCATAATGGGTACAACAACTATTGAGCAGTTAAAAACTGATATTGCAAGCTGGGATGTAACACTAAATGATGAAGTGCTTAACGCCATTGAACGGATCCACCAACAATATTCAAACCCTGCCCCATAATATTTACTCAATTGACAAACAACTTGGCAGCAAGCGTTTTATAATAATAGGCTCAACTCATCAGGTATCCAAAGGCAAGAAGAGTTAGAGCCCTTGCAAAATTTATGGTTGATGAGCACGCGCCAAATATTCATGAGACTGCATTTCTTGTAAGCGGCTGACTGTTCGCTTAAATGGAAAGCTTAGATTCTGTCCTAGATAAAGTTCATTAACCGCCACTGCTGCTGACATAATCACATTCACATTGCGATCATAAAACTCATCAATCAAGTTAATAAAACGTCGGGCTAAATCATCATCTTTTGCGGTAAGCTGAGGGATCTCACCCAGCAAAACTGTATGAAACTGCCGACTGATTTCAATATAGTCATTTTGACTACGCGGCCCATCACAGAGCTGAGCGAATGAAAACCAGGCAATACCATCACACAACTTCTTAAAGGGAATGTCTCTGCCCAGAATTTCTATGCTTGAATCTTCAACTATATTCCCCTCGCCTAACGCAGATAAACTCTTAAAGTTTTCAGTTAGCTGCTGACTGGCTTGATTGTCCAAGGGATAGTGATAAATCTCTGCTTGTTCTAAAACTCTTAGTCGATAATCAACACCGCTATCGACATTAACGATTTCTGTATAAGTCTTGAGCAGATCAATCGCGGGTAAAAATCGTTGCCTCTGTAAACCGTCTTTATATAAATCATCTGGAACAATATTAGACGTTGCAACCAGTGTTACTCCCTTAGCAAAAAGCTGCTCTAACAATCCAGCCAGAATCATGGCATCCGTTATATCTGTAACAAAAAACTCATCAAGACAAATAATACGAAAGTCAGTGGATAATTTATTAGCCACTAGCTCCAATGGATTTTTTTCTCCTGGAATAGCTTTTAATTCTTGATGAACACGCATCATAAAACGGTGAAAATGCGTACGCCATTTTTTTGGCGTTTTCAAACTTTCAAAAAAAGTGTCTACCAAGTAGGTCTTACCTCTGCCAACCCCCCCCCAAAAATAGAGGCCTTTAATTGGTGCTTCTGCTTTTTTTGAACGAAAAAAGAGCCATGAACGCTTAGTTGATCTATCAGGTGCTGATTGAAGCGCTAGATATAATCGCTGAAGATGTTTTACTGCATTTTCCTGTGCCGCATCATATAAAAACTCCTCTCGTTGTAAATCCTGCTGGTAACGCTCGATAGGGCTCATGATAAATTCTCTTAGTTTTTTCTACTTCTAAGTAAATGGCACAATCAGTTGTACTCAAATACTGTCAGCGAATATTACGGAGGCTTGCGATATACCCCCCTTTATGTGTTTAATGTCGCTGTAAGATAGGAAACTTTAATGGCCAAACCCATAAATGGCAACTTAGTGAAAACTCGATGAAACCTGGGTTGGTCACTACAATGTCATAATACCTGAAACACAATTAACACTAAATCTGCACAAATCTTGCTTGAATAAATTTAACTTCAGTATCAAGTGAGAGGGGAAAACAACATGGAACTGACAGAGAATCTTTGGCTTGCCAGCTGTATTAGCTTTGTCATAGGCTCGATTATTGGTGCTTGGCTGTATCGAGCCTCAACTGGCGGCGGAGAGCGGAGCCAGCTAGAAGCAAAGCTATCCGCCATGGAAAAGCAAATGCAAAAACACCAACAAGAACTAGATGAGCATTTCAATCAAACAGCACAACTATTTAATCGTGTCACAGATGCTTATAAAGACTTACAAGCACATATGGCAAATAGTGCAGCTACACTGAGTCAAGATCCAACAGCATCTCACCAGCTTACTGATACATTATTAGCCAGCCAAACTTTATCTCCTGAGCCTGAGAGTCGTGAAAAGAGTGACGATACCTTATTAACGCCTCCCAAAGACTATGCCCCTAAATCAACACCCGATGAAAAAGGGACGTTGTCAGAGGAGTTTGGCTTACAACAACCAATACAACCACAGCCAGCTAAATAGCTTGTCTGATCTCACTTGTTACTTTTGGCATCATCATTGTTGCTTGATGCCTGTTGACATCAAAAGGCTGAATGGACTGCAATAGGTAGTCCATTACAGGACCTGCTTCCACAGGACTAGAGAGAAACTCAGGTAACCACTCCGGCTTTTTAGCCATACCCCGCTCTATCATTTCATTGATAATGGGTAAGAAACGAAAACCTGTTTTACCAATAAATAAGTTACGAATAGGTTGCTTTTTATGGAGTTGCAAAGCCTGACAAAGACCTTGTAAATACAAATAATCTTTAGTAAAGCCTCCGCCACGATGAACACGGGTCGTTAAACGAAATGCCTCATCAGGCTTCATATGATGCTCTTCAGTCAAATACAGCCAAGTATGACGAAAATCCCGGTAAAGTAGCATTTGCTCAACAGCAAGCACACGAAGCGCAAGCATCTTCAGACGTTTTAAAGTTAAATTCCCTGATAAATGCTCACTCAAAATCGCCAACCCTTCTTGAGTTAATGTGTTATCTGGAAGCCCCAGTGAAAACACCTTTAATGGCTGTAAACTGGCATTCAAGGTGGTCACCATATGAACACCCAACTCATGATGTGCTAACGCCTGTAATTCTGTTGCCGTTACCCTAGCATCCTTACGAACCAGTAAAGCACGACGCCCATTACTCACCATAGCCGCAGCCACTAAGCGAGAGCTGGTTTCAACTTTACAGTTCAACCCCCAAGCAGCAGCCTTTTCCTGCAAAATGTCACGCATCTGCTCAGCCTCATAAGCAAGATTCTCCTCCTGCTCAGCAATTGCAGGGGCATAAAGCAAAAAGCGTGCATTATCAATATCCTGCTTACCTGGCTCGCCATAGTAACGCAAAGAGTTATAAATAAAACGTTCACTACCAATGCTTACTAGCAGATCAACCTTCATAGAAATGGTATCAATGACCTCACGATACAGTTGTTGAATGCCAGCATCTCGAATTTCATCAACAGGTAAGCGATATAATTTTTCTCTTAGCAAGTAAGGATCCATCGCCAGCTGCCGATAGGTAAAATCAGGTTGATAGTTTGTTCGATGCGAAAAAAATCGCTTCATTTCATGAGAAATGTTAATGGGGTTTACATAATGTAAAGTGCTAACCCCTTTAGCTAACTGATGCAGCGCTCGATCAACTCGCTTAATCGCAGGGTCAACTAAACTTGCCAGCATATGCTTACGCTTAGCTTGTTTTTTTTGTGTAAAACGTCGCGAAAAAAATGCTGCCGTATCAACTACAGTATGCTTCATTCCTTCACTTAAACTCTGCAATACTAATGGGTAAAGCTCACCACTTTTTTCATCCATAAATACCTTTTTGATTTCAGTAGGGATAACCAAGGTATTTTCAAAGCGGCTATTTACATGGGCGATCATATATCCTCGCCCATAAAATACCCGATTAATTTCGACACTTGTCTTCACGTTAGGTAACTGCAAAGCTTGCAAACTATTTTGATAACGCTCTATAACAGGCATCCAACGATCCATATCCACTTGCTCCAATCCCAAGTTAAATACTGGAGCATCATCAGGTTGTCGCCCTTTGTTATAAGAGTGAATATCAAATACAAGACAGGCACCAAAACGTTGTTCCAGTGCTGCTACTAATACATCAAGTATGCGATAAAATTGGCGGTGTTTTTCCGTGCTTCGATGCCACTGCTTATCCGTTAATGGCGAACGCCAAACCTTTAATCCCCATGCCCGTTTATAGACACATTGCGCTAATGGACGGTTTAAGTCGTATTCATAACGAGAGTCACAAGCCACCAATGTTATTGGCAAAGACCGAATTAACTCTCCTGTATAGGGATCTTCCTCAAAATAACGCTGCCCCTCATCCAGCAGGCAACGGTTTACTAGCTCTGAACGTAGCTGACAACCGTTATGAATTGCAGTACAAATAAAGGGGATATAATCCTCTACTTTAATAAGAAAAGAGCCATCTTCAATACTGCACTCAAAGGGTTCTCCTGCGTTAATCGCCTTGATAATGTCAGCTTCACTACGCTTCTGCATCTTCAATTACCTTGCGAAACTCAGTTTTTCGCTGTGCTATCATTTCTTTAGCAGAAACCACATTTTCCACAAAGTCGATTACCTTCTTCTGTAACTTCGTTCTATTAAGGCGATTAATACGTGTAATTCCACCAGGACTTAATACATTTACCTCAATCAACTTACCATGGATGACATCAAGCCCGGCAAAGAATAATCCATCACGCGCCAGTTTAGGTCCTATTGCCAGACATAACGCTTTTTCTTCTTTGCTCAGAACGTGTTTAATTTCAGTACCACCCGCATGTATATTTGAACGCACATCATTTTCTGCAGGTCGACGACGCATGGCTCCTATAGGCTCACCATTCAACATTAGGATACGCACATCACCGTTTTCAGCACCCTCTACAAACTCTTGCAGAATGACATAATTGCTTTTATCACCACTGCCAATATAAAAATCCAAAAGTGAGCGAAAGCTTTGCCGCGCCCTTTTTTCAATTACAATAACACCCTGGCCACCAAAACCATTGAGTGGTTTAAGAATCATTCGGTCTGCTTCATTTTCCATCAACACACGCTCTAAGTACTCTCGGCTCTTTGATACATGTGTAACAGGAATATACTTTTGCGCCTCACCACTAAAAGAAGCTGTATACAGCTTATTATTAGCAATACGCAGACCATCAATATCATTCATAATGAATGTATCGTCACGAACAGAATCTAAAAAGTTTAACGCTACCGTATCCAATGGTGGATTTGCCCGCATAATAATGGCATCAAAACCCGCTAAGGGTAATTTAGACCGTTTAAAGTCTGCTGTTTTATAAAAGTTGGGAATATTTGCAGTTAGTTTTGTCGTTTTCTTAAATACATTACAAAACGCATGCGCCGTATTATCACGAATGGTTAAACTATTGGGTGTTGTCAGGGCCACCGTGTGACCACGACTAACTGTTTCGTGTATCAAGCGCAGAGTTGTATCCGTCTCAGGAGAAATACGCTCCCAAGGATACATAAGAAAACAAATTTTCACTTAATTACACTCCAAAGGCCGGACTGGCACAGATTAAATGATAGCTACGCCAAACTGTGGAAGAGATACAGGGAGTATCAGCAGTAGGAAGAGAAAATCAGCGTAACTTAGGAGTCTTTTTATACTGAATAGGGTAGAAAAACAATCTTTTTATCTTGTTTATTGGTAAAGATTTTTACACCTATCCATAACCACCCAAAGACCCAATCTTATGCCATGGTTTAACACAAAGTTTTACTCTTTTTACCTCTAGTTGATAGGCTGGTTAATTTCATTATTATTATGAATAACTGTCTACGTAGACATAGATAAATTAAAACGTACCCGATTAACTAGCTCAACAATAAAGGCCCCAAACATTCCAAACATAATCGCTAGCAAACAACCAATAATAATCAAAACAATTTTACTTATACCCTTTGGCTTCAAACTTTGTGTTGCTGTCTCAATAATTGCACCTGGTTGTAATTCATTAAGCTGATTTTCTAGCGAAGAAACTCTCATTAGTAATTCCATTGTCTTAGCCGACTGTGAATTACCTTCAACTTGCTCTAGCATTTTCTGCCCAGACAATATTTGTTGTCTCATGCTCCTTGATGCCTGTTCAACCATTTCAGTTTGTGAAACATGAATCTTGTCAACGATGATCTTATGAAACGCCCTTACTTTATCTTTCTCACTTAGGCGTGCATCACTGGATATCATAATTAAGCCTGTGTCTTTTAACGCCTGAAAAGACACCTTAAAGGGTAAATCTGTTAATTGATATTGTTGCGTAAACTCACGAGATACTTGTGGGTAGTAAACTCTATTTGCTTTCTGAACAAGCGCTTCAGGAGGCTCAATGAAGTCACTCCAGCTCCGTTTCGCTAACTGATAAATACTGACAAAGTTGTATGTATCGGGTTTCATTAAAGCCACTATTAATGTTGCAGCAATAATTGTAGAGGTAATTCCACATAGCCAACGCCAATGGATTACTAATACTTTAACAATATCAGTCAAAGAAATTTCATCATCTACCGATGTCATCGGCTGCAAAGTATGACTGTTTTTTAACGGTACTTGATTATCCATGGCTCGCAGTCCTTGCGATATTTAATACAAAACAGAGTATATTGCTCATTTTTTATTATCAATATTTTTAAAGTAGCACATAAAGTCTTCTACTTTAAAAATTAAATAACCTTGTCAACAATTTATCATCACATGTCTTTTTTATTAGAAGCAAATTATTCACAACAAAAAAAGCCGGCAGTGCCGGCTAAATCGTTCACATGTAAAGTCTTTAATGTTTCATTTTTTCATCTCATCTAAAAAACGCTCTGCATCAAGTGCTGCCATACAGCCTGTTCCTGCAGAGGTGATTGCTTGGCGGTAAACATAATCCATCACATCTCCAGCCGCAAAAACACCTGATACGCTTGCGGCTGTTGCATTGCCATTCAGTCCACTGTTGACCTTAATATAACCATCTTTCATGTCTAACTGATCAACAAACAAGTCTGTGTTAGGTGTATGACCAATGGCAATAAAGACACCTGAAACAGCTATTTCTGCAAGATCACCTGACTTGACATTTTTCACGCTGATGCCTGTCACCCCTTGCTCATTACCCAAAACCTCATGCAAGGTACTATCCAACACTAGCTTTATATTGCCATTATTAACCTTCTCAAGTAGCTTTTGCTGCAAGATTTTTTCAGCACGAAACTCATCACGGCGATGCACAAGAGTTACTGATTTAGCAATATTTGACAGGTAAAGTGCTTCCTCAACGGCAGTATTACCACCACCAATGACAGCTACATCTTGTTGTTTATAGAAAAAGCCATCACAAGTGGCACAGGCTGAAACACCTTTTCCTTTATAAGCTTCTTCACTCGGTAGCCCCAAATAACGTGCGCTGGCACCAGTAGTGATGATCAGAGCATCGCAGGTATAAACACCACTATCACCTTCTAGTCGAAATGGGCGCTGGGATAAGTCAGTCTTATTGATATGGTCAAAGATAATCTCTGTGTTAAAACGCTCTGCGTGTTCACGCATCCTTTCCATCAAAGCAGGACCTTGCAACCCTTCTACATCCCCAGGCCAGTTATCAACATCTGTTGTAGTGGTCAGCTGCCCCCCCATTTGCATGCCAGTAATCAATACAGGATTAAGATTAGCTCTCGCGGCATAAACGGCTGCAGTGTATCCTGCAGGACCTGACCCTAATATCAACAAACGTGCATGCTTTGTTTCGGCCATTACTTATCTCCAATTAATTCTTTGCAAAGCCTTATTAGTTCACTGTATTAGCTGGATGTTATACTGAACCTTACCCAGTTATAAGGTTAAGCAGGCGATAAATCCAGCCAACAAATGAGTATGTCACACAAAGCCGTAATATTAACATCTTACATGCACTCTCTCGCCTTCTTATTTGGTGAGAAATAACATCCACTGTGAGAGATATACAATCGACAACGCTTTTCAGGTCATTATGATACGTTAACTACACAACAATTTAATAGTTGATAAAAACAATCACGCTAATAAAGAAAAACTATTTAGTATCAAAAGGCTCTTATTAGTGACATGTTTGCTTAAAGAGTCAGGTATTAGATGGACTTGATGAGCATACTTATGTTCCAAGGTATACTCAGCATTTACAACGAAGATTAATCAGAATTATCCTAAAGCTATGGCGACTATGCAGCAATCCAATCATTCGACCCACTACTTTTTTGCAGGCTTACAACTTATTTTCCAACCAGGGATGCGTCGATTTGTATTCATTCCATTAGCAATCAATATCATCCTGTTCTCTGTGATGATTTACTACTCCATTGGTTTCATTGACACACAAATCAACAACTTTACTGCTTGGCTACCAGAATTTCTGAGCTTCCTCAGTTGGCTGATTTGGCCTATAGCCTTAATCCTAATGTGCTTACTGGTGTTTTTCTCTTTTTCCCTGGTAGCCAACTTTATTGCTGCCCCATTTAATGGTTTTTTATCTGAAGCTGTTGAAAAACATACCCGTCAACAATTAGGCCTGTCAGTATCAGAAACTCCTTTAGACTGGAAAGAGCTTTCTTTGCTCATCCCCAGAACACTAAGCCGTGAGCTACGCAAGTTAGGTTACATTCTTCCCCGTTGGCTATTGTTAGTGATATTGACATTTGTTCCAGTGATTAACTTTATTGCCCCTGTTGTATGGATAATATGGGGAGCATGGATGATGGCAGTTCAATATGCTGACTTTCCTGCCGATAATAACAAAGTACCGTTTCCTGCGCTTATTTCTAAACTAAAACAGCGTAAAAGTATGACGTACAGCTTTGGTGGACTCGTGTACCTGATGACACTTATCCCTTTTGTCAATTTACTGGTTATTCCTGCAGCCGTAGCCGGTGGAACGATTCTTTGGGTAAACGAAAAGCTCTACGACCAATAATATTAACATCATATTTTTTTCATACAGTCGTCATAGTGAAGTTGCATAGTCTCTGATAATCTGACTAGTAGCTTCCCTATGACCCCCAAACCAAACACTATCGCTATCGTCACCAATACACCTGTGCCTCTCGATCAGGCGCACAATACTATGCTGTGCCATTTGATGGATGGTATGCTCCATCTTGGTTTACAAGTACAGTTAATATCTCCTCATATCCGAGACGAAGATCACCGTTATCACCCAGCCTTAACCTGCCTAGCACCTTCACACATAACAACAAGCACCAAATTACCACAGCTGTCGTCTATATCATGGCTTACGGACTACTGGTTACAACACCCTCCTGATGCCGTATATATCGCTTCGCCAAGTTTAATCGGCTGGCAGGTAGCTCGCTTAGCTAACAGGTTAAACATCCAAACTGTAACTGGCCTCTTTAGTTACACAATGGCCTCACCCTTTCATTGTGTTCAGCACTTAATCAATCATTTAGTGCTGCCATGGTTTAACAGCAAAAGCAAATATACTCTGGTCAACTCAATCCACCACGCTAAGCAGTTTAAATCTCTACGCTTAAAACGTTTAGCCATTCTTAGTCATGGTGTTGATAGTAAACGTTTTGCCCCATGTTACCGAAGTAATGAACTCCGCCAACAGTGGCAAGCAGACCGCCATGATTTAGTTTTTTTATATACAGGCCCTTTAGACCAGTACCATAATGTTGAGCTCGCTTTACGTACATTTCGGATTATAAGAGAACACTTCCCTAATAAAAAACATAAAATGGTATGTATTGGCGATGGCAAAAATGCAGAGAATTTAAAGCACAAATTCCCAGGCATCTTCTATATAAGCCATGCCCCTACCAGTCAGTTACCAGAAATATATGCTTCAGCCGATATATTATTACAACCGAATAAACAAGGGTTACTCGGAAATAATATAATAGAGGCTATGGCTAGTGGTGTTGTTGTGGTTGGATTTCAACGAGGAGCTGTAGCTCAACATATACAAAACCATGTATCAGGGCTATCCATTCCTTTAAACGGTGGCTGGGTTGATGGTGAAACCTTTATTGACCGGGTATTAGCATTGTGCGATCGCCCAGACAAAATTGCCTCAATAAAACGTAATGCCCGCTATACGGCATTACGTCAGGATTGGCAGTATGTTACTCAACAGTTTATCCACTTAATGCTCTCTCCTGCACCACATACTCCCAAAAAACAAATTCAACAACCTTCTCATTAATAAATAGTTGTATTAAAAGCTATAGACGGGGCCTATACCAATTCCCCAGAAAATTGCGGTCACTACTTTCATCGATACTAATAAAACAAGACCAACACACACCACTGAAGTAGAAAATAAAAAGCCTCGCTCAGGCGGTATTTCCATTACACGAGGAATTCCAATATACAACAAATAAGCAGTATACCCGATGGCTAATATAATTGCGGTCATTGTGATTGGAATGGATGGGTAAATACCTACAATACCCACCAAGTACAGTGGGGTACCAACATAAGCCGTAAAAATAATACACTTTAGTAAGCTAGGGTTAGTTCCGTAGGTTTTTGCCATCCAATGAATGAAGCCTCCCATTATAAACACCGCCCCAATAATCGCTAAATAAGACAGGAGGGACATTGTCAAGGCACTTGTGGCTGTAAGTTTGGCCGCATCCAGTTGACCTACAGACCACCCTGTCCATGTCGCGCCAATATAAGAACTAATGGCAGGCACAGCAGCCAGAATCAAAACATGAGATAAATAGCGGTTTTTATTTACCAGCGTTTCTTTGCGAATATCCACCCATTCTTCGCGGGGATGAGTAAAAAGCCCCCATACATGATTAAGTACCATCGCCGATCTCTCCCTTACATTTGCTTAATCTATAGCACTAAAAGCACAATCCATGTAGCACATAAAGATCACTTTCTTCTACATTTTCTCCCGCTTAAGTTTCTCCCGCTTAAGTTTCTCCCGCTTAATCGCAGTAAACTTTTGGCAAGAGTTTGACAATAATTCACTGCGACCAGTGTGACTTACTTAATGGGCTTGACACAGGTAATGGAGCGTTACCGTTTTTAGTCCCGAAGCCAACAGGTTCCTATCGTCTTTATTATTGGTTTTATAGCAGCTTTTTGTGCCTGGGTTGGAGGTATGATAAGTACTACACATGACAATTATCGAATAGTGCTTTATCACAAACATTTAAAGAAAGGAAAATTTATACTTACTAGTGGATATTAAACCATAACCGTTAGTCAATGTGCGGTAAAGAATACAACAGCAAACAAGTGCATTATGGGCCTACAATATAGGCCCATTCGATGGTACACACTTTTTAACATGCTCAAAATTTCTAGCAAAACCAATCACTAACCACTGCTTGTTAAAAGCTTCATTGGTGAAACTGTGGTTACCTGTCGAGTTGTTAACCAGCCTATGGCACCAATCAAACATGTTCCACTTATAGGTAATATAAACCAGTACTGAATATGCAAACTAAAAACCAGGTTAAATACCTGCTCATATAAGAACCAGGTAATTAACTCAAGTCCAACCACACCAAGTACACCCGCTAAGGCGCCCAATAAAGCAAACTCAGTAATAATGGTTCGTCGGATGCGTACTGTCTCAGCACCTAGCGCTCTAAGAATCACCGCCTCTTGAAGTCGTTCATCGCGACTTGATGCAATAGCCGCAGCCAATACAGCCAATGCAGCCGCCAACACAAACCCCAACACACATTCAATAGCTAAAGTGACTTGCGCCAAAATCTGTCGGACTTGTCGTATAACTAAGTCAATATCCAACAAAGTCACACTAGGAAAACGCTTAATTAAATCAATTATAAAGCGCTCCTGACCTGGTGGCAGATAAAAACTCAATAAATTAGTTGCCGCATATTCATCCAACACTTTTTTAGGAAATATAAAATAAAAGTTTGGCTTAAATGACTCCCAGGTTACTTCACGAATGCTGGTGACTTTTACCGTAAATGCCTGCCCCGTGATATTGAACATCAATTGATCACCAAGGGTTATGCCCAACTTTTTAGCCAATTGCGACTCTATTGACACCTCTGAGGAGTTAGCCCCCTTGGACCACCACCGCCCTGCAACCAGTTTATTATCAGCAGGCAACTCATCAGACCAAGTAAAATTAAGTTCTCGCCGAAGGGCATTATTATCTTGTGCCTCTTTAGTCACAGCCTGTTTAATAGGCACTTCATTAAGCGCTTGCAGCCTGCCACGAATGATCGGGTAGACTGCTGACCGGTTGATTTGTCCCTGCGTCAACTGCTGTAAAAGCTCAGGGACCTGGTCAGACATTATATTCAATGCAAAATAATTAGGTGCCTCGATGGGTAACTGCTTCTGCCAATCGCTCAGTAAGTCCGTCCGTAATAAAAAAATTAATGCCATCACCATCAGCGTTAAACCAAGCGCAAGGACTTGCCCTACCACAAACCGAAGATGACGTAATAGACGGCGGCTCGCAAAGCGCAACAAAAGAGGTAGTTTCTGCTGCTGCAGGCGCTGTAGTAAAAGCCTGATCGCAATCAGCAACAACATGCTTAATACAAACCCAGAACCCAGCATACCCAGCAGAACTGCAACGGCCAAAACCCAGTCCTGAGTTATCCACCACATCAACAGTCCCAAGGTGATCAAAGCAACGCTGTACCACAATTGGCTGCGGATTGAAGGGGGTAATAAATCTCTGCGCAGCACTCTTAACGGAGGAACTTGTTTGAGCTGTAACAAGCTTGGCAATGCAAACCCTAACATGACGCCTAACCCAGCAAACAAGCCAATACCCCATGGCTGCCAACCAACAGGAGGAAGAGACGGAGGTAGAAGCTCCCCCAGAATTAAAATAACTCCTTGGTGAATCACTAGACCCAAAATTGAGCCAATAAACCATGCCCCACAAACCAAGAACACCAGTTGTAGCATGTGCAATTGCAACACTGCAGCTTGGGTGTAACCCAAGGCCCGCATAATCGCAACAGCATCATAGTGTCGCTGAGCATAACGTTGCACGCCAACCGCAATTGCCACGCCAGCCAGCGCTAATGCAATTAAACCTGCCAACCTCAAATAGCGCTCTGCTCGTTCCAACGCATTCCTTAATCCTGGTCGACTGGCTTTTACATCTAACAAGCGCTGACTGGGTTGTAACTTGGGTGTGAGTCGTTCTTTAAGTTGCTCGATATGTTCAGGTGAGCCACTGAATAAATAAAAGTAGGCTACCCGGCTACCCGGTTGTATGACTTTAGTCTCAGGCAAAAACTTAAGATTAAAAAGCACACGAGGAGATAATGTGTAAAAATCGCCACTTCGGTCTGACTCATAAGTAAGCACCTTCGTCACTTTGAAGTTAGCATCACCAATCGATAAAGTGTCTCCAAGCTTGATATTGAGTAACCCAAATAGTCGAGGTTCTAGCCATACTTCACCCTCAGCAGGAATGGTTTGAGTCTTCTTACCAGGACCATAAACCTGTTGCCCAACTCTTAACTCACCACGTAATGGGTACCCCTCGCTCACCGCCTTAACGGCAGCCAGTTGAAAGTTATCATTAACCACGACAACACTTGGAAAAGTAACTGTTTCTGCTCGCTTTAACGGCAAATCCTTTGCTAAAGCCAATAGCGAGTCTTTTGCCGGATAGGCACTCCGTAACACCAAATCAGCCCCCAATAGCTCAGTCGCCTGGCGGCTCATCACTTTTTCCAAACGCTCTGTAATGCTGTTTATTGCAACGACTGTAGCAATTGCCACTAACAATGCTGCAATAATGACATTGAGCTCTCCTGAACGAATATCACGTAATAACAGGCGTAAACTTAACAGCACTTGTTTCATGATGACGTTACCAGCTGTCCAGCATCAATATGAAGTTGTCGTTGACATGCATTTGCTAGTTGCATGTCATGAGTAACCAGAATAAGTGTCGTATTCTCCTCTTCATTTAACTGAAACAGCAATTCAATAATACGCTCGCCTGTATGAGTATCTAAATTACCTGTTGGCTCATCCGCAAATAAAATAGGAGGACGACAGACAAAGGCTCGTGCAATCGCGACACGCTGTTGCTCACCACCAGAAAGTTGTTTTGGATAATGCTGCAAACGGTGAGCTAACCCTACACGGGTCATAAGTGACTTGGCTTCAGCTTCAGGTGAAGGATGTCCTGCAAGCTCCAATGGCAACATTACATTTTCGAGAGCAGTCAGTGCAGGAATTAGGTGAAATGCCTGAAAGACAAAGCCAACTTTTTCACCTCGCAGTTTAGCCCGTTCATCTTCATCTAAGACGCTAATGACCTTTCCATTTAGCATGACTTCCCCCTGGCTGGGGGTATCCAAACCCGCTAATAGCCCTAACAGGGTGGACTTCCCTGAACCAGAAGCACCTACTACAGCAACAGATTCCCCCTGCTTGATCTCAAAGCTAATCCCCTCCAATATAGTGAGCACTCCATTGGGGGTTGTGACATGTTTTCCGATATTTTTCGCCGCTACAGCACTGGGTATCGACATGGAAATCCTTCTTTCGTATTGGCAACAGACTGTTCGAGTTATTCTGATGATATTGACTCTCAGCTTAACGCAAAATGTATTTGCGAAAACCCTTTTAGTCGTGGGTGATAGCCTTAGTGCTGGCTATGGTATTGATCCATCTGTTGGCTGGGTTAGTCAATTGGCTACGCGGCTCAAGGAGGAAAGTATCCCTTTAACCATCGCTAATATCAGCATAAGCGGGGAAACCTCTGCAGGAGCCTTACGCCGTTTACCCACAGCACTCAACAAATATACACCTTCTATTGTATTGATTGAACTTGGTGCAAATGATGGACTACAAGGTCTTCCCTTAAAACTACTTGAGCAAAATCTTCGAAAAATGATCCAGCTATGTAAGCAGCAAAATGCCTTACCTGTGCTATTTACAATGCATATTCCACCCAATTATGGCAAACGCTATACGGATGCTTTTAACGAGCTTTTTACGACAATTAGTCAAGACGAAAACATACCACTTATGCCTTTCTTCCTTAAAGGTGTTGCTGGCAACCCAGACTTTATCCAAGCTGATGGCTTACATCCCAACCAAGCCGCTCAGCCTATTATTTTAAAAAATGTATGGCCCGTTCTAGAGCCTATCATTAAACAGCAAATGCTTATTGAAAAGAGTGAGCACTCTGCAGTGAAGCGTTCATAAAGCCATATCAAAACAATGTATTAGCATATGTGCGCTCCACCATCTTCCTGCTTAACTGAATGTGCAGCATAGGCATTTAAAGTGTACAACTCTGACAACTTTTTTGTGTAACCAGCAATAAAAATCTTACAAAATGGCAGCCTTATTGTAGTAATTTTAACAAATTTGTACGTATGAAAAGCTTATAAAGCAAGTGAATCATTTTCCAAAACATGCAGCTATTTCAATCTGTTCAACAACCTCCTACTCAGATCAATTAATACGTGTTTTTCCGTAGCTTTACGTATACCCTGCACTACTTTTCCGGTTACACTTCCCTGCATAATCGCTACAAGTCCATAATCACCCGTCATTAACCCATTTTCAGCACTATACTGACTTGGGACAGAATGATATGGGTGATCAAACAGCAGCGTCTGACACCACGCGTTTAAGAAAACATACCGGTATATTTCCGGACTCGTGTAAATGATCGTCCCCTACAGCCTTCGGCCTCTGACACCGCAGGCATAGACGACATAGTCAGTGTGTAAGGCCTGTCAAACTCTAGCTTTAGCAGTTGTGAAGGTAACTATGAGTAAGCAAAATATTCTTGTCATTAATTCAGGCAGTTCCTCGATAAAGTTTGCAGTCATCAACCCCCAAAATGAACATGAATATGTCAGTGGTCTCGCTGAACGTTTAAGCCAACCAGAAGCGCGAATTATTTGGAAGCAAGATGGTGAAAAAACCATTTATGACATGCCCAATGCAGACCACGACATCGTCTTCCAGAAAATTTTACACTTACTGGAAGAACAACAACTTACTGATACGCTTGCAGCCATTGGGCATCGTGTTGTTCATGGTGGTGAGCTCTTCAAGGCTTCTACCCTGATTAATGATGAAGTAGTTCAAGCTATAGAAGACTGTATAGGTCTTGCCCCCTTACATAACCCTGCACACTTGCTGGGTATTCGCATTACCCAAAAGTATTTTCCTAACTTGCCTCAAGCGGCTGTATTTGACACTTCATTCCACCAGACAATGCCTTCTAAAGCTTATCTATATGCTATCCCTCACACTCTGTATCGTGATCATCATGTGCGCCGTTACGGTGCACATGGCACCAGTTACCGCTTTGTTACAGGAGAAGCCTGTCAGCGCCTTAATATTCCAGTAAATGAAAGCAACATTTTGTGTGCACATTTGGGTAATGGGTGTAGTGCTGCTGCCATCTATCACGGTCAATCTGTAGATACAACAATGGGTTTAACACCATTGGAAGGACTGGTCATGGGCACTCGCTGTGGAAATATTGATGCCAATATCTTCAACTTCCTGCATAAACAGCTTGGTTATGATATTGACCGTATTACCACACTGCTTAACAAAGAAAGTGGTTTATTAGGCCTTTCTGAGCTAAGCAATGATTGCCGTACACTTGAAGAAGCCATGGAACAAGGTCATGAACAAGCAACGCTGGCAATCGATGTATTCAGTTATGTGTTAGCAAAATCATTAAGTGGTCTTGCCTGTGCACTGGACCGTATTGATGCTCTCGTCTTCACTGGTGGTATTGGCGAAAACTCACGAGTAATACGTGCTAAGGTTTTACAACAGCTACGTATTTTTGGTTTTCAACTTGATGCTGATGCCAATGCCAACAATGGTAAAAACAATAACGGCGTTTTTACCACTGCTAATGGCCCTGTTGCTATGGTCATCAATACCAATGAAGAGCTCATGATTGCTCGCGACGCAGCTCAACTTGCAGGCTGTTAATTTGAAGATATAGCCACAGCAAACCCATGATAGCCATACATTATTCTTTGCTATGCTCAAAATGGGGTTGCTGAGGGTCTATACAGTTGCTGTAGAAGGATTAACTGTATGCATACTTTTTTTCTTGCCCCCACAAATTCCGGAGTTGGACTGACATCAGTATCTATGGGGCTGGTTCGCGCCTTTGATAATGTCGGCCTTCGGGTTCATTTTTTTAAGCCCATTGGTCAGCTTCACATTTCTGATCGGGGCCCTGAACGTTCAACACATATTATTCAACAGCATATGGGACTTAACGCTCCCACTCCGATCTCCTTGAGTGAAGTGGAAGATTTGCTGGGTGACAACCAAAAAGATAAGTTACTGGACCGCATCATTGAGCTTTTTGATCAAAGTGCTAAAGATGCTGATGTAGTAGTCATAGAAGGGCTAGTTCCTACCCGGAGTGCTCCTTATGTCACTCATTTAAATCGTGAAATAGCAAAAGCGATTGGTTCAGAAGTCATTCTTGTTGCTTCATGTAATGAAAGCACGTTGGAAGAAACCGCAAATCGGTTAGAGATCGCTGCTGAAAATTATGGAGGAATTGGTAACAGCAAACTACTAGGCTACATTCTTAACAAAGTGCCAAACACTGACTACAAAAAAATCTGTCCTGGCAAACCTATAGAACTACGAAAACTTGCTGCCTTTAACCGCAAAGATTTTGCACCTATTGGCGCCGTTCCCTGGGATGAAGCATTATCTTCCCCCCGCACCAAAGATATTGCCGAACTACTGGATACTAAGATTATCTACGAAGGTGATATTACGTCGCGACGTGTTACGTCAAAAGTGTTATGCGCGCGCACTGCTGCCAATATGAGTCATCATCTCAAACCTGGTAAATTGATTATTACTCCTGGTGACCGGGATGATGTGATTTTAGCGTCAAGCATGGCTGCATCTAATGGTGTACCCCTTGCAGGATTAATGCTCACTAATGGTATCGAAATCGATCCACGGATTTTTGAGCTGTGTAAAAAAGCAATTCATGAAAGTCGATTACCTGTACTACTTACCGGCTTAGACTCTTTCAATACTGCAGCTGCACTGACACAAATGAATACAGAAGTACCACTTGATGATTATGACCGCATGGAACAGGTTATGAATTTTGTGGCAGACCACCTAAATGCAGAGTGGCTGAAAGAACGTTGTGGTACCGCTATTGAAACGCGCATGTCTCCTGCTGCATTTCGTTATCAGCTCACCAAACGCGCTAATGAAGCGAAGAAAAGAGTTGTTCTGCCAGAAGGCAATGAGCCCAGAACTATTCAGGCAGCCGCAATTTGTCATGATCGAGGTATTGCACAGTGTATCCTGCTGGGCAACCGGGAAGAAATCTATCAGGTAGCCGCTAATCACGGTGTTGAACTACCTGAAACAGTGATTATTATGGACCCTGAAGCCGTCAGAGGGCGCTATATACAACCCATGGTTGAGCTACGTAAACACAAAGGCCTTAATGCACCTATGGCTGAAGCGCAACTAGAAGATAATGTTGTATTAGGCACAATGATGTTGGCTATGGATGAGGTTGATGGATTAGTTTCAGGTGCAATACATACAACCGCGAATACCATTCGCCCAGCTTTCCAGTTGGTTAAAACTAAGCCTGAGGCTAAATTAGTATCTTCTGTTTTCTTTATGTTATTACCTGACCAGGTATTGGTATATGGAGACTGCGCTGTTAACCCAGAGCCAACTGCAGAAGATCTGGCCGATATTGCCATTCAGAGTGCTGAATCAGCAAAAGTATTTGGTATTGAGCCAAGAGTTGCGATGATCAGCTATAGCACAGGATCTTCAGGGTCTGGCAATGAAGTTGAAAAAGTAAGAAAAGCAACAGAGATAGCACGTAGCAAACGTCCTAACCTGTTGATTGATGGCCCCTTGCAGTATGACGCTGCCGCTATCGAGAGTGTTGCCAGCAAAAAAGCCCCTAATAGCCCAGTAGCTGGTAAGGCAACCGTCTTTATCTTCCCCGACCTTAATACTGGGAATACAACCTATAAAGCCGTGCAACGTAGTGCAGATGTTATCAGTGTGGGCCCAATGCTTCAGGGGTTAAATAAACCTGTAAACGATTTATCTCGTGGTGCTCTGGTTGATGATATTGTCTTTACTATCGCCTTGACGGCTATTCAAGCTGATCAAGTTCAACGTGAAGCTGCGGCAAGAAAAGCAGAAAATCATTAGACTACTTACAGCGTATGCCTAATTAAGGCATACGCGTCTTAATATTCTCTCATATTTCCCCTCCACATTAGCGCAAACCAAGTGAAATCCTACCCTAATCCTGTCAAACTCCGCGTTACTCATCGCCCTTATGTTGCATTTTTATTAAAATTCATCAATAAATAAAGCGTAGTTGTTTTTAGTGATAAAAATCAGTCATGGCTTTGGATCAAGCAAATAACTAACACTAAAAACCCGTCGCGAAGGAAATCATAAGTAAAAAGAGACGAAAAACACATGCTGTATTTTTTACCATCAACAATTCGTGGTTGCGTAGCAGGATTACTGCTGGTGCTTAATACGCTGACCTTATGTTGGCCATTATTTTTTATCACTCTACTAAAACTGATTGTGCCAATCCAACGCTGGAGAGCATGGTGTGCCCAAATATCTATTCGAATTGCCGAACTATGGATGACACTTAATAGCGGTTGGATTCACCTCACCCAAAAACCCAAGTGGCATATTGAGGGACTTGAGCAACTACAAAAGGATGGTTGGTATTTAGTGACAAGCAATCACCAATCTTGGGCCGATATTACAATTTTACAACATACACTTAACGGTCGTATTCCTATGCTTAAGTTTTTTCTTAAGCAAGAGTTGATATGGGTACCTTTTATTGGACTATGTTGGTGGGCTTTAGACTTTCCTTTTATGAAACGCTATAGCAGGGAATACCTAGACAAACACCCAGAAAAGAAAGGCAAAGACTTAGAAACAACAAGAAAAGCCTGCAAGAAATTCCGCAACACACCTGTTGCTATTTTTAATTTTTTAGAAGGTACTCGCTTTACACCACAGAAACATCGAGACCAACAGTCTCCTTATCAGTTTCTACTAAAGCCCAAAGCTGGAGGGATTGGTTTTGTACTTGGTGCAATGGGCGATCAACTAAAGAGCATGTTAAATATTACGATTTATTATCCATCAAAGTACCGCTCTTACTGGGACTTTTTATGTGGCAAGTTTCGTAATGTTGTCATCAAAATAGAACAAGTTGAAATTCCTACCGAGTTAAAAAATAAAGATTATACCAACGATCAAGAGTTTCGGGAGCAATTCCAATTATGGGTAAGTGAGCTTTGGCAAAAGAAAGACCAACTACTGACGGATATTCATCACCAGTATCATCAGAAAGCACACACAAAGTCTTAAAATTCAGACTTTACTAAGTGTATGATTTTAGCTGCCAATTAGGCAGCTAAACTGTATTTAAGGAGAAGGAGGCTTAATATTAATTTCAACTCGCCGATTCATCATACGACCCGATAATGTATCATTACTGGCTATAGGATTATCTGGCCCCATACCATAAAACGTCACACGAGATGACCTTATGCCCCTCTGAGTAAGATGGTATGCTACTTCTCTCGCTCTTTCACGGGATAGTCGTTGATTAAATTGATAATCCCCCGTATTGTCAGTATGTCCAACAATTTCAACAGTATTTTGATTAAACTCTGCTAGAACATCCGCTATTGCATCTAGCACTTTACCAAACTCATCTCGAATATGCGCTGAGTTAACAGCAAAACTGGCATCCTCTGGCATCACTAACATTAAATGGTCTAATTCACGTGTAACACTTACCTTTGTCTTGCCTAATGCCTGACGAAAAGACTCTTCTTGACGGTCAATATAGAAGGTAGAATTTGCAGAATAGGACTGGTCGGTTTTCTCCATAGTATTTTGACTGGTTAATGGCTCCTTAAGCCAATCACCATCAACAAGCTTTTGACATCCAACAAGACCTATTCCCAAAAAAATAATGGCACCCCCTACTTGAACAAATCCCTGTAACTGCTTCATTATTTCCCCCACCTAATTAAATATTCTTGGCTTTCTATATCCTTCACCAATTATTTTAAGGTCATTTTTATTAGTTCTATGCGTCTAATTACAAAATTTATAATTAATTACTTTGGTGTTTCAATTCAGTATCAATAATATCTTTCAGTAAATTAGCACGACCTTCATACTCTTGCCCATTAATAACAGAATTCAACTTATAAACTAAACGCTCGAACTCGTTTTCGATGTATATACTTTGTTGAAAGACATTCTGCAGTTGCTTATTAGTCTCAGCCCATACTTGATCTATTTTCTCTGGCGTTGCGGGATAAGGTTTATCAGGCACCACATCGCCAAGTTGTGACGAGAGGTTATCAAATAAATCAGCGACCTCTCGAAGAGAGGCTTGATAGCCATCCTCCACTTTTTGAATAAAACGTTGCACCTTGGCAATGAAAATATTCATAAATGCCCGCTCAGCTTGTAATGCTGCCCCCATATCCAGTTGCAGAATTTTCTGCTCCACAATAGCAACATGAACACTTAACCATTGTTTAAAAACGTCAACCTCCTTTCCAGAAAAGTCAGGTAATTTTTTTAGCAGGAGGGATACACGTTCACTGTTAAATATGCAACGCTTACCAAATACATGCCACGTACCTTCCTTATGCAATTTATCCAGCAAGTTTGTTTCAAATGCTTTGGTCATGCCATGAGCTTCCATGGTTTTTTTACCAAACTGAGCGCGCAGTTGAACACTCGCCGCGATATCAAAGCTCTCTAACTGGGTAAGTATACATTGCCCGAGCTGATCAAGGTTTTCACTACTAAAACAATCCTGAACAAAGTCATAGGACACACCTTGAGGTAAATTATCGATACAGGTTAACTGTTGTCTTAATGAAAGACGTTTTTTCAGTTGCTGATTAGCTATCGTATGATAGATTTCTTTGGTGAGCCTGGCATGAAGTTCTGTGTCCCCCATTGCAACATGAATAACATCATTACACCCCATTTCATAAGCGTGCATCCGAAATTCAAGGTCTTTTTTGTAAGCCACTAATACAATTGAAGTTCCCTCAGTCAAGCCATTTTCATATAAATGCTGACACATAGATAACGCGGTCACCATCGACTCAACGGGAAAAATAACAATTAGCTTCACTGACTCATCGCTTGCGGCTTGTTGCATTTCCGCGACAGAATTAAGCTTAATCACACGAAAAAAACGCCCAACCCTCCCAGCCCACTGTGTTGCTGGCGTCTCGTCAAAAACAGCTACTTTGTACTCTAAGTGCATAGCACACTCCTTGTGCTATTGAGCTGAAGAGTGAAAGACAACTTCTAGTGTGCTTTTTTTGCACGTATCTTTTTCTTATCAATTTTTCCGACACTGGTTTTAGGAATACTATCAACAAACTCGATAACTTCTGGAATAGCCCATTTATGAATTTTCCCTTGCGTCACAAACTGCTGTAAATGTACTTGTATGTCTTTATCCTGAATTTGTTTATCTTTCAATACAACCAAAGCGCAAGGTCTTTCACCCCACTCAGGATGAGGTACCCCAATAACAGCTACTTCAGACACCCCAGGATGTTGGCTAATTAAGTTTTCTAAAGTAAGTGAGGAAATCCACTCACCGCCTGTTTTTATAACATCTTTAATGCGGTCAGTAATTTGAATAAAGCCTAGGGTATCAATAGTCGCCACATCGCCGGTGTGAAGCCAACCACTACGCCATAATTCTTCGCTGCCTTTTTCTTCTTTCAAATAACCTTGTGTGAGCCAAGGTGCTCGACAAACAATTTCACCAACCTGAAGACCATCTTGAGCTAAATGATTACCTTCTTCATCAATAATCGCCAAATCAACTAAAGGTGCAGGTATCCCTGTTTTAATTCGAAAATCAATTTGCTCATCCTCTGATAAATCCCTGAGTTTTTCATTAAGATAAGCAACAGACAATAACGGACAGGTTTCAGATAAGCCATAAGCACCTGTTAAAATAACACCTTTTTCTCTAGCAGCAACAGCTAATCCCTTATTTAAAGCTGAGCCACCAATTAAAATACGCCAACCCGATAAGTCAGCCTGCTTTGCAGCCTCTGAGTTTAATAACATATTTACTATGGTCGGCACACAATGAGAAAAACTGACCTTTTCTTTTTGCTGTAATTTAATCAGCAAATCAGGTTCATAACGTCCAGGATAAACCTGTTTAGCACCCATCATTGTTGCAGCATAGGGAACCCCCCAAGCATGCACATGAAACATAGGTGTTATTGGCATGTAAATGTCATCAGAGTTCATCAATGGCTGACCAGCCAAACTACCTAGCGATAAAGAAATCACTAATGTATGCAGAACTATTTGTCGGTGAGTAAAATAAACCCCTTTAGGATTTCCTGTTGTACCTGTCGTATAAAAAGTAGTGGCTACTGAATTCTCATCAAAATCAGGAAAATCATAAGTTGTTGCACTTTCAGCTAACAGCGCTTCATACTCTCCTTGGAAAGATAAACTGTTTGGCAAATCATCAGATGGATTATCCGTTAATAGCCAGTATCCCTCCACAGTATTTAATTTATCTTTTATTTGAGCCATTAATGGTACAAAGTCAGAATGAACTAACACCAACTTATCATCAGCATGGTTCATTGTGTATAAAATCTGCTCTGGCGATAAGCGAATATTAACAGTATGGATAATTGCACCTATCATGGGAATGGCAAACATACACTCCAGGTAACGATGTGAATCCCACTCCAAAACCGCTACGGTATCTCCAGGCTTTACACCTGCTTTGGTTAAAGCATTCGCTAAACGGCAGATACGTTCATAAAGTTCACAATAGGTATAACGAAAAAGGTCTCGATAAACTATTTCCTGCTGGGGCTCATAACGTGGACCAGATAATAAAATCTGTTTAATTAATAAAGGATATTCATACGCACTGGTTGTAGGTTTAATAATTTTTGTTTTTAGCATGAACTGTCATCCTTAACGAGTCATATTAGCGACTAAAACACGTCATAAAGTCTTCGACACTGAGATCATGAAATTGTAAAGCTTATTAGTAAAGCGTAAATGCACATAAACTGACCGTCGAGTTATCAACGTAATGCACTATTGGCACAATATTATGTGCATTAAGATATTGTTTATACCCTTAGCAGACTAAATATACGACATTAATCCTCTGTACGGCTAAACGTAAAAAGAACCTTATAAGGCAAAAAAATAATTAACACTGAACAGACTTATCAGTCAGTTATTACATGATATTTCCACGTCAAAAACAGTTAAAATCTTGCTTTAAAACGTAATAGTCATCACCATACCCACAACCAAGGGTATTTCACCATAATAAATCTAATAACATATATTCAAACGTGAACAGGTAAGCTCATGCAAAATAAGGATGCTGTTGTTCTGGTTGATGGTGCCCGAACTCCTATGGGTAGTTTTCAAGGCGTATTTAAATCAGTAACTGCTGTCGAATTAGCGGCTATTGCAGTCAAAGAAGCCATTCAACGAAGTGCGTTATCTCCCGATGATATACAAGAGGTCATTATGGGCTGTGTGCTACCGGCAGGTCTGAAGCAAGGCCCAGCTCGCCAAGCCAGTCTACAGGCTGGTATTCCTGCAAGTACAGGCTGTACAACCATCAATAAACTATGCGGTTCTGGCATGAAAGCCGTCATGTTAGCCCATGATTTGATTAGCGCAGGCACAAATACCATCATGCTTGCAGGTGGTATGGAAAGTATGAGCAATGCTCCTTTCCTACTTGAAAAAGCGAGACAAGGCTATCGCATGGGCCATCAGCAAGTATTAGACCACATGTTTACTGATGGCCTTGAGGATGCAGAGACAGGTAAGCTCATGGGTTGGTTTGCACAGCATACAGCAGATGAACATGAATTAAGCCGAGAAGCAATGGATCAGTTTGCGATTACATCGTTACAACGAGCCAATGATGCCATCCAAACCAATAAGCTCTCTGCTGAAATCGTCCCTGTTCCAGTACAAACACGAAAACAAACAACGCTTATCCAAACTGATGAGCAGCCAGGTCAGGCGAACATTGAGAAAATCCCCTCACTGAAACCTGCATTTGCCCAACATGGTACTATTACTGCTGCAAATTCCAGCTCAATCTCGGATGGTGCATCAGCACTCGTGCTAATGTCTGAGTCAGAAGCAATCCAGCGTGGATTCAAGCCAAAAGCACGCATCGTTGCCCACAGTACTCACTCTCAGCATCCATCTACCTTTACTACAGCACCCGTTAGTGCCATAAAAAAAGTACTTGATAAAGCGCAGTGGCAAAAAGACGATGTTGATTTATTTGAGATTAATGAAGCTTTTGCCATGGTTACAATGATTGCCATGCAGTCCTTAGATCTACCCCATGAGAAAGTAAATGTCCATGGTGGTGCATGTGCCCAAGGTCATCCTGTTGGCTCAACAGGCTCTCGAATATTAATAACACTCATGTATGCGCTTGAACATTATAACCTTCAACGCGGTATTGCTTCCCTATGTATTGGTGGAGGGGAGGCAACAGCAGTGGCCATTGAGCGTATTTCGTAACATCAAACGATCACAAACAACCAATACGTACTTGAAGCCTGGGCAAGGAAAAACAGGCTTCAGGTTATTATCCAAATGCTATACATAGTGGACAATAAAACGCGTGGAGTGAAATAAGGATATGTCAGCAACAACCCCTAATAAAAACACACACAACCCGTCGCACACCCCAAAATCACTTTCTACAGAAGACCAAGCGCGTGTAAACCACTATTTAAGCTCTCCCACTAATCAAATCGAACGCGCGCCATTTAAACCACTAAAACTACTTGGCTGGCTCTTGCTAATTATTATTGGACTAGGTGTCATCAGTCGTGAGTTAGGCAATTATTTCTTAAGCCAACTATTTGGAGGGTAGTATCAAAAAAGTAACCGGAATAATAAGACAATACTTTTTTATAAAGAATAAAACAGTACTTTTTGATTTAGATAATAAGCGGAAGGTATTTAATGATGGTGGGTCGTGCAGGATTCGAACCTGCGACCAATTGGTTAAAAGCCAACTGCTCTACCGACTGAGCTAACGACCCAAAAATGGTCGGGGTAGAGAGATTCGAACTCCCGACATCCTGCTCCCAAAGCAGGCGCGCTACCAGACTGCGCTATACCCCGTGATTTGGCTCCCCGAGCTGGACTCGAACCAGCGACCCAATGATTAACAGTCATTTGCTCTACCAACTGAGCTATCGGGGACCGACTCAGCGCTGAGGTTTTTACTGTCTCCCTCAACGTTGGTGGCGCGCATGATACCGTACTGGTAGAAACTGTCAACCCCTTTTGTGGTAAAATTAGCGAACTCTTTTGTAGGTAGACATATTTTAAGCAATTTCGTATAAACGCGCTCCTAAGCAATACCAGCTCCAAACAGCGTTGCTTGTCTTTGAGTTAAGTAAAGCAGCATATCTATCCATTCCCAATAACAGTTTGCCAACTATACTCAAGATAATGTGTTCAATAACCAACGCAGATGAGCTGGTTTATTCATCAAACCACTATCGAGCAGATTACCCGTGATCTACTCTCATCAGAACAAAGTAAGCCCTTTTTCTAGCAGGACTATACCGCCTGTTGTCCATGTTTTCGGGATTCCCAGAGCGCAAGGACAGATATGACAAAGCCTGAGAATAGCAAGATCGTCGATTTAGCCTCAAAACAAAAAGGCCCTCGCAAGCAGATAGAGCCTAGGTTTGAAAAACTACTGCAAAGTTGTCGTCAAATCACGATGAATCATACAGCAGAAATGCTGACCAACCTGTTTAATAACGTTGATGATGCTTTCTTTGCAGCTGCTGACCAAGCAGAAACAAACAGCATCCAAACCATCTTCTTTGATGCCATGCGTGAACTGCGCATGCAACGTGCTTCTATTGAGCGTGCTTTTCATCAACACTTAGCACAACACTTTGATCACCACCTTTATGGGTATCAAGATAAAAAAAACAGTGAGCTTGAAGATATCACTGCCGATCAGTTAAACCTTGTTCAACAAGAAGAATTTGAGCAAACGGTGTTACTGACAAGTATTGCCAGTAGAGCTGTTGCCAATAATAACGAAGCACTGTATAGCCTTAGCCAACGCTTTGCTTTACTCCTTAAAGCAGAGCGACTGCCTATAGAGCAGATCCCATTTGCTCCCATTAGCATTGCAGAATGTTTTGCTAAAGCCATCAACGCCATAGAACTTAATAAGCGTATAAAAAAAGCATTATTTGAACTGTTTGAGTTATACGTAATGAATGAGTTGGCTACCGTTTATGAGGCGCTTAATGACCGGCTTATAGAAGCAGACATATTACCAAACATTCGCTATACTAAAGTAAAATCTACCATTACTTCTCGCGGCCAAAGTTCTGATCAGCAACAAAATAATAAAGCAACTGCCCCCCCCTTTGCTTCCGAACAGACTTCAGCTACGGCAAAAACATCAACAGCAAAAAACCAACACCCAACAACCGAAAGTCCCTCGACATTTACGGATTGCATGGGGGATCCCAGTCAGAGAACAACAACACTATTCAATGCTATTCATGACCTTTTAGCTGACTATCGAGAGATTTTCAGTGACACTTCTCATCCTGTCGAGGGAGCAGACTCCCAACAGCCCACACCAAGCTCAATATCAGCAAGTAAAAATGAGGGTAGTGCTCAAACGTCCTCAGCAAACCGTCCTTTTCGCAGTATTCATCAAATTAATGCCACCGCTGAAAAGAATGCTCCAAACTACACTACAGAAGATGTAGTCGGTGCACTTAATACACTTCAAAATCATGCCCAACTTCCACTTACTGAGCCATTTCCAAAAGAGCAAGTGGTTAATGAGTTAAAAGAAGAACTTATTGCTACATTAAATCTGGGTCATGAACACGCTCAGCCTATCGCATCCAAAGATGCCGATATTATTGACCTGGTAGGCATGCTCTTTGACTTTATCCTTGATGAGCAAACCCTTCCAGATAAAGCTAAAGTGATTCTTAGCCACCTACATACCCCTTATCTTAAGCTTGCTTTAATAGATAAAGCGCTGTTTACCCAGCACACTCATCCTGCAAGACGACTGCTCAACACGATGGCTCAATCAGCTATTGACTGGGTAGAAAACAATGAGGACTGTCATGGGGTTATCGACAAAATTCAGTTTACCGTCCGCACAATACTTAACGAGTTCAATTCTGACATCGAGTTTTTCGAGTTACTTTTTCAGGAGTTTGATCAGTTTATCAGGCAACTGGAACGCCAGGCAGAAATCATCGAACGTCGAACTGTGGAAGCAGAAAAAGGACATGACCGGCTGCAAGCAGCGAAAGAAGAAGCAAAGCAAGTTATTGAACAGGCCATTGCTGGCTTCAAATATAAAGTGCCTCAGCCCATTCACCACTTTTTATTCTCACTTTGGCATGAAGTATTAGTTTTTCATTACTTAAGAAAAGATGACAAACACAGTGAGTGGCAAAAAGCTCAAGATCTGGCGCATGAACTTTTGTGGAGTATATCACCCAAGTTAACACCTGGAGACAAAAGCTTACTCAGGCAGTCTCAACCCCACCTGATTAACGAATTACGCCAGTTTATTCTTACTCTGGGCGGGCACCAAGAAAGCTACATCAAAGAAGCTATGCGTCCACTTGTCAGTTGCCAGCGTGCTGCGCTGAATGCAATTGAAGAGGAGGTGATTCCTCAATCGCCCCCTTCAGTTGAGATAAAACCTCAATCAGCTCAAGAACCCCTTCTTGATGAAAAACCCGAAGCAATAGATCAACCTTCAGCTGAGCCTCAAAAAACATCAGATGCCATTGCTGACCCAGAAGCTGTTGAAGCGCTAGAACAGTCGTTGTCACTTAAACAAAAGCTTAGCAACATTGACTACGGAACTTGGTTTTCATTTAAGGTGAAAGACGATTGGATTAAATTAAAACTATCCTGGTATAGCAATACAACCTTCCACTATATGTTTGTAGACAGCTCGGGCCACAAGACTATGGTCAAAACCTTAAGTGAACTGGTTGAAGACTTTCAGAACAATAAAGCAGACTTTTATACACTCCCTACCAAAGTCCCGCTAATGGATCGTGCACTAGAAAAGGTCCACTCTTTTTTAAAGCGGTTTTCCCGTACTAAAAAGTCTAAATGAATAAAGGTTTAGGGTATGAATGACCGGCGCAAAGAACAACGTATTACCATTGCCCAACCACTTGAGGTGTACGATGTTCACACTGAGCATAAACTAGGCTCACTAGTCGACCTGTCGTACAACGGATTTATGCTACTCACCTCTCAGCCAATATCACCTAACCGAATATTCCAATGCCGCATACATTTAACGGATGTACCTAAGGAAGAACGCACACTTAATTTAGGGGCTGAATGCTTATGGGCTACACCTAGCAATGCCCCCACCCTGTTTTGGGCGGGGTTTCATATCATTGATATTAGTAAACAAGCTCAAAGTGCTTTGGAGCAGTTTATTGATGCTCTCAGCCAAGACTATCAAGCCAGTGAGTCCAACAGCTAATACCAGGTTACTCCCTGACTTAGCTTGCTAGGTTATAGCTTAATCCGCTTATCCCTGGCGGAAGCTAATCTCATCATCAGCTAAATAAGCAACAATCGTACTTCCTGGCGCAAACTGCCCCCCCAAAATATATTGGGCTAATGGGTTCTCCAACCAGCGTTGTATAGCTCGTTTCAAAGGACGTGCACCATAAACAGGATCAAAGCCAACCTCAACCAACTTATCCATCACATCACTATGTACCTGAATGTTTAAATCCAAATCAGCCAGACGACGCTTCAAGAGATTTAACTGAATTTCTGCAATCCCTTTTATTTGCTCTGCGGCCAATGGGTGGAAAACTACCAGTTCATCAACCCGGTTAACAAACTCAGGCCTAAAGTGAGTCGCTACAATATCCATCAAGGTATTTTTAACCTTCTTAAAGTCATGCTCATCCATACGCTGCAGTACATCAGAGCCTAAGTTGGAAGTCATGACTATCACCGTATTTTTGAAATCAACAGTTCGTCCATGGCTATCAGTTAAACGACCATCCTCCAGTACCTGAAGCAATATGTTAAATACATCAGGGTGCGCCTTTTCCACCTCATCCAACAGTATCAGCGAGTAAGGCTTTCTTCGGACTGCTTCCGTAAGATAGCCCCCTTCTTCATAACCAATATAACCTGGAGGTGCACCAACCAAACGCGCTACAGAGTGTTTTTCCATAAACTCTGACATATCAATGCGCACCATGGCTTCCTCTGTATCAAACAAAAACTCAGCTAAAGCCTTACACAATTCTGTCTTACCTACCCCCGTTGGCCCAAGAAACATAAATGAACCATTAGGCCGGTTAGGATCAGCCAACCCAGCCCGTGAACGTCGAACAGCATTGGACACTGCTCGTACAGCTTCCTCCTGTCCGACTACACGATGATGTAAAGCTGACTCCATGCGTAACAGTTTATCTCGCTCACCTTCCAGCATTTTTGTCACAGGGATGCCAGTCCACTTGGAAACTACTTCAGCGATTTCCTCTTCACTGACCTTATTACGGAGTAATTTCATCGAGCTCATTTCAGCCTGACCCGCCAAATCAAGCTTCTTCTCCAGCTCAGGAATTCGCCCGTACTGTAACTCAGACATCCGGGTTAAATCCCCACTTCGACGTGCTGCCTCTAGCTCTGTCCGAGCACGCTCCAATTCTTCTTTAACCTTCTGTGAGCCCTGCAACGCAGCTTTTTCCGCCTTCCAGACTTCTTCAAGATCAGCAAACTCTCGCTCAAGTTTATCGATATCACCTTCCAGCTTTTCCAGTCGTTTGCGAGAAGCCTGGTCCTCTTCTTTTTTCAGTGCTTCTTGCTCAATTTTCAACTGAATTAAGCGGCGCTCAAGCCTATCCATAGATTCAGGTTTAGAGTCCATTTCCATCCGGATGCGACTGGCAGCCTCATCAATCAGGTCGATGGCTTTATCAGGTAACTGGCGATCTGTGATATAACGGTGAGATAACTTAGCAGCAGCAATAATTGCTGAGTCAGTAATATTGACCCCATGGTGCACTTCGTAACGCTCTTTTAAGCCACGTAAAATAGCAATGGTGTCTTCTTCACTAGGCTCATCAACCAATACTTTCTGAAAACGTCGCTCTAAAGCAGCATCCTTTTCGATATACTGACGATACTCATCAAGTGTTGTCGCGCCTACACAATGCAGTTCACCTCGAGCAAGCGCAGGCTTCAACATATTACCAGCATCCATGGCTCCTTCAGCTTTTCCTGCGCCCACCATGGTATGTAGTTCATCAATAAAAAGGATGATACGCCCTTCTTGCTTAGACAGCTCGTTAAGTACTGCTTTTAAGCGTTCTTCAAAATCTCCACGGAATTTTGCACCCGCAATCAATGACCCCATATCCAAGGCTAATATTCGCTTATCCTTTAAACCATCGGGTACTTCACCATTAATAATGCGCTGTGCCAAGCCTTCAACGATTGCCGTTTTACCAACCCCAGGTTCACCAATCAGCACAGGGTTATTTTTAGTCCTACGCTGTAAAACCTGTATTGTGCGCCGAATTTCATCATCTCGACCAATAACAGGATCAAGCTGGCTCTTCTCTGCTCGTGCTGTTAAGTCAATTGTGTATTTATCTAACGCCTGACGATGCTCTTCAGCATTAGGGTCATTAATGGCTTCTCCACCACGAAGATTGGTAATAGCATTTTGCAATGCCTGTTTACTGATCCCCTGCCGGCGCAAAATATCACCCAGAGCCCCTTTATCTTCCATAGCGGCTAGCAGTAAGGTTTCACTGGAAATAAATTGATCGCCTTGTTGCTGTGCCTGCTTATCAGCCATATTTAACAAACGTCCCAGCTCTGGTGACATTTGTACATTACCATCAGGCGTCTTCAAGGTAGGTAAGCGGCTTAATGCTAAGTCTAAGTCCTGGCGTAACTGTTGAAGGTTAAACCCTACCTGCATTAACAATGGTTTTACTGAGCCACCCTGTTGCTCAAGCAGGGCAACCATAAGATGTAATGGTTCTATGTAGTTATGGTCTTTACCTACTGCTAGAGACTGAGCATCAGCAATCGCTTCTTGTAGTTTTGCAGTCAGTCGGTCAATTCTCATCTTTGTTCACCCTGTCTTCAGCAAACTGTTGTTAAACCTACCAAGCTACGATGAGTATGCTCTGAATTCTCTTAGCAAACATTTTAGAAGTCAGCCCATTTATGCACTTGGCGTTGGGACTCTGACGGGAGAAGCTATCAACTGCTCAGTACTGCCCTTCTTCTCCAGAAAGAATTAACTTGTTTATTAATATGGAGGCCTGAGAAAGGGATTCAAGGTCAAAAAGTTGACTTCAATGACTTCAGATGTGAATTTACGGAAAGGAAAATAAATGCATAGCATACTGATAGCTCCTCTCAGCATGCTCTGCAGTTAACCCAGTAATACTATGAACTTGAAAAGTAACTGCAGGGTTAGGGAAAATTAAGTCAGGCTAAGAAAACCAAATAACACTTGCCATTCGGCCTGTTTTGTTTTCTCGCCGATAAGAATAAAAATATTCTGGCTGGTTAAATGTGCACAAATTACCACCATAGACAGCTTCAATACCCAGAGAATATAAACGTAGTCGCGCTAGCTCATACAAATCAGCATACCAGTGGCCTTTACGCTCACTTGGTTGAAAGCAGTGGTTCGCATCTTGGTGTCCTGCAAAAGACTCCATGACCTCTTCCCCAACTTCGTATGCTTGCTGACTTATAGCTGGTCCCAGCCAGACCATTAGCTGCTCTGGTGCTTCTTCTAAAATATGAACAGTGTTTTCAATTACACCTTCAGCCATCCCTCGCCAACCAGCATGAATTACAGCCACTTTACTACCACTCATATCAGTGACGAAAACAGGCAAACAATCGGCGGTTAATACTGCACCCGCCAGGTTAGGCTCCGTTACAATGACCGCATCAGCAGTACGCTCTTTACCGTCATTACTGGCATTAATAACTTCTGCACCATGTTCTTGATTCAACCATTGAATCGATTGTGAAAGCCCCCAATCTTCCATCAAGAGTTTACGGTTTTCGGCAACACGGTCTTCATTATCTCCAACATGAAGAGCCAGGTTAAAGTAACCATAAGGGGGTAAACTGTTTCCTGATACGCGAGTGGTCACCAAAGCATGAACATTAGCGGGGGCTGGCCACTCCGCAAGCAAATAACGATGCTTGCGAAGTTTTTCTGCTTTGGTTTCCAACTTCATTCCAATTCCTCTTCGTGTGATAGGTGTTGCACTTAACCTTGTTCAAATGCACTGATCAGCTGCTGAAAATCAGCAGGACGATCAACCTGCCATTCACAGTATTCCTCTCGACTTGGGTGAATTAACCCCAAACGTCTTGCATGAAGCGCTTGTCGAGAAAACCCTTGCAAGACAGACTGTAAATGAGGTGAGGCGCCTTTTGGCAGACGTAAACGGCCACCATAAAGCATGTCTCCCACTAAAGGATAGTGCAAATAGCTCATATGTACGCGAATCTGGTGGGTGCGCCCAGTTTCCAGCTTCACTTTTACTAACGTAGCTGATTCAAATCGCTGTATGACCCGATAATGGCTTACGGCTGGCTTACCCGTTTCCACTACTGCCATTTTCTTACGATCATGGAAATGGCGACCTATGGGTTGCTCGACAGTCCCACCCGCGGTCATCATGCCATATACTAACGCTTCATACTCACGGCTCACCGTTCTGGCCTGAAGCTGCTCAACTAAATCACAGTGAGCTGGTAAATTTTTAGCCACAACCATCAGACCAGTCGTATCTTTATCTAAGCGATGAACAATTCCAGCTCTAGGAACAGTGGCAAGTTCAGGGCAATGATACAATAGGGCATTCAATAGCGTTCCCTGGGCATGCCCTGCAGCAGGGTGAACGACAAGCCCTGCAGGTTTATTCAGCACAATGAGATCATCATCTTCAAAAACAATATCCAATGGAATCTCTTCTGCAACCCAGCGCTCTTCAGCTTGCAACTCTGCCTGCACCGTTAAAGTTTCACCACCAAGCAGCTTATCTTTAGGTTTCGCCTGCCGCTGATCTACCATCAGTTGCCCAGACTTAATCCAAGCCTGTAATCTTGATCTAGAATACTCACTGAAGCAGTGTGCTGCGACTTGATCAAGACGCTGTCCACTCATGGTCATGGGCACTACTGCTTCTAATACTATCTGTTTATCTTGCTGTGTATGTTCAGTCATAAACCTGCTGTCATGTCGCAAAACCGTAATAGGTAGCTTTTATGCTTTGGATTCAATAGGTTGCTGTGGTTAAATAACGCTATTGTGGGTCATTGAGCAAGAAATGCCTGACCGACAAGGCTAACCCCAGCGTTGCTGGCAGTAAGTCTATCATAGCCTTGTCAAACTTAGTGCATCATCTAGAGGATCTGCCAGCAAACAAGATTTTTAGAAAAAACTTGGACTGGTTCTAACCTCATTTCACTGATCCTATTGAACACTTAAGCAGAAAATTACAAGATAAATGGTTCACTGATTGCTGTTAAAGCACGAATCAATTCACTTAACCTGTTGGCCTACACGTTAAGTATTAATAGGGATAAGCACACAACATGCGTATTGCTAAACACTTAATCATTCTCAGCTTAATTAGCTTGTTAGTAGCATGTGCCTCAGACTCGAAAAAAGAGATTGATGAAAGCCTGACTGAGTCAGAGCTATACGAGCAGGCACAAGTGGCACTTGATACCAGTAATTACAACGATGCAATTGATAAGTTAAAAGCACTGGAAGCCCGTTTTCCCTTTGGCTCCTATGCAGAACAAGCTCAGCTGGATTTAATCTTCGCTTATTACAAAAATCAGGAGCAAGAATCGGCTATCGCGGCAGCTGACCGATTTATTCGTTTGCACCCCAACCATGAAAATGTTGACTATGCCTACTATCTGAAAGGCTTATCCTCATATACCGCTGATGTCGGTATAGTAGAGCGCTATGTTGAGATTGATATGAGCAAGCGTGACCCAGGCCAGGCACGTGATTCATTTAATGAATTTGCTGAATTATTACGCCGTTTTCCTAACAGCCGGTATGCCCCTGATGCTCGAAAACGGATGATATTTCTACGTAATCAATTAGCGGCTTACGAAGTACATGTAGCAAACTACTACATGAAGCGTAAAGCCTATGTCGCTGCAGCTAACCGTGGTAAATATGTGGTTGAAAACCTACAAGAAACCCCATCTGTGCCTGATGCGCTTGCAATAATGGTAGAAGCTTACCAACACTTGGGTCTGTCAACTGCTGCTGACAATGCGCTTGAAGCACTTCGTTTAAATGCACCTAAACACAAGTCGCTGGATAAAAATGGCAACTTTGTCAATTACAAGGTTTACCACGACGTTGATCCTTCAATATGGAACATTATGAGTTTTGGGTTGCTTGATGCTCCAGAAGATATCGAACCGCCTTCTCGTCGCAAAAGTCGTGATCAGCTTGAGCTAGAAGCAGAAGTAGGTCATGAGCGCTCCTGGCTAAACGTTATTAGTTTTGGATTGCTTGGTGATGATGAAGAAGATACAGATACTCCCAAAACAGGTAAAACAGAAACAGCAGAGGAAATCCTGCAGCGGGAAGAGTAAGCTTAGTTATCAATAAGCTTTTGAAAAAAACGGGGCAAATGTCCCGTTTTTTAATATCCACTAAAAAGTACTGTATTCATCCAACTGAATACAAAGTTTACTCACCCAACTGCCAACCATTAGTCACAGGGTAACGTCTATCTCGACCAAATCCACGACGTGTGATTCTTACCCCAATAGCAGCCTGGCGTCGCTTATACTCATTAATATCAACCAAACGCAACACACGATAAACGTCTTCTTTTGCAAAACCCTTTGCAACAATAGCATCAGCGCTTAAATCGTGCTCAATATAATTAGCTAAAATAGCATCCAGCACATCATAGCTTGGCAGACTATCTTCATCCACTTGCCCTGGTGCCAGCTCAGCTGATGGAGGTCGAGTAATAACTCGTTCAGGAATAACAGGTGAAATTGTATTTCGATACCAGGCCAACTCAAAAACCAATGTTTTTGGTACATCTTTTAGCACATCAAAACCACCTGCCATATCACCATACAAAGTTGCGTAGCCAACAGCCATTTCACTTTTATTGCCTGTTGTCAGTACCAGATAGCGCTTTTTATTTGAGAGTGCCATAAGCAACACACCTCGGCAACGCGCCTGAAGATTTTCTTCTGTGGTATCACGACCAGTACCTTTAAACTCATCTGATAAGGTAGACATAAATGCATCAAACATTGGCTCAATTGGTAGCACCTTATAGTCTACCTGCAATGCTTTTGCTTCAGCCTCAGCATCTTCCAAGCTCATAGAAGAGGTATAGTGATAAGGCATCATTACAGCAGAAACCCGCTCTTGACCCAGTGCATCAACAGCAACTGCTAAGGTCAGTGCAGAGTCAATCCCCCCTGATAGACCTAAAATAACGCCTTTGAAGCCATTTTTTTCCACATAATCTCTTACACCTAACACCAAAGCCTGATAAATACTTTGCATTTCTTCTGGCGGGTGAACTTGTGCACCAGTCACTATCGACTTTGATGCTAAGTCAAAAGAAAGAGGATAAAGCCCTTCCTGATAGTAGTTACCACCTACGGCAATTACGCCATCAGCATTCATAGCAAAGGAACCACCATCAAACACCAGCTCATCTTGCCCCCCCACTTGATTTACATAAATCATAGGAATTTGATTCTCAAGACAGCGCTGCCTAGCAACATGTTGGCGTTCAGCCACTTTATCCATATGGTAAGGAGATGCATTTAAGCAGAGCAACAGCTCAGCACCAGCCTGCGTAGCTGCCTTTGCAGGGCCTGGCTCCCAGATATCCTCACAAATACAAAGCCCAATCTTAATACCATCATGGTCATACACAGTAGTTTCATGGCCAGGAGCAAAGTAGCGCTTTTCATCAAAGACTTGATAATTAGGTAGCAGTTGCTTGGCATAACGAGCTTTAATTTTCCCGTCACGCATAACTAAAGCTTGGTTTTGTCCTGCGAAAGGCAAGCCGATAACAATATCAATACCATCAACATGACTTAGCTGGGTTAATGCCTGCTCAACCCTCAATTGCATACTGTCCCGTAAAAGCAAATCTTCCGGTGGGTAGCCACACAAGCTTAGCTCAGAAAAAACAATAATATCTGCCTGATATAACTGCTTTGCCTGCTCTACAGCCACAATAATTTTTTTCGCATTCCCCTGAATATCCCCAACTAAAAAATTCAGTTGGGCCATGACAATCGAAAGCTTCGCTGACATAAGAACCCTAGTGGTCAATTGAACAAATTACGCTATTTTGGGGGAAAGAATGCTCCCTGTAAAATAGCTTCGTAGATCCAGTCATCAAAGTTATTTTTAGTATTGTGACTTGCTATCTCTCCTCACAGAGCTGCCACCTTGAACAAACATTCATTTGCTACACTGAACTCAGACGAAAAGCCTCAAAACAAAAGGCTAACTAACCACCGGCTTTAATAATCCTAATAAAGCGTTATTTATTCCCATATGCCAATCACTGTTTACAACAACGAATTATCTAATCGACGATTTCATGCGCTGAGGGTATATAACCTTTATCGTGCTATTTTAGGTCTACTATTCTTAGCAGCCGCATTCAGCCCTATTGGTCAAGAACTAATCACACCAGATACATCACTTCACTTCAAAGTATTTGCATTTATTTATCTTGGCATCAATGTGCTTATCATTGTCTTTAGTAGCAAGCCACCTAATACCGTACAAATTTTCACTATTGTCTGCTTGGATATCGTTTTACTTAGTGTGCTGTTTTATTTAAGCCGAAAGCAAGCCACCGGCCTGGGCAACCTGTTAATTGTTGCTGTTGCAGCTGGCAATATATTATTAAAAGGGCGAACGGGTATTGCCATTGCGGCATTGGCAACCTTATGCATTATAGCGCTGAGTATTTATCAAACACTGGTTCCTGACGAACAAAGTAAATCTATTAATGCCGGTTTGTTAGGTGCAATTATCTTTGCCACAGCTATTTTTGTGCAAAGCCTATCTGACCGGATCCGCCGTAGTGAAGAAATTGCCAGACAGCGCAGCACTGAATACTATAACCTTCAAAAATTAAATCAGCTGATTATCCAACGTATGCGTACTGGAATTCTGGTTATTGATAACCATGAGCGTATTATTATGATGAATCAAGCCAGTCATTTTTTTTTAAACAGTCCAGAACAAACACCCACACTATTACAGGCAGCCCCCGACCTACATGCTTGCTTCCAACAATGGAAAGCACATCCTGAGTCTCCCCCCAAACCATTTCAAACAAGTCCAGACCGCCCTAAAGTCCAGTCAAGTTTCACCCAAATATACGATAATGAATCTAGCAAAGTTATTATTTTTCTTGACGACCTAACGGCATTAAATCAACAAGCACAGCAACTCAAGTTAGCATCGTTAGGCAAACTAACTGCTGCAATTGCACATGAGATTAGAAACCCATTAGGTGCTATTAGTCATGCAGCCCAATTACTCAATGAATCTGACCAGTTAAGTGGTGCAGATCAACGACTGATTGAAATCATTCAAAATCACTCGCGACGCATGAACATCATTATTGAAAATGTATTACAACTCACCCGGCGCAAAACCAGTAATCCTCACTCCCTTATATTAAGTGACTGGCTTAAACAATTTTTGACTGAAGAACCCTTTCCAGGCTTTAGCAACCCAGTTATTAGCTTCACCCCCTACCCTACACCTATCCTGATCATGGCTGACCCTGATCAGCTCACTCAAGTTGTCACGAACCTTTGCCAAAATGCTTTACGGTATAGCTTTAAAAAGAATCAACAAGCCACGCTACAATTACATACAGGGTTACGAGACGATAACGGGCTACCTTATCTTGAAATCATTGATAATGGACCAGGTATGAAGCCAGAGGTAAGAAACCACTTATTTGAGCCTTTTTATACCACTGAGCCCAGAGGAACAGGACTAGGATTGTATATATCAAAAGAGTTATGTGAAGCTAACCAAGCATCTCTTGAGCTAGTGCGTTATGAGTCAGGCTGTACCTTTAGGATTACATTTACGCATGGTCAACATGAAAGCATGCATTTAAACAGTGCCCATGAATAAGCCCAACGTTTTAATTGTTGATGACGAGCCTGATATTCGAGAATTGCTCGAAATCACCCTGGGCCGAATGCGCCTGAACACACTGGCAGTGGATGGAATAATGAGTGCGAAGTCTGCTCTAGCGGATAATACTTACAATCTATGTCTTACTGATATGAATCTGCCAGATGGAAATGGTATTGAACTGGTTAAACATATCAATCAATTCTACAATGATATGCCGGTCGCCATGATTACGGCCTACGGCAGCATGGATACCGCGATTGAAGCTTTAAAAGCAGGTGCATTTGACTTCGTTAGCAAGCCTATTGATTTACAACGACTCAGAGAGCTTATCAACAATGCCTTGCAACTTGCTACCCCAATAACAGATAACACCGTTATCAAACAAACTCAGCTATTGGGCCAATCAGCAGTCATGGCCAAGCTAGGCAAGCAAATCATCAAGCTAGCTAGAAGCCAGGCCCCTGTATACATTAGTGGTGAATCAGGCACAGGCAAAGAAATGGTAGCTCGCTTAATTCATGAGCAAGGACCTCGAGCCAATCATCCCTTTATTCCAGTCAACTGTGGCGCAATTCCTTCTGAACTTATGGAAAGCGAATTTTTTGGCCACAAAAAAGGCAGTTTCACGGGAGCCACCAGTGATAAGGAAGGTCTTTTTCAGTCTGCTGATGGAGGCACTCTGTTTTTAGATGAAGTGGCTGACCTACCAGCGCCCATGCAAGTAAAACTGTTACGCGCCATTCAAGAAAAAGCGATTCGCCCAGTTGGCAGCCAACAAGAAATAAAAATAAATACTCGTATTCTTAGTGCTACACACAAAGATCTTGCTGACATGGTTGCCAATGGACAATTTAGACAAGATCTATTTTATCGCATTAATGTTATTGAACTTAATGTCCCCCCTCTTCGTGAACGACAGGAAGATATTTTGCTTCTTGCTAATTTCTTTTTAAAACAACTTGCAGAGCCATGCGAAGTAGAGCCACCCCACCTTACACCTGAAGCTGAAAAGGCCTTACTTGCTTACAGTTTCCCAGGAAATGTTCGAGAGTTAGAAAATATTTTAGAGCGCGCCTTTACCCTTTGCGAAGCAGATGAAATATCGGCGAACGATTTAAAATTGAACGCCGAGAGTACAACACCCTCTGTCAGTGTAACCTCAGATTCAGAACAACAAACTATTACAGCGGCGTCACCGATTCCACTAGATGGCAGCCAATCTCTTGAGGACTACTTAGCAGAGCTGGAACGTAAAGCCATTGTTCAAGCACTAGAAGAGTCCAGGTGGAACAAAACGGCTGCAGCCAAAAAGTTAGGAATCACTTTCCGTGCTCTCCGCTATCGCCTCAAAAAATTAGGCCTAGATTAGGCATTAATTTACGTAAAAACCGAAAGCATTTTTTATATTTTTTTAAATGACCCCACAGACCAAGTCAATTAACAGCTGGTGTGAAGGTTGTTAGTAACACTCCTTAATTAACTGCATATCTACTAACCATGATAGCAACTTCTGATTGACCCGTAATGTATGCTAGAACAGCTTTGCTGATGTGTAGAAATAAGCTTTAGGAAATGTGTAAAAAATAATTCGTAATGAGTTAATACTGAGCCAAGTCAAGTGAGTTTAGAGATTATTTACAGAAACAAAAAAGTTGCTGAAGAATTAACAGAATTTCTCGCCCCAAACAATATGATTATTTTTTATACACCTTTTACTTTTAGCCTGCAGGAAAATCAGTTTACACAGTATAGATATACCATTAGACCAAGGAGGGAACATGCAATCATCTGCTACTCATCGTGATTTTACTCAAGTCAAAAAAAAATCATCATTTCATAGCACTGGCTCTCACTTTAATTCTCAAGGATTTACCCTAGTCGAATTATTGGTGACTTGCAGCATTCTTATAATGCTTGTTGGTTATGGCATACCTGCACTCAATCAATTTATACAAAGTTGCTCAACACGAACCAGTATCAACACCCTGCATAATGCTATTACTACAGCACGCACTCAAGCCGTAGTACATAAAACAACTGTTACCCTCTGCCCTTCTGCTGATGGTATTTCCTGTCAGTCTGAATGGCACCAACATATCATTGTTTTTAGCGATCCGAATAAAAACAAACAGCTTGATGATGAGGAAACGCTTTATCAAATACTCGATATAAACAATAAAATCAAACTATCAAGTCGTTTATCAGCAGGAAGAAGTTACCTACGTTTTAAACCTGATGGAATCATTTCAGGTACAGCAGGCACATTAACCATTTGCCCCTCCAACAACAATAATCATCATGCTAGGCAACTTATTGTCAGCTTTACAGGACGAACACAGCATGCTGCAGACATTGATGGTGATGGAATTATTGAAACAAGACAAGGCAAAGATATTCAGTGCTCTGGCTAACGCCACATAGTCCACAGTATGTTAACGAGAAATAGCTTTAACAGACTTAAAGTGCCCTTCACTATCAAACTCAATAACAAACTGTCCCTGTATTCCTTCATGAGTAAGAAAACGCTGTAAAATATTAGCAGGAAAACTAACTGATCGACCATCAAATGTGTGCGCTAACACTTGTTTTGCTGAGCCTTTATAATACCGCAAGTACTCTTCTGGAGAGATATTCAATGTAACTGTCACACTCGGCATAATGACAAATCACCCTTTCAACTTACAGTATACTTGGCTAGTTGAGTCCATTGAGCTACAGATATAAGCAGACACTTATAATTGAATTAGATCACATAATAAACTATTAGACTACTTCACACCTTTGCAAAACCCGCCTTGTGCCTTACATTCTAGATTAGCCTTTTTTACCCGATATTAAGATTTATAAGACTTACTCAATGATATTTAAGCAAAGCTCTAGTGCATCACTCACTCTAACTCATAACGGCTTTATCATTAGAAGCATAAACGTTTGCTCTTTTGCGTATTACGCATGAGTCAAATAGTCACAACGAAAAAACTATAAAAAAGTCTACCTATAAGGAGAAAGGTATGCTCAACCCCAGCAAGGAGCCAAAAACCACCCGTGTTTATCGCCACCAATTGTTATGGGGGATAATCAGCTTCATTTGCCTTATCCAACAAGCAGATGCTAACCACCTACAACCACACACAGAAAAACTTCACACGACGTATAATCATACCTCTTCATACCCTCAGAATACTTTACCAAGCCTACATTTTAATTTTGAGTATGGGACACAAAACTGGCAGGGAATGTTTGGTGCTCAAGTCGAGCAAAGTTATACCCAATCTGAACAGGGTGGCGTTTTACATGTTTTTAATCGCCATAAATGGTTTTCAGCCGCCAAGCTTCCAGTCAACAGGTTACTACTTGCAGGACATCAGTATCAATTAAGCTTTGAAATTAATATTCCAAATCAACGGCAATATAGTGATAATGTTTGTGTTCACCTCTTTATTGATAGTAATGAAGGCCTAAAAATACAAGACATCTTTCTTGGTAAAGTACCTACTCAGCAGTGGTGGCCTGTTACAGGCTATATCACAGCGCCCACACAATTAAATATTAAAAATCTGGATATTATGATTTTTGGACCTCATAGTGAACACTTTTTTATTGATAATATTCGGTTGTCACTACAATAAAAATTCCGTTTTAACTAAAGACTATCTGATAAAGGATAAGGAGAATCTTTCAACACAACGCTATTTAAATACTATTTTCTTAGGAACTCATAGTCTAAAACTTGCGTATTTATAATGAACGCTTCTAAAATGAATGACTTTAAACATCAATGCCGGAAGAACTCATCAATCCATCGTTGAATAATACCCGACTCTCTTAACTCAACGATGACTGCATTCATTTTGGGTTTTAAGTAGCGAAATTTTGAGCGTTTAGAAAAGGCAAAGTAGAACTTTTCTTCAACAACAGGGGGAGAAAGTACTTCAAAGTCTCCTTCATAACCATACGCTTTTAGCTGAACTGTTGCTGGATAAAGTCCATATAGAAAATAATCAATTCTGTTATGTGCAAGCTTACGGAAATTAGCTACAGACTCATGTTCCCACTCCATATAAAGGTACTTTTGAATAAAAAGATCAAATGCTTCGCCATAGCTTTCCCCTAAATTTGTGGAACCTTTCTTGCCAATTAGGTCTTTCCATTGTCGATAAGGAAATGTATTACCTGTCTTAACAAAAATTACAACTGGATCAGTCATAAACCACTCAGCATAATCCAAATATGTTTTCCTATGTTCATTCAAATATACACCTGCAATAATATCAATCTTCCCTTTCTTTGCAGCTAAGTGCACTCGTTTCCAGGGCCCTGACGAGACAAGTTTATATGGAATACCAAGTTTATCTGCAATTGCACTTGTTACTTTTGCTGCAACACCTGTAATTAAATCTCCTTCAGCCTGCGATACAGGAGGATAGCTTGGATGACCTGACACCAATAAGTCACGCCCATAACTATTACTAGATAAGAGCAATATCAGCCACAAAGTGGCACGCCAAATATTCACCATTGTTATCTTAATTTTTAACCTGACTTATTTAGTGTAGATTCGACTTACGCTCATTACCTTTATTACACTCACAAACCTTTGTTTTTCTAGAGCCAACGTGATGTCGCCGTTATACTAAGTTAATGTCCTCATCTACTTATATTGCACTAGCAATGCTTTAGTGACTGTTTGGTTAGCTAATGAATATAAAAAAAGCATTATATAAATAATGCTTTTTCTTAAAGGAATAGGTATCTGAAAAAAAATTGTAAAAATATACACTCTTAGCTTTCTTATGAAACCAGCACTCAACTATGGCCGACTATCACCTACTTTTCTTCAAGCCACCAATAACATCGAATGACAATCCCGTAATAACTTCCATGACTGCATAAACACATTAACCGTTTTACCTTCCGATCCATTATCAAAATGCTCTAACCAAAAATGCGCCAATTGATATGGATCTGCAGTCGCAGGTAATGCAACTCCCGATTGGAGATAAAGTTGCCAGGCAATTGCTGTTGCATATGAAAGATTACTTAAGAGTTCTAACTCTGGTTGAATTAAAAATAACTGTTGGGATGCCAAGCCTCGAACTTTACTGGCTAAATCAGGATGCTGTGCTAAGTACGCATCCCATAAATAGCGATGACTTGCAGCTGAAATATGATAGACCCCTAACCCCTCATTACCATCATATTGATGTGTGGCAAGACTACTTTCTGCATAGGCTGTTGTAACCATTAAGCAGGCTGCCACAGGAGAATTTACATTCAAATATGACAACGTAGCAGGAACCACTTTATGAAGGAGGTTGATCACTTGATTGTTCATCTCACACCTCCTGGTACATCTCTTTTAGCATCACATACTTCTTATATCGGCTACCTAATGAAAAAGATTAAAAAAATCAACAAAACTTTATTTTTTATGTCAATAATTACATTTCTAAAGCTAACTATAATGTAATATCACTCGGCCACTTAGACCACTATGCTCTTTCAATACTTTTTTCATCTCTATTAATTAAGATACTTAAGTTACATTTTTATATTCATGTTAGTTAATCATAACTATTATGCAGTTATAACTATTATCTATATGCTAAATACCAAGGGACCTGCCCACCATTGCTTTAACCATAAAACACTAAAATCACAAAGATGAACAAACAAATACGTACTTATTATTAATACTTGAAGTAAGCAATGCCTTAAGGAGCACAGGGATGTCGTTCGCATGCTATAAAAAGGATCAACCAATCAGGCTCATCAGTACTGTAATAATAATTGCTTTTCTAGGAATAAGCATAGTCAGTTGTGAAAAAGAACCCATCGTTCAAGAACCTCCTGCAGTCATTGTAACCACAGTTAAAGAAGACAAAATATTCCATTCCATCGACTTAGTCGGCCGAACTGAAGCAAGTGAAGATGTAAATATTCGATCCCGTGTCGAAGGTACATTACTGGAAAGACACTTTAATGAAGGAGATGAGGTTACAAAAGATCAGTTATTATTTACTTTAGATCCTGCCCCTTACCAAGCTGTTGTTGACCAAAGCCAGTCTGAAATTGAGCGATTACAAGCTATTTTAGATGAAGCAACGATAAACTTCGATCGAGGTGAACGTCTTGTAAAAAAAGGGACTATCAGCCAATCCCAAATGGATGAACTCACCAGTAAAAAAATCCAAGCTGAATCAGCACTTAAGGGAGCTCAAGCCCAGCTCGAAAAATCTTCACTAAATTTAAGCTATACCAAAGTTACAGCGCCACTTTCAGGCCGTATAGGAAAATCATTATTAAGCTTAGGAGATCTGGTCACCCCAAATCAGGATACTCTAGCAACTATCGTTAAGCTTGACCCAATCTATGTAAACTTTCAGGTTAATGAAAAAGCATTTGTGGACTTCCAAGAGGAAGCCAGAAAGCGTATTTCTGCGGGCCAGGAAAAACCATCTGTAGTCCCCCAATTACGACTATCAAATGATAAAATGTACCCTCATGATGGCAAATTAGACTTTATGGATAATAGGGTTGACCAGGCCACTGGGACAATAAAGGTACGCGCTGTATTTCCCAACGATAATAAAATACTGCTTCCTGGCCAGTACGTCACCCTTATTTTACGCCAAAAAACACCGCAACAAGCATTATTGGTTCCTCAAGCATCTGTTCAAGAAAATCAACAAGGTAAATTCGTTCTGGTTGTTAATAATGAAAAAGTTGTTGAAGCTCGCCCAGTGAAATTAGGACAACGAATTAAAACTCGCTGGGAGGTTATCGATGGATTAAAACCTGGTGAAGTGATTATTACAGAAGGTATTCAAAAAGTTAAAATTGGAGGAAAAGTCAAGCCGACTGAACAACAGGTAGCACCTTTTAATGAAACAAGCGCAAGCTGATTGGGAGTCACACTATGATCAGTCAGTTTTTTATTTATCGTCCTAAGTTTGCGTTTGTCATTTCAATTATCATTACACTGGCAGGATTTCTTGCTATTCCAGTATTACCTGTTGCCCAATTTCCCCCTATCACTCCCCCTGTTATTGAGGTCACAGCGAACTTTCCTGGCGCTAGTGCAAAGGTTGTTCAGGATACCGTTGCTAACCCCATTGAATCTCAAGTCAACGGGGTTGAAGATATGATTTATATGTCGTCTAAAAGCGCTAATGATGGCAGCTACCGATTATCAGTTACCTTTGCCATCGGCACTGACCCAAACATGGCGCAAATTAATGTACAAAACCGTGTCGCTTTGGCCAATCCTCAGCTTCCTGCTGAAGTCACACGACAAGGCGTAGCCGTTGATAAAAAATCATCTGACATGCTGTTAATTGTTAATTTGATTTCACCCAATAACTCTTATGACGGACTCTTTTTATCAAACTATGCCAGTATCAATATAAAAGATACTTTAGCAAGAGTATCAGGGGTCAGTGATGCCCAAATTTTAGGGGCTCAAGATTACGGTATGAGAATCTGGCTTGACCCTGCAAAAATGTCCACTTATGGCATTACCACTCAAGACATTGACAATGCCATCAACGAACAAAACGTTCAGGTACCCGCTGGTCAAATTGGTGCAGCCCCGTCACTACCAACCCAGCAATTTCAGTACGCTTTACAAGCTAAAGGACGACTTTCATCACCTGAAGAATTTGAGCAAATCATACTAAAATCTCGTAACGATGGGTCATCAATCTATTTAAAGGATGTTGCCCGAATCGAGCTTGGTTCTGCCTCTTATGGCTGGTTTGGTGAGCTCAATAATAGCCCCAGTGTTATTCTCGCCGTCTACCAATTACCTGATGCCAATGCCTTGGAGGTTGCACAGCAAGTTAAAAAAGAAATGCAACAGCTTGCTAAACAGTTTCCTAATGATATTAGTTTTGAAATTTTATACGACACAACACGCTTTATTGAAACCTCAATTGCAGAAGTAGTTGAAACCCTTATCGTTGCCGTTTTACTGGTCATACTCGTCGTTTTTATATTCTTGCAAGATTGGCGATCAACATTAATCCCCTCTATCGCAATTCCAGTTTCCCTGATTGGCACATTTGCCGTTCTACTCGCTATTGGTTTTTCAATAAACACTATTTCACTGTTCGCCCTAATTTTAGCCATTGGCGTAGTAGTAGATGACGCGATTGTTGTTATTGAAAATGTCCAGCGTTTAATGGAAGAAGAAAAGTTATCTCCTGTCGAAGCTACGGTAAAAGCAATGCAACAGGTAAGCGGTCCCATTATTGCCACAACCTTGGTATTACTTGCTGTTTTTACACCTGTTGCGCTAATGCCTGGTATTACTGGACAAATGTACGCTCAGTTTGCCATCACCATTTCTGTTTCTGTAATTATTTCTTCTATTAATGCGCTAACCTTAAGCCCGGCACTGTGTGCCACACTCCTTAAACCTTCAGCAGCACCTTCCTTTTTTATTTTAAGGTGGTTTAATCAGGGCTTTGACAAGCTTACTGGCAAATATCAACGTGCAGTAACTTCTTTGGTTCGCAAATTATTCATCGTAAGCCTACTTTTTTTAGCGTTAATCGCTATTTTACTTGTATTTGCTAAACAGCTCCCAACAGGTTTTATACCTGAAGAGGACCAAGGTTTTTTTATGATAGATGTGCAACTCCCTGATGGCGCATCTCTAAATAGAACTGCTGAAGTAATGCATCAAGTAACAGATATGGTAAAAACCGTATCAGGTGTTTCTGATGTAATGATTGTAGCCGGATACAGTATTCTTAATGGCGCAATGTCATCCAATGCAGGCTTAGCAATTGCCGTACTAAATCCTTGGGATGAGCGGGAAGAACCAGAGTTATATCAATCCGCCATTATCCAACAGGTACAGGCAAAACTTTCAACCATTGCCCGTGCCAAAGCAGCAGCATTCAGCACCCCAGCTATCCCTGGACTTGGAACCACGGGTGGGTTTGAGTTCGTCCTAACAGATCAGCTTGGTCGGGACCCAAGAGAAATAGCACAGGTTATGGGTGGTTTACTTTTGGCTGCCAACGCAACGAAAGAAATCGGAGTTGCATTTAGTACATTTCGTGCAAACGTGCCACAAATGTTCATTGATGTTGAGCGCGAAAAGGTCAAAAACTTAGGTGTACCTCTTTCTGATATTTTTGGCACACTACAAACACAGCTCGGCTCACTGTACGTTAATGATTTCAATAAGTTTGGCAAAACTTATAAAGTGTTACTACAAGCTGAACCAGAGTTTCGTAATGACGAAAATGACTTAAAGCGATTTTATGTTCGCAGTGCCTCAGGAGAAATAGTTCCCCTAAGTACACTCATTTCGGTCACGCCACTGCTTGGCCCAGATGTAATAAATCGCTATAACCTTTTTACCAGTGTTACCATCAATGGTCAGCCTGCAGCAGGTCATAGTTCCGGACAAGCGGTCACCGCAATGGAACAAGCTGCCAAAGCATCACTGCCTAATGGTTACAGTTTTGAGTGGACTGGAATGACTTATCAAGAGCTTGCAGCAGGTAACCTGGCACCTCTACTGTTTTCTCTTGCCTTGATATTTGTATATTTGTTTTTGGTTGCACAATACGAAAGCTGGCTTATACCCTGGGCAGTTATACTCGCAGTTCCTATCGCTATTTTGGGCGCTTTTTTAAATGTATGGATTGCACAATCAGATGTGAATTTATATACCCAAATTGGTTTGGTGCTACTAATTGGACTTGCCAGTAAAAATGCAATTCTGATTGTCGAGTTTGCCAAAGAAAAACACGAAGTCGAAGGTTTATCCATACAGGATGCCGCAATAACTGCTGCTACATTACGCTTCAGAGCTGTCCTCATGACTGCTTTTTCATTTATTCTCGGGGTTGTTCCACTTGTTATTGCCACAGGTGCAGGAGCAGCCAGCCGACACTCAATTGGTTACAGTGTTTTTGGGGGGATGTTGGCGGCAGGCATTGTGGGAACTCTTCTAGTACCCGTATTTTATGCCATCATACAACACTTAAGAGAACGCTTAAAAAAACAAGGCTAAGCAAGCAGTTACTTATAAACCTGTTTACCTCTATACTCATGGCATTTAGCTTCCACACTGAATGCTTATTAAAATAAACTAAGCATGCCACTATGATAATTCAGTACTCACGTGCTACTTTCATACATATTTGGGCAATACCTGAGTGACAATGATATATCCAATGCCACAAAAAATAGCCTGGATAAAGCAAGCATCTGAGTATAAAGGAGAACGTTTTCTAACAATAAAACCCTGAATTATACCAATAATAGGAACGCTTGAAATAAAGATCCCAAGGAACTTTAAAACGCGCATGAATGTTTTGTCCCCTTTGGTCTTTACTACTGTTAGCACACCAGCCAATATCAATATTGACAGCATGAAGATCAGTTGAATGAGCTCCATCAAAATGCCTCACTGGATAAACATCACACCGAAGTGTAGGTCAAAGCTTTGGCCGTTACCATTATCTCTGACAATCCAGCAATATACACATAAATATCAATGATGGCGTATTTGGATCATGTCTACTTTTAAATATACTGAAAATCCCCACACAAGCGCTAATGATGAGAAGTCAATGCTAAGAAGCGCTCATTTTCAGATAATGATTTAAACGAAGGTTCTTCCTTCATTTCATCAACATAGGTACTTGATAACTCAAGAGCTTTGGTAAGGTCATCCACCGCCTGATCATCCAAGCCTAACGTTGCATGAGCACATGCACGCTGATAATAGGCATAAGGGTATTCTGATGAAATTTCCAATGCTTTATTACACAAGCTCAAAGCCCACTGGGGCTCTTCAAGCTCTAACGCTGCGTCAGCTTTATACGTTAAAGCCTCTACATCTTCAGGGTTTAAACTTAAAACTTGGTCATATATTTTTATCTTAGATTGAGGCGTTGATTCTAAGCCAGAACGCATCCATAACGAGTGAATATTGTTAGTGAGCGCTATTTCTTCCTGTGCTTGAATAATTTGATCCGTACGCTGTCGAAGCTTCTTCTCAAGCTCTGCAAGTCGTTTTTCATAACCTTGAGAAATCAAACGTACCCTTGAGTCAACCAGCTCATCTACTTTACTTTTTACATCACGCAAAGAACTCCAGCCCGCAATGATCAGTATTGAGGTTGCAGCCGTGATAATAAAAAAAATGTTATTGACCGTATCAGTTGTATACTCAAGGGATCTATCCGCTGTTTGTAATTGCGTATTTGCTAAATCGCGTGTGACATCATTTTTGAGCAAAAGGAGATCTTGACGTAACGATTTTAACTCATCCAATACATATCGTTCCATGAGTGGACGTTCTAAAATACCGGGTTTATCTTCCGTTTCAGGGGAGGGCTTTTCAGCAGCTAAACTCTGCCCAACCTGCAACACCAGGAATAAAAAGATCATTGTAGTGATCACTTTCACTGGTTTATGCAACAAAAGCATTACACTCTACTCCTCACGACAAACAACACTGATTAAGTGGCTTAACTTAGTGCGCCACTACAAAACATGGATATCCCAGTTCATGCCTAACATTTAGCGTAAATATAAGATACCGTGGATGCTATGCATCTTAAATGCAACCTTATAAAAGTGTAACTGGTTCTACTTACTTTTCATAAAACCTGTAAAGCCTTTTGTTGAGGAGTAAAGGTCTGCGTGTTAACTTTTTCTAGTTTATTGTATGACTGACAACCCAAGCAAGCTGATTTAACTAACTCAGATCACCTGTAGTTTTCTTATGTACTAATTCTTCAAACTGTCTATATTCTGTTTTACTACTTATGAGGTAAGATGAAGCCTCCAGTTCGCTATTTATTACACTAAGCGCACTTGCCTCTGCTGATACTACCCCATAAGCAGCTGGCAACAAACTCGCAATAAAACTAGTGTGCACTCAACTATTCTCGGAATACCGCTTTATAGGAAAAACAATACACATATCAAGCACTAAAACAGTTTTAATAACAGACATTTGAGCCTAAACTCATCTTTTTCTAAAATGTCCAAGCTTTACCCAGCTATATCCAATGCGACGGGTATATGTTCTCTTGGAAAAGTATATCTTTCAGCGTTGAAGGTTTAACCCAATCACTACTATGTCATCATTAGTTCAACAGTACTTACAGAAGTATGCCGAAACTGAGGCCCAACAAATTCAACCAACAATACAAACAAGACAGTTTAATAGTGTGCTGGTAGTGCCCTGCTTTAATGAGCCTTTACAATTACTAGAACGTCTTCTGCAACCACTCCATATTGAAGACAACTGGCTAATAGTACTTGTTATTAACGCTCCCAGTAATGTTTCCTCTACCCAGTTGAATAACAACCATAAACTCTTAAACCAGCTCAATATTGATCATAAAACGAACCAGAATAGCTTAGTACCTTTTAAAAATTATTGGCTTTATGTCATTAACCGCTCAGCGGAATCCAACCTTATTCCAGTAAAAGCCGGCGTTGGCCTCGCTAGAAAAATAGGCGCCGATATTGCCTGCCATCTGATACATCAAGGCATTGTTCAATTACCCTGGATTTTCTCAACGGATATGGATGCAGTATTACCTGGTAACTATTTAAAGCAAGTCATAGAGTATCCATTAGCATCAAATAACTGCAGTGCCTTTATTTATAATTATCAACACCAGGCAGATACCTGCAGCTTAACTGTTAGCCAACAACTGTATGATATTCGACTTCGTTATTATGTATTGGGTTTACGTTGGGCTGGCTCACCTTATGCCTTTCATACAATAGGTAGCTTATTAGCTATTCATTCTGAAGCCTATGCAAAAGTCAGAGGGTTTCCTTGCCGGAATGCTGGTGAAGATTTCTACTGTTTGAATAAGCTGACCAAAGTGGGCCAAATCATTTCACTCAAAGGCCAACCTATTATCATTGATGCGCGCTTATCTGACCGCGTACCTTTTGGAACAGGTCCTGCGTTACAGTCCATTTCAACGCTAAACGAACCAAAAACAGATTACTTATACTATAACCCAGAATGTTTTAATGCCCTAAAAAAATTATTATCTGTCTTTAAGACAGAAAACACATTGACATCAGAATCACTAAAAAAGCAGTTTGATCACTTACCCCAGTATATAATTGATACTCTTTCTACTTTAAAAATTCACCAGTTTGAAAAACATATTACTCAACAAAAATTAACAGGTAAAAAACTAAAAGAACATTTTCACCACTGGTTTGATGGGTTTAAAACACTTAAATTAATACATTGTTTGCGTGATAATCATTTCCCTTCATTACCATTGAGTGAGCTTCAACAGCATCCATTATTTCAACAACTGACAAGCATTACAGTAAATACGTCACTATCTCCTGCAGAATTAGAAAAACAATTAGCGTTAAAAGAACTACAAGAGTAATCTTATTTATTACTCATTTGCAGATAAAAATTTCGTGATGAATATAGATTGTGCCTTTTAAACTAGCCATTCCTCATCAAACAGGGTAAAAGGGTCAAGTCTATTAATCACAACACATCATGCCAATGCAATACATGAATAGCTCATGTGGGACTGTTTGCGGCAAATAAGCATCCAGGGACGGATTCACCGCGTGTTCAACGAGCGTTATGCAGTCGTTGGGCAAAGGTGCTTAAAAAAATAGCTTTTGTAAAGGTAAAATTATATGTGATTGCCCTGTTTAAAACCAAATATGAAATAAACACTATAAAAATACCAATATTAATATTGGTATAATTTTAGATTAGAAAGCTTAAAACTGTCGTTAAATTTTTTACTGAATTTCTATCGCGTAGACACCATATTTTGCTATACCCTGCTTATAGCCCGGAAAACTATGTATCAACTCAATAGCATCCGCAACAGCCCCTAAAGTGGGTAACGTGTTTTCCATCCCCTCTGTATTAAGCAGTTCTTTTACTGTCTGGTAATGATCAACTCGAATAACGCGTCGTTCTAACGATTCTCCAGTTTGTTCATTAATCAATCGTAAAGTATGTCCAGGTTTAATGACACTATAATCAAATGGTCGGACATCACTATTAGCCCGTATCTCGACAGACTTTAAGCCTTGCTTGATCCACTCAAAAGGCATATCCATCAAGCCAATCACATGAATATCACCTTCTGAGTATTCTATTTTGACCGGCTTGCCCATAATTTCTATCATGAATCCTGATGACATTGTATATACCTAACTAACAACTCTTAGTAAATATACCCTTTACAATGGCATATCCTAAAAACCATCTGTACAAGCTAGACACAAATTAGTGGTTGCATTTATAGCTTTACAAACAAGAGCGAGTATGACCGCTCTTTCCTAGAAAATATCATTTTTAGTTTCCCCCCCAGGTGTAAAGAAGTCTAATATTTCCTCACTTGTTAATGCGAGTTGTTCACCTGCTTTATTATTATAAATACCATCCGCTAACGACTGTTTCCTTTCCTGCATCGCTAAGATTTTTTCTTCAACTGTTCCTGTACAAATTAATCGATAAACAAATACGGGTTTATCCTGTCCTATGCGATAAGCACGGTCAGTAGCTTGCTGTTCAACTGCGGGGTTCCACCAAGGATCATAGTGAATCACCGTGTCTGCTTGAGTTAAATTCAGTCCAACGCCACCAGCTTTTAAACTAATTAAAAATAGTGGTACATCACCACTTTGAAACTTACTGATAACTTCTTCTCGCTTACGAGTTTGTCCTGTTAGCTTAACATAGGGAATTTTCAACTCATTTATTTCTTTTTCGATAAGGGTCAACATACTGGTAAACTGAGAAAAGAGTAAGATTTTTCTGTTTTCATCTAACAACTCTACCAACAGTTCTTTTAGTAAAGTTAACTTAGCAGATTGCTTTACTTTTTTCGCTTTGTCCAATTTAACAAGTCTTGGATCACAACAAGCTTGGCGTAGCTTCATTAATGCATCAAGAATTTCTATTCGGCTCCGGTTTAAGCCTTTGGTTTTAAGCAAACTCCGAACTTTCTTTTCCATGCTGAGGCGAATACTTTCATACAGTTTCTGCTGACCAGCACTTAACTCTACACTTCGTATCATTTCTGTCTTTTCAGGCAATTCATCAGCAACAGCGTCTTTTGTCCTTCTTAGTAAAAAAGGTCCAACCTGCTGTGACAATGCTTGATGTCGCTGCTGATGCCCCTCAATTTCAATCGGTTTACGAAATAAACGATTAAAACTACGCTCATTACCCAAAAAACCTGGCATTAAAAAGTCATATAAACTCCATAGCTCACCAAGGTGGTTTTCAAGCGGAGTGCCGGTCATACAGAGATGATGGTTCGCTTTAATCAACCTAACAGATACTGATATTTTTGATTTACTATTTTTTATATACTGAGCTTCATCTAATATAAGCATGTGATACTCATATTCAGCTAGTCGCTCAGCATCACGCTGAAAGGTGCCATAACTGGTAATGATTAACTGGTTTTCTGGCAGTTGCTCAAAATATTCATTACGATTAGTCCCATACCAGACAAAGGTATTCAAGCCAGGGGTAAACTTAGCCGCTTCCTTTTGCCAGTTTCCTAGAACACTGGTCGGCACTACTACCATAACGGGTTGTTTTAACCGACCCCGCTCTTTTTCTAACTGAATGTGTGACAAAATTTGGATCGTTTTGCCTAACCCCATATCGTCCGCAAGCACACCACCAAACCTGTACTTTCTCAAAAACTGCAACCACTCAACTCCTTCTTGTTGATAGTCGCGAAGTGTTGCTTTTAAGCCCCTTGGCGGTTTAAGTTTTTTTATTCCTTTAAAGTTAACCAATTCCTTACCAAGTTTTTTTATTGACTTATCACCGAACCACCTCACCTGTTGTAATGCTTCAGCAAGCGCTTCTAGTCTAACAGCACTAGCATTATTTACTTTTAATTTACCATCTTCAGATAACGTTGGACGATCATAAAGCTCAACCAAGATATCCAAGATAGAATTAATAGTTTCTGCAGGCACTACAATCCACCCAATGCCCTCACACGCTAAGCAAACAGGTTTTTCTGCACGTGCTATTTTATCTCCCGAAGCAGATGTTAACCACTGGATAATAAGGGGTAACGCCGCAACTTTAGTACCATCAATATCAATATCTAATGCAAAAGAAAACCAGTTAGAACCTTCATCATGAGTCGTTATATCCCAGCTCTTCGCTGTTTTAAACTGCTCAGATATGGCCGTTTCGTCAAACTTCCACCCTTGCTCCTGCAACACTGGAAGAACTTCAGTCTTAAACTGATAATAATCACTTGGGTTATGTGCAATATTAAAAAGCAGCTTTTCATCTTGCCAAGGAAAACCAGTGTAATCATTATCTTCTGGCAGATAATTACTTTCAACTAGCTGTTTGACAGCTAACAGCTCTTGATCAGGGTGCAGTCTCACCGAGTATTCAACATTATTTTTAAACACAGTCTGTGGGTTTGCTGGCTGCTCTTTTGAATAGGGAAGTTCGTGTTCGCCATAAATAAAAATCAGCTCCCCCAAGTATTTTTGACCACCAGCACTCTTACTTATCAACAACTTGGGTATAGGTTGCTCATTAACCTCTGTTACTTTCCACTCCACTGGTAATGGTATGTCATAACTGCCTAGCCCAGATCTAATAAGAGCTGCGACTTCAAACTGCTGATCAACATCCAATGCTGGCAACCTTTGCAGCATTAACAGTACATCATAATTTAGTTGGGTATTAATACGACCAAATTGTTTTGTTATTTTATTAAAGTAGCATACTGGCTGGGTTGCTAATACCACCCAATCATCATCACTTACATTGGCTAAACATAACTTGAGTTGCTTTAAGTTATCTTGTGCTTGCCAATTAAACTGGATAGCAAGTAAGCGTCCTTCGGTTAACATATTATTAGGTTCAAACTCACCAACATAAGCACGACCACTATTAGCTAAATGAGTAAGTAATTGGTAGGGGTTACGGGTTTCAGATAAGTGATCAGCATTACCAGTTAAGTTTTTAATAATCTCATCTGCATTTGACCATACATGATTACCATACCAACCACGATAAACATCTTGAAGTGCTGAAAATCCACCTTTTTTGTACTTTTTAGTAGAGTAACAGTCAATGCTCAGATCATCATTATTCAGCTGTAAAATATAAACAACAAACTCCTTACCAGGAGTAGCGTCATACCTAAAAGGTGATGTCGTGTGTTTTTCTTGCGCTATTACAGATTCAAATTGTTGTTGCCATAAGCTAAAACTCAATTGAGATTCAGGTAACGTTTTTTCTGCACTCTTACCTCGCTGGTCCAAATACTTTAATAAAGCAGCAGCAACGTGTTTACAATTATAATCAACGGGGCATGAACAATAACCGTCAATATCTACTTCAGCATGGTATTTACTTACATGAATTTCCTGCGTATAGCGGTTTCGACCACTCACTACTGATCTGATAACACCGTCATCACTATCCCAATAGACTTTATCAACATGCCCATGTCGAAAATAATCCTTTCCTCTTCTTAAAAAAGTACTGGAAATATTATCTTCTATATCTTGATATCTAAGAAAATTCACAGCTGATCCTACTAAACTCTGTCGCGTTTACAATTTAGTTTGATATTAATGATGAATCATTTGCACAGCAAAGCTCAATTTATTTCACTGGTGTATAGCGATTAACTATGGGCAACACTACAGTAAATATCACACCATGCTCTTCTTCTGCATTTTCTGCCATAATACGCCCCTGGAACCAGTCAACAATTAATTTGGCAATATGTAAACCAAACCCTAAGTGCTGTTTAGAAGAGGTTTCTTTGCGAACAGATACCAAAGAATCAAATAGTTGATCACGCATTGAATCTGGTAAAGATGAGCCTTGATTAAATACCGTTAAATAATAGTTTTCTTGTTCTTGTTTAAGTGCTATTCGAATTAATCCTTGAGCAGGGGTAAAATCAACCGCGTTATCCACCAATTTATCCAACAACTGTACTATAAAATCAGCTTCTCCCCATAAAGGGTAAGATCCTGGCTGTATGTTTGCCTGCAAGCGATGTTCAGGATATACATCTTGATACGCTAGAACCATACCATTGACCACTTGATCAAGCGGGAAACACTCGGGTTCTGCCTGTGCTAAGCTTTGTTCTACACGTTTCGCTTCACTCATAGCATCAATTAAATGCCGTAACCGATCTGCCCCATCTTTAGCCCTTAATACATAGTCTTTCGCACTATCAGAAAGTGAACTTTCCATTTCCAGGTTTTCAAGTGAAGAACGCATAACCGCTAATGGAGTCCTAAGTTCATGAGCCAATTTACTCGATAAACTCTGTAAATAATGCATATAGTCCCAAAGACGTTGATGCAACACTTTAAAGCTTCTGGATAAATCCCCTATTTCATCCCTTTGCTTTGATGCTGGAAATACTTGCGCTAACTGCCCTTCTGCCGTTAATACCTGCTCAGCAAGACGACTCAATCGTCGTATACGGCTTGATAATAGAATCGCATACCCCACAAGCACAACGACAACAAGCGTAATAACCCAAAAAGTTACGCCTATCATTCCCAGCCAGGCTTTATCTGTCAGCGAGACAATTTCATCAGAAGCATTCACAACAAACACTGCACCAATGACCTTGTCACTTTGTACGACAGGTGTCCCCGCTACAACTTTATTGGTATATCGCTTACTTCCCTGAAACCATTGAGAAGCTAAACTATTCTGCAAAACATGCTGCATAAATTCAGAATTCACTCGGCCCGATTGCAAAGACCATTCTGGTAGAGGCGTTGACGAGGACAAAATCCAGTGTAACAAAGTCCTTTGCCAATAAGGTACTACCACATGCTGTTGCGCGATATCTTCATCCAATGCCGAATTTTTAGGTTTTGCTAAGGCAAGCACCCACCCTTGCGGTGTTACCAGCACCACTTCTTGCCCTAATGACGCAAAGGGTGATAACAGGGCCTGTAGATGTGGCGCTGGCGTAACAAGTAGGTAAGGTATGGATTCTGGCTGGGCCAGTGCAGCAATTAGACTATCTTCACCAATCACCGTCTCACTAAAAAGTGCCCCCACTGTTTGCACTTGGTTAATAAAGTCATAGTCAACCATACCCACAGCGACCCGATCCCCCACCTGCTGATGAGCAATACGTAACTCTATATTGATGCCCTGAGCTGTCTCTTGCCACTGCCCCTGAATATTCGGCTCGGGTATAAGGATAATTTGTTTTTCTTCAATAAGAATTTGTTCTGCAATGACTTTACCTGGTGCAGGTGTACGCACTAAATAAGCTTGATGCTCATTGCCTTTTTGGACTCGAATTAACAACGCATCAGATGCAAATATCGAGCGCTGCATAGGTGTTTGGTAGATGACGCGATCATCCTGATAAGTAATATGCAAGTAGAGTGCTTGGTCCCCACCTGCCCCCAAACGCATCACCATTGGTTCTTTTTTTAAACTAAGAAAGTTATTAATTTGTTGATTAAAAAACGGCCAATCTTCATGATAGCCATCAATCACCAGAGGCATATTCAACGGGTGTGCATACAGCACTTGCTCCCCCACCACACTGGGCCAGGTCACTGTGGTCAGTGTACTGGCAATTGCATTTGCTGTTGCTTGTACCGCTTGCTCCTGGCCACTACGTAGCGCAATTTCTGTCTCTTTTACGTACTGACAACCCGCCCAGGGTAACGCCAGGGTAATGAGACTAATAATAAATAATTGGATATGAAGTCGCATACAGACTGCTATTTTTGTGGATGCCAGCGATAGCCAAACCCATATACTGTTTCAATAGATTGAAAATTAGTATCCAGCTTCGAAAATTTTTTACGAATACGCTTAATGTGCGAGGTAATGGTATTATCATCAAGCACGACATTTGCCGCATCCATCAATTGCTGACGGTTTTTAACATGGCCTGGGTGCCTAGCCAATGCGTATACCAGCCAAAACTCAGTTAACGTCAAAGGTACTAACTGCGCTTGCCAGTTTGCAGTCATTCGATCAAGGTCCATCACTAAATCACCACAGCATAATTGTTGACCTTGCTCAGCAGGTGATTTTGACTGAAGTGCATCAACACGACGAAACAATGCAACAATTCGTGCAACCATATGTTCTAAACTGATGTCTTTCGTCAGGTAATCATCAGCACCTAATCTCAAGCCAGAAATAGCATCCAACTCACTGTCTCTAGCCGTCAAGAAAATGATGGGTAACTGTGGGGCAATAGCCCGAAGCTCTCGACAAAGATCAAAGCCTCCTTCAATTTCATCTTCCAAGCCAACATCAATGATGGCCAGCTCAGGAAGCTGCTTATTGAATGCCGCCATCGCTTCTCGGCGGTTACTATACATGCTGACATGATAACCATATCGAGTGAGTACTGCCCGATAGTTCTCACGAATGGCCACTTCATCTTCTACGATGGCGATATAACGCTGCATCTAAGCCTCCACCAGAACAAACAGTCGCCAATTATGCGGCGCGATAAACCCAATGACAACTACTACGACGATCAAGAGTAAGTAATCAAGATCAACAATGAACCACTTAAAGCTAAGACAGGAAAGGATTAACAGAAATTCAAGAACAGAGCTCTCAAGTAAAATGAGTAACAATCATTTTGTATGAGTTATAAATTACCCATCTAACTCAGCCGAAAAACCCTGATAGAGATCAATATACGTATATTGACGACTAATACAATGGACAAATCCGCAATACATTCATCATTGCAGAAGGGATTCATCATGGAAATTGATTTAGTATCGCTCGTCAAAGCTCAGGGGTTTGAACACTTCACAGATAAATTTGGCACAGAAAGTCAATGTCACGAGTTGTTATTTCAACTCCGCTGGCCTGAAGGTTTCCGTTGTCCAAGCTGTGGTTGCGCTAAGCATTGTACCCTTAAAACACGTCCGCTATACCAATGTAACCACTGTCACCGTCAGCAATCACTTATCAGTGGTACAATATTCCAAGGCACTAAACTTCCCCTTAAAGACTGGTTTAGAGCTGCTTATCTTCTTGCTCATCAAAAGAAACTGTCTGCATTATCACTTATGCATGAACTCAATGTTTCTTACGACACTGCCCGCAGAGTAAAACGAAAACTTCTTAAACAACACCAATCAACTACTGAAAAGTCCAAAACCACACATCGTGTTAACCAATTACCTATTATCACAACACCTTTGTGATTTCCTTAATCAATGCTCTGTGTGAGTTAGAAAACTCTTGCTCACACGAGTATATTTTTCAGTAAATATATTTTAATTTTTGCAGATTTCATTCATCACTGTACTTTTATTTTTCTCCAAATAAACATTTAATTTAGAAAAAAATTAAAAAAGTTTGAGATAAACCTCCCCTCCTTTGAAAGTACCACTACTACAAAATACAAAGAAAAACACCCTTCACACAAAAAACAAATAATATTCACATAACTTAGGATCATTTTTCATACTCTTCTGTCTTAGTTTGAGGGCTGTTATACAGGCTGGGAGAAAGAGGTCAAATCAGTCAGTGAAACTCTTATTAAGACTTTCTTAATAAAGTGAAATGTTCTTTGGCAGAGACTCTTGTTCTTGCTATGGTATTCGCCCTTATAAAATGACCCTGTCAGTTTGATTTGGCATCTAGGAGTACTTTCATTCATGAGGTGGCTTAAGGTTATCACCCCCATTGGTTTATTAGCATTGGCGTCTGCCGCTACCTGGCAGTTAAGTAATATGAAACCTGAACCAGCCAAATCTGAAAAACCTGTTACTCCACTTGTTGTAGAAACTAAACCGTTAACAGAAGAGACTGTACAGTTTCATGTTGCAAGTCAGGGTACTATCAACCCTCGCACCGAAACAACGCTGATTTCACAAGTGGCAGGCACAGTTCTGGAAATTTCTCCGGCGTTCGTCAGTGGCGGCACATTTACAAAGGGAGATATACTCCTTCGTATCGACCCCATTGACTATCAGGTAGCTGTTGAGCAAGCCAAAGCCCAGCTTGCTCAGGCAGAAGCCAAACTGATGGAGGAACAAGGTAAAGCCGAAGCCGCTCGTACAGATTGGACCCAGCGAGGACGCTCATTAAAGCAAGCTAATGACCTGGTATTACGCAAACCTTATGTACAAGAAACCAAAGCTGCCGTCCATGCAGCCAAAGCTGATTTACATAAAGCACAACAGTATCTTGCTCGTACAAAAATTCGTGCTCCTTATGATGGTATGACAAAAGCTCGTCAGGTTGATGTTGGACAGTATGTAACAACAGGAGCACAACTTGGAGATACTTTTGCTACAGATTATGCAGAAGTACGCTTACCCATCAAACGCAGTGACATGCCTTATCTTGATCTACCTGACTTTGGGCAAAGCGAATTCCAAGGACCAAAGGTAACACTGACTTCAAACCATAATCCTGACCATCAATGGCAAGCCATTATTACACGCCAAGAAGCTGTCGTTGACACTAAAACCCGTATGCACTATTTAGTTGCACGCATCAAAGATCCTTACTCACTCACTTCAGCAAAACAAAAAGCACAGGCACCACTACCAATTGGCTCATTTGTCAAAGCCACCATTGCTGGTATAGCAGCAGAAAGTGTCATTAAAATTCCACGTCACCTGTTAATTAACCGTCAACAATTACTCGTCATTGATAAAAACGACACTCTGCGTATACATCCAGTAAAACTTATTCGAGAGCAACGTGCCAGTGCGTTTATAAAGAATAACTTTAGTGATGGTGACAGACTATGCCTCACAGCTATTCCAAACCCTATTCCTGGCTTGCAAGTGAATATCACTAAAACAGAACAGCAATCAGCAGTCGCCATTAAATCAACACCAGCAGCATCCAGTAAAAAAGCTACATCCAGCGCAACACATTCAAGTGAAGGCTAAAGTGGACAGCGTAAAAACCGAGCATGCAAAGCTCAACTCCATGCGGCTTATGTGCTTAAGCACGGAGTTTCTAAGCAAGAGAAAGTTTTAGGCTAATAAATATGCAAACGACTAAGTCATCGTCAGGTATCATTGCTTGGTTTGCTGCCAATCCTGTTGCAGCAAATTTGCTTATGATGTTTTTACTCGCTGTAGGCATATCTTCAGCAATTAACATCAAAAAACAAATGTTCCCTGATTTCACCCTTGATAGCGTTGTTGTTTCTATCAGCTATCCTGGCGCATCACCTACTGAAGTATCCCAAAGCGTTACTTTAAGAGTTGAGTCAGCTATCCGAACGATCGCAGGCATTAAAAAAGTTGAGTCCTTTGCCATAGAGGGTTATACCAACATTACATTGGAAGTGACCAATGGCTATAGTGTTGATGACATTATGGATGAAGTGAGAACTGCAGTTGATAGTATTACTTCATTTCCCGATGCTGTGGAAAAACCTCACATCAGCAAAAGTGAGCGAAAAACCCGGATAATTTGGGCATCGTTATTCGGTGATGTCGATTATGCAACATTACATCGCGTCGGAGAGGAAATTCGAGATGAAGTTCAAGCCCTACCAGAAGTGAGTAAAGCAGAGCTCTACGGTATTCGCGAAGCTGAAATAGCCATTGAAGTTTCAGAGCAGGACTTACAAGCCTACAACCTGACATTTGATGAAATAGCCAATGCACTTAAGCGTAGCTCAATTGATATCGCCAGTGGTGTGATTAAAGCTAAAAGCGGGCGCATTCAACTACGTGCTGAAGGTCAGGCCAAAACCGTTGCAGAATTTTCCCGAATTGTCATCCGTGCGAATCAAGATGGTACCCAGCTGCTACTGGGAGATATTGCTAAAATAACTGATGGTTTTGCAGACACTGGTGACTTTTCTCGTTTTAATCAAAAATTATCCGTTGGCTTATATGTTGAGGCTGCGGGTGATGACGAAATAGCTACAGCAGATGCAGTAAAAAAATACATCGCAGATAAGCAAAAACAGCTGCCTCCCTCTCTGCAAATTTCCTATTGGGGCGACATATCTTTTTATCTTAAAGGCCGGCTAAATATGATGCTCGAAAATATGGGCATTGGGGCATTACTGGTTTTTATCGTCTTAAGTATATTCCTAAGAATTCGTGTTGCCTTCTGGGTCGTGTTAGGTATTCCTATCAGTTTTCTTGGTGCATTATGGTTAATGCCTCATGGACCTTTCCCTGTATTTGTCAATGTAGTCAGCCTTTTTGCATTTATTTTAGTGCTCGGCATTATTGTTGATGATGCCATTATTATTGGAGAAAGCGCCTACACTCATATTGTTAAATATGGCCATAGCCATCAAAGTGTGATTTCTGGCGTTAAGCGCGTAGTGGTCCCTGCAACCTTTGGTGTACTGACAACCATGGCTGCATTTGGTCCCATTCTTAATGTTGGGGGAAATGCTGCACCCTTCTTTGAATCCATTGCAATGGTTGTCATTTTGTGTCTGCTGTTTTCACTGGTTGAGTCAAAACTCATTTTGCCAGCTCACCTTGTAAGCATGAAATATCAGCCAGATAAAAAAACCTGGCTCACCAAGTTACAAGATCGTTTTGATGCAAAACTGCAGTCATTAATTCAGGGAGTCTACCAACCATTATTAGCTAGCTCCTATAAACAGCGTTATACCACAATTGCTCTGTTTACTGGCTTACTCATGCTTACCATAGGTGTTTTGCAAAGTGGTATCGTACGCTTTGTATTTTTCCCCAATGTGCCATCAGACTTTATTCAAGTTAATCTGACCATGAATGATGGTACATCCGACACCAGTCGTAATAATACGCTCAAACTTATTGAGCAAAAGGTAGTCGACATGAATGAAGGCTATAAGAAACAGTATCCTGAAGATAATGGATTTTTAAAACACCTTCTCACATTTACGACTGATGAAACAGGTGGTGAACTCGTTGTTGAACTAACCAAGTCTGAACAACGACAGTGGGATGCAAATACTATCAGTGATCGCTGGCGTAAAGCAGTGGGCACGTTACCCGGTGTAAAAAAGCTAAGCTTCGATTCCAGCACTAATGCAGGTGGTGGTTCACCTATCTTCTTCCAGTTTTCCAGTCGGGATCAGGATGTGCTTATTCAAGCCGCCGCAGAGTTTAAAAAGCAACTGACAACTTATGATGGCGTTTTTGATATTGAAAGCAGTTACAGTGCACCTCGCCCAGACTTTGTACTGTCTCTTATGCCCGAAGCTATTGCTTATCAGCTGCGCTTGGCCGATATAGGAAATCAGTTGAGACAAGGTGTTCATGGTGATGAAATCCAGACCTTCCAACGGGGTACCAGCGAAGTAAAAGTAATGCTGCGTTATCCTAAAGGTGAGCGTTCTGATTTAGGTGATTTAGCTAATTTTAAAGTACGGGTTGATGGTGAAAACACTATGCCACTCAATCAGGCTGTTAGTTGGCGACAGGAACCAGCACCCAGTGAAATACGACGAATAAATAGTACCAATGTAGTAACAATCAGCGCAGATATTGATCCTAGTAAAGTAGAGCCACAAGAAGTCATCAGTGACTTAGAGGATAACTTTATTCCATCGCTGAAAAGCCAGTTTCCATCGCTTAAAACCGACTTGGAAGGTGCTAGTTTAGAGCAGCAAAAAACCATCCAGAAAATGATTCAAGCGGCTATTTTTGGACTATTGCTCATTTATGCCCTGATAGCAATCCCCTTAAAATCTTATAGCCAACCTTTAATCATTATGGCTATTATTCCATTTGGTCTAATCGGTGCTGTTGCAGGTCATTGGTTTTTCAATGTCCCTATTAGCATGATGTCGATTTATGGACTCATCGCACTTGCAGGGGTCTTAGTCAACGATAGTCTCATCTTGGTAGATTTTATCAACAGAGAAGTTAAAGAACGAGGAACAAGTGTTAGCGAAGCCATTCAAGCATCTGGTAAAGAACGTTTTCGCGCTATCCTGCTAACTTCACTGACAACCTTTTTAGGACTAGCACCCATCATTTTGGAAAAAAGTCTTCAAGCCAAAATTGTTATTCCAATGGCAATAGCCCTAGGTTTCGGTATTCTCTTTGCTACAGTAATAACATTGTTCCTGATTCCATCACTTTATGGCGTTGTAGAAGATATTAGCCAGTTAAAGAAAAAAGTACGTATTTACGTATCGAAAAAACAAGCCGCGTAGAACAGCTAAAACAAAATATTTCCTCCCCTTTAGTAACTTTCGCCAAAGGGGGGGGGAATAAGCACAGACAAAGCAAAAATCGATAAAAAAATGAATTTTATTGCTAATCAATAAGCATATTGAGTTGTTTTCTTCGATAAAAAATATAGGGCACCCATGAAAAAATAGTTATACCAACAACATCTGCAGTCAAATCGATCAACTCAAAGGTTCTTTGAGGAAAGTAAAGCTGGGTTATTTCTTCCAGTAACGCAAAACTAAAAACAATCACCGCACCTAATAATATAGATTTTCCTCTTAGTTGTATTAACTTGTAGTTAAGGGCACTATTTAACAACCAAGTTAATACCCCATATAAAAACACATGACCTAATTTGTCACCATAAGGTACACCAGCCATCATTTTCATAAAAATGATTTGCTGACCACTGTCCGCACTCACTATTACCCAACAAATAAAACCAAAAAAAGCAACAACGGGAATGTATCTGAACATGAAATCAGTCACCTTTAGGATCATAAACTAAATATTTTCATATTATTTAGATAAATGATGGGTTAAAAAGCAACTTATGTCTTTTAAAATGCCAAGTCTGTCATTTGTGCCATATTTCGCCACAATTGCTCCCAAAATTATCATATTAGACCAACAACAATGGCGCTTTTACCTTGTTAAATAAACAATAACGAGGAAGGAGCATTTAGAATGAAAGACGATTTCGCAGCACTTAATCAATATCTAGGGTGGTTGGCCATTGGTCTGTGGCTATTTTGCTTTTTAAGCCTGTTAGGCTTTAGTGCTGCTAAAGCCAGTACCACCAATCATTACCACGAGATATACCAAAGTCCAGAGGAAGTCACTTCTGGCAGTTTGCTTCTCAAAAATAAAACCACCTACATCAATGCACTACGCTTAGACAATCATGTAAACATTGATGTAAACGGTATAATTGCTGCTGTCACTGTCACTCAGCGCTTTAAAAACAGTGGTTCAGAATGGGCAGAAGGTGTTTATGCTTTTCCTTTACCCGAAAATGCTGCAGTTTATGCTATGGAAATGACCATTGGTAACCGAACGATCAAAGGCTTAATTAAGCGCAAAGAGGAAGCAAAACACATTTACACGACAGCAAAAGCTGCTGGTCAACAAGCCTCACTCTTATCACAAGATCGACCCAATTTGTTCACAACACAAGTCGCCAATATTGCCCCCGAAGAAACCATAGAAGTTAAAATTTCTTATATGCAATCAGTGCCGTACATTAGTAATCAGTACCAGTTGCGATTTCCAATGACGATCACACCAAGATACAAAAGCGCGCAAACCACTAAGACAGATACAAACTTTCTCTCCTCGCCACAGACATCATCACTACCACCATTACCACAACGCCCTGCCCCTCAAACACCTTTAAAAGTAGACTTAACTATTAATATAAATGCAGGTTTACCATTAGTCAGTTTGAACAGCTCAACTCATAAACTCAAAATCAATAAGAATGACCATCAATACATAGTCCAACTGAAAAATGATGCGGTTATCTTTGACCGAGATTTAGAGTTAACATGGCAACCACAAACGGCCTTCCAACCTCAGGCAACCTTTTTCACTGAAGAGGTTCATAATGAAACCTACGGCCTGTTAATGGTTGCACCACCTAAAATGAAAAAAAATAAAACGCCGCTAAGCAAAGAACAAATTTTTATCATTGATACTTCTGGTTCAATGGCTGGAAGCTCCATAGTACAAGCAAAAACCGCCTTACAATTTGCATTACGACAATTAAACCCGAATGATCGGTTTAATATTATTGCGTTTGATTCAACAACAAGAACCCTTTTTGAACGCTCTCAGCGAGTATCCATGTTAAGTATGGCTGATGCAATTAAGTTTATTGATGACTTAGCCGCAAATGGAGGAACAGAAATTCTGCCTGCTTTACAAGCAGCTGTCACATTGCCACTTACAGACGTCGAACTCAGTCAAATTATTTTTATAACCGATGGTAGCGTAGGGAACGAAGTAGAAATACTTCAATTTATACATCAAAATTTAGCCCCACGCCGCTTATTTACTATAGGCATTGGGTCTGCGCCTAATAGCTATTTTATGCGTAAATCAGCTGAGTTTGGACGAGGTACATTTACATACGTTCCTCATATGAATACAGTTGAACAACGTATCACGCATTTATTTAATCAAATTCAAAACCCAATTGCCTCCGGAATCACTGTAACCTGGCCAGATGGTCAACAACAAACAATCTCAGATTTATACCAAGGTCAGCCATTAATTATCACAAAGAAACTAGAGTCACTTAAATCTTCGCTAGTGATTAAAGCCAAAATGGGTAGGCAGCCTTGGGAGCAAGTCATTCCACAAACACAGCTTCATCAGCCTGCAAACGGTATTGGTAAATTATGGGCAAGACAACAAATTGAAATGCTTCAAGATGAGTATATTCAAACAAATAACAGCGAACTACCAGAACAGATTACGCAAATTGCGCTAACACACCAACTTGCCTCACGCTATACCAGCTTCGTTGCTGTTGCAGAGCAAATTGTAAAGCCGGCTCATCAACAAACTCAATCCACTAACATTTCTAATGCACTGCCCCATGGTAATGCCTATCAAACAACAGGTTTTCCTCAAACAGCCACCACTGCGCCATGGCATCTGCTAATGGCTTTTATCTCAGCATTACTCGGTTTGCTTTGTTTATGCTGGAGTACGATGAGGAAACATCATGAAATATAAATTTTTCAAGTACTTAGGTCTTATTCTGTTGTTAGGCTCTGGGTGGCATACACTGCATGCTGGCTACATATATGGAAAAGCAACACTCGCTCAATTTCTTCTTGAGCAAGCCTGGCAAAACAGCGAACAAGGTAAACAGGTTCAAAAACCATGGCAGTGGGCGGATACATGGCCTATAGCACGACTCTATTTGCCACACCAAAAACCCATGATTGTCTTATCTGGCGCTACTGGGCGAGAGTTGGCCTTTGCGCCAGGACATCTTTCCGCCTCAGTTTTACCTGGAAATCCTGGTACTGTGGTGATTAGTGGTCATCGTGACACTCACTTTAGCCCGCTGGCAGAACTAACTACAGGAGACGTATTAACACTTGAAGCTCGCCAGCAAAAAATTCATTATCAAGTCATAAAAACTAAAATTGCTGATACCCGTACCGAAAAATTAGTGCTTGATAATAGCTTTAATCAACTTATTTTAGTAACCTGCTATCCCTTTGATGCCGTAGAGGCTGGTGGACCTTATCGTTATATAGTGCAAGCAATACAGAAAAAAACAAAACAGCAACTAAAAACATTAACAAACGCACAGCACTTTACCATTTAATCTCTATACTGCATTACATAAGGCAGGCAATTAAATTTTCTTTTGCAGCTTGACGACCCATGAAAACAACAACGCTTTACCGCCCAATTGGTCCAGAACAACTGGCACACCTGAAGCAACGGGACTTTGCTGCTTTTCCGGGTGAGGAGATGCAACAAAAGTTCTTCTACCCATTGCTTCATGAATCATTCGCTCGCAGACTTGCTCTCGAGTGGTATCTTCCACAATTTGGTGCTGCCCATATTGTCAGCTTTGATATTAATTCTCATTATCTTGAGCAGTTTGAAGTGAAGCGTATTGGTGGTCCCGAACATACAGAATACAGAATTCCAGTTATACAGATTGATAGCTTAAATAAACAGTTACTAGGCAAGATTCAGTTACTGTCTTCTTATCAAACAGGAGCTTTAAATAGTGCAGGCCAGGTGATTACACCTGCTCGCTCTAACTTTTTTCACCTTGCTGGCCAGCTAAGCAATAGCTCTCTTCGCTGTCTAGCCTAGTGCCTACCCTACACTTGAGTGCTTAGACACTAAAGCATTTATGCTTTGATGCCTGAGCACTCGCACCTCCCTTGTTGGTCTTATATATTGTTAAAAGGACTAATGTGCATTCAAGGCCAAAATTAAGCTGTATACTTAATTTTGCAGAGGTGATAGAAGTGACTAACTGACCGAATGAAAAGCATGTGCTTGCTGTGAAGGTTATATAAGGGCACCTCTAAAAATAGTCATTCTTGATGATTCACAATGACTATACAAAAATAGCGTCCAGACTTTGCAATTTCCTCCACTGAGGTAAACTAAGCACATCATTCAATTCAATAGAAAGGTGAATTTTGTTAAAACGCATCAAACATATTCTAAAAAAGCGCACCGACAGTGCGCCAGAGAACACAACGAATCACGCTAGCAAGCCCAATCAAAATCAAGCAGGCGATCACAAGAAAACTGTTCACGATCAACATAAATCAACTCGTCAACAGCCAAAAAAGCGCAAGCCCGATAATCAAGTAGTCAAAGCTAAACGCCAAACAAATTGGGATATAAGCCAATTTGTCGTTCATCCTGAACCAGGTAAGACCCGCTTTCACGATTTTAACTTGCCCTCTCCTCTTATGCATGCCATTCAAGACCAAGGCTTTCATTACTGTACGCCCATTCAGGCTGAAGTTTTGGGAATTACCCTGGAAGGATGTGATGCCATTGGGAAAGCACAAACAGGTACAGGTAAAACTGCCGCATTTTTGATATCAACCATTAAACAGTTGTTAGAAGTCCCTCCACCCGAGCCTCGTTACACAGGAGAACCTCGAGTGCTAATCTTAGCACCCACGCGAGAACTGGCACTGCAAATCTGTAAAGATGCTGAAGTACTGACCAAATACACCGCCTTAAATGTCATTAACTTAGTCGGCGGCATGGACTATGAGAAGCAGCTTCGTCAACTAAATTCAGACTACTATGATATCGTTGTGGCAACACCTGGTCGCTTACTGGATTTTATACAGCGCAGGGATTTATTCCTTGATCTGGTTGAGATCCTGATAATAGACGAAGCTGATCGTATGCTTGACATGGGTTTTATTCCACAAGTCCGTCGTATTGTCCGAGCAACACCTCGTTGTGGGGATCGTCAGACGTTGCTATTTAGTGCAACTTTTACCCAAGATATTTTAAATTTATCGGAACAGTGGACCTATAAACCGACTAAGGTTGAAATTGAACCAGAAACAGTGGCAACCAATACCGTTGAACAAAAACTATATTTAGTGACGGAGCAGGATAAATTCACTGTTTTATGCAATATACTTTGGGGACGGGGACAAGAGGAATGTCGCACTATTGTATTTGCCAACAGAAGAGATGAAACTCGCCACATTGCAGACAAACTCAAAGAGCAAGGATTTAAATCTGCACTATTATCCGGTGAAGTACATCAGCAAAAGCGTATTAAAACACTGGAAAACTTCAAACTTGGTATTATTAATGTGATGGTTGCAACGGATGTTGCTGGTCGTGGTATACATATAGACGACGTTAATCTAGTCATTAATTATGCACTTCCTGAAGATCCTGAAGATTATGTTCATCGTATAGGTAGAACCGGTCGTGCAGGCAAGCATGGTATGTCAATTAGCTTTGCAGGTGAAAATGATGCCTTTGCAATTCCTGCCATAGAAGAACTCTTAGGCAAAAAACTGGACTACCAGCAACCACCTGAAAATGCTTTTAGACCTTTAGACATTACTCCTCAAAAGATCCAACGACGTCCTCGCAAGCACTATAAAAAACATCACCGTTAAAACGAAACTCTGCTAGCGACTGTAAAAAATATAATTAATTAAAAACTACAGTTGTTAGCACTATGCTTAACACCCTTTCTCCATTGTGAATCATTTCTATAACTCCGCCTTTACTTCATGGTCTAATTTTTCTAACCCTCAAGTATGTCTATTGCGTTACAAATGACGTACACCTTTTCTTTCTGATCAACAAACTATTTATAATACATCATGTATCACAACCCCAAATGGGTTGTATTTTCATAATAATTTAATATTTTCTTAACCTTGCCAGTCACGAATTCTTAGTTAATATTTATAGTAAGGATTGGTATTAGCAATCAGTTTATATCTTAGTTATTTTTATTTTAACAATCCGAATCATTGTGCGACGAATTATAAAAAGGGGGATAAATAAAGCGTTTAAAATTGAATAGTTGTTCTTAATAGTTAGTGCGAATATCTTATACCCGTAACGAATGGTGTGCCCAAAAACTAAGGGCATATAACCACAATGAAGGGTATACATCAAACAAGGTATAAACTGGTAGAAAGGATTGTTACTTTTATCATTAGCCCTAACAAGGTAACCATCACTATGGACAACCTGATTCAAGCAAAACCCGATTTGTCTCTACCCATCAACTATGTCCTCGACACTAATGTTTTAATTCATGACCCCAATGCGTTACTCAACTTTGATGAACATCGCGTAATAATCCCTATGACTGTTCTGGAGGAACTGGATAAATTAAAAACGGGTAAACACACTATTGCAGCTGACTGTCGTCAGGCTATTCGCGCTATTGATACCATTCTGGGGTCAGCGTCTCCCCAAGAAATAGAGCAAGGCGTCCCTATTCGACGAGGGGATAGAAGCCCACCGAATGGTTCACTTACTATTCTTATGCCACAACACGCAAACAACGTTTCATACCTCCCCAACCATATCAACGATAACACCATTATTAATACCCTCTGCCAAATGCAGCAACATCGCCCTGATGATCGTATTGTCTTGGTTACAAAAGACATCAATATGCGTCTGAAGGCAAGAGGGTGTGGTATTGAGTCCGAGGATTACCATAACGATCAGCTGGTATCAGATATAGCTCAATTAAGTAAAGGCTATTACGAAATTGCAGGAAATTTTTGGGATAACATCGCTCAGGTAGAAACTATTCAGTTAGAAGGTAAAACCATCCATTACCTACCCCGCGAAGGCATTCTACAAGACGTATACCCCAACATGTTTATCCTTGATGCCCAAGGCATCATTGGTCGTATTACTGAAGTCACAGAAGAGCAGGTGACCCTCTTACACTTGCATTATAATCAGCTCATTGACCAAGAAGCGTGGGGACTTAAACCACTTGATATCTATCAGGCAATGGCCCTCAACTTACTGCTTGATCCTGATGTACATCTGGTGAATCTAACGGGTGCTGCCGGCTCAGGTAAAACAATACTCGCGCTAGCTGCCGCAATTGAGATGACGGTAGTAACAAAACGCTTCCGTCGTATAATCGCAACTCGAAGCGTTCAAGGCTTAGATGAGGATATAGGCTTTTTACCCGGTACTGAAGAAGAAAAGATGGAGCCATGGTTGGGGGCCATTACAGATAACTTGGAAGCACTACACTGTGATGATGAATGCACAACAAGTAGTGTCGATTATATTATGGAAAAAGTCCCGCTCCACTTTAAATCACTTAATTATATCCGTGGTAGAAGCTTCCAACAAAGTCTAATCATTATTGATGAGTCACAGAACCTGACACCACACCAAATTAAAACCATCATTACTCGAGCAGGCAATGCCAGTAAAGTGATTTGTTTGGGCAACTTAGCGCAAATAGATACACCCTACCTGTCAGCCACCAGCTCAGGCTTAACCTATTTAACAGAACGCTTTAAAGGCTTTAAGCATGGAGGGAATATACAGTTAAAAGCCGTACCACGCTCACTCTTAGCTGAGTTTGCGGAGGCTAATTTATAATTCGTCTTCAAAAACAGCTTATTTCGTAAGTTTTGAAGTTGCATATCCCGCTCTCTTTGAGCGGGAAAATTGCTAATTCTTTTTTACTCATTTGAAGGTCTTGCACACAAGCAGATTTCCATTCTTGGCTTGCGGAACTCGCTCCGCTCAAACAGTCCTCGCCAAAATGGAAACCAGCTTGTGTAACCAAACATCATCTAAATCTCACCATCTGTCAAAAAGCAATATCTGAAAAAAACCATCCAAGGTATACCCACCCCAGATCAGTAAAATCAACCATTGTTTGATTACAACTGAAGTACTAATGGTTAGAGATAAAATATAGGTAAAATTGTAGTGATGAAAAAAAATACAACGGGTTTTTCGCTTATAGAACTTATGATTGTAGTAGCAATAATTGCTATTTTGGCGGCAATCGCTATACCCAGTTACCGGGAATATATTCAACGAGGCAATAAGTCAGAAGCAAAATCTAAATTGATGGAGCTAATGCAAGTACAGCAAAAGTATTTCACACAACATCTGCGATATGCTGAAAGGCTAAAGCCCAACGGCGCAGGCCCAGACAAATGCAATAATAGCCTTTGTTATCCAGATAACTTTTTAACAGTTGATAATAAATATAGCATTGGAATTAGAAAAAATAGGAATACTATTACTATTTTTGCTGATCCTACTGATGGAAAAAATACCTTTGGAACAGGAGATGATGAAATTTCATTAAGCAGTGATGACACAAAAAGTCCAAACTGGAATTAAAAAAAGCCCCTAAAAGGGGCTTTTTATCTTAAACATATTTTCAAAGGTTAGCTACCAGAAGGATCTGAAGACTTACCACCAGCATCAGAGTCAGAATCAGCAGAACTACTAGCGCTGTCATCAGCATCCTCAAATACTCTAGAATAGCTACCTTCAGTTTTTAACCAGTTTTTCCAATAGACCATATTCATACTTACATCGATATCTTTACATTCTTCAACAGCACCAGCTGCACCAAACAGGCAGTCCATAGGTTTCTTAATAGCCCTACGTTCTCTTTCGCTAATCTTACCATCACCATCTAAATCAACAGGCTTCCAAAATTCATTCTTTTTACCTACAACATAGTAAGTACGAAATAGCTGAGGACTTTCATAAAAACCTGCTCCAAGCTTTATAGGATCTTTAGTCGTCAACGTTTTTAAACCATAACTATACTCCAAAGATTGCCCTAAATCAGCACCACATAAAGTTTCCATAGAGTCATCATTTGAAGGAGTAAACGCTGTGAAGCGAACTTGATGATCTCTTATAGTCACTGGAGACAAAATTTTCCAACCTTGAACGAACATCTTTTTCCAGCCACCACTAGCAAAGATTGCTTTTTGAACTTCAGCCACCTCGTTCTTATTTATCTTAAGTTTATTATCTGTGTATAACGTATTATATTCCTTCTCAGCATTAGAGTATTGTTGTTCATACTTTTTGATAACTTGGGAATATGCTTCCTTCACACGATCGATTAGTCCTGCAGTTTTAAGAGCCGTAGATTCAACGTCAGTAAAATAACCTCTATCAATAAAAGCATTTGAGAATTCAGAAAAGTCAATTTCTTTTTGATTCGAGTCTAGCTTTGTACTTAGGTTGAAAAGATGTTTCCAATATTCACTTCGTATTTCTATTTCATCTTTTACGCTCATCAATTCAGAAATGCTCGATATTTTACTATTATAAGACTCTTTTTCAGAGGTATTATCTTTTAGATACTTTTCAAGCACATCTTTCTTCAATTTAACGCCGTCAGATAACTTAAGATTACTTGCAAGTTTTTCGACATCTTCATCAGGTAATAAGCCACTCAAGTCATCTTTATCAAAGTTATCTGGTAAGCTCTCAACAGCCTTGTCAACATTTTCAAAAGCTTTTTTCCCCTTAATTATTTTTGCAACCTTACCGAGTTTATCGACTATCTCACCCAGCGATAAGTCTGATAATTTTTTACCTGTAACATCTATTAGCTTTTTAATATTATCTTGATGAGCGGAAGTGATCACCGAACCCAAAACAACGTTTTGATTAATTACGCTTATTTTAGCAACTTGACTCTTAAGTGCTAACAACTTATCTTTTTTATTTTTTAAGCTGGAAATTTTTGAATTAGCACTACTTATCTTACCCTTATAATCCGTTTCAATTTCAACACGATTCTTATTTTTTATAGCAAGTTTTGAGGGAATATCCTTTTGCTCATTTTCATACTTAGCAATTAAATTTTTGCGCTCGTTAATGTACTCTTCACCCTCTTCTTTTTTTCTCCCCTCCCCCATACTTTTAATCTCTTCCCTTTTTGTAACTATCTCAGCATTCAGCTTAGGGATTTCATTATCAATGAATTTATTTCTATTATTTAAAATGGTTATCTCCGAGTCAATAAGAGCAAGGTGATCACCTTTAAGTTTTTTATATTGTTCAATTGACTTCAAGTAAGTCTTTTCGTCAATCGACATAAGCTGTCTTTTAACATCAAACCATATCGTCACATTTTTATCGAAGCGTTTTTTTGCTTGCTTAACACTTTCAACTTTTGTTTTTTCTGTACTAATTTTACTTTTAGCATCACCTAGTTTTTTTTCTAACTTATCACTTATAACTTGCTTACCGCCAAAGCTAGATATATCTTTCAAGTCACCATATTTAACTTCGTTAACTGAATCGTAGTTAATATCCTGAAATATCACAAAAAGTCCATTATTCATCGACTTGTCACGTGGGTTTGCTCTGTTGCCTGATCCGATTGCAATAGAATACTTTAGTATTTTATTAGGATCTTTTACGAATGCTATTCGTGGTACAGTAAAAAAACGTGTATGTCTATCTTTGTGACCCAAACTAGCTATTTTTTTTGCTTTTATTTTGTTAACACTACCCCCTGGTAAATGAATACGAAATATATTCCCACGTACATCAGCAGTGAATATATCATCTACAAAGTTATCACCATTTTTATCAACAACGGCAACACCTCCAGGCAAACTGTAATTCATTCCATCTACTATTAAACTTATATCCCCACCATCTGTTTCACCAGTAGCTTTTTTTATTAATTCACCTGTCTCTGCATTTACAATAAAAACAGCATTACCTTTGCTAGTTGTGCCATAATTTTCAGTGTAATTTTGATCATCATTGACAGGATCATATCCTCCTGAAAAAATTATTACTTTAATTTTCTTTCCAGCATCACTTTTAATATATGTTACAATTGGTTTAGACCATGTTTGCGCCAATTCAGAAAAATCATTTTTATATGTCAATAAACTATCAACTTCAGTATCTTTTCCTTTAAAAACGTAACCTTCATCTTTTTTTTCTATCTCTCTTCCATAACGCTCTTTTACCCCTAAAGCACTTCCTCTGATAACCCATCTAAATTTTGGATGATCAATATCAGTAACATCAAGTGAGTAATAGGAAGTCCCTCCTCTTCGCATACCAACATATAAATTGGCATACTTAATTGTTTTCACATAGTCTCTATTACTAACATCAGTACCTTTATCGCAATCCTTATCAGTACCTTTTTCTTTACACTTTAATTCGTAGTCATAATCAGCGGTGATCGGGCCATCAAAGCCATATAGTTTTTCACCTGGGTTATTTTCTACATAACCACGAATATTTCGATAAAATTCTTCAGGAATAAATGAGAATTTTTGCGTACCCGTTTGCACATCAAATGCGTGCACATAGCCATCATTACTACCTGCAAATAAATATGCATCACCCTCTTTTTTATTACCTTTCAAAGATGGAGTATCACTGTATGATGATCTATACGTTATTACTGTTGGGGTACTATGGATAATATCTCCTAACCAATTAGAACTATTACCACTTTCATCTTTACCCACTAAAAATCTTTTAATTTTATTACATTTTTCCCCTTCAATAACATCAAACAGAGTACATTCGATAGTATCTATATCAATAGCTGTTAAGTTTTTTTCTACAGAACTCTCATCATAGGTAAGAAAACTCCATTCTTTATTTTTGTTATTTTTCATTGCACTTCTTATGCCACCAGCATTTACTTTTCCTCCATCATAATTATCATCGATGGGATTCCATAAATCTAAAGTTTCAGCTTTTACAGTATTAGTAGCATCAAGAATATTTTTATTTTTTTTATCTTCAAGGAAAAGCTTAACCTTGTACTTCCTCTCTTTCATCTCTTTAAATGTTGTTAGTTCACTATCAGGAATAACATTACCACTATCATCTACAAACCGAGAAGCTAACTGATATTTTTTTATATTACCTTCCCATCGACCGCTCGTAGAAGGCTTAAACATTGCGTAAAATGTATAATTCTCATGGCTAGCTTTTGAAAACTGATTTACAGTAATTGATGAAGAAGAGACTGTAGAGGTATTTTCATTTGTCGCTTCAACAGCTTTTGTAAAAGCAACCTCTATTTCTTCTTCATTAGTTACAGAAGTATATATCCCTTTTGAGTTTTCAGCCGTACTCTTCAATAGTTTTATTGCCTTGTCAGCGCGATATTTAGGTAAACTGTCTAGGTCAAAGCCAACAGTGTATACTTTAATAATCTGATCACCATCAAAGTACGGATTACTGTCATTATGGCCCAAAAACCAAGCAAGCTCATCCAAACAGTTATAACCATCTTTACATGGATTATCCAAGCTATCAGGTAAAGTTTTTCCAGAAATTAAAGAATCAATAGAGTTATCTGCCCGCTGTGACTCACTTGGTTCACCATCAGTAAATAGAATGATACTATCTGTTACTCCACAAGCAGGCGCTTCATCTTTTGAAATAGGCGACTTATATTCTCCACTTGCATCAAGAAAACTTCTTCTTACTTCATAATTTTCATCATCTTTGTCTAGATAATTTTCAAACCTTGGTTCTTCACCATAAAAGTATAAGTAGGCTTCATACAATGTTTCCGAAAGAGGAGTGCTGCCATCTGCATTTAAGCTATTAACTCCCTTAATTAAATCTCTTCGATGACTGTCTGTTAACTTTCTCACTGGAACAACGAGTTTTCCATTATTAAAATTCATTAAACCAATATTAATTTCACCATTTTTTTGTTTATTTATAAGATTCTTTGTAGCTCTTTTTAATTGAGGCATAAAATAACCTTTCATACTCCCTGAGTCATCCAGCACAAAAAGAATATTTGACTTTCTTTCACCAGATATCTTTATTGGCTTGTATAGCTCTAAGTCGTCAGAGTATGAAGTAAACGAAACACTCAAAGCAAGCAAGCTAGCTCCAAATAACGCAATTTTATTTTTCATTTTTTGAGAAACCACTAATTAGTCTAGTCTTTTTATTACAAATCCTGCTTGTTGCTCTTCCTCGCCATAAATATCAACTTTATCAGGATTAGTGTTGCTAGCGAGGAATCCGCTTACCCTTAAACTAAACATATGATACGAGTCAGAAGAGCCATCTCCAACATTGATCTGATTACCTGTATTTAAAGCAGGCACTTTCTTTTCATAACGCAAATAATTTTGAAAGCAGTTTATATGACCGCCACCTGAATCTTCACAAAGACTTTCATCAAGTACCACACCTTTTATTTTAACAAAATTTATTCCATCTACTTGCTTTACATCAAAACTTGGAATAAATTTTTTAACCCTTTGCATTGTTATATCATCATCTGCTAGCCAATACTTTTGCTCATAAACTTCCGATAGAGTATTTTGCTCCGTGATTGTTTTATAGTAATTATAAGCTGTTGCTTTTTCAGAAGTCTGAGAAAAGTAAAACGCAGACATTCCAGCTGCACTTAGCAAAAACATAATAATTAAGGCAACTACTAACAATGCACCTTCTTGTTTCGCTAGAGAATATTTCAGCATTATAGTCGCTTAGCTCCATAATTTATTGCTTGAACTGTAGTAATATAAACTTTATTTACTTTATTATTATACCTATCAGGAATATTAAATTTATCACTATCATCAGCTAAGCGATTGCCAAATACATTAACGCTAGCTGATGGGTTTAATCCTCTATCTGATGAGGTAACCACTACACCAATTTTTACGCCGTTTATCTTTTCCCAACGTGTATCAACAGCCATACCAGCTGGACTATCCTTATTAATGGTGTTAATTAATCCAGTATTAACGCCATCTTCATAGTAATATGCCAGCTTTAATCCTATTATATTTTTGACCAGTTCTACTGTATTACCTCTAGCTACGTATCCATTTATACTTTGGTCATAATAATATGCCTTACACTTGAGGACATCTTCATCACTATCTATAAAAAAAGACACCGCTATTCTAATTGGATCAGTGTTTCTGAATTCTTGAGCACAACTAAATTGTTCTTCATTTTGATAAATGTAACTTACCGTCAAGCTATCATTTGCGTCTTGATTTAGTGTATTACAATGATTAGGATTTAAATCTTTGTCCTCACAGTCAGCTTGATTATGAGGAAATCCTGGTAATTGTGATAGTTCAATAGGAACATTATTATCATCAAATGGAACATAATGCGCATTACGAATTGCTTGACGAATATAGCTTAATCCAAGTCGGCCAGCCTCTTCATGTTGCATTTGGCCTTCTGCACTCATTAAAGTCTGCTTCCCTAAACTAAATATTTTAGTTATTCCCATTAATAGCATGACACTGAGTGCTAATGCTATCATCAACTCAATTAATGTAACTCCTCGTTGAAATTTCATTATTAATTCCATCATTCTTTGTTATTTAAAAGAAGTCTAACATTTTGTTGATTTACATTATTTTTACAAGAAGTACAATTCCACGTTATTTGCATATATTCTTCACGACCTATTGCCCTTACATTTTGGCCTGCTAATTTATTCACTAAGTCGTGTTCACTTTCTACTTGACTTTTAATTACATCTTTATCTGAACTAATTCCTATTCTATACCGTTCAACAAAGTCATTTGCTGCCCACACTGCTGTAGTACGTTGAGATGCATCGAAAGTACTTTGCATAGATTTAGTCAGTAGTGCGGCCAATCCCAATAATGCAACACTGGTAATTACAATAGTAACTAATACCTCAATCATGCTCATACCAGCTTGATTCTTAATTTTCGTTTTCATCATCATCCTTAATTAATTTTTAATTATTTGACCAGAACGATTAATTGAAATAGTCCTTGTAGCAATACCTGAATGCGTTGAATTGATATTAATTTCAACATTATTCAGACTGGAGGGAGTTAAAAATCCATCTTTATTAAAACCAAATCCCCTGCTTGGTGTCACCTGATAGGTTAATTCATTTGGTAGCTCAACTGTTTTTCTACTACCATTATTAACAATATTTATTTCCTTGTTTCTTATTATAATTATATACTCCCTGCGTCTTGTCATTGCTTCTGTTTTAAGCTCTTTTAGTGCGCTTAATATCCTATTGGTGCCTTCTGCAGCCTTTTCACGGCGCATCATGTCCACCATCGATGGCATTCCAATAGCCGCCAAAATTCCTAATATGGCTACTGTCACCATCAACTCTATTAACGTAAACCCTTTAATTTTGCTCATTATTTAACCACTGCAGTACAATAACTGATGATGCTTTATACAACAGGTTTTGGCTACGTGTGACGAATTCGTGACAGGTGGGAGGTTTGTATTGATAAAACGGGATACGACACTTCAATTGTAAGAATAAACAGTGCTAATCAATCTACAACGCTATAAAGATTAAATTCTGTAGGTCGAAATGGAGAGAACAAAGGCTGGGTAATGCTCGTCGAACTGTTTGCCGCAAGGAAGCGGCAACCAAGCCTCCAGGGAAGGATTAACGGCGTGTTCGAGAGGCGTTATGCAGACTTTCGACAAAGGTACTTCAGAAATTGTTTTAATAAAGGTAAAGTTATAGCACTATCTCAGCAGCCAAGCGTCCAGCGATAAATTCACAGCATATTCTCTATAAACTGTCAGGCTCTAGTCTGTAGCAATTTGCACTTCGTAGGATGTATACTTTAAAAATTATTAACAAAGGACAAGCTGTCTATTTTTTTAGATAAACTGTTGTTGTCGTTTGTTCTTCCTTTGGAAGAATTTTCCCTACAATCGCTGCTTGTGGATAGTCTATTTGCAGCCCATTAAGGCAGTCATAAGCAACATCCTCACTAACAGCAACCAATAACCCACCAGACGTTTGTGGGTCAAATAATAAAGGATAGTGAGCCTCTTTCAGCCATTGATTTGCTTTATGTAAATAATGACGGCTATTTTCATTCGCAGCTTGGAGAGTGCTTTGCCAGCCATGACGAAATAAGTCTGTTGCCCCCTCTAAGACAGGTAACTGCCCCAGATCCAACTCAGCACTTAACTGCTCAGGTTTCAGCATTTCTAACAAATGTCCTAGCAACCCAAAGCCAGTAATATCAGTTACAGCGTGAGGTTGGAATTTTTTAACTATAGGCACAGCTGCTCGATTACTGAGGAGCATCATTGCTAACATTTCTTCAACCCAGTTACCCTTGGCTTGAGCTGCTTTGTTAGCAGCAAGTATCACTCCAGTGCTGAGGGGTTTGGTAAGGATTAATACATCACCTGGCTTGGCTCCTGTTTTTTGCCATAATTTACCCAGCCCTCGTCGTCCATTGGCCGTGATCGCTACACTTAATTCTGCACCTTCTGCTGTATGTCCTCCAACCAAAGCGCACTCGGCTTCATCTAATTCATACTGAATGCCCTGCATGAGTAATAGCAGCTCTCGCTTTAAACAGTTCTGTTGTTGATAGGGTAAGGTGATCGCTACCTGTACACTATGGGGCTTGCCTCCCATCGCATAAATATCACTTAATGCATGTACTATAGCTATTCGCCCAAACAACCAGGGATCATCAATAAAAGCTCTTAATTGATCAACCGTCTGCAGTAAAAATTTCGCTTCTCGCCAAGGAATTACTGCCGCATCTTCTGCTTGATAATTAACGCCTATTGTTTCTAGCGTTTCTGCAAGTATATCCTGACTAATTTTGGCACCACAGCCATCGCAACGCATCACAGGACTAGAATTTTTAAAACGATAGAACTTGGTCAGACTTGACATTTCAGCAAGAGACAGTTGCTGAAACGCTTCTATAAACTGACGATCCAGGAAGTCTTTCCAACGCCACACCCAAGGACCATGAAAGGAAAATGGTACTCGTTCACCAATAGCGTCTTTCTCTCCACACGCTAGCAGGCTTAAGAAATGCTTTTGAGGTTTAAATAACTTTAATGATCTATTCGCTAAAAGTGCACAAATATTATGAAACAGTATTGGTGCCATGCGTACTGCATATACGCCCGCTTTTGGATTTGCCTCGGGTGTTAAGTGTGCAATATCTCCTGCTGCAAAAATGTTATCAAACTTCAACGCCTGCAATGTATTTTTCACAAGGACAAAGCCTTGTTCTGATATGTCAAGTAACGTGTTTTTTAGCCAGTCAGCACCTTGACCATGAGTACACCAAAAAATTTTGTCCAGAAGCACTTCTTCATTATTTTGATTATAAATCCCATGGCTACATACATTACTCACCTTGAAGTTTTCATGGATGTTGACATGAGCCTGAAATAATTTATGCCTCACATGCTGCCTGGTTTTAGGCAAATAGTCAGGCAAAATATGCGCGCTTGCAGTAAAAAGATGAATAGTATAGTGAGCATTTACAGACTTCAAACTGTACGAAATAGCTAAAGCCAGTTCTATACTCCCAGCACCTCCTCCAACAATACCGATAGTGTAGTGTGATTGCTTATCTTCTGTAACTCGCTGCTTTAAAGACTGCCATTGAGCAAAAAAATCACTTATAGGCTTTACAGGTATAGTATGCTCAGTTGCTCCAGGAATGCTCAAGTCAGGTGTTAAGCCGATATCTAACGAGAGAACATCATAATTAAGCTGAGGATAATTTTTTAAAGATAAATGTTGAGTATCAGGTTCTATGTCTACCACTCGATCCTGAATAAAGCGCACACCTGCCCACTGGCACAACCTCCGCAAATCTATATGCGTTTGCTCAAAGGTATAGTGTTCAGCAATAAGGCCAGGAAGCATGCCTGAATATGGGGTATAGACCTGTGGTGAGATTAAGGTCAAACGGGTATCAGGTAGAGGTTTCATTTTCCAGCGTCGGATAAACAACACATGACTGTGTCCCCCACCCACTAATACAATGTCTTTTGCATAAACTGTTTGAGGTGTATTCAAACTAATAACAATTCCTTTCCTTAACAAGTCAAAGTCTTTGATTCTTTTTGCACTTTTTCTACCACCCAATCACTCACCTCTTGAGCATTACCTTTGAACAAGGGCTGTGTTTTATATTTTTGCTGATGGTAATAATACATAGGATCATAATACTCAATTAGCATCATTTTTATGACACAACGAAGTAAAGATCCATCATTCATACTTCGATACTTTGCCATACCTTCTTGCACCATTTGAGTTAACGTTGAATAACGTTCTCCAGCCAAGCGACGTTTTATTTTAGTCAAAGCAGACATTAAGTGTTGTGCAACTAATTCAAGTGGATAAGGGCTGTTTTCAATATAATCCTGAAAAGCATTTTCGATACGCTCTTCAATCGATGCTGTTAACTCAATATAAGATGATTGCCACATAACACGTTGCAAGGTTTTTGGTAGCGCACAACGACCTATTAAATGACTTTCATCCTCTAGTAATATAGGACAACGATACTTTTCTTTAAGTTGCATCAGCTTGACTGCCAATGCATTTTCAAAGCTAGCCTGTGATGGTTGCTCTACATTCAAAGTACCAAAGGCTGAACCTCTGTGTTTTGCTATTCCCTCTAAATCCAGATGAGCAGAAAATTGTCGCAAAAATAATGTTTTACCCACACAGCTCAAACCTGAGAGAATAATAAAAGATGGATAATTGTCTTCTCTTTCCAGGTACGTTAATAGATAGCTCCTAAGTGTTTTATAACCACCGACAACTCGAGGATAATCAATACCAGACTCCACTAGCCACTGTTGAGTGATTGTTGAGCGTAATCCTCCCCGTGCACAATACAAAGCACCATGTGGATTTTGCCGAATAAACTGCAACCAACTATTTATCCTTGTTTGTTTAATCTCAGGCGTTGCAAGCTGAAAACCTAAGGTAATGGCTGCATTTTGACCTTTCTCTTTATAACAAGTACCTACCAACTTTCGCTGCTCATTATTCAGCAAGGGAAGATTGACTGAAGAGGGAAAGCTTCCTTTTCGAAATTCAATTGGAGCACGCACATCAAGTAAGGGAGTATCGTTTAATAACAGTGTTCGCCACTGTGCTTCATCCAGTAAAAACAAAATAGCCACTCCATGCTAATGAAGTGGCTATTGTATTGGTTAGGGTTTAAATTGTCTTCTTTCTTACTACAAGGTATTAAGGGCCAGTTGTGCCTGTGCCTGTGCCTGTGCCTGTGCCTGTGCCTGTGCCTGTGCCTGTGCCTGTGCCTGTGCCTGTGCCTGTGCCTGTGCCTGTGCCTTCCAGGTTTTCACGCCAGAACACTTTCTGTAAAGGGTTTTCACTGGGTGGTTTTAAACACTCACCAATTCCTCCACAAACACGCTTAACAATCACACTTGAAGAGCTACCACTTGTAGTACCAGGCTGTTGGAGTACTGCAGGCCGACCAGGGATTCCAGTAGTTGAAAGTTCCATATATCTATTTTTAGTTTTCGTTTTATCTCCAAATAATCCTGCAGGTGGTGTCGCATCATTTATATTCATTGCATACATTCGTGCTTTTCCTTTTGAAGGAGAGCATGCAGAAGTCGCTTTTTCTACATTCGGTTGATAAGTTGTAAAAAAGATAATACCTGAAGTTATTGAAGCTTTTGCAAGGATTTTTTCCCCTTTAATATCTTTAGTATCATTTAAGTCATGAATATCTATATACCATCCATATTTATTATTTATTAACTCATTATACGCTTTTACAGTATCCTTTTCCTCATCTGTATATTTATCTGCAGCTTTACCCGATTTAATTAGCCCATCGTATTCGAAGCCAATATTATTTGTTGCATTGTACAAGTTTGAGTCTTTTATAACATCACTATCAACATAAGTATAATCAGTTGAGCTTGTTGTACCTGATGTACTAACTGGTGCAGAATAAACATTATAGTCCTTAAGCAAATAAAACCTATCTTGAATGGTTTCATTAAGTGGATTAGTTCGAACTCCAGAACCAACAGCAATAGCCAAATACTCTGCTGTACCACGCTCGCGCATTAAAGCCACACTAGGAGCATTAAAAAAGTGCCGAGAAGTTGCAACCTTACTATCTGACAACTTTGCTATTACACCTCCTGTAGCAAAATCAGATGCTTTTGATGTTTTAGAATGGCTTGCATCTATATCAAAACGCCATAGCTGACCTGCAATATCAACTGTAAAAATACGGTCAGCATACGTATCACCATCAATATCAAACACCGTCAAATCTGCAGGAATACTGTAAGTCATATCATCAACTTTTAGGCCTGTATCATCTTTAACAGTACTAGATGTCCACCATAAGCGGTCTCCCGTTTTAGCATCAACCATGTAAATAGCCCGACCCATGGTACTTTTCGATTTAACAGTTCCATCTTTTTCAACAGTTCCTAATGTATGGGTTGATTCACCCGATACATCGTGCACCTCATCATACCCCCCAGCAAAAAATAAAACGTCTTTTACTTCACCTTTCCACTTTACTTTTGTTAGAACTGGCTTAGACCATGATTGACCTAACTCTATAAAACTGCCCTCACCACCACTGATAACCCACTTCAGAATGGGAGCATCTCTACTTGTTACATCCAGTGCATAATATTTTCTTCCACCACGTCGTTCTCCAATGAACAAATAGGCAAAATCAGTTGTACCTTTAGTCGTATCAGATTCTGCTGCAGAACCATTTGCGGATGTAACTATTTTTCCATTACCATTTGCGTCATTAACCCATGATGTAATAGGACCATCCAGTCCGTAAACTCTCCCTGCATTGCTATTTTTATATTCTAAAATATTTTTAAGGTGGTCTTTTGGAATAAAAGCAAATTTTTCCACGCCTGTTTGAGTATCAACGGCATGTAAAAAACCCTCATTGGTTCCAAAGAAAACGGTTGCATCTATTGTTTTTGGTGTTGCTGTATCATCAGTATAATATGTGATTACCGTTGGAGTTGTATGTAATGGATCACCAATTCTCTTATTATTATTCAAGTGATCTATTATTTCATTTACTTTATCAACTGAGTCAACACTTGCAGAAAACTTGTTAACAAAATCACTCGCATTAGTTTTATTTAAAGTGTTAGTTTTAGTTGTATCATTAAAGTGAGTGCCTGTTACATCAGTTAATATAGTACGGTCATCAGGTAACTTGCTAGCCATGCCTCCTTTTGTTACATCATTTCCATCTACAATATCTGACCAAAAACTTCGGGCTGTTTTTTTTATAACACCATCAGAAAGGATTGAGTTTGTGTCTTTAACAGTCGACTCATCTCCTTTAAATATTTGGTCTGTTAAAACTCCCCCTATCAACTTATACTTTTTTAAATTACCTTTCCAATTAGCATCTTTACTTGGTTTGAACATAACATAATACTGTTCGTTATTATGTTGAAGAGGATTAAAGTAATCCAAAGATACAGAAGGTGTAACAAAGGTTGATGTCTCTTCTGCTATTGTTTTAATTGCTTTTGAAAACGCCTTAGCAAGCGCCTCAGGGTTATCTGCTGACGTATATGTTCCACTTGAATACTTTGCAGCACTTTTTAATAATTCAATGGCTGTAGTATCTTTTAAAGTAAAACCAATAGTGTGCACACTAAATGTTTGTTTATCTTCTAGTGTGGTGTCATAATCATAAAATCCCAAAAACCATGCCATTTCATCTAAGCAGTTGGACGAAATACATTTCTTATTCAGTTTATTAAAACCTGTTTTATTATAGTCTTTTAGCTTGTAGTCCTTAATTAAGTTTTCTATCTCGACTGGTGACTCATTAGGAGAAGGCTGTCCATCTGTTAACAATATCATACTATCTTTTGCACCACATGCAGTTGATTCTCCCTTTGGTATAGGTGACTTATAATTGCCTGAAGCATCTAAAAACTCAGTTTTTTCGGCATCACTCACCTTAGAGTATTTACCAAATTTGGGTGTTAAACCATAGTAGTAAAGATAAGCCTCATACAGTGACTTTGATAAAGGTGTCCCTCCACCGGGTGTCAGTTTATCCATTTCTTTCAACAGTTTTGTTCGATGATCCTTCGTTAGTAGCTTAACCGGTGTTAGTAGTTTTCTATCGCCATTAAATGTCATCAAACCGACATTCATTGAGTTTAATCTTTCATCATTGTTAAGTAATGTTTTGGCTGCTTGGCGTAGTTGATACATCCTCTTATTTTTTTCAATTGAAGTTTTACGGCCATTTTTATCCCAATCCATACTCCCTGAATTATCAAAAACAAATAAAATATTTGATTTTCTATCTGTAGAGCCTGCTTCAGGAGTGGCTGTAAAAATTTCAGTATCATCGGCTACTGCTAATAACGATAAAAAAAGCAAGGGAGCACATAATAACTTCTTCATTGTTAAAATCCTTTATGACTACTATCCACCAGTTCGAATTTCGTACTGGACACCCAGAGTTTGATTAGTTTGCACATTTGCATTGGTGACGACGATATCTGTATCAAGGTGATAACGGTAAGCCTTTGTTTCAGGTAAGTCTTCGCCATCAGGAATACTTGCATCAGACATATAGGTTAATTGTGTAGTAACAGTAGATCCAGTATCACTCACAATTTCAGTTTGGTCTTGAGCCTCACCTTTATGTTTAATTGCTTTTACTAGCTCATCGGTATCACTTCGCATATCAACGAATTGTGAATTTAATTCAGAAATACCAAGTTGGTAGACCTTAAGCTTATTTTGAGAGTTAGAGGCCATTCTTTCTTCCAAAACAGTTGTTCTTGAAGCAGAAAATCCAATAACAGTTAACACTATTAATATAATCAGACTAACAATTAATGCTGATCCTTTTTGCTTTTCCATCATATTTCATATCTCCTATATGTAGTCTGATGATGAGTTATTTATAACTATCGTGGTTGTATAAATATATCGATTCACATTATCCGTGATATCAATCTTTCCACTATCTAAAACGGTATAGCTTCTGGTTTTTCTTTCTACAGATCCTGACGGAGAACCAGCACTAACTAATAAGCCTACACGTACTGCTCTTACTTTGGTCCAATCATCAACATCGTCTTTATTTACATATTTTTGTATAGCATCACCTGATGTATTAGTTACACCATAAAGAATTTGCATTCTTTCTATACCATCAACAAGTGGCTGTTGAGCACCGACCCATGAATTATCTGTTCTATTCCAACCGCGACAATATAAACTCGCAATGCCGTCTTCCTCGTCAATATAATAGAGATTAATAATTACATCATCTTCATCAATACCACTTGTGTTTCCAATACAGTCTGTATCATTTATTGGATCAAACATTATTGCTAGTATGTCAGAGTTATTTGCATCAACAGCATTGGTTGAACAATTATTATCATCACTATTAGGACAATCAGCTGATGCCACCGCAAAAAAAGGCAAAATTTCACCTTTATCAGGATCACTGTAACCCGCCATGCGAATATCACGCGCTAGAATATCAAGTGCGAATCTTGCATTTTCTTGGACACGAGCAATGTCGCCTGTTAATCGATAAGTTTGCGATGTCCCTAAAAATATTTGAATCACTCCAGCTACTAAAAAAAGCCCTAAAACTAGCGCAATCATTAATTCAATAAGCGATAGTCCTTTCTGTTTATTTAAATACATATTAAATTCTCACTTTTAAAGTAACAGTGGACTTATCTTTAACGGGTGTATCTGCATCTGCGCCAAGCCTTTCAGTGGATGACCAGCTTAGTTCAATATCAATATCTGAGCCTGCAGAACATGGTTTATCCGCACCATCCCCTGTATCTCCATCAGAGCAAGTAATCTCTGCTGATAGTTCTGGTAATGTATCAATTACAGAGGATTTCACTGCATTTCCATAGGACTGACCACACATTATCTCCCATGCATCAAACGTCGCCATTTCTTCAGTAGTACAATCTGATGCTGCATCAGCGGTAGCAAATTTATCTCCACTATCAGAATATGCACTGCATATCTTGGTTGGTTTTGTTCCGCATTTTGTAGAGTTATTCGGTGTTCTAGCTGCAAATTTGCTTGTACTACCTTCGGTAAGATAATAGCCTTTTTCTTTTCCTGCCGGATTTGCACGCATCCTTTCAGCTATCTCCTGTGCTAACCACATAGCCTGTGATCGTTGTGATGCTTGATAGGTATTTTTCATCGATACTGACTGTAATCCTGCAAGCCCAAGCAAACCAATGCCAATCACTAAAATAGTGATTAGAACTTCGATTAATGATATTCCTCTATTTTTCATTTTCATTTTACCTATCCCAAAATTCGGTAAGTCTTTCAGCTTGCATCCTCAATCTTTCAATGTAATTCTGGTTTGCCCAGATAAATTAACATTCACAACACGTTTTTTTACACCTGAACGATCATCTGTTACTGTAAATTCAGCACCCGTATTAGGTGCACTTAGCCTGCCATTTCCAGAAAATGCTATTTCCTTAATATTGGTACCAGCACCAGTATTAGTTGCATTTATAGTAACTACACCAGACACTCCTTCAAAAACACGTATTTCTTCTGCTCCTACTTTAACAACCCAGCCACCATTCCATTCTTTTTTTTCTGTAGTCCCTGAAGCTTCAATTGTTATTACCTGATTTCGACTAAGCGCAGTATTTCTCGCTAAATTAAAGCTATCTATAAGTTGATTAGTAACACTCTGTAATCGGTAGTTTTTAATCATAGAATCAAAAGAAGGGACAGCAATAGCAAGGATAATTCCCAGTACTACGATAGTTACCATCAACTCAATCAGCGTAAATCCATTATTTTTTTTGAACATATATTCTTACTTCTTTGCAGAACATCATTATTCACACAGTATAGATTGAAGCAGGAAATATGTAATAGAAAGGCTATCGACCGATAATCAATCAATTTTAGAGGATTGAATTAACAAAAAAGGAAATAGAATATATATAACAAACATTTAATAGCCAAAAAGAATATTTAAAATTCAATTTAAAATCATAGAGTTACCAGAAAAACTAGCGATAAGCGGGGCAAAAAAAATACCAAACGGTGTCACTTAAATAAATCCCCCTTAAAGACAAACGGTAATTTTTTTATCATCAATGGCCAACCTATTTAATAGTGTTTAAAGAGAACTATTTTTTTATTTAATATAAACACAAAAAATAGTATTTGTGTGAAGTAAAACAACAATTACAAACCGATAAAACTTAACTAACAGTAAATAAGTTATTTTCTTGAGATCATTGAGCAAAAGCTATGGCTTTCACTCTTATTATGGCGGGACAAAAAAATGATCGGTAAAGAACTAGAACTGAAGGGCAAGGTAAATAGACCCTGTAAATATTTACAGGGTCTTAACAATGGAAAATAATTAATCGTCAACCATTTTTACTCTAAGCTCTCTAGGCATTGAAAATACAACATTTTCCTCTCTGCCTTGTAGCTCATTGGGATTTCCTTTTGCACCAAGTGCCTGCAACCGTTCAATAACATTTTTTACAAGCACTTCAGGTGCAGATGCGCCTGCCGTAATACCCACTGTTGACTTATCTTTCAACCAATGTTCACTAATTTCATCAGCCGTATCGATAAGATACGCTTGAGCGCCCATACGTTCAGCCAGCTCTCTCAACCGATTAGAGTTAGAGCTATTGGGTGAACCTACCACTAGCACTAAATCGCAGTCACTCGCGAGTGTTTTAACTGCATCTTGGCGGTTTTGCGTGGCATAACAAATATCATCTTTACGGGGACCTTTAATTAATGGAAACCTCTCTCGTAATGCATCAATGACTTTTGCCGTATCATCCATTGAAAGCGTGGTTTGAGTTACATACGCGAGCTTTTCGGGGTCATCGATTTGTAATTTCTTAACATCTCTTTCATTTTCAACTAAGTAAATACGACCACCGAAACTGTGGTCAAACTGACCCATTGTCCCCTCAACTTCAGGATGTCCATTATGACCAATCAAAATGCATTCGTAAGCATCCTGGCTATAACGAACCACTTCCATATGAACTTTGGTGACTAGTGGGCAGGTTGCGTCAAAAACTTTTAATCCTCTTTCTTTTGCCTGTTGCTGAACAGCTTTTGACACTCCATGAGCACTAAAGATAACAATCATACCATTAGGTACTTCATCCAGTTCATCAACAAATACTGCACCTCGTGCCCGCAAATCATCCACTACAAATTTGTTATGAACAACTTCATGACGCACGTAGATAGGTGGCTCAAACAGTTCTAAGGCTCTGTTGACTATAGCAATAGCCCGATCAACGCCTGCACAAAAACCACGAGGATTTGCTAATTTCACTGAAAAAGTCATCGCTAGTCACTCATCTGATCTGGTTGGCGCACAGAAATAATCTGCACATCGAAAGTAAGCGTTTTACCTGCTAGCGGATGATTAAAATCAACCCATACCCACTGTTCATCAAACGACTTAATTATTCCAGGTAATTCTGCTTTGTTAGCATCAGCAAATGACACCATAAAGCCCTCAGTTAACTCTATGTCTTGTGCAAACTGCTCGCGCTTTACTTTTTGGACATTATTAGGATTAGGCATGCCAAAACCTTGCTCAGGTTTTATCAAAAACGCTTGTCTGACACCCTCAGGTAATCCTATTAATACCTGCTCAAAACCAGGCAGTAAGCTACCATCTCCCATCGTAAACTTCGCTGGCTGCTTTTCAAATGTGGAATCCACTACCGAGCCATCATCCAGCTTAAGGGCAAAGTGAAGTTCAACAATACTCTGAGCACTGATCCGATTTACGATACTATCTTTAGCCGTAACCTCTTCACTCATTTCACGACTCGACGTTGGCATCTACACATTTCCTTAAGTTAGCGAGAGGGTTTACGTAATAAATCAATAATCAACATAAATGCACCAATAGTAATGGCACTATCCGCAATATTAAACGCAGGAAACATATGGTTTTCCCAATGCACCAGGAGAAAGTCTACTACGTGACCAAGTACTAGACGATCATAAAGATTACCCAGTGCACCTCCGAGTAACAGAGCAAAAGCTGCAGCCTGCCAACGATCATTTTTGGGTAGCTGTTTTAGCCAAAAAATTAATAATGCACTCACCCCACAAGCTATCAAGCTAAAAAACCAGCGTTGCCAGCCTGAAGCCTCGCTCAAAAAACTAAACGCAGCCCCTGTGTTATAGGCCAAGGTAAACCCAAAAACGGGTAACACAGGAATAAACTCATGCATTTCAAGCTGACTCTGTACAAACACTTTTGACGCTTGGTCCAAAATAATGACCAATACGGATAACCACAACCAGTGCAGCATACCTTTTTCTGCTTGTTCTGCTTTATCTGGATTCAATGCTTGCTCCATTCGCTAAGTCCCAATAGTGCTTAAGTAAAAAAGGGGCTCTCCCTCAGGAGAAAGCCCCATTTTATGCTGAAACAACTTATACAAAAAACCACGTCTCAATGCTGAGATCAACAATACTGGCGATGTTCACCACTACCTGTGACGTTGTCTACACATCGACCACAAAGCTCAGGATGTTCATGATGCTGACCCACATCTTCTCGCTGATGCCAGCAACGCACACACTTATTATGAGCTGAGGGTTTAACATTAACAGACAAGCCATCAAACTCAGTGGCAACAGCATCGGCAGGTGCATGACCGATATCCAACAGTGTCGCAGCAGAAGTAATCAGTGCAAAACGAAGCTCATCACCCAGTTTACTCAACTCAGCCTTAAGATCGGGCGAACAATACAGCTCAACCTCAGCCGCTAAACTACCGCCAATTTTGCCTTCTACCCGAGCATTTTCCAGTGCTTTATTAACAACTTGTTTCACATTTTGGATCGTGCGCCAAAAGGCCGCCCCCATTGCACTACTTTTTGGAAGAGGTTGAAGCCCTTCGTACCAAGTTGAAAGCAATACTGAATCAGCATGTTCTCCTGGCAAAGCTTCCCAGATTTCCTCGGCAGTAAAGCTGAGGATTGGAGCAACCCATCGTACAAAGGCTTCTGCAATATGATACATCGCCGTTTGGCAACTGCGCCGGGGCAGACTGTCATCTTGTGTGGTGTATTGGCGATCTTTAATCACATCCAGATAAAAGCTACCTAAATCCAGGCTACAGAAATGGTGAATCGCCTGATAAACCGCAATAAACTGATAGTTATCATAGGCCGCTTTCACTTCTTGCTGAAGCTGCCAGGCACGATCAACGGCCCAGCGGTCTAGCGCCAACAACTCATCAACGGGTAGTAAATCTTTAGCCGGATCAAAACCATTTAGGTTAGAAAGTAAAAAGCGTGCCGTATTACGAATACGACGATAGGCATCGGCTGTACGCTTTAAGATTTCATCAGAAACCGTCATTTCACCACTGTAATCAGTAGCTGCCACCCATAATCGCAGAATATCGGCACCTAACGTATTCATCACCTGTTGAGGTGCAACCACATTACCCAATGACTTGGACATCTTGCGACCATGCGCATCAACGGTAAAACCATGGGTTAATACTGCACGGTAAGGTGGCTCATTTCGGGTAGCAATAGCCGTTTTCAGTGATGATTGAAACCAACCACGATGTTGATCAGACCCTTCTAGATAAAGATCAGCAGGAAAACGTAGTTCATCTCTGTGCTCTAAAACAGCAGCATGCGTAACACCAGAATCAAACCAAACATCCAACGTATCGGTCACTTTGGTGTATTGGCCTGCTTCATCGCCTAACAATTCTTTGGAATCCAGATCAAACCAGGCATCCATACCCTGCTGTTCAACTTTAAGGGCAACTTGCTCAATTAATGCTTCTGTATTGGGATGCAATTCCTGCGTTTCTTTATGAACGAACAAAGTAATCGGTACGCCCCAGGTCCGCTGCCGTGAAATACACCAGTCAGGACTGCTTTCCAGCATCACTTCCATTCGACTTTGTCCCCAGGCAGGTGTCCATTTCACCTGTTTTACCGCAGCTTTGGCCTTATCTAACAAACCATTTTTATGCATACTGATAAACCACTGAGGTGTCGTACGATAAATCAATGGTGTTTTAGTCCGCCAGCAATGTGGATAACTGTGCTGTAACTTACTTTGACGCAGTAATGCTCCACAAGTCTCAAGTTCAGCAACAATTTTTTCATCCACTTTATAAACATGCTCACCTGCAAACTGCTCAGCCTTATCACTAAATACACCATGGTCATCCACCAGTTTAAGTGTACCCAAGCCATAACGCTGACCAACTACAAAGTCATCAGGGCCATGATCTGGCGCGGTGTGGACTGAACCTGTACCACTATCAGTGGTGACATGATCAGCCATCATCAGCATAGAAACACGATCATAAAAAGGATGCTTAATGCGTAGCTTATCCAGAGCATTCCCTTCTGCAGTACCAATTACCTGGTAATCACTGACTTCATAACGAGTCATCACTGATTCAACCATTGGCTCAGCCAGCATGATCACTTCCTGACCCATGCCAAAGTCTGCTTGCACCAATGCATAAGTTAGTTCAGGGTTGAGTGAAATACCTTGGTTTGAAGGGAGTGTCCATGGAGTCGTTGTCCAAATGACGACAGACATATTACCTTTTGGTGCCTGTTTAAGGTCAAAAGCGGCTAAAAATGCTTCTACATTTTCAGGAGCAAAGCGAACATCAATTGAAAAAGATGTTTTATCCTGATACTCAACCTCCGCTTCAGCCAGCGCAGAACCACCCACTACACTCCAATAAACAGGCTTCTCACCTTTATGTAAGTGACCATTTTTAACAACACGTCCTAGTGCACGAATAATATTCGCTTCAAAGGTGTAATCCATTGTTAAATAGGGATTATCCCAGTCACCAAGCACACCAAGACGTTTAAAATCTTTGCGCTGCCCCTCCACCTGTTTCATAGCATATTCACGACACTTTTGGCGGAATGCTTTGTGGTCGATCTTAGTACCAGCACGACCCACTTTACCTTCTACCTTATGCTCAATGGGTAAACCATGACAGTCCCAACCGGGTATATAAGGAGCATCATAACCAGATAGGGTTTTTGACTTAATAATAATATCTTTGAGTATCTTGTTGACTGAGTGACCAATGTGAATATCACCATTGGCATACGGAGGGCCATCATGCAAAATAAATTTATCCCGACCTTTGCTGACCTCACGAATTTTTTGATACAACCCTTCTTGGTACCAGCGCTTAAGCATCTGAGGCTCACGTTGCGCCAGATTCGCCTTCATAGGGAAGCTCGTTTTAGGTAGGTTCAGCGTCGATTTATAGTCAGTCATGATTGTTTATACCAAGTACTCAAGTTTGCTTTTACCTATTGATGATCATCGGTGGAACAATTGTTTGGCCATCACAATGTCCTTTTCGATTGCCTCGCGTAAGGCATTGATAGATGAGAACTTTTGTTCATCTCTCAGTTTGCTGACAAATTCTACCGCAAGCCGCTTACGATACAAGTCACCAGAAAAATCTAATAAATGTGTTTCTAGCATGGGCTGTTTACTGACAACTGTCGGTCGCCAACCAATATTTGCTACTCCATTTAAGGGTTGCAAACCATGCCCATGGACCTTAACAGCATACACGCCTTGAAGTGGCAATTGACAGCGCTTCAGTGCGATATTAGCGGTAGGCACACCCAGTGTTCGTCCCAGTTGCTGGCCACGAATAACACGACCTTGAATCGCATAAGGTCGTCCTAAAAGCTGTGTGGCAAGCTCGAAATCCGCTTCCTGTAATGCATGTCTAACCCAAGTACTGCTGATTCGTTTGTTCTGAAATAGCACACTACGCGTATTTGTCACGCTAACACCATGCTGTTCACCATACTCATTCAGCAGCTGAAAATCCCCTCTTCGATCACAGCCAAAACGAAAATCATCACCTACAACAAGGTACTTCACTGCCAACCCATTCAATAAAATGCGCTGAATAAACTCATCTGCAGTAAAAGCACGGAGCTGACGATTAAAGTGCAAGCACAGTACTTTATCGACATTGTATCGCTTTAAGAGATCAAGCTTTTCTGTTAGCGAGCACAGCCGAGCAGGTGCATTTTCACCATCAAAAAACTCTCTGGGCTGTGGCTCAAATAACACCACAACAGAGGGTAACCCAAGCAATTCTGCCTGTTCTTTTAACTGGCTTAAGATAGCCTGATGCCCTTGATGCACACCATCAAAGTTACCAATGGTGACAACACTGCCATACTGCTGTTTGAGGTTATGTAAACCACGGATGAGTTCCATTGCCTTACCCACTTACACTCCAGGGCCAGCCATTATATAGCAGGGCCTCTGTGCTGAACACCGGGAATTACGATGCTAGACTCTTAGAATTTTATTCAGCTGCATTTTAGTGAGCTAAATGCCGAGGCCTAAACCCGCTAATAAATAAAGCAGCAACATATGTCACTACACCTACCGATACCAACAAAGCAACCTGTAAAGCACGATCCATCCACCCCCAGCTTAACCAAAGAGATACATCTGCCATTAGCTCGTAAACCACCAATATCATCAGACTGTTGGCCAACAGCATACGCAAGCTCAACAACCGCCAGCCTGGTTGTAATTTAAATACGCCAATACGATGTAACCCCCAATACAGCATACCTGCATTTAATAAAGAGGATAGTGAGGTTGCAAGCGCTAATCCTGCATGCTTAAGCGGAATGACCAAAATGACATTTAAGATCATACTGACAAACATCGCTTTAATCGCTATACGAACAGGGGTTTTGGTGTCATGCCTTGCAAAGTACCCTGTAGCTAAAACTTTAATCAGCATAAAAGCAACCAAACCCAGCGTATAAGCACGTAGACTTTTAGCGGCATTAAAGACATCACTGTCTTGCATCGCTCCATAGTGAAATAAGGTAGCGATGAGTGGTTCTGCCAAAATAAATAAAGCCAAGGCTGAAGGAATACCGACAAGGCACACCAACTTTAAAGCCCAATCTATGGTTCGGGAAAAACTTTCTGATGATTGCTCAGCGTGTTTGCGGGATAAGCTAGGCAAAATAACTGTAGCAATGGCAATACCAAAAATACCTTGGGGAAGCTGAGTCAATCGCTCGGAGTAATACAACCAGGAAATACTACCACTCTCCAACAATGAAGCTAACACCGTATCAAACAACACACTTAACTGATAAACCGATGCGCCAAATAATGCAGGAACCATCAATTTCATAATCCGCTGAACACCCTCATGATGCCAACCCCAAAGCGGCCAAGAAAACAGCTTTAGCCGAATAAGAAAGGGTAACTGAAAGCACAGTTGAGCAATTCCCGCCAACATAACACCATAGGCTAGAGCCATAACAGGCTGATCAAACCACGGCGTCAAAAGTAAGGTAGATAAAATCAATGCAACATTAAGTAACACAGGCGTAAAGGCAGGAATGGCAAAACGGTTGAAGCTGTTTAGCACACTTCCACATAATGCAGTCAGCGAAATCAACATCAAATACGGAAATGTTATTTGCAACATATCAGCTGTCAGCGCAAGCTTCTCTGGCATTTGCCGAAAGCCAGGGGCAAAAATGGTAATAATCAAAGGGGCTGCCAAAACGCCAACGCTGGTAATGAGTAGCAAGCTCACCCCAAGCGTTCCCATGGTTCGTTTGACTAATTCCTGAACCTCGCTAAATGAGCGTTTTGTGTGATATTCAGTCAGAACAGGGACAAAGGCTTGTGAAAAAGCACCCTCTGCAAATAAACGTCGAAAAAAATTAGGGATTTTGAAAGCCACAAAAAAAGCATCTGCTGCTGCCGTAGAACCAAAATAGTTGGCAACAACATTATCTCGTGCCAACCCCAAAACTCTGGACAAAAGGGTCATCACACCAACAATGGCACTGGAACGAAGCAGGCCAAATGATTTAGAAGGTTTAGCCGGTTTTTCCTGACGTGAAGGTTCAGTTTCACTCATTACATGGTATCCAAACAGGTAATATCTATACCCACAGCGAAGGGTATAAGCTAAAAAAGGGACTTATTATAACTTTTTCTTACACAACTAAAGTGATATACCCACTTTTCTTTTACTTTTGTCCAGATCTAACACCGCAATCTGTCACGATAATAAGCACATAAAATGTTTAACTTTACGCTAGCCATTTGCATTAACCTACCCACCTGCCTATCCTGCTTAGTAAAATTGCAACGTTCCCTACCTTAAGCTACGTGATAAAAGCACGTGTTTTACTGGACAAATATTGACAATGACAGGCCAAATGGGCATAGTTGCGCGTCTAATTTTGTATGGTGATAGCATTCAAGGAGCAAGACGGTGGCAAATACCCCCTCTGCCAAAAAACGTGCACGTCAGAATGAGAAGCGCCGTAAGCATAACGCCAGCCTGCGCTCTCACGTACGTACAGTAATCAAGAAAGTTGTTTCTGCGGTTGAAGCCAAAGATATCGAACAAGCTAAAGCTTCATTCACTGCAGCAGTGCCTGTGATCGATCGAATGGCCGATAAAGGCATTATTCATAAAAACAAAGCAGCGCGTCATAAAAGTCGCTTGTCTGCTAAGATCAAGGCTTTAGCTGAAGCTTAAGGCTAAATGGCCTGATAAAGCCGGCTATCGCCGGTTTTTTTTGGCCTACGCTTCCTGTACATGCCTTGACGTTTCTAGGTCTCACTTTCAACGCTCCCTATCAATCTCTTAACAGCACAAGATTATCCCGATGAATCAACTCTGGTTCATCCACATAACCTAAAACACCCTCTATCTGATGACTTGGCTTGCCGATAATCTGCTTTGCTTCATCAGCGCTGTAGTTCACCAAGCCATTTGCTATAGGCTCGCCTTGTATATCAACACAGGCCACCATTTCCCCTCGTTGAAAATGCCCTTCAATAACAGAAACCCCCACTGGTAATAAGCTTCTGCCTTCTTCCATCAAAACTCTTACAGCACCAGCATCAATAACCAATCGTCCTCGCGTTTGAAGATGTCCTGCCAGCCATTGCTTACGAGCAGCTAATCGTTCTTGTTCAGGAGTGAGCAATGTGCCAATTTCCTCGCCAGTCGCTACTCTAGTCAAGACGCTAGGTTGAGCGCCGCCAACAATAACAGTTTGAGCCCCTGACCGTGCTGCCAACCTGGCTGCACGCACTTTCGTCATCATTCCTCCACGACCTAAAGTGCCAGCACTACCAGCAGCCATTTTATCTAGCGCTTTACTGGAAGCAGGTGCCGTACTTACGAGTTTGGCTGTCTTATGGATTCTAGGGTCAGCATCATACAAACCTTGTTGATCCGTCAAAATAACCAGAAGATCCGCCTCAACCAGGTTAGCTACCAATGCACCTAAAGTGTCGTTGTCTCCAAAGCGTATTTCATCTGTGGCAACCGTATCATTTTCGTTGATGATAGGAATAACACCTAACTCCAACATGGTTCGTAAAGCACTTCGAGCATTTAAGTAACGCTGTCGATTAGATAAATCAGCATGGGTAAGGAGTACTTGAGCTGGAGAGATATTATGCTGCCGAAAAAAACTCTCATATGCCTGAATCAGCCCCATCTGGCCTACTGCCGCTGCAACTTGTAGCTCATGGATTGCTCTTGGTCGAGATGCCCAGCCCAACCTAACCATTCCTTGGGCAACAGAACCCGATGAAACCAGCACCACTTCGATGCCTTGTCTACGCAAAGTAGCTATTTGCTCTACCCACTGCTGCATCGCTTCCGTCGCTAAGCCTTTACCATTCGCAGTAAGTAAAGCACTACCAATTTTGACAACCCAACGCTTTGCTTTGGTCAGTTTTTCTCTTTGATTATCTTGCTGCATAAAAGTTAACTACATGAGAACGTTAGCCCAATCTTGGCTAACAAATTGATGCTTATCAGCCATTTGATTAGCCAAAAAATATTAGTTTTACTTTATCAACAAATACGAAAACAGTCTTTTACTACTTACGGCACGTAAAAAACTTCGACATCACCATCATCATTGTCGTCGTCATCATCTTGATGTTTGGCTGCGCGTTTGCGTGCTTTTCGCTGCTCTACCAAAATACGCATTTGTTCCCGAGCTTCTGCTTCCATTTGAGCTTTAAACTCTGCCTCTTCTGCAGCAGCATCAGGGTTAGAAGCTTCTTCTTCAGCCTTAGCTTCAATGTAATTCATGATATCCTGACAAAGCTGTTCTGTGCCTTTTCTGGCCAGCGCAGAAACAGTATAAACAGGTCCCTGCCAGTTCAATGCATCAACAATATTTTGCTTTATTAAAGCTAAATCTTCTTCAGAAACTACATCCACTTTATTCAGCACCAACCATCGCTCACGTGCTGCTAATGTTGGGCTAAATTTTTCTAACTCCTGGATAATGGCACTGGCTACCTGGACTGGATCACTACCATCCATTGGGGCAATATCAACCAGATGCAGCAAAATACGACAACGTGCCAAATGCTTCAAAAAGCGTATACCAAGACCTGCTCCTTCAGAAGCACCTTCTATTAGCCCCGGAATATCTGCAATCACGAAGCCTCGATGCTGTTCAATCTTAACTACCCCAAGGTTAGGAACCAGTGTCGTAAACGGATAATCTGCGACTTTGGGTTTAGCATGAGATACAGCTCGTATAAAGGTTGACTTGCCAGCATTTGGCATCCCTACCAACCCAACATCCGCGATAACCTTTAGCTCCAGACGTAAATTACGTTTTTCACCAAGCGTACCTTTTGTTATCCGCCGTGGAGCTCGGTTTGTACTGGATTTAAAGTGAGTATTACCTAAACCATGATGACCACCTTTAGCCACTAATAATTTGTCACCCACATTAGTCAGATCACCAATTACTTCTCGCGTATCTTCATCAATAATCGTGGTCCCAGCAGGAACCTTCAGCACAATATCTCCACCTTTTTTACCCGAGCAGTTTCGGCCACGGCCATTTTCTCCGCGCTCTGCTCGATATTTAGGTTGGTAACGGAAATCAACTAGCGTATTCAGGTCATTATCTGCAATTAAATAAACACTACCACCATTACCACCATCACCACCATCCGGGCCGCCTCTCTCGACAAACTTTTCACGTCGAAAACTTAAGCATCCATCACCACCATTTCCAGCCTCAACATAAATGGAAGCTTCATCGACAAACTTCATGTATTAACCACCTTTCACAGATCGAGCCCAAACAGGAGAGAATCATCCTACTCGCGCAAAAAAATATTGCCAGCTTGTTTTCTATTTCAGTTTAGGTGTTGAAATAAAAAAGCCCCGACAAAGCGGGGCTTTTCATAAAAACTGGAAGGCGATTTTAAGCCGCTTCAATCCGTACATATTTACGGTTTTTAGGGCCTTTAACCTCGAAAACCACTCGGCCTTCAGCTTTAGCAAACAATGTATGGTCTGTGCCCATACCTACGTTTTCACCAGCATGAAAACGTGTGCCACGTTGACGTACGATAATGCTGCCAGCGGGTACCAGTTGTCCACCAAAGCGCTTAACACCTAAACGTTTACTCTGGGAATCGCGTCCGTTACGGGTACTACCCCCTGCCTTCTTGTGAGCCATGCTTCAGTCTCCTATCGTAAATTAGCCCGCATTAATGCCAGTAATTTTAACTTGGGTGTACCACTGACGGTGCCCCATTTGCTTGCGATGGTGCTTCCGACGTCTAAACTTGACGATTTGCACTTTTTTACCGCGGCCATGCGCAACCACTTCAGCAGAAACCTTGGCCCCTTCAACTTGAGGTGCACCGATTTTGATCTCTTCACCGTTAGCAACCAACAGTACTTTATCGAACTCGACAGCTTCACCTGTTGCTACTTCCAGCTTTTCTAACTTTAGGGTTTCCCCTTCAGCGACTTTATACTGTTTGCCGCCACTTACGATTACCGCATACATGTATCTATCTCCGAAAATCCACAGCCGCCTTTTTGTTAAAGGCATCCAGTCAGATCTGGAATTTACAAAATCGAAAATACCTATCCGCAACGCACACTAAAAATGGCGTAATGCATACTAAGATTACTTCCCATAAACACCTACAACATCATAATGACAGTGCTATATATCTGTCTTAACTTGATATTAATAGCGTTTATAACAAAAAGAAGAAATCCAGGATTTTCGCGCGTGAGCGCGCAATTCTACGGAAATCCCTTGAGTCAAGCAAGCATTACCTGCTTCCATTTTAGCCTATATCTGTTACCACCTATTTATAGTCCAAAAGCACAGCCTCCAGCCCTAAAATGTGACCTACCAAGAAATACTCTTTTGACTCACTTCCAATCTATTTATCAATTCCCCCTAATCTTCGAGCAAACAAATGAGATAAAGTGTTTTGCAAGTAAAAATCATTCACAGTGGGTATATCTGACATAGCATCCGCGTTATCATTCTTGACAGAACGTTTCTACCCCCCTAGCATGCGGGCGGTTTTCTTTAATCGTGCACATAAAATCTCATGCCTGAATCCAAGCTTGTTCAAGATATCTACGCAGTCGTCGCTGATGACTTTACTGCTGTTGATAAGTGCATCAACATCCAACTAGCGTCACAAGTTCCTCTCGTCACTAAAATAGCTGAATATATTGTTCAAGCTGGAGGTAAAAGACTCAGACCTTTGCTCGTACTTCTTGCAGCCCGTGCATGCGGTTACCAGGGAGAACAGCAAATCTCACTAGCCGCTATTATTGAGTTTCTCCATACAGCCACCCTTTTGCATGATGATGTTGTAGATACTTCAGATCTAAGACGAGGTAAATCAACTGCTAATGCCAAATGGGGTAATGCCCCAAGCGTGTTAGTAGGTGACTTTCTGTATTCCCGTGCATTTCAAATGATGGTGCAATTAGGGCATATGGATATTATGAATACTCTATCTTCAGCCACCAATATCATTGCTGAAGGTGAAGTAATGCAGCTTATGCGCATAAGGGATGCCAACACATCAGAAGCTGACTACCTGAAAGTCATTCATGGCAAAACAGCCATGCTGTTTGAGGCGTCTACACATACGGCAGCTCAGCTGGCAAAAAGTAACAAAGAAGTGTGTGAATCTCTTCGCCGTTTTGGTTGTCATCTTGGCATGGCATTTCAGCTAGTTGATGACGTGCTTGATTATCAGGGTGACACTGAAGCAATGGGTAAAAACATTGGTGATGATCTTGCTGAAGGCAAACCTACCCTGCCGCTGATTTACACTATTCAAACAGGCTCACCCGAAGCCGCTCAACGTGTCAGACAAGCCATTCAAAAACCCAACTTAGTAAATATAAAAGAAATCATTGAAATCATCACCCAAAGTGGCTCCCTTGACTACACCCTTAAGAAAGCCACAGAGCAGCAAAAATTGGCTACAGATGCATTAGCCATTCTGCCACCTTCTACCTATAAAACAGCATTACTTAACTTAGCCGAGTTTGCCATTAAACGAAGCTTTTAAGACCAGTATCATAATACTATTGCCGCCTATTAGTCATGGCGGCAACAATCTGGTTGCGTCCTAATAAGCTAGGCACAAACATTAAAAGTCCTGTCAACGAAAATGCCTCTTTCTCACCATCACTTATTATCAAACGTGAGATTTTCTAGTTAAGACTTTTGTAAGACCAATCTCCTTTTTCGTGAAAAGTAAACATGACTGAACATCAGTTTCCGTATATTTATTCTGATCCTTTTGCTTTTTATCACTTTTTTTCAAAAGAGCACTGTCAACCCCTACCAACATAAAACTTCCTCTGTATAATTTCGCTCTTTTTTTGGGGTCTATTCAGTAACGAAGGTGTCACCTTGTTAATCTTCACGGTAACAAACAAGATCACTAGTCAGGTTTATGTTGGTACGACACGTAACCAACTTGAAGTACAATGGGCGAAAATTGTTGCCGCAGCCGAAATGGATCTTGATTTCCCTCTATACAAAGAGATTCTTCGCTACGGCGCCGATGAGTTTAGTGTTGAAGAGTGGGATTATGCGGAAAGTAGAGACGAGCTTGCTGAGCTAGAGCAAGAAGCGATCAACACGTACAGTGCTCTAAGCTTAAAAGGCTACAAGTTGGGTTCATCATCAAATACTATTTGTCGCCCTGTACGTAGAAAAGCGCCAGCAAAAGCTAAACCAAGTAACCCTGACACGTCAAGCACTGGTGCTCAACAAGCAGCAACAGCCAAGCAGCAAGCTCCTGTTCCTGCTAAACCACCATCACCATCAGCAGAAACAATGGCTAAAATAGAAGCTCATGAAGGGCCTTCTATTTTACAACGACTTACAGCAAAGGCTAAATCTTATGATGCTTACACTCATCATAATGGTCGCAGTACTACTGAAGCTACAACAGTGCCACCATCTAAAAACAACACTGCTACATGTAGCCCAGCACCATTACCAGAAGCAGCTCCTGCAGCTCGCACTACCACTAAAGCAAAGAAGTCAGCTGTACAACCATTAAAAACAACTTCTGTCCAAACTCAGAACAAACCCACTGCAGAGGAAGAGCAAACATCTACAGTAGGGTCTATCCTTAAACAGCTAACTGAGCAGGCAAAAACCTATAACAACCACTCAAAAGCTGATGATAATCAAGAGAACTCAAAAGAAACTCAACTTTCTTCGCTAGCAACTTTAGAGCAGCATCAAGCTGAAGACATTAGTCCACCTGAACCAAAACCATTAACAGAAAAAGAGTTACAGATGGTTGCTGCTATTGAGGCTCAGCGAGATTTAACTAAGCAGAAAACACCTGCTGAAATGGAAAGTTCAAAGCAATCTCTGTTAGCAATACTGGAAAATTTAAATGAGATGGCTGAACAGCTCAAAGCTCAGTATTTACGTCCTCAAAGCTGCTGGCACACCTTAAAGCAAACAGCTTAATCCTTATAAAAAATTTATTTTAAGTGCTCTTGGCCTGCTCGGTTATCATTTGGCTACCTACCTTCACTTAAAATTTATATACGTGCTAATGACCTTCCCAGAATCAGGTGTCACCTATTCTGGGACTTCACTTTATCTTTTTAAGTTATCATTAACTTGAATAATTTCTAGCCAGAACTACATTTCTTTCATCTATCTCTGACGAACTATTAGGTTAATCTTTTAGTCAAAGGATTTACAGGGCTATGAGAACACTGACTATGTCGAGTCTTACAAACTCATCATTAAAGCAACTGCAACAAGCTGTCGCAGAAATGCAGCAGATGGAAGCTGCATTAGCGCTTAGTTATTACCAATGCAGTGAGGTTATCAAGCAAATGCAACAGGTAAGAGAAGCTTTTGGAAATCATTTCATGAAAGCTTCCCCCACCCCCATTATTACTTCTTCTCATAATAAGACACGACTACAAGATAATTGCAGCTACCCACCCAAAAACAAGTAAAGGCAAGTTATAGTGAAGAAACGTAGGTACCACTGTATCCCATATATGATTATGCTGCCCATCCATATTCAAGCCAGCAGTTGGTCCTAACGTTGAGTCAGAAGTTGGTGATCCAGCATCGCCAAGCGCAGCAGCTGTTCCAACTAAAGCAACAATTGCCAATGGAGAAAACCCTAACTGCATAGCAAGAGGTACATAAATTGCGCTTATAATTGGAATCGTTGAGAATGACGAGCCAATCCCCATTGTAATCAACAACCCTACAGCCAACATCACCAGTGCAGCTAAGCTCTTATTACTGCCAATCAATGCTGCGGAATTATTTACCAGGTTAGCAATGTCTCCTGTCTGCCTCAGTACTTCAGCAAAGCCAGCGGCAGCGATCATGATAAATCCCACCATTGACATCATCTTCATACCATCGACAAACACCCCATCTGACGCTTTCCAGTTAATGACGCCACTAAGAGAAAACACCAGAAAACCAATCATTGCTCCTAAGATCATTGAGTCAGTCAATAACTGAACAATAAATGCTGCAACAATGGCGACAATGGACATACCTAAGCTTTTTGCTGAGTAAGAGACAGAGATACTCTCAGCCTGTTGAATTTTCTCAAGATCATACTCACGCTTACCACGGTATGAGATAAAAACAGCTACTAATAACCCCATCAACATTCCCAAAGCAGGGATAAGCATGGCTTGTGAAGCATTAATTCCTTCAGTGGCCAGGCCATTATCAGCCAGGTTTGCCAACAATATTTCATTAAGAAAGATACCGCCAAACCCAACAGGCAAAAACATATAAGGGGTAATCAAACCGAATGTCAGCACACAGGCAATTAAACGACGATCAAGATGCAATTTCGCCATAACCATAAGCAGTGGTGGAATTAACAAAGGAATAAAGGCAATGTGGATGGGAATTATATTTTGAGAGCTAATGGCTACCAATACTAATACAGCAATTAACCCATACTTCAACTGTTTTACTTTTTGTGGTTGATCTCCATTCTTTCCCAACATCGTTACAGCTTTATCTGCAATTAAGTGAGGTAGACCCGACTTGGCAATCGCAACCGCAAACGCTCCTAATAACGCATAGCTCAATGCTACTTGAGCTCCCCCACCCAGCCCTTTACTAAAGGCATTAATTGTTTCTTCTAGGCCAAGCCCTCCTACTAATCCCCCGGCAATAGCACCAATTATAAGTGAAATTACCACGTTAGTGCGCAATAAGCTGAGCACTAACATGACCAAGACTGCAACCACCACTGAATTCATAGCTCGTTAACCACTTCATTAAGTCTGTTGTTTTTCAAAAGAACAAGATCATAACCGATCAGCTTTTGATCACCAAGGCCGCAAACCAGCTAAAAACCTGACTATTGATCTCTGAACAAGAAATGAAATGTGTATACAAAGTCTTTTCTAATTAGCGCTATACACGCTATTCGTAGTCCCCAACCTTATAAACCCAAAAAAGGTTAAACAGTTGGCACTTTACTTATAGCTATTATTTTTTTTCAAATAATTTCATTTTACGGGAAACTTTTAATCCACACCTTTGTCTTATTAATTACCATGATGCAACCAGATATGGAGTTATCTGGTTTTCATTGAGTCTCCCCGGATACAGGCAGCTTGTATGAAAATACAACTGTCTGTTTTTTTTGTTCTGCTAAACCAGCTATTATCACTAACCCGATAGCATTAAAGGTCCTCTTTAAGTACAGTAATGAACAATAAATGTTAGATTGGTTGAGGCTCAAACACTTAAACCATTTCAGCAGTGTCAGAGGAGCAAGCGTGATCACGTACCTCATCAATAAGCTGTTGAAAGTCAACTAACTTAACTGGCTTCGTCAAGTAATGATCCATGCCTGCTTGAAAACACTTCTCTCGTTCTCCCTCCAAAGCATTGGCTGTTAAAGCAACAATATATATATGTGAGCGTTCAGGCTCTAACGAACGAATTTGCCGGGTAGCATCATAGCCATCCATCACCGGCATATTGCAATCCATAACAATAAGATCAAACCCCTGGCTCTGCCACATATTAACCGCTTCTTGCCCATTATTCGCAACACTCACCTTACATTGTAATTTGCTCAACATTCTGGCTGCTACTTTTTGGTTAACTGGATTATCTTCAGCTACCAATACTTTAAGCTGTCCAGTATTTTCATCAGCCATTTGACTAACATCAAACACTTCAGGCAACTCTATATCTGGCTGAATATAACGGGTAATAAACCCATGTGATTTATTCAGCAAGGCATGACAGAGCGTTAGAAAATCTTTGTGTTTTGTGGGGTGCGATAAATAGCCATTAAAACCGACCACTTTAAACTGATTAGCTTCTCCACAACGAGGGAATAAGCTATACCAAATTATCGCTAACTGACGTATAGCAGGATGAACCGCACGAATATGCTGTAACAATTTGGGATAACTTTCACTCATTAGTTCACTACTAATAAGTATGCATTGATACTCCTGTAAGCTGTTTTTACCTACCCAATTCGCCAACTCTGTCAATGAAGATAAATGAACTAAATGTAAATTCACTTTTTTCGCTAAACAAGCAAGGTAATTATAAACGATAGAACTTTCGCCCAACCAAATCCCTTTTAATAAACTTTGAGAACTAAGTGCAGGCTTATTCATCAATGGGTCTGTAGTACACACAGTTGGTAAAGATAACGTTAAGGTAAATCGAGCAGGATTATCCAGTGTTGATTTTTCGAGTTTTCCCCACATCAACTCCGCTAACTGCCGAGCAATAGCCACACCTATAGAATCAGCGCTTTCATTTTCCTGAGCCGCTGATGTATAACGTTCATCAAATAGATCCCACGTTATTAATTGGCCACTATCATGAATAATAAATTTAACCACCGCTTCATCGATACTCGTGTGCCCCTGCACATCCAAGGCTATATATCCTTGGTCTGTGTGTTGAATAGTATGACTAACGAGGTTAAGTAAAACTTGACGAATTCGAGCAACATCACCCTCTAATTGTTCTGGCAAATAACTAGCAATATCATAGAGCAAAACAATTTGCTTTTGCGCCGCGCGAAAGGCACTTAAAAAAATCACTTCTTCCACAAGAGAGCATAGTAAGAATGGTTTACGTTGAAGAGAAATTCGTCCTGCTTCAAGGGTCGTATAATCCAACATATTGTGAATCATCGCTAAGGTAGCATCTCCAGACTTCAACGCATAATCAATATATTCTTTCTGCTCTGGTGTTAACTTGGTTGCATCCAATAAACTCAGCATGCCAAGAATGCCACTTAAGGGCGTTTTAAGTTCATGTGTGACATTAGTTACAAATAAGCTCTTTTGATAATTTGCCAGCTCAGCAGCTTCTCTGGCTTTAACCAAGTCATACTCTACCTGCTGTCTTTGTTCTATTTCTTGCTTTAATGCTTTATTGGTTGCTTCCTGCTCTGTCACTAATCGTTTACTGTTTTCAAGCAACGTGGCAGTTTGTTGGCTTTTTTCTATAAGAATACCTGCTGTAAATGCTAACTCTCCAAGCTCATCTTTACGATGCTTGCCAGGAATTTCTATATCAAGCTCTCCAATTGACAACAACCTAAATGCATTCGTAATTTTCTTAAGTGGGATAACAGTGCTCAAAATAAGGAATATTGCAATTAATACGCTGAGCAGACTTACTACAATGACTACCAACCACTTATTCTTTACGATATCCTGAAACTCTTTATCAAAAACCTTATCCGATTGCTCAACCTGAAGAAATGCATACTTTAAAAAGTCTTGGTAGCGGTTTTCTATATGTACAAGGTCAGTGGTTAATTTGACCCAAAGAGACTGAGTGTTAAGGTATGCTTGGATCAATGCATCTAAATCAGTCACCAACCCAGTTATTTGCAGTTTAGCTGATGCCTTCCTCTGCTTTAATATTGCTAATTCCTGCTTATACTTCCCTGCAGTGACCAACCACTGATTATTTAGATTTTTATATTGGTCGAATAAGCTTGTAGACAGTAACCATTGTTTTATATCTACAAGTATTTGGTTTTCTTCAGTATTTGATACTGGCTGGAGTGATTGAGTGATAATACTATCAACATCAATTAATAGCCTTGAGTGAAATTGCTGAAAGCGAAGATTCTCAGTTCGTAATGTATCGATGTGTTGGATGAACAAGCTAAATAGTTCAGATTGATCAGTCAGTTCACCAGGTAAAGAAGGCGGATTTACTAATTTAATTTTTTCAAGATTTGCGTAACTATCCCTAACCTCCAGAACTATACTTTTAAACTGTTCTATGCTAACCAGTGTATTTTTGTTTTTTCCCTGTAGAAAAAATCGCAGTTTACTGATTTTCTCTACAATATTCAGTAATTCTGTTCTACTTAATTCACTTGTCCTAATCTCATAAAACAACTCATTCACACTATTTACACTTTTCAAACCATTTGCCACCAACAAAACCATTGTTAGTAACAAGCAAAAAAATAGCGCAAATACTTTCCCTTTAATTGTCAAGCTATTTCGCATAAGGTCCATTTGCTTAATGTGTACACCCTTATCAATGGGTAGATAACAACTATTCCCTGCTAAATTTACTTTTGTAGTTTTAGTTAGCTAATAAAACTACATAAAACCTTAACGTTATTAACAAAACATAGAGTAAACCGAAAAATTTGTTCTCTTTATACTATAGTAGTCTACTTCAATCACTCCAAGCTCAATGCGTAATATAAAATTAACCTAAAAATAATTCGTAATGGATACAAAAGGGACTAGAAAGTCCCTAATGTTTAATTTTCAGCAACTGGCTCGCGCATGGTGACAAATTCCTCTGCCGCCGTGGGATGTATACCAATTGTTCTATCGAACACCGCTTTTGTTGCTCCAGCCTGAACAGCTACAGCCAGTCCCTGCATTATTTCTCCTGCTTCAGCACCCACCATATGACAGCCAATCACTTTATCAGTCACCTTATCCACAATAAGCTTCATCAGCGTTTTTTCCTCACTACCACTGAGTGTATGCTTTAAGTGGCGAAAGCTGGTTCGATAAATATCCAACTTACTGTATCGATCCCTTGCCTGAGCTTCTGTTAACCCTACAGAGGCAATATTCGGGTGAGAAAATACTGCAGAAGGCACCAATGAATAATCAATAGGTTCATTACTCTCCTGATACCAATGACGAACTAGGCTCATTGCTTCAGCTAATGCCACTGGCGTTAATTGCACTCGATTAATCACATCACCTAATGCATATATTGAAGGTACAGATGTCTGAAAGTGCTCATTGACAACAATTGCGCCATGTTGATCTGTTTCAATCCCTACCTGGGCCAAATTTAAACCTAAGGTATTAGGTACACGACCTGTAGCGTATAGCACCAGATCAGTGTTTATCTCTCCTCCCGTTTTTAACTGACATTGCAACGTGCCATCCTGCTGCTTATCTAAACGAGAAATATCTTCACTAAAACGTAACTGAATTCCTTTTTTATCAATTTCATCACGCATAAAGTGACGTACATCGTCATCAAACCCACGTAAAAAAAGCTCTCTTCTATAAATTAACGTTGTTTCAACGCCTAATCCATTGAAGATGCTCGCAAACTCCAGTGCTATATAACCTCCTCCTACAACGACTACACGTTTTGGTAAGGCGTCTAAATAAAAGGCATCATTTGATGTAATCGCATGCTCATGACCAGGAAACTCAGGAACAAAAGGCTGCCCGCCTGTCGCAATTAAAATTCGCTCAGCAGAGTAATGATCCCCATCTACCTCGACAGTATGATCATCAATAAACCGTGCATGACCATTAATAATGGTTACTCCAGCACTTTCCAGCAAACGCTGGTAGATGCCATTTAGTCGTTGTATTTCCTTATCTTTATTACGCCTTAATACTGGCCAGTCAAATTGTGTATCATCAATTGACCAGCCAAAACCGGTGGCATCACGAAAGTCTTCAGCAAAGTGCGCGGCATAAGAAAGTAGCTTCTTGGGTACACAACCGACGTTGACACAGGTTCCCCCCAAAAAAGTAGACTCAACAACAGCTACTTTTGCGCCCTGTGACGCAGCCATACGACTGGCCCGAACGCCACCAGATCCTGCCCCTATAACCAACAAGTCATAATCGTAATTCGAGTTCGCCATGAATAGCATCTCTTTAATTGCGCAGATAAAAACAAATTTCAGTATAATGCGGCCATTATAGGTCAGCCACCAAATGCAGCAACTCCCTATATGCATGAGCTGAATCTGTTCAAATATGTTTATTGACCGGCAACATGATGAAAACGTTTAGTAATGCCATAACTGACTTAAAGCTCACTCGCTACCCAATAAATACCAAAGACACTTTGCAAGCTTGGGATGCTGCTGATGAGTACTTGATAGAATTTATCGCAAAATCAACTAATAACTGGCAACAGCCCATCATCCTGAATGATCAGTGGGGTGCACTCTCGCTTGCTCTTCACCCAACACACCCTACTATTATCAGTGACTCTTTTCTCAGTCATCAAGGTATAATTCACAATGCTCAAACCAACTACATTGCAAGTGATGACTTCTCACTGCTCACCCCCTTATCTGCACTTTCTGGTAAATATGATCTTGTCATCCTGAAAGTACCCAAAAATAATGCGCTACTTATTGAGCAACTCATTCGTCTACATCCCTATATTTCTTCCAATACCACATTTGTTGCGGGTGGAATGATAAAACACCTCCCTCCCACGCTCATTCAAACATTAGAACGATACATTGGCCCAACTCAAGCATCTTTAGCGCAAAAAAAAGCACGTCTTTTCCACAGTACAATTAATACTAATGTGGCGACAGAAAAGTCTTTTCCAATCTCTTATACATTTAACTTCCTCAATCACACGCTTACTGCCTATGGTCATGCCAACGTATTTGCAAGACAAAAATTAGATATTGGCACTCGACTGCTTTTGCAAAACTTATCATCCTTACCACTAGAAAAGGCTCAACATATAGTTGATTTAGGCTGCGGCAACGGTGCGCTTGGTGTATGTGCAGGCATCATGAATCCTGAGGCCCAAATTACTTTTACTGACGAGTCATTTATGGCAGTCAATTCGGCTAAATTAACATGGCAGCACACTTTTCCAAACAGGCAAAATGCACAGTTTATTGTCAATGACTGCTTACAAGGAATAACACAAGAAGCAGATGAGATTCTGTGTAATCCACCATTTCATCAGCAGCACGCTGTTGGTGATCAAATTGCGCGGAGGATGTTTAAACAAGCAAAACAGAAATTAGCACTTGGTGGGGCTTTGACAGTCATTGGTAACCGACATTTAAATTACCATGTCATCCTTAAGCGACTTTTTGGAAATTGCACACTCATCGCCAGCGACCGAAAATTTGTTGTGCTTCGTACAATAAAATCACCTTAAACAAAAAAAGGACCTGCGCCATGGTCCTTTTTATCTTTCCATTAAAGCCTACAAATAAAATCAGTCTTATTTGCTGGCCACGTTCATTGTTTTCGCTTCAACGAGTACTTCTTGTAACTGTTTTGGTAATTGCTCTTGAAAATATCTTTTCATGGTCGACGTTAAAGCAGGCAAGTTATGACTGGCAACAACTTGTGGTAATGGATCAATACCTATTGAGTTTAGTATTAAACCAAACTGGCTTTGCATTTGTGCATATTGAAAGTGCTGATCTAAAGATGCAAGCAACATATCTGCTTTTGCCTGGGTAAGCTCCAACCTGGCAGTCATACCGGTATCACCTTGAGCACGGTACTGACGATAACGCTGGTTTTCAATATCTGTAGCAGACAAAGATAATTCATAGTCTTTTTTCGCAATTAAATAACTACGTACTGCCAATTCCATTTGCGCTAAAATAGCAGAGCTTAATGCACGACGCTGTAAATTAACTAGTTTATTACGCGAGTCTTGTAAAGCATTTACATCGGGTATTGTGGCAAGCTTAACTAAATCATAAGAAACCTGAACACCTGCTTCTGCCCAGCTTTGATTTAGTAAGAAACTATTGTCGTCATAGTAGCCACCTAGGGTAAATGATAATCCAGGCAACAACTCCAGCTTAGCTATCGTACCTTCTTTTTCGACAATACGTGCATTATAGTCCATCTCTCTTAATTCAGGCCGATAACGCAGTGCAGCTAGCTGCAAAGAAGTCAATTGTTGTACATTAAAAGTAAAAGAACTCTCTTTTCTAGGCATTGGCATGACACGATAATAAGTTCCTGGAGAAAGGTTCATCAGTCGTGCTAAATCAGCTTTTGCCAAAGCTAGCTCATCGCTTTTCTTCAACAAACCACGATAGGTTTTTAATAAGTCCCGCCGGTACTCAAGCGTTTGTATTGGTCTCTGTAATCCATCAGTCTTCATCCGCCTAGCGGTATTAAGAGCATTTTCAATGTCACGGATGGCCGAATGTAAATTCTGCTCAATCTCTTGCGCAGCTACAACACGCCAATAAGCTTGCCGCACCTCTTGAACAATATTCTGAACAACTTTACGACGTTGTTCTTCTGCTATAAGCACCTTATCTGCATGCTGCTGTTGTCTGAGATAGCTAACACCAAAATCCAAAACATTCCAAACAACCTGAGCTTGGGCTGTCCATAGTTCTTTATCCTGGGAGGTTGATGTTTCCAAAGATTCCACACCTCTACTCACAGAAAAGCTATTTGAGGCATTCTCATTATCCCGATGTTTATAGCCTGCAGAAGCCGCTAATCTTGGTAGTAGATCGTATTTAGATAGGTCAAGTTCTCTATTTTTGACCACTTGGGAAAGCATTTTCAGTCGATGATCAATGTTATATTTAACCGCCCGAGCCATCGCCTCATAAAGGCTTACTTCTCCCGACACAGGTATTTGTTCTTTAAACATTTGATCAATGTCATTCATCACTCGCTGTGCTGTTTTTTCAGGATTAATGGGTTCTGGTGTCACTACACACCCCCCCAATGTTAATAATCCCAAAAAAAGCATCCATCCGTGGATAATTTTCATGGCGCAACTGTTACCCCGTAAATAAAACCCTAATTAAACGTTTTTTGATTTTTCTAAGCAAAGGTCTAGTTTACGACCCCCCGAACTACATGCTAGCTATAGTAGTACAAAGAATGTAAGTAATAAGGGCCCTTAAGCCTTATTACTTACATATAACTATAGCTAATTCACTGCATTTTTTTAGATACTCGACTTTGGCCATTTAGAAGCTAAGGCATTGCAGGTAAAGCAATACAGTTAGTGTTTATAACCTGAATTAACTCATGTCTAATGAAAACCATGATATGAATTAATTCTAACCTGTTGTTTCTAATAGCTTATTTTTAGCTGTCATGTGTATTGAATGATGGCCAAAGTCGAGTTAGATAGAAATATAATTTATTTTTGTAACGATTTTCTAACTCACTTTTTCAGCTGTTTTTTTAATCCACTACTAGTTCGCTTTTCTCAGCATTGTCACTTGGTAGTGTAGCCACTAATGCATCCAATAAAGCCTGTTTTTTAATGGTATTATTCGCGAGCTGTAACTGCTCTGTAAAACTGGGCCTAAATGTCGAATTATTTGTATCACCACGACTTGGAGAGGAATCACCCTGATTACTATTCTGAGTATCACTATTTTCAGGAGATCCACTATCTGTAGGCTCCAAACGAGTATCATCATCCCCGTCATTACTATCATCAGGACTACTTACATCATTACTATCTGCTGGTCCTGTATCTTGATTAAATCCAGGGGGGTTACCAAAGTTACTGGGAGAGCCAAATGGTGTTGAGCTACTAATGCCAAATCCCCGACCAATTGCAGTATAAAAGTTGTATGTCGGAGAGAATGCTAATGGAGGTGGTACCTGGGTATTTATTGCGATATTTGTGAGTGTCGTACTATAGGTACGTTGATTAGCATCGATAACATTATTAACTGCGACAGCCTCCCTTGGTAATACGACATTTATGGTTGGAGGCTCATTATTCGTCCTGGGATTATCAGCACCTATATCATTACCATTTTGCTGGGTATAGTTGAGAGAAGCATCATCAATAACCGTTATCGTAAAAGGTCTCTCATAAGAACCACCCGCACCATCAATGGTTTTCACTCTAATAGTGTAAATACCACCAGACAAGTTAGCGGTATTCGCAGCCTTTATCACATTATTTTCAATCACAAATAAGCCGTTGTGATCACCACCCACACCACTGACTAGCACATAAGTATGTGTGTCTCCAATATCAGCATCTGTTGAGGATAATGAACCAACGATGCCCGTTGTCGAAGATAACCTTAAATCAGCATTCGATAAGCTCATGGCGGTAGGCACATCATTTACTGAAGTAACACCTATGGTTGAGGCAACAGATAAATTCTTCGTGTCACTGCCACCATTAGCTGTTCCACCATCATCGGTAATTTGTGTCAACGTAACTACACGAGGTGTCGTATTGGGTGACTGGCTGTTATTTTGGTAGGTTATACCATCAACCAGTGTCTGCGTTTGCGCAGCTGTTAAATTACCTCCTGTTAATACAACAGTCGCAGTAGAACCAGAAAAACTTACAGCATAATTTAATCCATTAATGGTGGTGGAGCCGGAAGTCCCATTCACGAGTAAAACCGAAGCCCCATCAATATTAATTATTTCTTGTGAGATGTTAGTGATATTAGTAACCGTCAATGTCAAGCCAGTGATATTTTGACCCGATTCGACTGTGCTAACCGTTGTGCCATTAAACACATTAACTGCACTACCATCCTCAACAAAATTAGGATTATTCGCATTAGCACTTAAAGTGGGAGCATCATTATTGCCAACGACGGTCACAGTGGAAGCGATGGCCAGTGAGCCTGTATTATCACCACCATTCGCAGTACCACCTGTATCCTGAATGCTGGTTAAAGTCACTACTCGGTTACTGGTATCGGGTGTATTACTGTTATTTTGATAACTAATACTATCCACCAGTGATTGCGCTGAAGCAGCTGAAATACTGCCACCAGAAAGAGAGACTGTTGCCGTATTACCCACGACAACAACCGTATAGTTAAAGCTATTTCCAACCGTAGTACCATTGGTTCCATGGGACAGCGCTATTGATGTACCATCAATATTCAAGACTTCACTTCCGCCATTAATAACATTAGTCACCGTCAGTGTAAGCCCAGAAATATTCTGCCCTGCTTCAACAGTAGAAATACTCGTACCATTGAATAGACTGGCCGCAGCCCCATCTTCAATAAAGGTTGGATTACTAGCATTTGCGGTTAAGGTAGGTTCATCATTGACGCCCACTACAGTTACCGTCGAAGCGACAGAGATGGAAGCAGTATCATCCCCGCCATTCGCCGTACCCCCGCTGTCCTGAACACTGGTTAACGTGACAACGCGGTTACTGGTACTGGGCGTATTGCTGTTGTTCTGATAACTCATGTTATCAATCAGGGTTTGCGTGGTGGCTGTGGACATCGTCCCCCCGGTCAACGCAACCGTCGCGGTGGTACCCACTACAGTGACACTGTAACTCAAGCTATTCCCGGCGGTGCTGCCACTGGTGCCATGAGTGAGCACAATGGCGGTACCGTCGATATTGATCGCTTCATTAATACCATTGGCCACATTAGAAATGGTAAAGGTGAAGCCCTTGATGGTTTGACCTGCCTCCACGGTACTAATACTAGTGCCATTAAACAGACTGCCAGCTGCACCACCCTCAGTAAACGTGGGGTTGCTGCCATTGGCA